>FIZI01000059.1 GCA_900016865.1 uncultured Clostridia bacterium | reverse complement strand
GATGCTGCAGAGTGGGGAAGTTGTGGGTTATCAAGTAGATTTGGAGAGGGAGAGTTAAGTGAAAATACCGGAAACCGTTGTAGTTGGCCCGTTTATCTACAAGGTGAGCCTGGTCGATATTGTTAACCGCGAAAAGCCTGACTTAATAGGCGAGGCGGTCCACTGCAGCGATAAGGAAATTAGATTACAAAAAGACCTTGACCAGGACAAGCTGGAGTCCGTTTTCATCCATGAGTTATTACATTGTATGGATGTTTTTATGCGCCTTGGACTCAGCGAGGAACAAGTTGAAAGGCTTGAAGGCGCGGTCTACATGGTGCTGAAGCAAAACAACCTGCTTCGGGAAGGGTGATGCCTCGTGTCTCCGACTACCAAAGTGAAGGATCATATCGAGAGGAAAAAGGCCGGTCTGCATGCACTGCTGTTTAACTGGGCTGGTCATCTGGAGAGGGAGGCGAAGCTAGGGGCAAGCTGGCGGGATAGGACGGCCCATGCTCGGCAATCCCTCCACTCTGGGGTTGATCGTAGTGGTGACAGTATTTTTCTGCTGTACTTGTCCCACGGGGTCGAGTACGGGATATTCTTGGAGGAAGGGACCCCACCCCATATCATCAAGCCGAAAAATAAGAAGGCTCTTTACTGGCCTGGGGCTCGTCACCCGGTGAAGCAGGTCAGGCATCCAGGCTCCCGGCCCTACGCTATCGTAGGCCCCACCCTGGAAAAGAACTTGCCGAAAATTAAAAAATCTGTATTGGATTGGTGGACTAAATGAGAGAAGCGATAAGGGAGGCTCTCACAGCGATTGCGGAAGTTGGGGAGCGTGTTTTTGAACCCCATGTTGCGGGAGCTGACACCGAGAAGCCCTATATTGTCATCAGCATGGGGAAAGACGTTGATGAGAGTGACTGGGCTGGGTTCCGGCGGGATATTGAAATTTGGCCTAACGTGGCCCGGACGAGCTTTGTTAGCGTGGATTCCCTGGCCCAAAGTATCATCGAAACCCTTTCGGAACCCCTCACCGCCGAATCTGGGGGAACCTTCTCCTGTATCTATGAGGGGGTCGTCGGAGATGACGTAGTGGATGTGGAGTGGGACATCATCACCAGAGGTTTGCGTTTTACTGTCCTGGCATTACAACCCATACCTGTTACAGAAAAGGCTCCTGAAGATCCCTGGCTTACTGCCTTGGCAAGCTGGACGGAGGGCCTTCTGGATAACTGGACGGTCTACACGAATAAATGGCCCCTGGGATACCAGAAGCCTTGCATCCTATGGCGGGGGGCTGGGGAGGAAATCCAAGACCTTAATCGGGCTGTCTATAAGGAAACCAAGACCTTAATCTGCCATGTTTTGGGTGATACTCCAAACGGGCAGCTGAAAGGCGCTCAATCCATCGTTGCTGGCTTGTGGGATGCGTTTAAAATTGAGTTTAGCGAGAACGAGAACGAGGGACCGGGAGAAGAGGAAGAACCTCCCATCGAACCACCTAACGGGGATGAAGAGGAACCTGTGGAGGAAGGAGATGAAACCCCCGATGAGAAGGAAAAGCGGCCCCGCTACCTGACGGTGGAAAGAGTAAAAGCAAACTTCCAGGCAGATGCACTTACGGTAGGGCAGGTTACCGCGGTATTGAGCAGGGTTGTTATGAGGAAGCTCACTTCTGCTCCATTAATGCAGGAGGTCGCTTTTAAACTTAAGAAAAAGAAAGGGTAGGTGATAAGTTTGGCAGAGGAAACCAAATACCCACTCAACGAACTTCTAGCCCAGTCCCAAGAAATATTCGGGGTGAAGCGGGAGGTCGTTGTAGGGGCGCTCCACGGGATAGAAGTGACCAACAACGAGTTCGCCGTGGACGAAGTGAAGGCGTACATTAAAGAATTCTTGAGAAGGAAGGTGAGATAATTGGCAGGCGGAACTTGGGATATCTTAGACTTACCGAAAATACCCGGTTTGTACATGAACTTCCGGGCGGCAGCCTTGGCCGCCATCCAGCCCGGAGCTCGCGGTGTTGTTATGGTGCCGGTGAAGGCTCACTGGGGACCAATAGAAACTTTTACGACCATTACTCGTGAATCTCAGGCTGCTGATTTATTTACCACAAACGATACTGAAGGCGCCACGGCTTACAAAACCTTGCGATTTGCCTTAATGGGTGGGGCCAAAGAAGTTATTGCTTATCGGCTGGATAATGGAAATGCTGCAGCGGCTTCGTTAAAATTGAGCGATACCGCAGAGCCACCCGCGCCAGCGATACAAATCGAGGGGTATTACAAAGGTGCGCGTGGAAATGACTTTAAAATTACAGTCGCCGCAAACCCGGTTGATGGAACCAAGAAAGATATCAAACTCTATGAAGGAACCACGCTCAAAAAAGTGTTTACCTTCCCGAGTGGTACAATTGCTGCAGCTGTTGCTGCTATCAACAACGATGGTCAAAGACTGATTAAAGCAAGCTTGATATCAGAAGGGAATGGTATTCTGGCTGATGTGACTTCCCAGCCTTTGGAAGGCGGTAATTCTGGGATTGAAGAAATCACTAACCAGAATTATCTTGATGCTTTTGAAGCGATGGAGGCTCAGAAGTTCAACGTGGTAACGCTTGATGGGGTAACTGATGCTGGTTTACAAGCATCTTTCAAAGCCTGGGTTCAGCGTCTACGTTCGGAAGGGACTCACATTATCGGGGTTATTGGGGGCAGTGCTACAGTCGATAAGGCTGCGGATGCGGTTGACCAAGCAGTGGCTAGGAGTTCGGCGTCTAACTATGAGGGTATCGTAAACGTCGGCTGTGGGGGCTACCTTGACGGCGTGGAATATAGCTCTGCTGAAGTGGCGGCCTGGGTTGCCGGCCTGATTGCGGGGCAAAAGCTCAAGGAATCCACCACCTATGCATCTGCCCCGTTCAGTGATGTGAATCGCAGGTGGACCAAGACGGAAATGAAGACGGCGGTGGAAAATGGGGTGTTTCTGCTAATCCATGACGGCTTGATTGTGAAGGTTCTGAAGGGGATCAACTCTTTGGTAACTTTACGTCAAGATCAGAACAACGCCTTCAAGAAAATCCGGGGCATCCGGGTCATGGATGCGATTGCTGAGGATCTCCAGAGGACGGCGGAGGCCAATTACATCGGTAAGGTTAACAACACCGAAGAGGGCCGCCTGGCGCTGATTGGGGCCTGTATGCAATATATGGCTACGCTGGCCAAAGGTGAAGTTATCGAGAATACTGGCTACTTCGTACAGCTTGACCCGAATTACTACGGGGAAGGTGCGACCATGACGCCGGAGGCAGATCAAGTGTTCCTGAACTACGGAGCGCGGCTGACCGACGTGATGGAAAATATCTTCGGAAACTTCTACGTGCTATAGGGGGGTGGATTAATTGGCTGATTTCCTGGACACTTCAAGGATCGTTAACGGCCATTACGGGTATCTATACCTGGAAGGGGAATGGCAGACTAACGTGACTGCAGTTACTGCGGATGTGGAACCTGACTACAAAGAGGTATTGGTCTGTGGAACCCGCTGGACCCAGCACAAACTTGGCAGCCTGAAAGGAACCGGAACAATTACTGGCTTCAAGGTAACCTCTGATCTCATCCAGCTCAACTTGCCTATCACCGATGACCGGCGTGGGGCTGTGGTCACGGAGCTCATTACCAAGCTGGATGATCCGGAAGCCTTCGGTTATGAGCGCATTCGGCTGAAGAATGTCAAGTTTACAAAGATTGCCCTGGCTAACTGGAAAGCTGGAGACCTCATTGAGGATGAGTGGCCCTTCGTGTTTGAGGGTGTTGAGCTACTGGACCCGATTGAGGCCGACTAAGATTCATTGAGAAAGGAGGGAAACAATGGCTACGGAGTTTGAAGGAATGACGGATGAGCAGATTATAGAACAATTGCTCGGAAAATCTGAACCCCCAAAAGGGTATTACAGAATCAAGCGTCCCGGTTATGGCTACAATCTGGAGATTGATATGCAAGGTCTTACCGGGGCAAAGGTCGGTAAGTTGCGGGAACAGTGTACTATCAAGGAGAAGAAGCGGGGTCGGGTGGTGACCGAATTCGATGAGGAAAAGTTTAACTGCCTGCTTATTTCGGAAGCCACAATCGGCCTCCGGATGGTAATTGGGGATGAAGAAAACCCGAGGGTAATTGAGCTCAAAGGCTGGGGGGATGAGAAGCTTATGGTCAAAGGTAAGCTCTCCGGCCCTGATCAGGTCGTCAAACGCTTGCTTTGGGCTGGGGAGCTTGATGCCCTTGGAAACAAAGTCCTGGATCTGTCTGGTTATAACATCGAGTTGGAAGACGTAAAAAACTAATCAAGGCCGGGGGACTCGCAGGGGTGTTATATGATTTCTGGGTGAAGCATAACCTGCGCCCCGGCGAGTTTTACAGGCTTCCTAGAGGGGAACAGCTGTTCCTGCTGGCAAGCCGGGAGATTGAGATCGAAAGCGCGAGACGTGGGAAGAGAGGGGGTAGTGTAAGTCATGCCAAATTATGAAGTGTATCGCATGGACATTGTGGTGGATGTGACTGACGAGCAGGCTGAGGTTAAGCTAAAAAACCTGGACCGGACTATACAAAGCACCCAGAAACATGCGGGTAACCTTGGTAAGACGGATGCTACCCCCCGTGTAGACAAAAGAGCCAGGACCGAACTCTCCAATACAGAGAAGGTTTTGGGGAGTGCAAAGAAACGGGCAGATGTATTACACCGAACAAGGGTCAACCCCACGATTTCCATGCAGGACAGAATTACCTCTTCTTTAAAAAGGGTAGAGTCCAATATTGGCAGGCTAACCCGGGGTAGCCATAAGATTGTCCTGGAAGGCGTAGATCGGGTGACCGGCGTGGCAAAGCGGATTATTTCAACAATCACAAGTCCGCTGGCCCTTATCGGTGGAGGTGCCGGGTTTGCGGCGGCCATTGGATTCCCTCTCAAGTTGGCCGGGGAAATGGACCGGGCCCGGCGGTCTATTGAGTTCTATTCCGGTTCTGTGGAAGAGGGCAGGGAGAACTTTGAGCGGTTTGTGAACTTCGCGATCAAGTCTCCCGTCTACGAAGTGCCTTTTGTTGTCCAGACGGCGGGGCAGCTCATGGCGTCCGGCCAGACTGCTGATTTTACC
The DNA here is from genome assembly GCA_900016865.1 of uncultured Clostridia bacterium. Taxonomy (GTDB): domain Bacteria; phylum Bacillota; class DTU014; order DTU014; family DTU014; genus DTU014. Next base: position 1,396 of record FIZI01000059.1, on the reverse strand, counting down.
ATGCGGGCATTGCAGGCTTTTGGTAACGCTGCTATGTATACCGGCGCGGGGCTATCACAATTAGAACTGGCTTTTTACGGCTTCAAACAGATATCTTCTGTAGGCACCCTGCAGATGGAGGAACTTCGCCAGGTTACGGAAAACTTGAACGTTCCATTATCCTGGGTGGCCGAAGAACTGGGTATTACAGGGGACGAACTCAGGAATTTAGGGAGCGCTGCCATTCCTGCCGAAGAAGCAATGGAGGCCATTATACGGACCTTTGAAAAGCGGTTCCCGATGCAGGACTTCAGCGATGACCTGCTGGCTCTTATGGCGAACTTAAGAGAAATAGCCAGACTGGTAGTTTGGGACTTCGGAGAAGGCATGGCAAAGCCTGTCACCAGAATTCTACAGGACCTTACGGGCATCCTGGACCCCACAAGCAAAAAGTTTACTGATTTTCGGGAACAGGTTAAGAGTGCCGGGGAACAGGTCGGGGAATTTATGGAGCGGGCATATACCCGCATCAAGGAATTGTTCAGCGACGAACGATTCCAGGGAATGAGCTTTGGCGACAAGATTATTTTCCTCATCGACCGAGGGCTTGATGAAATTAATAATTACCTGGACGGTCCAGGCGGGGAAAAAGTTGAAAGCATATTCACCAAGCTGGGGTCGATTGCAGGGAGGGCCTGGATAGCGAGCTTGAAAGGAACCTTTACGATCGCTGCAAAAGAAACCGGGCAAGGGAATATCTTTGGTGCTCTGGCTTTTGGGGGACTTTTCTCCCTCTTGGGTGGCGGCCTAATATTACGTGGTCTTTATGGAGCTGGAAGGAAGGCGTTCAGTGCCATCAGGTGGATAGGGAGGAACATAATAAAAAAACCACCGGCGGTCCCTCCCATCGTTTCTCCTGGGGTGACAGCAGCTGGCGAGACTATCCCTATCCTGAGCTCCGCTGGAAGAATAACAAATGTCCCAATCGGAGCCGTCGCAGAAGAAGCGGGACTGGCCGGGGTTGCCAGCAGGGCTGCGGGGTATGGTTCGGAGGCCCTTGCGGCGGCTGGAGGGTTGGTGTCCCGAGTGGGAAGGATCGCTGGCCGGTGGGCCTGGCCGCTCGCCATAGGTACGGGAGCGCTTGAAGTCGTCTCCGAAAAGACGACTGCCGAAAAAGTGGCGAAGGCTATCGAAGTTGGTACTGGCCTCGCCGGAGGCTGGGGTGGTGCCAAACTGGGCGCTGCAATCGGCACGGCAATCCTCCCTGGCATTGGTACTGCCATCGGCGCTGCTTTTGGTGGTATTGTTGGGTATTTTGGCGGCAGGGAACTTGGTAAGGGGTTAGTTACTGTGAAACCAGCAGAGGCTGGAGAAGAGTCCGCAACTCCTCCCCCGGCCACAGGGATGGCAGATTTCC
>FIZI01000058.1 GCA_900016865.1 uncultured Clostridia bacterium | reverse complement strand
AGTGTCCGACATACCGCCCGAGGAGACCCAGCGCAACCGTTCGGGGCGCCTGCCTCAGAGGCCTGTGCACAGGTTTAACAGCTTCTCGATCACTGCCGAAAAGACAGAGTTCGGGTCAGACCTGGCTCTGGAGGGGTATCCGTTTTTCGCAGGTGAGTTCAAGCTCAAGCGTTCGTTCGAGCTTACAAATCTCGACCCAAACAAGCGCTATTTCCTTACGTTTCCGTGCGTCGAAGCTATAGTGATAAAGGCTACGTTAAACGGAGTGGAACTCCCGCCGATCGCGTGGAGCCCCTGGGAAGTAGAGATCACCGAGGCGCTGCGTGAAGGAGAAAATGAGCTGGAGCTTGTGCTCACGAACTCGCTCAGGAACCTTCTTGGGCCGCATCACCATCGCGAAGGCGAACTCATAGAGGTTGGGCCAAGCAGCTTCACAGGGCAGCCCGACTGGCCTACCAGGGGCGGTGGAGAGCGCAATTGGTACGATCTGCGCATGGACAACACAGCATCCATATGGCGAGACGACTACCACGTGATACCGTTTGGGCTCCTGAGCCCTCCGGTGATTGAGGCCCGCTAGAGCCATAAAGGCCTGTTGGGGGCCAAAAAAAACAGCCGGGCAACTTGCCCGGCTGTTTCGCCTATATCACCTGGCTGCGTTCCAGCACGTAACGCTGATCTCAGGAACACCTTCTGCCGATACTGAGGTCCCATGCGGAACCGACCACCTGACCACCTTGGTCTCTCCCGGAAGCAAGTCGAAGTAGTTGTCAGACAGGTCAAGGTCTACGTCTATGCTCACCACTCGGGCATAGTTGTCAGTGCTGATCTTTAGCTCGCCTGATGTCCCGTTTCCGATTGCCTCTACAGTCAGGGTTGCAGGCGGCAGATCCATCTCGCAAGGTATGCCCGGATAGTAAAACGCCCTGTCACTGCCGAAGTCACCCTCTATCTCACACACCAGAGTCGTATCGAGTCCGAGGTGCTGCTCTAGGTCTTTGCGATCGATCTCAAGGACCGGCTGCGACACACCTTCTGGGACCGTGAACGCCTTTGTGGTCTCCCACACAGGGCCTCCTGTCCACGGTTGCACGTAGACTCGGAGTTCCCCACTAGCCGGCACAAACTGGTCGTTGCAGACAAAGATCCTGTACACGTCTTTGCAGCCTTCTATGGACGCTATCACCGGTTTGCTCGTCCGCCTCATGGCGTAGTACCCGGCCTTCGGAAATCCGTAGTAGTCGACCATGCTCCATCCACTCGCAGGCCAACAGTCGTTGTACATCCAAAACTGTATGCCATTGCAGTAGGGCTTGCGCCTGCGAGCATTCTCCACTGCGAGCCGCACCAATTCATACCCCACATACTCCATCTTGCGCACTTGCATGTCTATTGACCCAGACGTTCCAAACAGTCTCTGAGCGACAGCCTGAAGCATCTCGTGAATAGTCATGCTCATGTATGGGTTGTTTTTTGTGCGGTATTCCCACATGTACGTATCAGGGTTGGCTATGTCCTCGGCAGTCATGAACTTAAGCAGCGATCTCATAGGCGGAGCGCTAAACACAGCGTACTCGCTTATAAACCGAGCGTAGAGATTGTTGATCCGCTCTCGGTAGTCCACCGCCTTGAACTCCTCGTCTGAGACTGTGGCAAGGTCAAACGCGGCCGAACAATGTGAATCTCCTACTGTTCTCGTATTGTTGGGACTGCCTCCATACGGACTCGTAAGCATGAAGTCCCTGGACGGGTCCAAATCATGGAGGAGCGGACCGGTGATCTCGTCAGCGATCTTCCTGCCCGGATAATCGAGGTCACGAGCATCCCCGTGCATACCGCATTCATTGTCGCCGGACCACCATGCAAGGCTCGGGTGATTGCGGAGACTGCGGATCGCGAGTGGGAACTCCTTCCGAAGCTGGTCCATGAAATCGGGATCATCCTCAGGGTAGTTTGCACAGGCCATCTGGAAATCCTGGGACACCATGACACCGTACCGGTCGCACGCATCGAAGAACGCGTCCGGCTCGTAAATACCGCCGCCCCAGCATCTCAGCAAGTTGATGTTGGCTTCCTTGGCCAACCATATCAGGCGGTCATAACGCTCGGGAGTAATAGTTGAAGGGAACGGATCAGCAGGGACCCAGTTTCCTCCCTTGCAGAACACTCTCTTGCCGTTGACTATGACAGCAAAACTGCTTCCTGGGCGATCTCCGCTCTTGTCTGTAGGATCAGAATCGCGGATCGCCATAGTAGTAGCATGCTCAGGCGTACCCGGCCGATCCTGGATCTGCTCGATTCGAATCGTGCGGATTCCAAAGGTGACCTGCTTGCTGTCCAACTCCTTGCCCGCAGAATCAATCAGAGCCACTGTGCAGCTGTACAACGGCTGTTCTCCACTGCCATTGGGCCACCAAAGCTTGGCATCAGGAACGTCTACAGTCAGTCTGAGCGTATTCTCACGGATAGCAACCGTGTCTGCCCAAACTGTTCTTCCCTCAGGGTCCTTGATCTCTACACGGCTCTTTAGCGGCTCCGAGGTCTTTTTGTCTATCTCCACCTGGACGGCTACAGCTGCGCTGGTTTCGCCGATTGACTTGGTGTAGACGTAGACATCATCGATATAGCCGCGGTCGTACGAGTAGAGAGTGACAGGCCTCCATATTCCCGCGCTGACAAACCTGTTCACCCAGTCCCAGTGGAAGGTGCACTGCATCCTTCGAACATGCACTCTCTCCGGTGTGTTGAATGCTGCCGGATAACGGTCAAGAGGCTTGCCTTCAGTTGCCTTTTTTACTGAAGTAAACCTCACTCTCAGTTTGTTTGTGCCGGCCTTGAGCTTCCCGGTGACGTCAAAACGGTGTGGCACGAACATGTTGCTAGTCTTGGCTATCTCTTGACCGTTGAGTTCGATAGTCGCATAAGTGTCCAGTCCTGAAAACTCCAGCACGTTCCAATCAAGGGCAAACTCCTGCGGGACATCGAACTCTCGCTCGTATTGCCAATCCCAGTCCTCTACCCACTGGCATTGATCGGCCTGGTCTCGCCAGAATGGATCCAAAATCACACCGGCTCTCGCCAGATCAACATGAACGTGGCCCGGAACTGTTGCTGTCAATCCCTGCTTGTGCTCTCCGTCCGGGCCGAATCCCGACAAGATCCACTGTCCGTTTAGATCTAAGCTCCTCACACAACTACCCCCCGATCTACAGGTGAGATCCGGTCCAGCCGCTATGCCGCGGGCCGGACCGGTATGCCAGTCAGTTCGACCTGCTCCTCTACTTTCCAACAGACGAAGCGTCGAAGCCGTGAGGAAGGGCGGCTATCTTATCGAGCCACCGCTTGTAAGCAGCGAAGTCAAATGGCGGCTGCCCCAGCAGGTAATGATTGCCCATCTTCTCACCGCTCGATGTCCACTCGATCAAAAACAGCCTCTGATGGCCCCTGGACACCCTGATTTGCCCGAGAGTCTTGTTGGTATTGGCTTTCACATCAAGGTCGCCTTTGAGCAGTGTCTCGCCGGTGTCAGCATCCCATATGCGGTACTTTCCAACCCAATCCTGGTTGGAATCATTGCCTGCGACGACCCTGACATGCCAATTGCTCGGCTCATCAATCATGATGCAGTGAGGCGCCTGGGCTCTCTTGACGTAGTGGTAAGCGAGCTTTTTACCGAAGTAATAGTCGACTATGGCGTCGGAGAACTGCGGCCAACCGTCGATCACATTCCACCAGATAATCCCTGTTCGATACCATTTCTTGAGCCTGGCAGTCTCTACAAAGAACTTGACCGCTTCGGCCTGGGATATCTGAGATGCAACTGCGAAGTCTTCGAGTTTGTCCGGCTCAAAGCCAAACAGCTCCTGGACCTGATCTACCATGAGTTTGACTCTGTAAGCAAACATGCCTTCGTTCCCGGTTGGAGACGTGCAGTGCGTGATCCACTGGCTGTTGTCCTGCCACGGCCACAGGTGGTCCTCGTCAATGAACTTCTTGATCGAGGAGATATTCGGACAACCGTGATAACCCGCCTCTCCGACGAAGTGCGCCTTGGACTCGGTGTAGAACCTGCTCTTGTAGTAGTCTCTCGGCCCCCAGAGATGATCTTCAGGCAGCAGGCTGAAATCCTGCCTCTTGATTATCTCAGGAGAGAAATACGGAGAGCTCGGTAAGAACGGCCTGTACGGGTCATGCCTAAAGACGACCTCAGGCAAGACCTCCCGGGTGACCTTGTTGTTTGCGGGATCCCATCCCCTACCTACGTAGTTGTAATCACACTCGTTGTCTCCGCACCATATAACTAGCGAAGGATGATTCCTGAGCTTCTTGACGACGGATTCGGCTTCCTCGGCCATCGCACGGTAGAACTCCTCGTCCTGTGGATATGCAGCACAGGCCATCGCGAAGTCCTGCCACACCATGATGCCGTGACGATCACAGAGGTCAAAGAACTCGTGGTCCTCGTAAACATTTCCGCCCCAACAGCGCAGTATGTTGCAGTTGAGGTCCGCGAACAAGTCCAGCATCTTCTCGTAACGGCCCGCGTCTCTGCTGTGAAACGCGTCTGCAGGAACCCAGTTGGAGCCCTTGCACATGATGGGACTGCCGTTTACCTTGAGCAGGAACTTGCCGTCGTTCTCAGGGCCTGCCAGCTCACTGCGCAAGAGCTCGAAGGTACGTATACCAATGGTGAAACACCTAGTGGCCACTACCTCTCCGCCGTGGAGAAGCTCTGCCTTGACCTCATACAGGTTCGCCTCTCCATACCCCCTGGGCCACCAAAGCTTGGGCTTGTCTACTGTAAATTCGGTAGAACCGGCAACAAAAAGCAGGCGAGTAGTGCTTTCAAAGGACGAATCGCCGCATGTACCGGAGAGCCTGAGGCTCAGGTCGTCCAGCATCGCAGGATCCACGCTGACCTGGTAGTGCGCCCTGACTCTGGCATGGTTTGGGCCTGCGGAGACGGTAGCGAAGTAGATATCGTCAATCTCACAGACGTCGAGGACGACGATCTCAACCGAACGCCACAGTCCTGCGGACACTGCCCTCGGCATGATGTCCCAACCATAGCTGTGGGGCGCCTTTCTGATCCAGAGCTGCTCAAAATTAGTGGGAAGCGATGACATGTATGGATGATAGGACTTGTTCATGGCTTCCAAGACTGGCGACCTAAGCCTGACTGTGATCACATTGGCCGAGTCAGTCTTCAAATCGTCGGTCACATCAAACCTGTGCTCGATAAACATGTTGTCAGACTCGCCAATCATCTTGCCGTTGAGCCAGTATGTAGCGAGACAGTCCACTCCATGAAAAACGAGCTCGGCTCTTTGGCCCGGTTTGAGTGACGGTGCCTCGAACTCTCTCTCATACCACCATTCGTAGAACTCGTATTGTCTTAATTCGTGGATGTTATCTCCAAAAAAAGGATCCTCCAATATGCCTGCTCTCTCAAGATCCAGCTCTACGTTGCCGGGAACGACAGCGTCAATCGGCTGCAGTCCTGATGCCCTGAGCTCATCCGGCTGTCCAATGCTCTGCGAATTTTGGGGGAAGTAGTAGAGCTTCCAGATTCCGTCCAACTTGATGCTGTTCAATGTATCTCCTCCCAAGCACTTGTGCTAACCGTCATCCCGAATCACTCTCGGCGTCCGCAGCTATGGCAACAGACAAAGCCGCATAGTCGCCGATTGCCTCGCTGAGGCCTGCAGGCACAACCTTGCACACCCGGTGAGAGTGTGGCAAGCACTCTGCTTCTATGACTCGTTTGGCCTCCGGCCACAGCAAGTCGGTCGCCCTCGCGAACACGCTTCCGATGACGATAATCTCAGGATTCAAGATGTCAATGAGAATGGAGCACCCTACACCCAGGTAGTAACCAGAGATCCTATAGACCTCTCTGGCCAGCTCGTCGCCACTGGCTGCAGCTTCTGCAACGAGCTTCGCGTCTATCTTGTCCAGCTCATCAATACTTGCGCAAAAAGACACCGTTTCACCAAGCTGGAATCTCTCCAAAGCCTTGATTCTTGCCAACTGGGCAATGCCGTTGCCGCTGCAGAAGCCCTCCCATGAGCCGGACTTGCCATACCCTACCGGGCCAAAGCGTTCGAGCCTAATGTGGCCAACCTCACCGGCCATGTCGGAGGTGCCGCTGTACAACCTGCCGTCCAGGATCAATCCGGCCCCCAGGCCGGTGCCGAATGTCATGAATATTACGTTTCTGTATCCCCTGGCAGCTCCAAAGAGCCACTCCGCAAGTGCTCCGGCGTTTGCATCGTTCTGCAATGCAGCCTTGACTCCAAAACGATCCTCCAAAATCCGGACGATCTCAACATTGTCCCAGCCGGGAAGATTGGGGGGCGACATGATTATTCCTCTCTTGCTGTCCAGCGGGCCGCCGCAGCTGATCCCAATCCTCGTTAGATCCTCAAACCGGAGCCCATTGCGAGATACGATCTCTTCGATAGTGCTTTGAATGCGCTCCAGGGCCGACTCATAACCGGCTGAGACAGGCGTAGGAAACGAGATCTTGTCCACGATAGTAATGTCGGAGACGCCTAATCGGTTAGGTCTTGGGTCGTCACCAGGTATGCGCCCGAGCACTACCGCGCACTTGGTTCCCCCTATATCCACTCCGACCAGATTTTGCACCTAATCACCTCCTATGGCCCTCCATTCGCAGTGAGAGGGCGTCCGCTTCCAAATTAGCGATGTGCCGGTTGGTTTGCCAATCCGCACTCTTTCATTGCGTCCTTCAGCCTCTCTATGTAGTAAAGGTAGTTCTTGAGAGGTGTCGAAGGTGCAACCTGATGATCGCAGCCCGGGATGTAACCTCCTTGCCTTATGACAGGCCTGAGACGCTCGAACTCGCGATCGATTGACTCCTCGCCTTCTGCTATGCACAGTTTGTTGAAGCCGCCGATGAACTTAAGCTTCGGGTACTTCTCTCGAACCTCGACAATGTCGACGCCCGCATTGACGTCCATAGGCAAGAACCCATCTATTCCTGAATTGACGAAGTTGGGTATGAGCTTGGTGAAGTCCCCGTCTGTATCCACAAGGACAGTTCGGACGCCCTTCTTCTTTAGGAATGGCACGAGTCTTTCGTAGTAAGCTCCGATGAACTCGTCAAATTGCTTCGGCGACAACATAGGGCCGTTTGCACCGCTCAGATCTTCCAAGATGTAGACCACGTCAGCAGGGACCAGCTCCAAGATAGCCCCTACTCGGTCTAGGTATGCTGAGAGCACGAATTCATTGATCTCATGCATGATCTTCGGATGGTCGTAAAACGCGAACAAGTGCTCCTCTATTCCAAACAACGTCCTCGGAATCCAGAAGAAGCCGCAGAGAGCGAGTCTGACTGGGTAGTCACCTCTCCGATGGCCCTCAACGTAACACGAAAACCTCTCCCGGATTATCTCATCAGTGAAGTAGAGCGAGAGGGCTTTCTCCGCTTGGCTGCGAAGCTGACGCCAGTCGTCTTCACATGACAGTTTACCCCCGTTCATGGAAAGGGGCAGGTTGACAAAAAAGCGCTTTACCGGATCCAGGCCAAAGAAACTCTCTATCTTCTCAGTGCACTTCGACAGGTCTGTATCCAAGTATGTCGATACCTGATCCCGCTGTGTCTCAAAGTGACGAAGATATTCGTCTGCGATATCAGCAGGTAAACCCTCGTCTTTCCATCTTTCTACAGTTAAAGTCCAAGGATAAAATGTCTCTTCAACAGCACCTCTGCCATCCGGCCTCAAAAACCCCAGCGTTGCGGCCTCCCGCTCCCTATTCGTCATTATGACTCCTCCTGTTCCAACGACCTACTGCTGCTTTGCTACTACGAACACGCCGCCGTACGCGGGTATCGATACTTCCAGGCTGACTCCGCCACTGGTAACGTTTGTGATTTCGCACTGCCTAACAGAGCCGTCCAAAGGATTCCATACTTCACAGCTAGCGATACGCGGCATATCAACACAGAGGGTTCCCTTATACTCATGCTCCTCCATATTGCATAGGAACACTATCAACACATCGCCGTCTCTTCGCACATGTGAGAGGATCCGACTTGATTCCCGGTGCTTCTCGCAGCTTTTCCCACCTGCCGTCGCATCACAAGTGCAGGCACTCTCAAGCCCAGTGCTCTCAAGCCTGATCGTCCGAGGCAACGCGTTGATGCACTCGTACGCCCGCTGTCCGCAGTCTGTGTTCAAGTATATGAGGGACGAGCCTCCTCTTTGCAGCCTAGAAGAGAATATCTCCTCAACTCGGCAGTCCGCCTCGCCCTCTCTCGCCACGCTCGGCAAGGCCCCGACAGCAATCACTTTGCCGCCCTCATCCATGAACTGTGCGAGCTTTTTTGCAGTCGCAGAACTGAGGACTGTAGTGCTCGGAAGTATGACCGTTTCGTACTCCCTCTTAGCACGAGCTCCCACCCCGGCATTGCACACGCCCTCAGACTCCGGTGCAGGGTCGAACACTAGCTTGCCGTCCTCAACTGCCGAATCCAGCAAGACTCGTTCATCAACGTAGTCGAAGTCTATCTGCTCATCGAGCAGTGCCCAAGAGACTCCCCTGAAGACACTGGCGATCCTCTGAGCCTCTTTGGACTGAACGCCTCCGCGAGCGTCTCGAACCGGAGTACAAGCCGCCCACAAGCTGTGCTCAGGGTACAGGACAGCCACCCTGCTAAATCTCGATCCGCGACGAAGCATATAACCAAGCCGTGCTACGTATCTGTTGAGGTCCCGTAGCTCTGACGGAGCAAATCTCCCAAAGCCGAAGTATGATGTTATCAAGTTGACTCCCAGGGCATAATGCCAATTCATTGACGCTCTGATCCAGTCCATTGGGATCTGCCTGCCCGCTTCACGGGACGTGTGATCCGATGCCTCACTCATAACCGTACTTCTGCCAAACACGTCTGCTATGGATGCTGCGAGCCTGGCAATTGGTATGCTCCTCCTAGACATCAGGCCTTCCGGCTCACTGCAGAGCTGATCTATCCCTGGAGCGTCAAACCTTCTCATCGAGATGTAATAGGACCCATAGAGGAAGAGATGCGAGATAAGGTCTTCCTCAGCCAGCAGGTGGCCACTTGCCATGACGTTGTGAGCTCTGCACCAGTCCTGAATCTTGCCAAAGAAGTTGTCTGCCAGCTCTGATGCAACAAACTCCCAGAAGTCGCACCTTCTCTTGATTACCTCAGCACCGCGGTTCAACAGGACAGCCACCAGAGCTAGCTCTATGCCATAACCATAATGTTTCCTGAACTTGTCAGGGAAATCACTGCGCCAACTGATGATCGGATACGGCAAGTTCTCAGTGTTCCAGCTCATCAGGGACGGCTCGTCTGTAAAGAACGCCTTCACCGACTTGCCAAAACTCTCACCGACGCATGCCGCGTACTTCTCGTGAGTGATCCTCATAAACTCGTCAGTGGCACGCTCATCCAACAGATTGATGTAGCGCCGAGGATCGCTGTAAGAGTGAGCTGCGTGAGTGCCTTCATACAGCTCCCTCTCTACAAGAATGAGGAGGGTGTACTTGCCTTCGGGCACGCTAAAGCGAAGGGTTCCACGCTCGTTTGCTGTATCTGTTATGTCAATTGGATCGTCCGTGTCATCTACTGGAACCAACAACGCCTTGTACAGCTTCCCGCTCAGAGCGTCAGCCCTAAAACTCATTGGCCCCTGGAGCACTCGCCAGTAGTGGTACACCACGAGGCCGCGGGCTTCTAACTCCGGCTTGGCCTCAAGCACGGCTCCGCCTGCAGTTCCTGACGGATAGCCCTGCTCGTCATAGATCCAAATATCGAGGCCTGCGTCCTCATACTCCTTTACGACTTCCCTGAACCTATCCCACACATCCGGGTCATCCGGATAGCCGGGGCCGTAGCTGACATTCGCTACAACCCCGCCAAAACCCAGTTCTGCTATACCCTTGGCGCTGCCATAGGGGTAATCCTGGTGACGAGCGGCTCGGCTGCGCCCCGAATGGCGGCTGTGAACCAAAGGATGTATGGCAAGCCTCTGCGGTGGACACTCAAACTCTGACGGCTCCAGACTGCCAGAGAAGTAGTATCCACAAGTCTTCTTACCGTGCGGTCCCTCTGACATGTGCGACCCTCCGTTCTCTGATCCTTCAGCGCTCTAGTCCTTCAGCACGTCGAACTCTATGTCTGTCGACTTCTGGAACTCCTCCATGACTATTTTCTGGTACTCAATGGCGCGTTTCCCGTCCGTCAAGATCTCCTTTAGCGGGAGAGGAATCCGTCGGCTTCCCGTAGTCCTCGGGTTCTGAGCCACCCATCCTCTCACCCTCTTCGCCACCTCCGGGAAGCGCCTTCCCAGCTCTTTAAGGTTGCCATCGTCATCAAAGAATCCCTGGTAGCGCGTAGGATCCTTTGCTTCCGGATAGTCGCGGAATCCCCAGTTGAGCCATCCACTGCAGAAGCCCTTGCTCCTCTCCATGACTCCAAGTACCCAGTCCGCCTGCGTCTCTTGCGAGATGTACTTAAACGGCTTCCTCCACGGGAAATCCGGCGCTACTCCTCCGCCATATAGCCCGTATTCCTCCAAGATGATGGGTTTGCCGACGTACATGTACTTAATGGCTCCCATGAGGAATGCCATGTTCTTTTCGAAGTTCTTCGGGTCGTCAAATATGTCCATCCTGTCGTCGTACGGGTACCAGTGGATTGATATGTAGTCCAGCAAATCGCCTACAAAATGCGGATCAAAGGCGAAATACCTCGATGGAATCCCCATATCAAACGCGACAGTGCCCTGGTGGCAGCCAATGCTCACCATGTGATTGGTATCATGTCGCCTGATCGCGTTCACGCATCTCTCGATGAAATTGCGGGACAAGTAGTTCTTGAACATCTGGTAGTCCCAAATGATCGGGCTGTTGCGGTCGTTTGCATCGGCCGCGACCTGTATGTCGTCCCAGTCGTCGATGCGAGCCCTAGGCGCCCAAGCTGCGTTGAGCTCAGCCAAGGAGCCGTACTTCTCTTTCAAGTATCTGATCCAGGCTTCTCTGCGCGACGGCCGATCCCAAACCATGTGGGGCTCGTTGCTCAGATCATAGCTAAAGAGCGCAGGATGGTCTCCGAACTCTTTGCCGAACTCCTGGTAGAAGTAGTCGAGGTTGTCCAGTATCTGCTCATCAGTGAAATAGTCCTGCCAGGTCCGATCCGGAGCGCGCATCCAGTCGGGGGTGCCCTCCCAAGCACTTGGTCCTGAGAAGATAATCCTGATATCATGCTCAGCTGCCAGATCCAGCATAGTCCGGCACTTGCTCATAGCCTCATCAGACAAAACCTTGTCCTCGGGGATGAACGGAGCAATCGAAAGGAAAACCCTTATCACGTTCATGCCCATCTCTCGCATCAGAGGGAAGTCCTCTTTGAAGGCGTCAGGGCGGAACTGTGTCCACACCTTTGGCGCCCAGCCGATACCCTGTGCGAAATAGTTGACCCCTATTGGAACAAATGGCGCAGGCTCAGCCCCCGGCCTTATCTCTTCGAAGTGCCAATTGTCATCAGCGACTCTTACGAAACTGCCTTTCTGTAAAGCCATGCGATGTACCTCCAGATCTTTGTCAAATGCCCGGTCCTGCTCAAGGCCCAGGCGACGGACAAGACAACTGAACCCTGGGCCGGACCGAGTATTTCAGCAAATCACAAGCTGGTCGCTCTGCTATAGACCGGCGTACTTGTTGTTAAACTCTTTCATCGCATCGATCAAGAGCGGATGGCTCGTTCCAGTGAGCGTGTTCTCAGGCTGCCATGGGAAATGCCATACCCATAGAGCCATCAATGAGACTCCCTCCTGCTCCATAGCGTCGATGTACGCCCGGGTCCAGGCTGCCTCAGGATCTTCGCCGAATGACGGGCCAGTATTGCCCAGCTCACCAATAAAGACGGGGGCGGGCTTCGAATGAGCAGCCCTGACCAAAGATGTGTAGTAGTCCGTGGTCGAGAGATAACCCGGCCACCGAGTAGACGGCTGCGGCCCGTACGCGTGGATACTAAACACATCAAGAGGCTCTGTTTGGGACTCGATAAAGTTGGCAATGTGCTGGTCCAGAGAGTCTAGGGTCCAGACCTGGCCCGGGAAGTACTTCCGCAGACTGTGGCTGGTATCCCTAACACACGCATCCCCGCTGGTCACCAAGTGATTCGGATCTAGGCTCTTGATGATCGAAGTCCATTCCTTATACACCTGGAGCGTCATATCAAAGGTCAGGCTATCCTCAAGAGTGAGAGTCGGCTTGACATACGGTGAACCTGCAGGGAACTGGCCTGCGCCAAGACCCGGACGTCCCTGCATGTTGACGTCCGCAGCGAGAAACGCCTCGTTCTCAAGCTCCCACATCAAGACGACCGGGTCGTCCTTGTAGCGGGTAACGAACTCCTCAACGTAGTTGTAAGTTGCCTTATAGGTCTCGGAGTTCGGATCCAAGATAGCCTGTTTTGGCTCGCCACAGATGTAGAACCAACCACTGACAACACCAAGACAGGGTATAAGCCTTATGTTGTGAGCCCGACACAAGTCAAAGACTTCATCCATCTGGCGCCAGTACTCGTCACGGTCCCTGAAGTAGAGCTTCTCCGCATCAACCGGGTATCCGGGAGCAGCAAAAAACCTGATAAATGCAACTTTGCTACGATACGCATCTATAATTGCCTCGACCATCGCCTCTTTGGCTCTTGTTGCCGACCCATAGATCTGCGAGATATGGTGCCATGTTCCGTTGTAGCTCTGGTGCAAATCCGGCATGTTCACACCAATGGCCCTGTATTCTTTGCCGTTGAGCATCAACTTGGTCCCATCTGCCGTGACAAATCCGGTCATGGAGCTCTCCTGTGAGGCATCCAATGTGGACACAGTCCCACCGTCCTTCCATAAGCTTGTGAGCTTGGTGTAATCTACATCTCCGTCATCGTCTACTCCAAACGCTATGACTCTCTCCCATCCCGGTTCATAGATGCTCGCTTGCTCAAAGGCCGCTCCTTTGTCATCCCCTCCCATATCCGCAGGAGTAGTCCAGCCGGTGCCGCTGACATTCCTGCTGAGCTCCCAGCTGCTATCTGTTGATACCAGCTCAACTGTACCGTCTTCATACTGCAGCACGATCTGAGCGAGTAACACGGTCAACATCTGACCGCCTGAGATGTCGGGCATGACCCTGGCTGCAAATACATTCTCACCCTTGCGCACCAAATCCGTGATGTCGTAGAGGCCTGAAGTAAGCCATACGAATCCTGGATTGGCATTCAGGCTTGTCAGGAGCCGTTCCCTGGCAGTGCTGAGTTTAGTCCCATTGACATACATAGTCACTGCACGATCAGCACCGACAAACAAGCTGGCAGAGACGATAGGCTTTTGGATGGACAACTGCTTGCGGACTCCCACGTACAGCGAGCGGGTTGTAGCACGTTCCACCTCATTCCAGATCAAATCGGCTTCGTCTAGACAGAGGCCTGCATCGACGCTCTCAACCAAGATCCCACCTGCAAACTCAGTATCTTCTTGACTTGAAGCGGCCAACGACAAACCCGCAGGCGATGCAAGCAGCGCAATCACCAACGAACAGATCATGAACGACCTTAGTTTCACGGATAAAGAAGCCCCCAATCTTAGTGCTCTGCTTGTGAGCAGGTGCTATCTCCTGATGTAGACAGGCAATCAGTTTGCTCTGAGCGGTCCTCGAAATACCTTTTTGCACTGTCAAACATGGCAACGATGCTCTCTGGAGGGACATCGCCCTGCAGGTTGTGAGCAGCTGCAAACACATAGCCCCCATTGCTGCTCATGCAGTCCAACAGCCTTCTTACCTCTCTGTCGATCTCCTCACTGTCACCCCTTGGCAACAGCTCCTGGGTGTCAACACCCCCGTAAAACGTAAGCTGGTCACCGAACTCCGCCTTGAGGCGATCAGGCTCCATGTCTCTGGCTCGCGGCTGAATGGGATTTAGAATCTCCACTCCGCAGTCAATCAGATCCGGGATGATCGCATAGACCGACCCGCAGGAGTGATGGAAAAACGCCGCGCTAGTGTACTGCTTGGTGTATGCGATGCGTTCGGCAAAATAGGGTTTGATTAACTCACGGAACATCTCCGGCGACATCATGGTTGATGCCTGAGTGCCGAAATCATCGCCACTGGTAGTGAAGTGAATGTATGGGCCCAGAGCGCCGTAGTATATGTCTATCACCTTTTTTTGATAGTCAAGAATGATTTCAAAAAACCTGTGAACGAACTGCGGCTCAATCGCCATTCGCATCAAGAAGTCATCAAAACCGCACATCCAGCAACCCAACTCAAAAACTCCGTAGACAGGGTGTTCTGCACTTACTACGTACGGGGTCTCGTTAAAGAGGCGCTTCGCCTCCTCCTGTAGGCGTTCGATAGAGTCCAAGTCGATCCTGAGCGGATCAGGCCACGGATAGCTCTCGAGGTCGTCAATAGACGCACCTCTAAGCGGAGGATCGACAATGTCCCAGTAGGTGCCTGTCCAAACTCTCTTGATGCCCCACTCGTCAATATAAGCATTATCCGAAACGCGTCTTGCCAAGTCGTTTTCAGGAACTACAATACAACCGACCCTGCGTATGTCTATGTCGAAGTACCCGAGCACCCGCTCATCCAAGTGCCCAAACTCCGCAAACCTCTCACGCTCGTCTGCATCTGGACCTGAAAAACCCAAAAACTGAGTCAATCGTTCCATTGCTTCAGGGGCTATACCGGTCATTGGCGTGCCGCCCAGATCAAAGGGCGCCCTATCGACAGCCTGGTGAGCCAGTGTCCTCGCAAACCGCTCTCTGTAGGTCAGTGCCCTCATGTTGTTCACCCACTTCCGAAGGATCGTCCCCTTTATCAGCCATAGCAAGGTCGGAGCAGGCGTGCTCGGACAAGAGCACGCCAACCTCGGTAAGAGTCATGATCTCAACCACCTCTATCAGCGGCCAAGAGCCACTCTCACGGCCTCGCCCCCGTCAACTCTGACAGTGACAGGCTCAATATCTCCGATATCAAGCTCCACTACACCTTCGCCTGTGACCAAGACGAAACTCTCGCTATCCTGAACCACACTCTGCACAGAGACCTGGCCCTGATAAGCCAGTATGTCAGCTACGCGCTTCATGTAGTAGGTGTGATAAGGCTCGATGTCTCGCTCGATAGTCACTGTGCCATCCGAGCTCAGGATAGTCGTGGCTCCGGAGTAGACACCCAAGCCGGGCTCGTCAGTCTTGAGAACCGTGGACACCTTCTTGCCATACAGCTCCTTGACTATGACCATCTCTTTGTTGTCTGAGATGTAGACACCTATGTTGTCAGGCGCCTCAAACTCTGCGACAATGCCGTTCTCTGCAAGGATGCCCCTGTAGAGGCCCGTGAGCTTGTTGTACGGAGTCTGCTGCTTAGCACTTCCCCAGACGGGGTTTGTAGCCAATCCGAGATAAAAACCGAAGCTGTACACATAGTTGTCATTGACCTTGTTGCGGATCACCAGGGAGTGCTCGTCGTCACCGTATACCTTGACGATCGACTCCACTCCATCAGGCAGGCCAGGCCCAAACAAGCCCACTTCTCCGCT
>FIZI01000057.1 GCA_900016865.1 uncultured Clostridia bacterium | reverse complement strand
ATGCAGCACTCTCCCGAGTTTGACCAGTTGGCAAGTGGTCCTAATACGCTGATCAATATGCCGTTTTGGAATGACCTAACTGGCGATCCAGAGGTTATGGCTGACACTGGGGAAACCACTCCAGGCATGCTTACCGCGAATAAGGACGTAGCTCGCAAACAAGGCTGGGTTAAGTCCTATGGAGCCAACGCTTTGGCTGGACACCTTGCTGGTGATGACCCGATGCGGGCCATCGCTGACTTGTTCGCATCTTACTGGGCAAGGCAGAATCAGAACATCTTGCTTTCCATCTTGGAAGGCGTGTTTTCCTCCGCAACGATGACCGAGAAGGTGCATAACATTTCTCTTGAAACAGGCGACAAGGGTCTGATCAGCGGAAAAACCTTTATCGACGCTGCCCAACTCATGGGCGATGCCAAGGATCTGCTGACCGGTGTGATGATGCACAGCGCTGTTGAAGCGTACCTAGCCAAGAATGATCTCATTGAGTCTGCAAAGGACTCTACTGGCAACATGAGAATCAACACCTTCTTGGGTAAGAGTGTGATTGTGGACGATGGTGTGCCGTTCGATACTCAGAATAGTATCGGAGTGGCATACCTGTTCGGTGCAGGTGCCATCGCTTACGGCAACGGCTCTGATCCTCTAATCCAGCAGACTGAAGTAGTCCGCAAGGGCTTGTCTCTTGCTGGTGAGGACATCCTTGTTAACCGCCGTCTGACTTTGATTCACCCGAGAGGTGTAAAGTGGACTGAGACTGACGTTGCGGGTACCTTCCCTGACTTCGATGAACTCGAAGATGGCGACAACTGGGAGCGGGTTTACGAGCCCAAGGCGATCCGTATCGTGAAGTTTGTGTTTAGACTTGAACCGCTGCCCGACTCTGCTACATCGACGTAAGAGGGGTTTACACAGCCCCTCTTTTTCACAATTTTGTGAGGTGGTGATACTGTGACCAGGTATGAAAAGCGGGTTGCAAAACTGCGCAAGGAGTATGAGG
>FIZI01000056.1 GCA_900016865.1 uncultured Clostridia bacterium | reverse complement strand
TGCCCGGGGCAGTCCACGTGAGCGTAGTGCCTGTTCTCTGTCTCATACTCAACGTGCTGGGTTGCTATTGTAATACCCCTTTGACGCTCTTCAGGCGCGTTGTCGATCTCCTCGAACTTCCTAGCCTGTGCGTACCCAGCACTCGCCAGGCAATTCGTTATCGCGGACGTCAACGTCGTCTTACCGTGGTCAACGTGACCAATAGTACCAATGTTTACGTGCGGCTTTGTCCTTTCGAACTTCTGCTTGGCCATTCTTCTTCCCCCTTGTGACAGAAACTAGATCTAGCTGTGAACGATATCATCAGCGATGTTCTTGGGCACCTGCTCGTACCCATGCACACGCATTGAGTAGGTAGCTCGGCCCTGAGTTGCCGATCGCAGGTCCGTAGCGTACCCGAACATCTCCGACAGCGGTACGATTGCATGGACCACACGAGAGTTGGCCCGCTGTTCCATACCAAGTACGCGGCCCCGGCGAGCTGTGATGTCAGCCATGACATCGCCAAGGTACTCTTCAGGGACGACAACATCGACGCTCATCACGGGCTCAAGCAACACGGGCTCAGCCCTCTTGCAACCATCCCGCAGTGCCATGGCTGCGGCCATCTTGAACGCCAACTCGGAGGAGTCGACCTCGTGATAAGACCCGTCGTAGAGAATAGCCCTTATCCCGAGCATCGGATAACCGGAAATGACACCCGTTGTCATAGCTTCTCGAAGCCCTGCCTCTACCGCGGGGATATACTCCTTCGGGATGGCACCGCCGACAATCCGGTTTTCGAATTCGAATCCGGCGTCAGGTCCAAGTGGGACAAACTCTATCAAGCAATGGCCATACTGGCCTCTGCCGCCGGTCTGCTTGACAAATCTGCCCTCCGCCTTCACTGACTTCGTTATGGTCTCTCTATAGGCGACCTGAGGCTTGCCTACATTCGCCTGCACTTTGAACTCGCGCAGCAGCCTGTCAACAATGATCTCCAAATGGAGCTCGCCCATGCCGCTGATTATGGTCTGACCCGTCTCTTCGTCTATGCGCACCTTAAACGTCGGGTCCTCTTCGGCAAGCTTGGTAAGTGAAAGCGACAACTTGTCTTCATCAGCCTTCGTCTTTGGCTCGACGGCAACAGAAATCACAGGCTCCGGAACATCGAGAGACTCCAAGACAATTGGGTTGTGCTCGTCGCAAAGGGTGTCCCCAGTACCGGTGTCCTTGAGCCCCACGGCTGCGACAATATCGCCGGCAAAGACCTCGGACATCTCTTCTCGGCTGTTGGCATGCATCCTAAGGATTCTACCAATGCGTTCCCGTCGACCCTTTGTAGCGTTGTACACATAACTGCCGGCTTTCAAGGAACCCGAGTACACGCGGAAGTACGCGAGCTTGCCTACATACGGGTCGACCATTATCTTGAACGCCAGCGCCGAAAACGGCTCATCATCGGATACGGCCCTGACGATCTGCTCGCCGGTGTCGGGCAAGAACCCAGTAACCGGAGGCAGGTCCGATGGACTCGGGAGGTAGTCGACGACTGCATCAAGCAGCAACTGAACGCCCTTGTTCTTGAACGCCGATCCACAGAGGACAGGAACAAGCTTATTGGACAAAGTGGCCGCGCGAATCGCGGATTTCAACTTGTCAGAAGAAATCGGCCGTCCCTCTACGTATGCCTCCATAACCTGATCATCAAGATCCGCCAAACTCTCAATGAGATGTTCACGAGCAGACTCTGCCTCGCTGAACATTTCCTCAGGAATATCTACGACCTCGCGCTCACGACCCAAGTCGTCCTTATATATGACCGCGTTCATCTCGACCAGGTCCACTACGCCCTTGAATGACTCCTCCGCGCCAATAGGGACCTGAACTGGAACAGCGTTCGCACCAAGACGCTCGCGTATCATGCCGACAACGTTTAAGAAGTCGGCCCCGACCCGGTCCATCTTGTTTACAAACGCGATTCTCGGTACCGAGTAGTTGTCCGCCTGACGCCATACAGTCTCAGACTGAGGCTCTACGCCACCCACCGCGCAAAACACCGCGACCGCGCCGTCAAGAACTCTCAGAGAGCGTTCTACCTCTATTGTGAAGTCCACGTGTCCGGGTGTATCAATAATGTTGATGATACATTCGCGCCAGACACACGTAGTGGCAGCCGAGGTAATGGTGATACCCCGTTCCTGCTCCTGGACCATCCAGTCCATCGCAGCTGAACCCTCGTGGACCTCACCCATTCGATGCACTCGTCCTGTATAGAACAAAATCCTCTCAGTGGTTGTCGTCTTTCCGGCATCGATGTGGGCCATGATACCTATGTTTCGTACGTTAGTCAATGGAGTCGTTCGTGACATCAAGTCCTTACCACCTATAATGAGCAAACGCCCGGTTGGCTTCTGCCATCCTGTGAGTATCGTCCTTCTTCTTAACCGATGCACCCACACCGTTGGCTGCATCCATCAACTCGGCTGCTAGCCTTTCACGCATCGTATACTCGCCTCTGGCGCGGGCACTTTCTACTATCCATCGAATTGCAAGGGCAGTCCTGCGTTCAGGCCGCACTTCTACTGGGACCTGATAGGTTGCGCCTCCTACCCGCCTTGGCTTGACCTCAACAACCGGCGAAACGTTCTTAATCGCCTTTTCAAACACCTCGAGCGGGTCGTTGCCGGTCTTCTCGCGAACTATATCGAAAGCCCCGTAAAGGATGGACTCGGCAAGGCGCTTCTTGCCATCGACCATGATCTTGTTGATGAACCTTGACACTAATTCACTGTTATACACGGGATCCGCAAGTATCTCGCGCTTAGGAATCCTCCCGCGTCTAGGCATCTATCTCACCTCTTATTTCGGCCTCTTTGCACCGTACTTCGACCTGCCCTGTCTCCTGGCATCCACGCCTGCAGCATCGAGAGCGCCTCTGACAACGTGATATCTAACGCCAGGCAGGTCTTTCACTCTACCGCCTCTCACAAGTACAACAGAGTGCTCCTGCAGATTGTGCCCTTCCCCAGGGATGTACGCTGTGACCTCAAGGCCGTTGACAAGGCGTACCCTCGCCACCTTTCTCAGTGCTGAGTTGGGCTTTCTCGGGCTATCAGCTCTAACTACGATGCAAACCCCTCGCCTCTGAGGTGCTCCTTCGGTAAGGGTCATCCTGGCTGTATGGGCGTTGTAATTCCACCGCAGTGCAGATGCCGCGCCCCTGCGCTTACGCTTAGCGCGTCCTTTGCGAACCAACTGGTTAATTGTAGGCATCCGCTGCACCTCCTTCCTAATGCAATCCGATGTCTGAGTCTGTACGCAGCGAGATTAGTGCCAGGCCAAACGCAAACGTAGCGCCCCTGCACGGCTTTGACTCTGAGATGAGTCTCTCTCATTTCCTCACAATCGTCACCGCGGAAGCACCGACATCGATCCCAAAGGACCTACCCAGTGCCAATCTCGAATCTGTGTAGCAGAGTTCGATACCGCGCTCACGACACAGCCGCTCGAGCTTGCCTACGATTTTACGATCGGCATCCTTGGCAATATACACTCTCTGAATAGGCTGGTTACTGACTACCGCTCGCATGGCCTGTCTGATCCCAATGAATGGAATACCTTCAACCGTACCTCGTTCATCACTATCACTACAGGCCTCTCCCATTGTCTCTCCCCTCTACAGGCGTCTGTTTTCAGACACTTTCTCATTGTAGCACCGCGTGGGAACGGTGTCAACCCAATCGTGCACCGGGATTGTGGCAAGCTATGAGGGAAGGTGGATCTATGGTCTCCTCAGGCGGACGCTCACCCCGCCGTCCAGGAAGGTCGAACTGTGGGTCTCCTCCGCTTGCCGTTCGCTCCGCCATCCTGGCTTCGCTCACTCTGGGAGAGGCAACTCTCCGTCATCCTGACTCCGAGTCGCTTCAACAGTCGCTTCGGAGACCTCACATCGCCCTAAGGGCATCATCGACTTCGGTTATCTCAGCCTTACTGTCCGGTCGATCGCCGTGGCTCAGTCCACTCTGAGAGAGCCGACTCTCTGTCGTCCCGACTCCGAGTGCCGGCTCTACAGCCGCTTTGGAGACCATAGGCCGCCCCACGGTCATATGCTTTACTGAGCAAGGCGCCGTGCTCCAGCTGATGGCCTAAGGCTGACCGCTGAGGGCAGTCGGTCGCTCTAGCCAGTGACTGACTGCTCGGCCGCTTCGAGGGTAGCCTCACTCTCCGAAGCCACAGCTGCGTCCTGGCGGTCATCGCCGGACTCCTGTACACCGGGGCTGGTGTCCTGACTCTCATCGACGCCGCCGTCCGTAGCCTCGGCTTCTTGACCTCCATCAGCCTCAGCAGGTTCTCCGACCACCGCTGCCTTCACGTTTGAATACCGCGCCATCCCGGTGCCTGCCGGAATGAGCTTGCCGATAATCACGTTCTCCTTGAGGCCAAGCAACGGATCTCGCTTGCCCTTGACAGCGGCGTCTGTCAGGTTTCTCGTCGTCTCCTGGAACGACGCTGCGGACAGGAAGCTGTCCGTCGCTAGGGACGCCTTGGTAATCCCAAGGACGACCCTCTTTGCCTCAGCAGGCTTCCCATCGGTCTCATCCACGGTCCGGTTTGCATCCTCGAACTCAAACAGGTCAACCAAACCGCCCGGCAGAAGTTCTGTATCACCCGGATCCTCTACCCTGACCCTCTTTAGCATCTGGCGCGTGATGACTTCAATGTGCTTGTCGTTGATGGTAACTCCTTGAGACCTATACACATCCTGGACCTCCTGCACGAGGTACCTGCGAACCGCATCTACACCGCCGATCTTCAGCAGGTCATGAGGGTTAATGGACCCTTCGGTCAGCTTGACCCCAGAGGTGACCTCCTCGCCATCCTTGACCTCGATCCTTGCACCGTACGGAACAGAATAGGTTCGCTCCTCGCCGTCCTGTCCGGTGACAGTGATCTTGCGCGACCCCTTTGTTTCGGTAATAGATACCTTGCCCGGGATCTCACTGATCACAGCCTGGCCCTTGGGTTTGCGCGCCTCAAACAGCTCCTCGACACGAGGCAGGCCTCGGGTGATGTCCTCTACTGCAACGCCACCGGTATGGAACGTCCTCATTGTCAGCTGCGTACCGGGCTCTCCAATCGACTGGGCTGCAATGATGCCGACAGCCTCTCCAATATCGACCAGCTGTCCAGTCGCGAGATTTCGGCCATAGCACATCTGGCATACTCCATGTCGCGTGCGGCAGGTCAGGACAGATCTAATCTTGACCTTGCGACGGCCGCTGCGCTCGATGGTGCGAGCGGCTTCCTCGTCGATCAGTTGGTTCTTGCCGACGATCAACTCGCCGGTCTCCTCGTCATAAACATCCTCAAAAGCGACCCGGCCGCGCAGTCGGTCGGACAAGCTCTCAATGAGCGTGTCGTCGTCGTATATGGCTGAAACCTCGATGCCTTCGTCTGTGCCGCAGTCATCCTCCCTGACTATGACATCTTGTGCGACGTCAACCAACCTGCGAGTGAGGTAACCTGAGTCCGCAGTCCTCAGAGCAGTGTCTGCACAGCCCTTGCGGGTCCCGTGCGTAGACATGAAGTATTCCAGCACGGTCAAGCCCTCACGGAAGTTAGACTTAATCGGCATGTCCATCGTGCGTCCTGATGGGTCATTGACGAGACCCCTCATGCCTGCCAGCTGTCTCAGCTGGGTTAGGTTACCCCGTGCGCCTGATATGGCCATCATGAGCACTGGGTTGAGAGGATCAAGGTTGTCAACCATTGCCTTCTGCATAGCGTCTGTCGCATCATTCCATATGCTTATGTCAAGCTGGTACTTCTCCTCGCTTGTTATGAGGCCCTTCTTGAGTTGCCTCTCGAGGGTTTCGACCTTCTCCTCCGCCTCTCGAAGTATCTCCGACTTCTCAGGAGGCACAGCCATATCGCCGATGGACACGCTGGTACCAGACAAGGTCGCGTACTTAAAGCCTATGGTCTTCATTGCGTTGAGTATCTCGGCGACTCTGGCATTACCATAGCGTCTCTGGCACTCTCCTACTATCTGAGACAGGAATTTATCTCCTGCAGGCTCGCCAACCGGGATCTCCTTGAGCTGTTCGGCCACAGACATCCCGGGCTTCATGACAGGGATCGGCACCTCGCCCTGAAGAGCACCTGGAGCAGCGCTATCGATATACGGGAAGTCGTTGGGAAATATCTCGTTAAACAAGATCCGTCCGAGAGTCGTTATTATCCTCCTGTTCTTGCCTTCCACGCCTGGGATGTACTTCTCATCAGGCATTCTAACAGCTATCCGTGCCTGAAGGCTCAACTGACCTTCTTCATGCGCCCTCACCGCTTCGGCTGGGGACGAGAATACTCTGCCCTCACCCAGATCCCCGCGGCGCTCGATCGTCATGTAGTAGGAACCAAGCACCATATCGTGAGTCGGCCTCGCCAGTGGGTTGCCGTGAGCAGGTGAAAGGATGTTGTTCGTAGACAGCATCAGCAAGCGCGCCTCTGCCTGAGCCTCGGCTGACAGGGGCACGTGGACCGCCATCTGGTCGCCATCGAAGTCAGCGTTGTAAGCTCCACACACCATCGGGTGAATCTGAATAGCACGACCTTCTACCAGCACAGGCTCAAATGCCTGTATGCCCAGCCTGTGGAGTGTAGGCGCACGGTTGAGCAGCACCGGATGCTCCTTGATAACTTCCTCCAGAACATCCCAAACCTGGCTGTCGGCTCTCTCGACCATTCGCTTAGCGCTCTTGATGTTGTGGGCAAAGCCTCCGTCAACGAGCTTCTTCATGACAAAGGGCTTAAACAGCTCAAGGGCCATCTCCTTTGGGAGGCCGCACTGGTGCAGCTTGAGCTGTGGCCCCACAACGATAACCGAACGTCCGGAGTAGTCGACGCGCTTGCCGAGGAGGTTCTGGCGGAACCTGCCCTGCTTGCCCTTTAGCATATCGCTCAGAGACCGTAGAGGCCTGTTGCCGGGCCCGGTGACGGGGCGGCCCCTCCGGCCGTTGTCTATGAGCGCGTCCACTGCCTCCTGCAACATGCGCTTTTCATTCCTGACTATGATGTCAGGAGCCTCAAGCTCCAACAGGCGCTTCAGACGGTTGTTCCGGTTGATTACCCGCCTGTACAGGTCGTTTAGGTCTGACGTAGCAAAACGCCCGCCGTCCAGCTGGACCATTGGCCTGAGCTCCGGCGGAATCACAGGAATTACATCCAGTATCATCCACTCAGGCCTATTGCCTGACTTTCTAAACGCCTCTACCACTTCGAGGCGCCGGATCGTGCGAATCCTCCTCTGACCGCTTACCTTGGAGAGTTCGTCTCGGAGGGACTTCGCTAGCCGGTCGAGGTCAATCTCCTTCAGGAGCTGCTTTATGGCTTCGGCTCCCATGCCCGCCTGGAACGAGTCGCCGTATTTGTCACGGGCTTCGCGATACTCGCTCTCAGTGAGGAGCTGGTATTTCGCCAAACCAGTGTCTCCCTGGTCTATAACGATATATGCAGCGAAGTAAAGGACCTTCTCCAGAGCGCGTGGAGACATGTCTAGTAGAAGCCCCATCTTGCTCGGGATCCCTTTGAAGTACCATATATGAGATACGGGAGCAGCCAGCTCAATGTGCCCCAAGCGCTCTCGTCGGACTTTTGACCTAGTTACCTCGACTCCGCAGCGCTCGCAGACAACACCTCTATAGCGCACTCTCTTGTATTTCCCGCAGTGGCATTCCCAGTCCCT
Organism: uncultured Clostridia bacterium; assembly: GCA_900016865.1. Classification (GTDB taxonomy): domain Bacteria; phylum Bacillota; class DTU014; order DTU014; family DTU014; genus DTU014. The sequence goes on along the minus strand of FIZI01000056.1, from coordinate 8,247 downwards.
AGTAGGGCCAAAGATCTTTTCGCAGAACAACCCCTCGCGCTCAGGCTTGAGCGTTCGGTAGTTGATTGTCTCCGGCTTCTTGACCTCGCCGCTAGACCAGGCGCGAATCTGCTCTGGGGAGGCCAAACCAATCCTTATGGCATCGAAATTATTGATATCGAGCACAGAACTCTCCTCCTCCAGCCGCTCAGTCATCATCGTTCATGTCGTCGTCATCGGTCTCGTCGTAAAAGCCATCGATGTCATCAGAATCATCGCTGTACAAATCGTCATCTCCGTACTCGTCCTCAGACTCGTCATCATCCAGATCCGATCTGGACAAGCGACGCACGCCAGAGAAATCAACGTCGTCGATCAGCTCGTCCTCCGTATCTGGCTCGAACCCGCTTTCATCGTCATCGCCATTGGCGTCAAGGCCGTCGGCATCGTCGTCAAGCGGCTCCTCTTCGGCCTCGCCTTCCTCGACAGCTTCGAGCATGTCGCTGTCGTCTTGGGGTTCTGTTGAAGCGTCTTCTTCGTCTGCAGACACGTCGGCATCCTCACTCTGTGTTCCTTCCGGCTCGCTTTCATCATTCGGCTCGTCGCGGCCTTCCTCGTCTGATGCCTCCTCTCGACGCTTCCTTCCCTCGGCGGCTCTTCGAATCACCCGGCCCGGGATACCAATCCCGAGCTCATCATCACCGTCACCGTCGCCGTCTATGTCTTCCCCAATCTCGATCTCCTCATTGTCTTGGGTCAACACGCGGACGTCCAGTCCGAGGCTTTGAAGCTCTTTGATAAGGACCTTAAACGACTCCGGAACGCCCGGCTCAGGTACATTCTCTCCCTTAACTATTGCTTCGTAGGTCTTAACTCTGCCCACAACGTCGTCGGACTTGACAGTGAGCATCTCCTGGAGGCTATACGCAGCGCCATAGGCTTCGAGCGCCCAAACCTCCATCTCTCCGAATCTCTGCCCGCCAAACTGAGCCTTACCGCCAAGCGGCTGCTGAGTCACCAGGCTGTAGGGGCCGGTCGAACGAGCGTGGATCTTGTCGTCAACCAGATGGGCAAGCTTCATCATGTACACGTAGCCAACAGTAACCTCATTGTCAAATGGTTCGCCTGTCCGGCCATCGTACAGAATAGTCTTACCGCTCCTGGGAAGTCCTGCCTTCTCCAAGAGATCCATAATCTCATCCTCTTCTGCACCGTCAAACACTGGAGAGGCTACGTGAAGCCCCAGCGTCTTGGCAGCCCAACCAAGGTGCGTCTCGAGGATCTGCCCGATGTTCATACGACCCGGAACGCCCAAAGGATTGAGTACTATATCAACAGGAGTCCCATCCGGCAAGAACGGGAGGTCCTCGACAGGCAGAATCCTGGCTATTACACCTTTGTTGCCATGCCTGCCGGCCATCTTGTCGCCCTCAGAGATCTTTCGCTTTTGGGCAACAAATACTCGCACCAGCTTGTTGATTCCCGGCCCTAGTTCATCGCCATTCTCTCTGGAGAATACGTGAACAGCAACCACTCTCCCGGATTCACCGTGAGGTACCCGCAGCGATGAATCTCTGACTTCCCGGGCCTTTTCACCAAAGATCGCTCTGAGCAGGCGTTCCTCCGCCGTCAATTCGGTCTCGCCCTTAGGCGTGACCTTACCGACCAAGATGTCACCGGGCTTGACCTCTGCACCGACCCGGATCACGCCGCGCTCGTCCAAGTCCTTTAGTGCATCGTCGCCAACATTGGGTATGTCGCGGGTAATCTCTTCGGCGCCGAGTTTAGTATCCCGCGCTTCGGCTTCGTATTCTTCTATATGAATGGAAGTGTACACATCATCGACGACCAGTCGCTCACTGATCAAGATCGCGTCTTCGTAGTTGTAACCTTCCCAAGGCATAAATGCGACCAAGATGTTCTTGCCCAGTGCCAGCTCGCCGCTGTCAGTCGACGGGCCGTCGGCAAGCACATCGCCTACCTCAACCCTATCGCCCTTCCTTACAATCGGCTTCTGGTTAATGCAGGTGCCTTGGTTGGAACGCTGGAACTTGAGAAGCTTGTAGGTGTCGATCTCGCCCGTATCTCTCTGAACAAGGATCTCTGTCGCAGTCACTCGCCGCACTGTTCCGGCATGCTCAGCCAAGACCAACACGCCGGAGTCCTCCGCTGACTTGGCCTCCATGCCTGTACCTACCAACGGTGCCTCGGCTCGCAGGAGCGGTACAGCCTGCCTCTGCATGTTCGAGCCCATCAGTGCACGACCGGCATCGTCGTGCTCGAGGAACGGGATCAAGGACGTCGCTACACTGACAATCTGCTTCGGAGATACGTCCATATACTCTACTTCTTCTCTGGGAATCCGGACAACTTGGTCTCTATATCTTGCTGCTATGCGCTCCCGAGCGAACGTGCCGTCCTCCTCAAGCGGCTCATTTGCCTGGGCGATAGCGTATTTATCCTCTTCGTCAGCAGTCATGTAGACGATTTCATCCGTGACTCTGCCGTTAACTACTTTTCTGTACGGGGTCTCGATAAATCCGTATTCATTGACTCTAGCATACGTACATAGTGAACCTATGAGTCCGACGTTGGGGCCTTCAGGGGTCTCAATCGGACACATCCTGCCATAGTGGGAGTGATGGACGTCACGCACGTCGTAACCAGCTCTGTCACGGCTCAGGCCGCCAGGGCCCAGTGCGCTAAGCCTGCGCTTGTGTGTCAACTCCGCCAGCGGGTTAGGCTGATCCATAAACTGTGAGAGCTGGCTGCTGCCAAAGAACTCCTTTATCGCAGCAACAACCGGCCTTATATTGATCAGTGCCTGAGGAGTGATCACGTCTACGTCCTGAATGGTCATACGTTCCTTGATCACTCGCTCCATTCTCGACAGGCCGATCCTAAACTGGTTTTGGAGCAGCTCACCGACTGACTTGACCCTCCTGTTGCCCAGGTGATCAATGTCATCGATGTCGCCCAATCCAACAGTAAGCGCGATTAAGTAGTTTATCGCTGCAAGAATGTCCTCTTTGAGAATGGTCTTGGCTTCATCTCCCGGGAACCCGTTGGAGATGATCTTGACGAGGTCGCCATTCTTGCCAGTGATGTACGCGTGCTTTACCTTGCCGGCCCTGGCCCACTCGTTAATCTCATATACAAGGTCGCGCGTGACCTTTGTACCTGAGCTCAACAAGACCTCTCCGGTCTGTTCGTCAACAAGATCTGATTGCAGCGTCGAGCCAAACAGACGCTCTCCGAAGTCCAGCTTCTTGTTGATCTTGTACCTACCAACTGAGGCCAGGTCGTACCGTTTTGGATCGAAAAAGAGTGCCTCAAACAGGCTGCGAGCGCTGTCTGCAGTGGGTGGCTCACCAGGTCTCAGGCGTTTGTATATCTCAATCAACGCCTCGTCTTCACTGTCTGTGCTGTCCCGCTCAAGGGTGTTCCTAATACACTCGCTTTCCCCAAAGAACTCCAAGACTTGTGCATCTTCGCCTAGTCCAAGTGCACGAATCAGGACAGTCGCAGGCAGACGACGTGTACGGTCTACGCGCACGTACATGGTAGAGTTGGCATCCACTTCGAACTCCAACCAAGCACCGCGATTGGGTATAATATTGGCAGAGTATAAGACCTTGCCACTTGGGTCGATGGTCTTGTCGTAATAGACACCGGGCGACCTAACGAGCTGGCTGACAATTACCCTCTCGGCGCCGTTAATCACAAAGGTACCCTTTTCGGTCATGAGAGGGAAGTCACCCATGAAGACTTCTTGCTCTTTGACCTCGCCGGTCTCTTTATTGATCAAACGCACGAGCACCTTAAGCGGAGCTGCGTACGTAACATCACGCTCCTTGCATTCCTCAACGGAGTACTTCGGCTCCCCAAGACTATGGCTGATGAATTCGAGTACTAGATTTCCCGTAAAATCTTGAATAGGCGAAATGTCTCTGAAGGTTTCATCGAGCTTCTTGTTGAAGAAATCCTCATATGACTTTCGCTGTATCTCGATAAGATTCGGGAGTTCCAGTGGTTCGGTGATTTTGCCAAAGCTAAGGCGCTCTCTGCGTCCGGCCTTTATGGTGTGTGCCATATAGTATATCACTCCTGCCTCCCTATGGAATTGACGCCACAGTGAACCAGACCATTATGACATGACGAAAAGCAAGGCCAATCGGCTGTCGCCTCAATGCCTCGCTCAGGCTGTCTCGACAGGATATAGATTCGCGGGGTATATGTGCAATGAGAGTTCCTGCAATCACTCCGCGCGTGAAGCAGTCCAGAGACAATAAGTCCCATGTACAACCACTTCGTACTTAGAGCAATGCCGCCAGTCATGACATTTTATAATGCTACCACACACACAGTGGCCTGTCAAGGAAAAAGAGGCTCCTCGCGAGACGCAAGAAGCCTCCATTTCTCTCTAGTCCGCAAAATTCCTTTGGTAACCTACTTAACCTCGACCTCTGCTCCGGCCTCTTCGAGCTTGGCCTTGATCTCGTCAGCCTCTTCCTTGCTTACGCCTTCCTTAACTGGCTTCGGAGCGTTGTCGACTAGTTCCTTAGCCTCCTTGAGGCCCAGGCCGGTGATCTCTCTGACGACCTTGAGAACTGGGATCTTCTTGGCTCCTGCAGTGACAAGGATTACGTCAAACGAGGTCTTCTCCTCAGCCTCCTCAGCAGCTGCCGGGCCGGCAACTACTGGACCGGCTGCGACTACGGGAGCTGCAGCGCTAACGCCAAACTTCTCTTCGATAGCCTTTACCAGTTCTGACAGCTCCAGCACTGTCATTTTCTCTATCGCACTGACAATCTCCTCTATAGACATACTGTTTTCCTCCTTCAACTATTCCATTCTTGGCATAAACTTGCTCAAATCGTAGTTTCCCAAACCAGTGTGCTACGCACCAGCCTCTTCCTTCAAACGCCGCACAGCGTCAACTGCATAGACCAAGTTGCGCAAATTGCCTTGAAGGACATTGACAAGCCCATAAAGGGGGCCCTGTACTGCCCTGAGGACCATGGCGAGCAGTTGCTCTTTGCCAGGAAGATCGGCCAACGCCTTTACTGCAGCCGCATCGATGACTCTGCCGTCAAGGATGCCAGCCTTGACCTCCAGTTTCTTGTACTCCTTGACAAAAGAGGCAATCACCTTTGCAGGAGCGACAGGGTCTTCATAGCCAAACGCAATCGCCAGAGGGCCTTCGAGATAGGGATCCAGGCCCTCGATCTCAGCCTTGTCAGCAGCCAACTTCGTCAGTGTATTCTTGAGAACTCTATACTCAACACCTGCGTCGGTAAAGCGCCTTCTCAGCTCAGTGATTTCCTGGACGTTTAGGCCCCTGTAGTCGGTGAGAACACTCGCAGTCGCCTTCTCGAACTTCTCCCTGATCGATTCGACCATAGCCTCTTTCTCGGGTCTAGCCAAATACTCCACCTCCTTTGCCTCAAGCACTTAGGCTCCATCAAAACGAAAGGCCTCCCTAGACAGAAGGAGGCCTCAACGTTCAGGAATCGCAAAAACCATTCCGAAGCGTTCGCGCGATCTAACCAATCGCCACTCGACCTCGGCAGGCCCCCGTCAACCTGACGGGCGTTTAAGAAATGCCACCTGCTGTCTATGGTCAGCTTTCTATATCAAGTTGCAATACAGGATAACCCTGTCAAACCAAAACCCGCTACTCAGCATCGCGCTCACTAACGAACGCGGTAACCAGAACAGGATTAAGCTTCACCCCAGGCCCCATTGTAGCAGCAAGAGTGACGCTCCTCAGGTACTGTCCCTTGGCTGCAGCCGGCCTAGATCTTATAACGCGGTCCATCAGGGCTCTGAAGTTTTGAGCCAAGGCCTTTGCATCAAAGGATGCCTTGCCAATCGGGACATGCACTATGCCGTTCCTGTCGACTCTAAACTCGACCTTACCAGCCTTGATCTCTTGAACGGCCTTTTCGACTTCCATCGTAACTGTCCCAGCCTTGGGGTTGGGCATGAGACCACGTGGTCCCAGAATGCGGCCCAAACGGCCAACAACGCCCATCATATCAGGGGTCGCTACAGCAACGTCAAAGTCAGTCCAACCGCCCTGGATCTTTTCGGCCAGGTCCTCGGCACCTACGTAGTCCGCACCGGCCCTCTCAGCCTCAGCAGCTTTTTCTCCCTTGGCGAAGACGAGCACTCGCACAGTCTTGCCTGTGCCGTTTGGGAGCAGGACTGTCCCACGGACCTGTTGGTCCGCGTGCCTCGGGTCGACGCCAAGACGTATGTGCGCCTCGATAGTCTCATCAAACTTGGTACTGGCTGTTCGCTTGACAAGCTCGAGAGCTTCCTCGGGGGAGTAAAGCTTCTCCTTGTCTACGAGCTTGGCGGCTTCGCTGTATCTCTTTCCTCTCTTTGCCACAATAAATACCTCCTAGTGGTGATAACGGATCAATTCCGCACTAAAGATCCTCCCACAGACGTCCAACGCTAGATATACGGCCTAACCCTCAACAACAATGCCCATGCTGCGGGCTGTGCCCATAATCATCCGGGCAGCTGCCTCAACGTCGTTCGCATTGAGGTCAGGAAGCTTCTTTTGAGCAATCTCCATTACCTGTGCCTTGGTGACCTTTGCTACCTTTTCGCGGTTTGGAACTCCTGAGCCTTTCTCAATACCTGCAGCCTTGCGCAACAGGTATGCAGCAGGTGGAGTCTTCACCACGTAGGTAAAGGAGCGGTCTTCGTAAACAGTTATCTCAACAGGGCAGACCTCGCCTGCCATGGACGCTGTCCTCTCATTGAACGACTTGATAAACTCCATTATGTTAACACTGTGCTGTGCAAGCGCTGGCCCCACTGGCGGCGCTGCAGTCGCCTTTCCAGCCACTATCTGGAGTTTGACCACGGCACTGACCTTCTTGGCCATAAAAGCATACCTCCTGAGAGAAGCCTATAGCTTCTCCACCTGAACATAGTCAAGCTCGACTGGTGTCTCCCGGCCAAACAGCGATACGAGTACCCTCAACTTCGCTCTATCGGCATCCACTCCATCGATAGTGCCGGTGAAGTCTTCGAATGGCCCATCGATGACTTTCACGTGCTCCCCGACAGAAAACTGAATCCTCGGCTTGGCCTCCTCGCCTTGATCCTTCTTGAGAATCATGTCGACCTCTTCTTGAGTTAGTGGGATAGGCTTGTTGCCTGAGCCGACAAATCCGGTCACTCCCGGGGTGTTTCGCACTACGTACCACGAATCATCGCTCATGATCATCTCAACGAGCACATACCCGGGAAAGACCTTCTTCTGGATCACGCGCTTCTTCCCGTCTTTGATCTCATACTCATCCTCTACGGGGACAACCACGCGGAAGATCTTGTCTTCCTTTTCCATGGTTTGAACGCGCTTCTCGAGGTTGGCCTTCACCTTGTTCTCGTATCCCGAATAGGTATGGATGACGTACCAGTTCTTTTCCTGCATAATAGGGCCATCCCATCCAAACGTGTCTCAGTGTATTAGCGGAGTACAAGCCCCAACAACACTGTAACCAACGCATCAATCACACCGATATAGACAGCTACGATGGCCACAGCGACCAAAACTATCGCTGTATATGATGTAAGCTCCTTTCTGTTAGGCCAAGCGACCTTGCGCAGCTCGGAGCGAACATCCTTAAAAAACCTGCCGACTCTCGCAAAAAATCCGGGCTTGCTCTTACTCGTATCAGAGGCAGCCATCGAGCTCACATCCTTACCTGGTCTCTCTGTGTGGTGTATGCGTTCTGCAGAACTTGCAGTACTTCTTGAGTTCCAGCCTCTCGGTGGTGGTCTTCTTGTTCTTCGTTGTGCGATAGTTGCGCTGTTTGCATTCGTTGCACTGAAGAGTTACGACATCTCGCATTGTACGAACCTCCCAGCGACCCGTCACCAGGTAAACTTAACCCGGCATGGTCACTAGTAAACCTTAGCACACTTCAACTGGGGTGTCAATAAAAGATCCGACTGTCGGGATGCTCTAAGCGGAGATCGTATAAGAGGGTGAATTATCAGGACGCAAGCGTTACAGCCTGCGTCCTGTGATCCTCTGCTACCTGATCCTCTGCTACTTACCTGCTACTTAATGATCTTGGTAACTACGCCTGCGCCGACTGTCTTGCCGCCTTCGCGAATTGCAAGCCTCAGGCCTTCCTCCATCGCTATTGGCGTGATCAGCTCGACCTTCAACTCTACGTTGTCACCAGGCATGACCATCTCTACGCCTTCAGGCAACGTTATTGTCCCTGTCACGTCCGT
>FIZI01000055.1 GCA_900016865.1 uncultured Clostridia bacterium | reverse complement strand
CAGATCCCTGAAGAATCCATAGACATCCTCCGCGAGGTAGGTAAGTGGATGCGAAAGAACGGAGAGAGCATCTACGGTTGCAAGGCGGCAGACAGGCCGAAGCCTGAATGGGGACGTTATACACAGAAGGGCAACAAGCTGTACGCTCATGTGTTTGACAGGGGGATCGGTCCCGTCAACCTCAGGGGTCTTGAGGGCAAGATCGTGAAGGCTCGCTTGTTGTCCGATGGTTCTGAGATCAGGGTACATAGGCCTTGGAATGCGGTGGATTTTCCTGATGACGTTTTTATTGACTTCGGTTCAGCGAAACTCCCTGATGACATCGACACTGTAGTTGAGCTGGAATTGAAAGAATAAAGCGGGCTTCGAGCCCGCTGTTTCTTTTACCACGTTGTGCAGGCGTTACTTCTCCTCGATGAAGCGCGGTCCAGTTGGCGCAACGACAGTAGCACTACTACAGCATACAACAGGCAGCCGCGGTAACCCCAGGCTTCGCCTAAAATCTCACCAGTGAACCCTATGATCAACTGGACCACAGCATTGATAGCTCCAGAGATTGTAATGATGGCGCTAGTGACGACAGGGGCATCAGGACCGAACGCCTTCATGGCAACAGCCATCATAGTGGGCCACATGATGGCAATGAACAGTCCTGTGAAGGGCAGGACCCAAATGCCGTTTCTGCCAAGCGCAAAGCCGATAAGGTAGGCCACTATCGTACATACGGCAGAGATGTAGAGGCTTCGGACATAACCGGCCTTTTCGATTGCTAGGCCACTGAGCAGGCGAGAGAGTGTGAACATCACGTAGAAAGCCGAGACGAAACTGGCTCCAACAGTGCGAGGATCGAGTTGGTACACGTCCTGAAGGTAGAGCGCTCCCCAGTTGACTGCGCCAAACTCCACGACCTCCATGAATCCCAGTGTCAGAGAGAACAGCCAGACGACAGGATTTCTGAGGGCACTGAGGAAAGAGACCTGTGACCTGCTGTTGCCGTTGGGGTGACTTCTCGGGCGGTCGAACCTCGTAGAGAGGGCAAAGAGCGCCAGCGCAGCCACAGGCACTATCGTCGTGATGTATACCTGACGCCATGAGAAGCTCAGGGAGCTGGTGAGAAGCCCGGCCGCCTTTGGGCCGACGATCGATCCGAATCCATAGAAGAAGTGCAAGAGCCCCATGAGTAGCGCAGCTTTGCTGGTGAAAGCTACTGTACCAAGGGCGTTGGTCGCGACCTCGAGGAAACCAAATCCTGCATTGATCATTATAAAGGTTAGGGACGCCATCCAGAACGAAGGAACCAC
>FIZI01000054.1 GCA_900016865.1 uncultured Clostridia bacterium | reverse complement strand
GTCTGCGGAGCTTGTCCATTGCCTATGCAGAATCCGCATGTTGACTCGAGAACGCGCGCTCCGGCAGAGACTATGTCGGCCAAGGCGCCGTTTTGTGCTACCATCTGGAGCACCTGTCTGCTCCCGCACGCTACTCCAAAGGAGACCCGCGGGTGAACCCTCTTGCCTTTGAGCGCATTGGCAACGAGCATGATGTCTCGATATGAAGCGTTTGTGCAGCTGCCAACCAGGACCTGATCGACCTTGAGCCCGGACAGCTCTGAGGCATTGCGGACGTTGTCCGGTGAGTGCGGGCAAGCGACCTTGGGTACGATCTCTGACAAGTCGATGTCTATGACCCTATCGTACTTCGCACCTGGATCCGGCAAGAGCTCGACCCACTGCTCTCCACGGCCTTGTGCCACCATGAAATCACGGGTGACCTCGTCGCTTGGGAAGACGGAGGTTGTTACGCCAAGCTCCGCACCCATGTTTGTGATTGTCGCGCGTTCAGGTACATCCAGAGTGCGCACGCCGTCTCCGCCATACTCGATCACAAACCCAACATTGCCTTTGGTCGTCAGCATTTCCAATACAGTGAGTATCACGTCCTTAGCAGACACCCAAGGACGCAGTCTGTTGTGCAGATTGACCCGGATGACTCTTGGGCAGGTCAGGTAGAACGGGCCTCCGCCCATGGCAACAGCGACATCGAGGCCACCTGCGCCTACGGCAAACATCCCTATCCCACCGCCGGTGGGCGTATGGGAATCAGACCCAAGCAGAGTCTTGCCGGGCACTCCAAACCGCTCCAGGTGGACCTGGTGGCAAATACCATTTCCTGCCTTGGAATACAGAATGCCGTACTTGGCAGCTACAGTCTCCAGGTACCTGTGGTCGTCTGCGTTTTCAAAACCGTCCTGCAATGTATTGTGGTCCACGTAAGACACAGAAAGCTCGGTCTTGACTCTGGGAACGTTCATAGTCTCAAACTGCAGGTACGCCATTGTCCCTGTCGCATCCTGAGTCAGTGTCTGATCTATGCGTATAGCGATCTCCTCTCCCGGCTCCAGCCGTCCGGAGACTAAATGGGCTTCAAGGATCTTCTCTACTAAGTTCTTCGCCATAGAGCACCCCTCATATCCCGGTAATGCTTTAGGTCAGTCTACCATTGATGCCCTGAGGTGTCAATTAAGCGGATTGGCCATTGGCTGAACTCCAATTTGCAGCCTGAGCTGTGTTTAAGGGAGGTATTCGCGAGTCTTGAGTAGCATAAGTGTTCTGTATACATAAAGAAGAACAGAAGGGATGTAGCGCTGAGCTAGAGAATACGCGTCTAAAGTGTGTGAACGGACACGGAGGGAATGTCAAGATGGAAGAATGCTGCCGCTTTGGCCTGGCCGAGCGCCGGGTACAGGCCAGGCTGTCTACCAGAGCCAAAATGATAGAAGAGAGCCCCACCTTGGCAGTCACTGCCAAAGCAGCAGCTTTGAAAAAACAGGGGATTGATGTCATAGGTTTTGGCGCAGGTGAGCCCGACTTCGATACTCCCGGCAACATCAAGGAGTCGGGCATCGAAGCGATTCGCAAGGGCTTTACCAAGTACACTGCTGCTGCAGGCATGCCGGAGCTTCGTCAGGTGATCGCAGAAAAACTGGAGAGAGACCACGGCTTAGTCTACTCACCTAATGATATCCTGGTGTCCTGTGGAGCCAAGCACTGTCTCCACAACATCTTTCAGGCGATCTGTGACCCCGGCGACGAAGTCGTGATCCTGTCGCCATACTGGGTCAGCTACTCAGAGGCCGTCAGACTCGCAGGAGGAGTCCCTGTCCTGGTCGAGACATCCATGGAGAGCGAGTTCAAAGCCCGCCCCGATCAGATAGCAGATGCGATTACCCCAAAGACCAAAGCGGTCATCATCAACAGCCCGTGCAATCCCACCGGCACGGTGTACACAAGAGACGAGCTCAAGTCTATTGGAGAGGTGCTCCTCAATACTGAGGTCTATGTGATCAGTGATGAGATCTATGAACGAGTGGTGTACGACGGCATAGAGACTGTCAGCATAGCAGCAGTTGTCCCAGGCCTGAAGGACAGGACATTCGTTGTAAACGGGGTGTCCAAGACATATGCAATGACCGGTTGGAGGATCGGGTACGTGGCAGGGCCTTCTGAGGAAATCAAGGCTATGGCGAGTATCCAAAGCCACACCGTATCAGCTCCGGCGCACTTTGCTCAGATAGCTGCGATCGATGCCCTAAACGGTGATCAGTCGAGTGTTGATGCAATGGTCAAGGAATTCTCTAGGCGCCGCGACTACATGGTGCAGAGGTTGAACGCGATTGATGGCATTGAGTGCACTACGCCTAAGGGCGCATTTTATGTGTTTCCGAAGGTGTCACGACTGTACGGTAGGAGCCTGGGCGGGGTGAAGGTGACAAACTCCCTGGAGCTTTGCTCGCAGCTGCTTGAGACGGCGAGAGTGGCAGTCGTGCCCGGCTCGGGCTTTGGAGCAGACGAGCATGTGCGGCTGTCGTACGCTATGTCGATTGAGGCAATCGAGCGCGGACTAGACCGTATAGAGAAGGCGTTATCCGAGATGGAGTAGGATGAGGGTTATCCTGCAGGCCTGGCCTGATTTTCCGTTGTCTTGTTTCGCTGCCTGAACCCTGGATATGGAGGATTATGACCTCGGTTGTTGAACGAAATATAGGGAAATCGCCAAGAGCAGGGGTGAGGCTTTTGAAGCAAGTCGCCGTCTGTCGGCTGAGACGGCATTTACTTATTACACTGGCACTTGTCGCCTCGTTTGTCCTGCTTAGCGTATGCCACGTATTAGCTGAGAGTGATGCTGTTGACTGGAGGACTCTGATTGAGCAGTACAAGAGTAGAGAGGGCCTCACAGTCGAGGAGCGCTTTAAGCTTGCGATAGCGTACGCTAATATAGGCGATATTTGGGGAGCGCAGCGAGAGTTTCAGAAGCTAGAGCGCCCTGGCTGGCGCGATGATGCTGCCGCTGTACTCGCAGCATCAGAAGAAAGGCTTCTTGATCGACCAAACAGCGTTATCGACCTTAATGTA
>FIZI01000053.1:1615-2307 GCA_900016865.1 uncultured Clostridia bacterium | reverse complement strand
CGTCGTACTGAGAGAAATCATGCTCTCGCCACGAGTCATCCCTCATATCAATGGCGTTCGTGGCATACCTATCTGGGTACTTGGCGAGCCACTGCGCAACACTGTCTCCGATGTAACTGTCCTTCCCAGTAATGAGAACTCTCTTCACAGGGAGAGGGTCCCCCTTCATTGCTTCTTTCACTTCCAGCACCGGTACCTCCCTCAACGACTCCGTCGGTTGTGATAACCGTCAGCACGGTACCGAGCATGCACTTCACGTCCATCCAAAACCCCATCCGCCTAACGTACTCTCCATCCAGCCTAGCCTTCACCTCAATAGGCAGCTTGTCCCTGCCGTTGATCTGAGCCCAACCGGTCAATCCAGGTCTGACCTGATTGGCTCCATACTTGTCCCGTTCGGCGATCAAATCGTCCTGATTCCACAGAGCCGGCCTCGGGCCTACAAATGACATATCACCAGCCAGAATATTCAATATCTGAGGCAACTCGTCAAGGCTTGTCCTGCGCAAGAACCTGCCAACCCTGGTGATGTACTGCTCAGGGTTCTTGAGCTGATGCGTAGGTGTATCCTCAGGAGTATCCATGTACATCGTCCTAAATTTCAACATCTGAAAAGCCGTCTTGTTGATCCCGATTCGTCTCTGCCTAAACAGTACCGGTAGTCCCGAGTCGAGTACAATCGCTATCGATAT
>FIZI01000053.1:0-1598 GCA_900016865.1 uncultured Clostridia bacterium | reverse complement strand
CCTCTTCACTGCCGCATACATGCTGAGCACCTTCTCCATGCAGGCTTTTCATACGTCAGCTACTCACACCAACCAGAGTCCCTTTCCCTATACCTCAGCAGCACTCTCCAACGGCTTTACTAGCGGCTTTGTTAATTCCTCTGTCGCTGCAGCCACCATGTCGCTTCCTTCTGGTTCTCCAGCCGACTTGCGCACAGTGATTAGGCTGTTGACCAGCTGGGTTATGTTTTCGTAGTTATCGTTTCTGCCCGCAGACACTTCAGCAATCAGCTGGACGAACTCATCAAGGCTGCCACTAAACGGCACCTTGCCCCTAGCTACGAATATCCTCTCATGCGTGGTAGCGTCTGTTCCTTCCTCGGCAGTCAGGAGCTCCTCAAACAGCTTCTCCCCAGGCCTCATGCCGCAGAACTCTATCTGTATGTCCACACCCGGCTCCAGTCCGTGCAGCCTTATGAGGTCTTCTGCTATTTCGACTATCTTGACAGGCTTGCCCATGTCTAGGACAAACACCTCGCCGCCCTTGCCCATTGCACCGGCTTGGATGACGAGTTGGACTGCCTCCGGAATGGTCATGAAGTACCTCTGCATGTCAGGATGTGTGACTGTGACAGGCCCGCCTCTCTCGATCTGCCTCTCAAACAGGGGCACCACACTACCTCTGCTGCCAAGCACGTTGCCAAACCTGACTGAAACGAACTTCGTCGAGCTTTCTCGCCCGATCATCTGGACCACGATCTCTGCAAGGCGCTTACTCGCACCCATTATGCTCGTTGGGTTGACCGCCTTGTCAGTGGAGATCATTACAAACCTCTTTGTCCCCACCTTGTCTGCAGCCTCAGCAACGTTCTTTGTGCCAAACACGTTGTTCGAGACTGCCTCTTCGGGATTGCTCTCCATCAGTGGCACATGCTTGTGAGCAGCAGCGTGAAAGACGACCTCCGGCTTGTACCGCTCAAAGATGCGAAAGATCCTGTCCCTGTCCCTTACGTCTGCAATGACCGGGACAAGATCCAGGTCAGGGAACTGCTCCCTGAGCTCGAGATCCGCTTCATATATGCTGTTCTCGCCGTTTCCAAGAAGGATGAGCTGCTTTGGCGCAAATCTGCAGATCTGCCTGCAGAGCTCGGATCCAATCGAACCGCCCGCGCCTGTCACAAGTACAACATGGTCCTTGAGATATTCGCTCATCGTCTCAAGGTCGACTTTGATCTCATCTCTCTGCAGTAAGTCCTGGAGTCGGACGTCCCGTATGCTGCCGATAGTGACCTGCCCGTTGACGAGGTCGACCAGTCTGGGGACCGTCTTTAGCCGGACCTTGGATTTCTTGAGCCTCCGTACGAGCGCTCGCATACCCTCATGGTCCAGCGAAGGCACTGCTATCAAGATCTCATCAACACTGTGCTCTTTGACCAAACGCTGGACGTCTGCAGTCGTCCCTAGGACCGGAACACCGGAGATGCGAAAGCCGGTCTTCTGTCGGTCATCATCGACGAATCCAACGACTTCGTAACCCTCATCCGGGCTGCGCAGGATCTCTCTGAGCATCATCGTTCCGGCATCGCCAGCTCCGACGATCAAGAGCCTCGTCTGACCTG
>FIZI01000052.1 GCA_900016865.1 uncultured Clostridia bacterium | reverse complement strand
GTTCTTCATATCACGGGTGAACTCCAGGCCGAGGTTGTGATCCATCTCAAAGAGGTTGGCAGTGGTCGTACCCTTTGCCCAGAACTCCTGACTATCCTTGCCCGGTATGTTGCCGTCCTTCCAGGAGGAAGACGTCTTAACCTTGTCATTACCGACTCTGTAGCCTGCAGCAACGGTCACAGCGCCTGCCTTCAGGTCGGACAACTCGACTCTGTAAGCAAGGCCATCACCGGCAGCGTCCTTATTGGCATAGACGCCAGCCCAGAGCTTTGCACCAGCAATGACATCGTTCAGAGCTATGTCGCCACCGTAGTAGTCAACACCATTGAAATCGCCAATAAACCCTGCGATCGCGATGCTGTCAAACGTGGTCGACGCGGTCACGTTCATGTCCTTGACGCCATTGTGGGTCTCATACAGGTTGAACCCGACATTGAGCCCTGCAACCGTGCCGTTGCCAGTGACCAGGAACAGGTTGTCAGTGATCTTCGCAGCGGGCTTCAGCTCGCCCTTGTACCCGACCCAGTTACCCCTGTCGTTGCTCAGGGTGAACTCAAAGGTGTCGCTACCGGTCTTGGCGTACCACTTGCCATAGTCGAGGTTCAAAGTAACGTCCTTTTCTCCCTCGCCAGCTTTGTTCGTGGGATTCATAGGAACGAACTTCACCTGCAGATCGGACACGTGGAAAACAAACGTGCCGTCCTGGAAGTCGAGGCTTCCAACCTTGATGTAGATGTCGCTGCCGTTATACGTCCCATTCTGGTAGGTGACGTTGGCGCCGGCTTCCTTACCGCCGAGCACGAGCTCACCAGCATAGGCGGTCGTTACGAGGCTTAGTGCCAATACGACCGTGAGGACTACTGTAAGTACTCTCTTCATCTCTTTTCCCCCTCAGGTTATTTGCTTCTAGTCTTTGACGAAGCCAGTGTCCTTTGGGGCATGATGCAAGTGTCCGTGTTTCCTTGTACATCCCCTAAGAGCACACTTCTTCGCCCGTGGCGGCCCTGTGGGCCGACTCCCCACGTTTTCCGACCCTCTTGGCTAACCTGTAGGTGCACCTCCTTTCGCGCCTTCGGAGTCGGTCTCTATGTGGTCAAGACCGAACGGTCTCGCACCAGTCATGCCAATAACAACTTGTAGATGAAACCTGTGAGAAACTACATATGTACTGGTATAAGCTCTATATTTCATTATAAAAGGACATACTTGCCCTGTCAATGAGCAATTAGAATGCAATCAGGACGCATCGAGGCATCCTAGAGCTGCCAAACAACCCATCATAAAGAATGGTTTCCAGACACCACACACCCTATTCGCTATTAGTTTCATCTTTCCTGCTGCTTTGCACGAGTTTTTCTAACATTGCGCGCACTGGTCTTGGACATCACAGAAGCCATGCCGCAAACGAGGTGACGAGGTATGCGAAACAGCTAATGACACCCTCTATTTGACCTCCAGCCAGTTGTGCCCCACGTTCACGTCTACTTTCAAAGGCACTTTGAGATCTGCCGCCGACTCCATAGCCTGCCTGACCAGGCTGGTCATCTCTTCGAGCTCGTCTTCTACGACTTCAAATACCAGCTCGTCGTGAACTTGCAGCAGCATCTGAGACCGCAGACCTCTAGATCGTATCTCCCTGTCGAGCTTGACCATAGCAGCTTTGATGATGTCTGCCGCTGTACCCTGGATCGGTGTATTCATCGCAGTCCGCTCTGCGAACTTCCTTCTGGCAACGTTTCTGCTGTTGACCTCGGGCAGGTAGCGCCTTCGCCCAAACAAGGTCGTGACATATCCATCCCGGTGAGCACGCGCCACTGACTCATCCATGAATCTCTTTACACCTTTATACAACCTAAAATACCCGTCGATATACCGCTTTGCCTCGCCTACTGGAATCCCGAGGTTCCTCGAGAGCCCATAATCGCTGATGCCGTAGATGATCCCGAAGTTCACAGCCTTAGCCTGGTTCCGGTGCTCGGCTGTCACCCACTCAATCGGAATGGAAAAGACCTCGCTGGCAGTCTTTGCATGGATGTCCTCATCATGTCTAAAGGCATCTATCAATGCCTCATCCTCTGACATGTGTGCCAAAACCCTCAGCTCTATCTGCGAATAGTCCGCACCCAATATGTAGTCAAAACCATCTCCGGGCACAAACACCTCTCGTATCATTTTGCCGGCTTCTGTGCGGACCGGTATATTCTGAAGGTTAGGATTCGTGCTGCTGAGCCTTCCGGTCGAGGTTACAGTCTGGTTGAAACTCGTGTGGATTCTGCCAGTCTCCTTGTTTACCAAAGCAGGCAGGGCGTCTGCATAAGTGCCCTTCAGCTTGACCAAAACCCTGTAGTCGAGTATCGCCCTACAGATTCGATGCATCGGTGCTAGAGTTTCGAGCACTTCCTGGTCCGTTGAGTACCCTGTCTTCGTCTTCTTGACAGCAGGCAGGCCCAAGTCCTCAAAGAGAACGGTCGCAAGCTGCTTTGGCGAATTGATGTTAAACTCCTGCCCTGCCAGGCTGTATATCTCACTTTCGAGCGAAGCTATCTGCTGTCCCATAGCATCCGACAGCTCATTGAGCCTATCAGTATCGACCTTGACCCCGGCAACCTCCATCCGCGCAAGGACTTCAACGAGCGGCAGCTCTATGTTTCTCCACAGAGAGTCCATGCCCATCTCGTTCATCCTGGACCCTAGTACCTCAGCCAACCTCGATATTTCTCCGACGGCACGTGCGTACCTGCAAGCGACTTCCTCAGCCGGTACCTCTTCAATTGCATGATACTCAGGAGTCTTCGAACCTTTACCAAACAGGATCGAATCAGGCACAAAGCAGTCATTTGTATACCTATAGAGCAGGTCTGCTAGGGAATATGAGCTGGAATCAGGATCTAGTAAATACGCTGCAATCGCGGTGTCAAACCATAGCCCCCTGAATGAGATACCGTGCCTCAACACAAAGGCTATCTGCTGCTTTGCCTGGTTCATGTATTTCCTTACAGCCTCGTCTTCCAGCAAGGGTTTGAGGACGCCGAGTATAGCCTCGCACCTAGGCCGAGCTTCATTGGGCCTATCTACCGAGCTGGCTACAGGGACATACAGCGAACGCTCGAGGCCCCTGCTAAACAAGCTCACCCCCACTAGCTCAGCTTGCATTGGCTCAACGTGGTTGAGCAGCAGATCCACAGCAACAGGAGCCTTGGACGAGACGATCTCTGAGACAACCGCACGCAACTCCTCCAAGTCAGCGACAAGGCACTCAGGAGTCACATGGCTGACTTCGGCCTCCCCTGTTTGCTCTTCACCCTCTGGATCTGGCTGCGCCTCCTCGCTTGATCCAGTGCCGCCCTCTTTCTCTGGGAGCTCTTCGATTCTCCGCATTATAGACTTAAACCCCATCTTCCTAAAAAAGGCGGAAATGGATTGCCTGTCAAACCCATCTATTCTCAGTGACTCAACGTCTATATCCACAGGCACATCTTTGCGAATCTCAACAAGCAGCCTGCTTTCTCTAGCCAGTTCAGCGTTTTCGGCAAGCGCGTTCCTAGCTCTTTTTGGGGTAACCTCATCCACACGCTCTATGGCTGTCTCAAGGTCGCCAAAATCCTGTATGATCTTGAGAGCAGTTTTCTCTCCGATACCCGGCACCCCAGGGACATTGTCAGAGGAGTCGCCCATGAGCGCCTTGACATCAACAAGCTGCTTCGGTTCGAGCCCATACTTCTCTCGAATCACGTCTCGGTCATATTCATCCAGGTCTGTAACGCCTTTTCTAGTGATGAGCACTGACACCCTGTCAGACGTCAGCTGGAGCGCATCCCTGTCGCCTGTCACTATGACTACAGGCAATCCATCCGGCCCCTCCGAGACCTTGGCTGCCAAGGTGCCGATCACGTCGTCAGCCTCGAAGCCATCCTTTTCGTAAGCCGCTATTCCAAAGGCTGAGACGAGATCCTTGATCAACTGGATCTGTGGTCTCAGCTCATCCGGCATGCCTTTGCGCTGAGCCTTGTACTCTCCAAATCGCTCGTGGCGAAAGGTAGGAGCCGAGCTATCAAAAGCTACGGCCATGTGCGTAGGCGATAAATCCTTAATGATCTTTAGCAGCATCAAGGTAAAGCCGTAGACGGCGTTTGTATACTCGCCCTCGGCATTCGTCAACAGGGGCATTGCATAAAAAGCCCTGTTTGCTATGGCATGCCCATCTATGACAACTAATCTGTCGGTCAATACGACCACCTCTCTGGGGATGTGCCCACTAATTGGAGTAACAGGCACTCAGCTATGAGTATTCCCTAGCAGTGAACAGATACCTGCATCACTCCATTCAGGGATTGTGTTTCAAACACGGGCGAAGCGTTCCTTTATCGCCTCTACTTGCTTAGAGGGAGTTTCAATAAGGAGACGAAGGAGTCAGAGCAAGACTCCGGCAACCGTTGTACTGAGCGTAAGCTGGACATTTGCCGGATGCATGGGAGGAAGAAACGTGCTAAAGACCAACCCACTAAAGGTCGTTGTGGTCGCTGCGCTAGTAATACTACTGCTTCTTACCGTCTCAATGGATATAACTGCTGAGGACGTAACTGTTCGGACCATTAGTGCCGACGACGTGCAGACCGTCGATACTGACGACATAAGGCCCATAAGGGCTGAGGAGTCTGAGGTCTCCGCCACTAACAAGCAAGACCAGGTCTCGACCAAGCTGCTTGATGACGCGAGATACAGTTGGGCCAGAGACGACATCGAGGAACTTGCATCGCAGGGCGCTGTCATCGGCTATCCGGACGGCACATTTAGGCCCAACCAGGCGATTAGCCGAGCAGAGTTTGCTGCCATGCTGTGCAGAGCTCTCGACCTTGAAAAGGCAGATGACGCACCAGACATGCCGTACACTGACCTGGCTGACCACTGGGCAGCCGAATACGTAGATGCCCTCTACAGTCACGAGCTATTGAGTGTTATGGATGGAGAAACCTTCGATCCCGATGCTGAGGTCACGAGGTCAGAGATAGTGAGCACACTCATGGGTATCATCGATGTCCAGGAGAGATTTGGCACCCTGCTGGACAATGTCGACGCCAGCTTCATAGACTTGACCAGCGGTGACTCTCTGTTTGCCGAGGTAGAAGCCGCAGAAAGGCTGGGGATCATCCCCATTCATTTTGGAGTGGCATTCGAGCCCAATAGGCCTGTTACAAGAGCGGAAGCAGCTTCGATGGTCAACAGACTGATCAATGTTGATGTGGTCCAGGGCATGATCACCAATGCTGACCAGTATGGAAACATCACAGTCGTTGGAGAGAACGCCAGCGAGAGCCAAATCAGCGTCTCCACAGACACCTTGACAGTGAGGAACGGCCTCGCTGCCCGGCCAAACACCTTGAGACAGGGCGACATGGTTTATGTGGTTGCTCGCGACAACAACGCCAAGTTCGTGCATTCGTTTGGTGAAATCACTCAAGAGGACCTCATAACTCGAGTAACCGGTGCCCTGAAGGGTGTCCTCACCCAGGAGGAAGTGGCTGCACTGGTGCGCGGTGACTACGACACTGTGAGAGAATCAGTTGGGCCTAAGCTCAAGGACAGGCTCATGGACGAGGGGCTCAGTGAGTCCGAGGCGGAAGCTCTGATCTCTCAAAACTGGGACCAGATCCCAAGCTTGCTGCAGGAGCGAGCAATCTCTACGATCTCCAAGCAACTCGGAGTTCCGTCGGAGGTCGTAATGGATACGGTTCAGCAGAACTGGGATTCACTGCGCTCATACGCAGAACAAAAGCTGACTGAGTTCGCATTGGCTGCTCTGATGGAGTCTGAAATCGTCAGCAGCAATGATCCAGATCAGGCTGCCGGAGGCAGCGCCGATACTAAATCAGGCACCGCCAACGGATAGACCCTTTGTGCAGCAAGAAAGGGGCTCAGTTTGCCGATCAGAAATATCGTGACGATGACCCGTTGTTTCCTTGACACGGGTCATCGCCTTTGCTAGAATAGGACTGCGCTCTAAAGACGCACAGCAACATGAGCCGAAGTGGTGGAATTGGCAGACGCGCCGGACTCAAAATCCGGTGGGGCTCAAACCCCGTGCGGGTTCGACTCCCGCCTTCGGCACCATTTAGAGTATCGGACCACTGAAACTTCATTTAGCTGGGGTAGAGGTGGTCTTTACTATGCTCCTTTACGGCCTTGGCAATTTGTACGTCGGCTGGCAGAAGGTTGTAATCGAGCAGGTCCTCAACCTTCACCCACTGGTACATGTCATGTACTGTTAATGCGATCTCTCCACCAGACACAGTGCAGTAATACGCAACTAAGTTAATAGCAAACGGTCCATAATCGTGAACCACTTCAGTGCACAGTTCTCCTACGCAGATATCGATGCTCAACTCTTCCTTTATCTCCCGTACAAGACACGCGCGGTCGGTCTCACTTGGCTTCACCTTCCCGCCAGGAAACTCCCAACCGCCCGCAAGGCTCTGCTTCGGAGCTCTTCTGGTGATCAAGACCCTATCTCCATGCATGATAATGGCTGCAACAACTCTTGTAACACTCAAAGCTTATCTTCCACCTCTTGTCCATTCTTCAGCTTGATCTCGTGATTTTTCTCACTAGTGACATTGAGAGTCTCCGTTTCCGGTTTTCCAGAACAGAGTTCTCCAGATCGCGTAGGAAACCGCACGTCAGATTTCCTTACTACTTGAGGTACTCAAACAACTCTATAGCTTCTCCGCTTGGGCCGGACAGAAAGACACCCTTCACTCCTCCAAACACATCCGGATCAACAAACATCTCGCCTAGGAATGCGATCCCCTTTGCC
>FIZI01000051.1:548-2985 GCA_900016865.1 uncultured Clostridia bacterium | reverse complement strand
ACCGCGATCTTCGACCTGGTTGAGGCGGTAGAGACCACCCCGCCAGCCGGGGAGGTAACCACCCCGCCAGCCGAGGAGGTAACCACCCCGCCAGCCGAGGAGACAACCACCGAGCCCACCCCACCAACTCCCGGGTTCGGAGCGCTTGTCGCCCTAGCCGGTCTTGGTGCAGTTGCCTTCCTGGTCCTGCGCCGGAAGTAAACCCTGACTAACTAACCCTATTTTTTTATTTCACGCTGTTTTGGTGAGCGGTAATTTCCGGGTACGGGACGGTGTCGCGGGCCCGGTGGTTATTCTTGCGCACCCCGGGTTTACCGGTCGCACGCGGAAGTTCGCGAAGATGAGATGCTGACGGCGATGAACGGCCTCACGCGAAGCCGCGAAGGACGCGAAGAACGGGGCCGGGGACTGGAAAACTTCGCGTCCTTCGCGTGAGGCGGTATTGCATAGGCAATATCAGGTAAAATGCTCCACAAATCCACTACGCCAGGAGCGCCGCGATGGGGTGACCGTCCCCGCGTACAGAGCCCCCGGCGGGAAATTGTCTTGTAACCCAACTTTGCCAGTTGGCAACAAATAAGAGTGTTCTTAGTGATGTTTGAGTAGAAGTGAGATGCAAACAAAACTAAGAACCAATGTACTTGAACCGAACGAAAATATATCCTTTCCTATCGGCACCATTTTCCTCGTTTCAAGGCTGTATGAAATCCTGAACTTTCCCGATGTTTTCGGGAAACACAAGACGCGGGGCATCGATATCAATGGTTTGCTCCAAGCGCTTATCAGCTACAAACTGGCGGATAACTTCAGCATCAAGCGTTCCCACGCCTGGATCAATCGGCCTGAAGTTCTTGCCGAGTTCAATCACCCGTCCTTCAGCGAACGAACTCTCTACCGTGTCCTTGAAACCCTTGGTGTCAACCGGGAAGAAATCATCTCCGACATCCAGGATGTCCTTTTTGCACGGTATGACTTTGAGCATACCAACATCAACATGGACTGGACCAGCATTGTCCTTCGGTGTTTTCGCTCATTTAATTTTGATCCACCTGGCTCATCTAAAACTGATCCAGCTTACTATCCCTTTTGTCTTCTCGCTGATGAATTCTTTGATGATCCCCGCTGGCGAAAATTGGTTCACTGGGATACGGTATTCTTGGAGATCTTGAGTTCCCTGGCGACTCGTCGCTTGGATCCATAGAGATTATAGAGTTCTACAATGCGCTGAATATCGCTCATCGATTTCACCTCCTGGTTCCCTCCAGATCCAAGGATGGAGCAGGAGGGGGTATAGGGTGGATCAATTTATGGTGAGCGTTTTGGGGAAAAGTGGATCAGTGTTTATGATGAGCGAAAACAAAGCCCTTCTGACCTACCGCAAAAAGGACTCGATTGAGAAGATCTTCAACTCACTGAAGAATGAGATCGAGATCAAGCCGCTGCGCGTATGGACGGATAACAGCATTTACGGGGCGTTGATCATCGGGTTTATTGCGCAGCTATTTGTCTCCCTGATCCGATTCGAGATCCCCGAACTGAAGCATACATCAACAAAATTCATCAAAAAAGCGCTATTGAATTTGACAGTTACCATTGATTCATGGAAGAGGAAGACGAAAAAGCACATTCACTCCAATTTTGATGCCATCAACACGATGATTTTACGGCATAAGTGGGCGATTTCGGGATCGGGGTGAGGGGAAAAAGACCAACTGGCAAAGTCTCTCTCCCAACGAAATGTCGAAGACTTGCGATCACGATATCGGATGATCTCATTGGGCGAGTGGACCCAAAGTGGCAAACTTAGGCTGGAATAAGACTCCCCACTTACGTCGGAATAAGATTCCCCACCCAGGTTAGAGGTTAGTACCGGGTTGGCGCCCGATGGTCGATACGGAGGATTGGTTTATGCTCAAGGGTCTCGCTCATGAACAGGAACAGACCGCCGGACGGGTCAATATCAGCGAACTCTCCTGCGAGACGGGGTTTGATCGTAAGACCGTGAGACGTTACCTCAGTCGTGACCGCCCTTCTGAGTTCCCCGCACCCAGAACAAACCCAGCAAGCTGGATCCCTACAAGCCGTATATCAAGGAGCAAATGGCAAAACACCCCCGATTGAGCCGTGTCTACCTCCTCGACGAGATCCAGGCACAAGGCTACACCGGCAAAGCAACCATCCTCGGCGACTATCCCCTCAAGGTTCGGCCGACGGTCCCCGTCCTCCTCGAACTCCGGTATGAAACCAATTGGGTGGGGAATTTTACACCGCTGTTTACAGTGGGTGCGCCTCAAGACGACCCTCATCAAGGAGGAGGGGGGCAGGGCATACTACGAGGCGACGACGCCGGGATTCTCTGTCTTTGCGATAGTACTCGAGAAAGACGGTGCGAAGGTTGCAGCACCTGTGTCGACACCGGCGCCTGTCGCGACCGTTG
>FIZI01000051.1:0-517 GCA_900016865.1 uncultured Clostridia bacterium | reverse complement strand
CCGTTGTCTATGCGCCAATCGGGCTTGTCGTCGCGGGACTGCTTGCCCTCGCGCTCAGGCGCCGGGAGTGATCGTGGAGTGGTGTGGGTCGATTGACTCCTCCCGGTCACAACGACAAACCCCAATTTTTCGCAGCCCGTCTCCCGGTAAACCGGGTCGCTATTTACGCAGTCGAGGCCCGGGCCATATCGAGCCGGAGGTCGATAGCCACCTTCACTTTTTGTTCCGCATGACCTCTCGTTGTGGTAGAATGAAACCTGCAGGCACACAACGCGTCTATGGGCCCGCGGGCCATCTCCATCAGGAGGACGCCGGTGTACAGTTGTACACCGCCGGAAATGCACAACGTTACACCGCCATTGACACCGGAGGCAGGATATCAGAGCGGTATCTTCCGTTAGAGAGCGTCCGGAGACCTGAACTGCTCAGTGCTCGCTCTGCAGGTGAGTGGGAGATGGATCAGTAAGGTGGATGAGGTGGATCAGTAAGGTGGATGAGGTGGATCAGTAAGGTGGAT
>FIZI01000050.1 GCA_900016865.1 uncultured Clostridia bacterium | reverse complement strand
ATGATGTGTCGAGTCCACGGCTTCGTCGGATCTTCGGGGCATTCAAACCAGTAGAGCTCGTTTCCGTACCCTTGTTGCCCCACGACTATATCTAGCCGGCCGTCCCGATTCACATCGAGTACTACACCTCCGGCCTCAAGTCCAGGAGATACGGCGATGAAATGCATTTTCCACTTCAAATCAGGCTTGCCCGGATTCTGGTACCAGTATCCGAGTACACGTAGGTCATCGCGTAGCTCACTGATCCTCTCTCAGATACGCCGGGCAACTTGACGTATCCGTCGTCCGCAGCCCACAGGATCTTGCCGCGAGACCCCTCGCTCTTCACCTTGATGCATGCTTCAGAATCAAACAGCTGGTCAAGCCCGCCTGACTCCAAACTCCTCAACGTGACGGTGGTATACTTGAAAAACGGTTCCCACGGCACCATGTCTATCGCTTCATACGCCTTCCACTGCGAAATTGGGACCATTGAAGCACAATCGCTTGGTTTGTAGAACATCTTCAGAGCTACATCACTCGAAGTCCGCGCTCCGAGATTCGTCAGCAGCTGACGATAGAACCTGGCAGTATTCCACCTAGGAAGCCTGACATTTTCGTCATTCTCGTCCAGCTGTCTCCAATCCATCTGACTGAAGACCCAGCATCCTTGCCCGTCCTTGACCTCCAATACCAGGCCGTCCAGCAAAGCTCTTGCACCAGGCACTTGCTGGTCTGACTCAAACAGCGTCAAGTCCAGGAAGTCACGCCAGTGCAGCAGTTGAGGCCCGATACCCGTGACTGTTTCCGAGTCTCGAGCAGTCGATCCATACCTGATCCTCGCAATACTTGCCTGCCTAGTCTTGAGCTGCCATGGCCACTCCGCCCCCTCCAGCTGTTCCCTTGAATGAGGGAGGACCATGGCCTTGCCGCCATTCTTGACATGAGCAGCTAGAATCTCGCGCTCGTTGTCGTCTAATGCAATCAACATGCCCTTGCCCAGTACAACCAGTTGGTCCTGATTGATCCTCCGACCACCCAATCTGCTCACAGCTTCGAACTCAAACCCAAGTGACTGCAAATATTCGGTCTCACAGGCGTCTGAGCCTACATACAGCACTCGGTTGCACTGCGCCGACTCGCATTCGCCGCATTCACCTGCAGCCCGACCCAGCCCGTCCATGTACTCGATCATGTTCTTGAGCAGGATCGATGCTACAGGCTCCAGACCTATGCGTCCCGTGAAATCAAGCTGAGAAAACAGAACCAGGCCTTCCCCATGTCTCCACTCAAGCAGCGGGCTGTATGACAAGTCAAACTCGGCCTCCAGCAACGGGGTAAATGCGCCCTTCTGCGGAGTCTCTATGATTACAGAGGCTACTGATCCGTAGTTGCCCCAGTGCAAGCGGTGATCCGGATATGGGTAGTAGTTTTCCTTCTCCTTGGGAACCAGCTTCCCCTCGCCCCTCCAATTGATGAGATCCTCGGCAGCAACGCCTCTCAGCACGGGATGAGTGTCCACTCTGGGGAACACGTACCTCGGCACTACGTCCTCGGCCCGAAACCCAAAGGCCTCCAGTGCCTCAGCAGTCTGCTCAAGTACTATAACCCGCAGGCCTTTCTCTACGTCCTCAGGAGTGAATGGCATAGCATGCTCGTCGTCCAACGCCTCGCTTCCGATGACCAACACGTCTACACCCTCCAGGCTGTCTCCCATCGCAATCGGCCTAATCTTAACTCCAAGCTTAGTCAGCTCATCAGTGCTCTTTCCTACCGGATCGTAAATGGCCCAGTTGGACCTGAGCCCCTCGACCTCCGCAGTAGGTGGGAAAAACGCCATTTTCATTCGGTCTATTGAGACAGCATCCGAATTTTTCACGACTGGATCTCTCACTACGATTTCTAGCTCCGCATCTGTCCGTTCTGATACATCGGGAACGTCGAAGTGTATCGGCCGCTTCTCTACCGCTGCTTGAGAAAGGTTGAATGCCTCTGTTCCATAGGCCAAGACGTATCCTCTTGACGTGACCTTCCAGTCAACGTCGATGCTCTTGTCCCCGGGTCCGTCCCAGATCGCCACTATCGTCATCTCGACTGTCTCCCCCGAAGTGAAGCTATGGTCCTTGGCTGTAAACCGTTCCCTCGGGCCACCAATGAAAACCATCAGAGGTTGTGAAACATCGCGATAGGCATCGTAGATCGGATTGGCCCATTCGGGTCTCTGCTTCAGGCTCAAGAGCGCAGTTTCCCGATCGATTCCTTCTTCGACCTTACTCTCGATCATGCGTTTGAGCTCGGCGGCGGTTACGTGGTTGTTCGGCAGGCAGCGACCGTGAGAAAGCTCGTACTTCTCAACCTGGATTCCAAAACCGACGTCCATGATCCACGGCAATGTTCCAGCATTCATGCCCCACGCGCGCCAGCTCTTGTACGTCTGACGGATAAAGAGATCCATGAACTCGTAGTAGCCGGTCCACTCGCCTATTTTCTGCAGGTATCCCTGGAGAATGAAGCCGATGCCATTAGGTTTCATGCCGTGCGGTATCTCAAACTCCTTCATCGACCGGATAGCATGAATATAGTCGTCCTTCTCGAGCTCGTATGCCCTATCGCCCAGGTACATAGCTGAGTACTCGGTGAAGTACGGAGTCCCGTCGAGCCGGTCTCCAAGACGCACCTTGAAGAAATTACCTGTGTAAGGAGTACCGAACTCCGCTACTCCCCACGGTTTCCGCCCGTTCTCGCTCCAATAGGATAGCCACTCCTCCCTCTCTTGCAGCGGCAAAAAGCACAGATACACGTTGGACATCTCTATATCTCCTGTACCTGCACCGCCGTGGTGATGAACGATCAACCTAGTGGGGTCTTTGGATTTGAGCAACGCGTTGACTGCGTTGAACAA
Source organism: uncultured Clostridia bacterium (assembly GCA_900016865.1). Classification (GTDB taxonomy): domain Bacteria; phylum Bacillota; class DTU014; order DTU014; family DTU014; genus DTU014. The sequence goes on along the minus strand of FIZI01000050.1, from coordinate 3,329 downwards.
CGGAATTCTTCCCCAGTCGTTGTCCGGCCGGATAGTCAGATTGGTCGGGCATATCGTGCCGTCTAGATTCATAGAGGGCAACCAAACTATAATGGACGGCCTGTTCTGGCGATCCAACTGGCGTACCCAAGCTCTGCAGCTATTGAGGTACTTCGCGGTTGTCTCCGGGTCCAAGCTCTTGATCTTGTTTATCGAAGGCAATGGCAGCAGGACTGCCCAACCGCGCTCGTCCGCAAAATCCAAGAGCTCCGCGGAGGCTGCTTGCATTACGGTGGTTGGAAACCCGTCATCCCATACGTTGGGATGTGGCTGGAATATCATAGTGTTGAACCCCATACCCTCGTAAAAATACGCTTGAGCGAGGTTCTCGATATACGGAGCGATTCTCAGTTTGACAGGACGACCGTTGATGATCAGGTCTCTGCCTTCTGTCCAAACCTCTCGGAATCCAAATCGGACCGGCTTGTACGATGCTAATACCTGTCCCGCGGCATCGACGACCTTGACGTACAGCATGTACAAGTAAGGTGTGCCAATCCCCCAGAGACGAGGATTCTCCCAAGGGACTGTCATCACAGAGCAGATAGCTGTACTTGTCGACCCAAGAGCCGCATCTTTTGCCATCTGTGAAGCAGTGTCTTGATCCGCGTCCGGATTGTCGATTTCGCACGCCTGCGGCAGGTCGCTCAGCCGCGACTGCACTCTCGCAGGCCCGGCCGGCTTGCCGTCCAATTCCGTGATCTCTATCTGCAGATAGGCATCGTCGGCAGCCTCAAACCCTTCGTGCTCTACAAGGACGCGCATTCTCTGCTCTCTAACGCTTGTCTGGACAAATACATTAGTGATTGCCGACGATGTCAGAGCGTTGTTGGACCCTGATGGCTGCTGTTTCATAGCAGTCAACTTACTCACTCCCCGGTTGTTGATCACCATGCGAAGAACTCATACGGGTCTTTGACAGCGTCGAGCGGCTCTTCATAAAGCCTGCCGCCGTAGTAGCGCTCCCGCAGTTCTGCAGACTTGTACGTCTTCTTAACAATCCCAAGCAGGCTTGTGGTAGTCTCACTCGAGCTTCTTACCCCAAGATTGGCAAACAGTTGCCTGTAGAGCTTTATCGTATTCCACCTCGGACGAGTCAGGTGGTCTATCATATCGAGAGAGCTCTTGTCGTAGAGCCCGGTCCAATCGATCTGACTGAAGATCCATTGACCGCCATTTGTTCCCTCATCTATGACCAACACCAGGCCCTCCAGGAGCGATCTGCCTTCTGAAGGAACCTTAGTAAACACGGCCAAATCCAGGAATGTCCTCCAATGCACCAACTGAGGCCCTATACCTCGCAGGACACTGTCTCCCTCGTCAGATGCAGATAGCAGCGCCTTGCTCAAGCGTTCCTCTCTAACCTGGACGTCCCACGGCAGGTCGGCAGCGTTCATGATGTCTTCTTTTTGAGGCAGTACTACCACAGCGCCGCCTGCTCTTATATGCTCCTCTAGCCTCTCCAGGTTTGCCGTGATTGCTCCGATACCGTCTCTTCCTATGACCACTACGTCTGAGACCTCAAGAGACCCCAACTCGCCAGCAACTACGCACTCGAGGCCCAACTTGTTGATAAACTCTATGTCCTCCTCATTGCTGCCGGTATCTTGCAGGAACACTATCCGCCCATCCTGAGATGCGGTCACACTCTTGTCGTCCGCGTAACGGATGATGTTCGCAGCCAGTATCGATGCAACCGGCTCGACATCGAGGCGGTCCGTAATGTCAAATTGGGAGAATATAACCTCGCCCTTGCCATGTTTCCACGACACCAAGGGGCTGTAGGCCAGGTCGAACTCGCACTCTACGATAGGTGTGAAAGCACCTTGGTGAGGCGTCTCGATCACAACCGATGCGACCGATCCGTAATTGCCTACGTGCGGAGGCCTCCTAGTCTCCCACTGCCGCATGCCCTTGGATCTCTCAGGCAGCAGTGTCCCGGAACCTCTCCAGTTGATCAGATCCTCAGGCTCGAGGTTTGCCAATATCGGATGATCCTTAACCCTCGGGAATGTGTAGCGCGGGATTATATCCTGACCCCTCATTCCCAAAGCCTCCAGGCCGTGCAGGCCCTGCTCAAAGAAGACGACATTCAAGCCATCCTCAACCTGTTGTGCGGTGAACGGCAGCTCTCCTGTTACAGTGACCGCCCTATGGCCGATGATCAATACGTCTATGTCTTCGAGCGAATCACCCATCTCGACCGGCACAGCCTCAAACCCGATCTTTGCCAGCTCGGGAGCGGTTCTTCCAAACGGGTCATAAATGCCCCATCGGCTTTTCAGATCCTCAACCCTGTCAAAGCCTGGGAAGAAGGCCATGTCGAAGCTATCATCCGTCAATCTTACCTTTGTTTCGGCATCATACACAGTGATGGACAGTCGTGCATCGGTCCTGACGTCCACTCTTGGCACTGTGAAACTAATAGGTCTTTTCTCTATGGCGCCGACTCCCATTGTGAAAAACTCATTTCCGGAGTCAAGAACCTTGCCATCCACAACCAACTGCCACTCTACACGGAACTTCCTCTTGCCAATGCCGTCCCAAATCGCCACTATGGTCTTTTCTACTGTTTCATCGGACACGTACAGGCCCCTAGTTGAGGACTGAGATGGGTCGATTTTCCCCAATCTGTCAGGATCGTAGTTGATTCCAGTATTGACAGTAGGTGTCCAAGTCAAGATCGAAGGCCGGTTCTGCCTGTCGAGTTTGCGCATCCACATCTTGAAATACTCCATATACTGCGTCTGAGCTTCAGGCATGAAGAATTCCATTTCGGAGTACTTAAATGTAGGAGCGGACATCAAGACTGCCCACCCTCGCTCGTCTGCAGCGTCCAGCAACTCCTGATTGGATGCCTGACGGACTGTAGTCGAATCAGGGAACAGGCCGTGGCCCTTTACCCCAAACCAGTAGTCCGAATTGGGTTGAACGAGCATTGCATTGAAGCCAATACCCTCGAAAAAGAGCATCGCAGGAATGCTGTGGACAAACGGCGCTATTTTCAGGTGCAACGGATGCCCGTTGAGTATGAGTTCTTTGCCTTCGGTCCAGATCTCTCTGAACCCAAACCGCACGGGTGGGTATTCATGGATGACATTGTCGTTCGAATCGAGGAGACTGACATTCACGTAATAGAGATATGGTGCACCGATATCCCACAACTGAGGGTCTTTCCATGGGATTGTGATGGTATGCTGCGACAACGGCCCTTCGCCGACGCTGGATACGGGGAAGACTCCCGATGGCAATCCATTGGAGGTGCCATCCAATTCGGTCACTCGTATCTC
>FIZI01000049.1 GCA_900016865.1 uncultured Clostridia bacterium | reverse complement strand
ATGACTATGTACGCCCCGCGGTAATCCTGCGGTATGACATCGTAGTTTATGCCCCAATACAACGGGATTTCGACCATGGCATACAAACCATGTGCTTGGACTCTGTCAAGGAAGTAGTCGTAGATCTCGTAGTTATACCTAAACCTAGGCAGATTCGAACCCTTGGGTTGAACTGTTACCTCTTTCCAGGTGCCGTCCGGGTTCAATAGCTCCGACCAGCTGAAAAATCGTATATAAGGGTGGATCTGATTGCGCTCCATGACCTTGAGATCTCTCTCCAGCCGGTCGAAGTCCCACTTGACGATGCTAAGTTCCCATTTTCCATCGATGATCTGATCATAGACCGTGAAGAAGGGTCTGAATACCTGGCCGTTGCGCTCCATCAATCCGGTACCTTCGTTGATGCGGAGGTAGTCGTTGTAGTAGTCCGCGTAATGAGCTTGCAAGTACTCGCCCTTGAACTCAGAATATTCAGGATGCTCGTACTCTCCATCCAATGCCAGCACTCCCCATCTGCCGCTCTCATAACTGCTAAGCAGGTAAGCGGAGTCCCACTCTACGCCCGCATCTCCTCCACCCATCGATGCAGGCATCATCCAAGAGTTACCTCTCGGTATTGCGTCTGTAACCTGCCAAGTCTCATCCGTCGAAATCCTGATTGACCGCCCGGCAGTATCTGTCAACACTATCTGAGCCAAAAGCCCGCCATCGGGGCTGCCGTACGTGAGGTCAGCGCTTACGACTGCACTTACTACGTTCTCGCCCTCGATTGAGTGCTCAGTTATGTCGTAGACCTGCAGGTCTGACCATTCCGCAGAACTCCCGATACGCTCGCCGTTCACGTACGCCGTAACAGTGCGGTCACCGGTGATTACAAGCTGGGCGTGGCTAAGTTCACTATCGACAGTGAAGCTCTTTCTAAAGCGCATCAATAGCGAGAAAGACTCCTCGGCTCGCGGGAGCCATATCCAATTGGTCTCCTCCAGCCTGATTGCATCTGAAGCATCGGAGTTGTCCGCTGATGCGGGCACTTGCATAAACACGGCTGATGCCGCAACAACCATCAGCGCTATGACTATGACAGACACGTGTAGGCGACAAAACCTCATCATCAACACTCCTTTGCGATGTGGGTCTGAGGGAGGTGACCTTAATCAAGAGCTTGTTCTGTTCATGGGCTGCGAGTGTGGAGCCAGTCGACTGCAGCCTCCAAACGACCGAATCACATCGCGGGCTACAACAACATGTTCGCGGTCTACGCTGTTAATCGTTTCATTTTCAAATCTGGCATGATAGACGATAGGCCAAGGAGGGAATGAACCCGGAACACCCAATGACTTCCGTAATTCACGTTTATTTTTCGGAACTCTTACGATTGCCATATTTGCTATATTACGATATTGCCATGTGAAGTCCTTCGAACATGCAAGCTCCTCTGAAAAAGAAAGGACAGAAAACCTGTCCTTGAGATCAAGCAGGAGGCGGGCTTGTCCGCCTCCCTTGCCTTCTAATTAGAGATCACACCGCTTCAAAAGTCACAGGCGTCTCATTCATGATATTGTCTGAGATCGGACACCTGTTATCAACTTCTTCTATGAACGCTTTCTTTTCCTCTGGCGTCATATCCGCATCAAGGTCGACCTTAACTGTTATGCTGGAGAACCCGGCCCTATTCTCAAAGCTCCTTCCATGGAACCTGTCGAGGTCAAGTTCACCCTCTATTTCAACCTTTATGTCTCGAAGTTGGATCTTCTTCTGACGCGCAATCACCTGTGCCACAGTAATGACACATCCGGCTAAAGAAACGAATAGGTAGTCCACGGGCGTAGGCCCGGCATCAGTTCCTCCGGCACCGGTCGGCTGATCAACGATAACCGTATGATTCCCTGCAGTAGCCTCTATCTTGAACCCCTCAACAAGCTTCGCGCTCAGTTCCACCTTTTTGATTGTAGCCACGTTGCACACCTCCAATATGTCCAATCTATGAAAACGTCCTCTCAGGTTCTATTTGATCCTACCCGATATATATCCTTCAGCTTATAGGATCTACATGAATCACTTCTCAGCCCACGAATCTGCAATTCTTGCCTCGGCAACGATCGGCACTAACTTGAGATAGTGTGCCCCGGCTTTCTCCATGGTAGTCTTGAGGAGTTCTGCTGCGTACTCTGCCTTTGATGCCGGAGCCTCCAAGAGAACCTCATCATGGACACTGCCGATTATGCGAACATCAGTGCCATCAAGAGCCTCTGCAAGCAACGCAAGCGCCTTCTTTACGATGTCTGCGGCAGTTCCCTGGACCGGAGTATTGAGCAACCCGGTCAACTTCGGGTCATTGCGCCAGCTTCGCAATCTCCCTCCAATAGTCCTTGTCCACATCTGGCGGGAAGCGGCTACGCTTCGATGCCACTCTCCCAACCCTTTATACGCTGAGAAAAACCTGTGTCTAAATGTCTCTGCCTGATCCATAGTCATCTCAACGCCATACGTATCGCGAGCATACGCCCTAAGACCTGCAGCGCCCATTGCGTATATTAGGCCGAAATTGACTGCCTTTGCAGCTTGACGCTCGTCCTTTGTCACCTCGCCAATGTCCTTTCCTGTGACCAATGAAGCAGTGAGCCTGTGCAAGTCCTGACCCTGCCTGTACGCTGCTATCATCCTGGCGTCCTTACTAATCTCGGCTGCAACCCTGAGCTCAATCTGAGAGTAGTCGGCAATAACCATCTTGCAGCCCGGATCAGGAACAAAGCACGACCTAAACTCCACTCCTCTGGGAATCTGCTGCAGATTTGGGTCACTGCAGGAGAAACGGCCGGTAGAAGCGCCCAATTGGTGGTATGTAGGATGTATTCGGCCGGTTACTTGGTGAACAAAAGTGGGCAGGCTCTCTGCAAAGGCCTGGACCTTCTTCGCGATATCCCTGTACTCCAAGAGAGCCGCAACTACCGGGTAATCACTTGCTAGAGATGTCAGATGTGCTCTTGACGTTCCCTGTACAGGAATCCCGAGAGAGCGCAGTGCATCCAACACCTGCTGAGTGCTGTCGAGGTTCACAGTCTGGTACTCCGGCCCAAAGAGGGAGACCTCGTCGACGGATGCACCCCTGAGCATAGTCTGAAGTTCTGCAGCCGCCCGCTGCATTTCGGCTTTCAGCTGCCTAGTGAGGGCTTGCCAACGCTCAACGTCTAGTCTCATGCCGTTGAGTTCCATGTCTACGACAGCGTTCAAGCAGTCAAACTCCAGCTTGGCAGTGTCAACAAGCCCGTTCCTAACAAGCAGGGGAGCGAGAGCGGCCCTCAACCTCGGAAGCACAGCAGCATCCCGAGCAGCATACTCCAGCTGTTCATCAGACAACTCTCTGCTCCAGTCACTCATCTGAGAGCTCTTGTCCAGATTTTTTCCCAGATACTGACGGACCAAGTCGTTCAGGCCGTGCCCTCCGACCTGCAGGCCGGCTGTGACCAGTTGCGAAGCAATCATTGTGTCAAACACAGGCGGTGACACCCTTAACCCTGCACGTCTCAGGAACTTCAGATCAAACTTGGCATTGTGAAACACCTTTACTTGAGGGCCGGTGAAGAACTTGTTAAGCGGATCAATACACGCATCCCCCAGCTCAAACAGATCGACAACAAAAACCCGATCGAGCCGGTCCCCTGCCAACTGTATCAACCTGATCCGATCAACCAGCGGGTCCAAACCTGTTGTCTCAGTATCTACACCAACAACCTTGGACGACGACAGATCAGAAACCGCGTCTATCAAGGCCTGTCTGTCCACTATTCGCACGAGCTTCGAGTAAGTCGCCATAGCTACTCTCCAAATCAGTGTGTGCGCCACACAGTGAGTCCATCGTAGTCAGACTGATACCCCATCTGACTCATCCTCTCGACTAACAAGGGATCTGCCTCGTCAATCGGACATGACCCGATCGACCTGACAGTCATCCCCGAACGCCCTATCCAAATCTTTCCCCTTGTAAAGGCTGTAGTCAAGTGCTCCAGCGCATCGATCATCGTCTGCATATCGATGCCCTCAGACGGGTGCAAGCTTGACCCGTATTCAATATACCCAGAACTCACCTGTGCATTGGCAAAGGCGCACTTCAGCAGGTCCCCTCTTGTCTTGGTCATTATCACGCCTTTGCTTACCGCATCGAGACGATGGCCTGCCCTGCCTATCCTTTGGACTACTTGGGCAATAGTCGAAGGTGACTCTATCTGAACGACAAGATCAACTGCGCCGATGTCGATTCCAAGCTCAAGAGAGGACGTCGCTACTAGGCACGGCAGCTCTCCTCTCTTGAGAAGCTCCTCAATCCGGTGCCGAGCCTCTTTGGAGATGCTGCCGTGATGCGACCTGGCGATCTCCGGCCACGCCCGCTCCTGAGGCTCGCTAGGAGTGCCAAGCTCTGTACGGAACCATTTCTCTATGGCAGGATGAAAAAACGAAAGAGCGTCCCGGCGGGCGCTTGGAGGGATCCCACTTCCGCCCTTAGCCTCCGTGCACATATTGACGCCTCCATTCAGACGTTCAATGGTGCAGTTCCTTCTACAATGTGGCAGCGTGATCCTCCTAGTCAGCCTGATGCCGAAGCTCAGCCGTGGATGCCGTGAATGTTTCGCTCCTGCACGTGGTCAGCGATGCCTGCGTGTGCGGCCCAACTTCGCACATGGTGCATATGGCGCCTGCGGCCACCGCGCAAGCAGCGTATGCCTCACTGCATCGCCTCTCCCAATGTGATCCACATGCCTTCAGCGCATCCAGCAGTTCGGCCAGCAGAGCGTCTTCGAACGCATCATCGTAGTGCAGATTCTGATTGTGCAGTCTCGCAGCCGCAGTCTGAGTCCGCGCGTTTAACCTTCCTCTCTCTGCGCAGAGGTTTCACCTATATAGTCTCGTTCTGGAAGTGGAGGTTAGCAAGCTCTTGAAAACCGCCAGATGCCGAAAGCCTGAAATATCTGTTTATGTGGAAGGTTCTCGAAACACTGGCCTGCATCCTACGTTGAGCCCGATCAGATAGACATCGTAACATCCTCTTGTAGCGGTTTGTCCAGATACACTACTAGTTCTTGCAGGAGGAGTGGCTCGAATATTCAGAAAAGCACGTTTCGTTGCAGTCATAATAGCACTAGCGATCATTATCAGCCTGGCGGCTATTCCTGTCCAGGCCGCGAGTGTGACTGGAGAAAAGGTTGTTCAGATTGCTCAGAGTCTTAAGAACAAGGTCACGTATGCACGCACATACGATCCGGCCAATTACAAGTTTGACTGTTCCGGTTTCACATATTACGTCTTCAAGCTCGCAGGTCTCGACATCAGGACCACTGATGATGATTATCAGGTAAGACTTGGAACGCCGGTCAGCAAGGCAAACCTCAAGGCAGGTGACCTTGTCTTCTTTAACTCCAACAAGAGTGACCCAAACGACGTGACGCACGTCGGAATATACATGGGTAACGGCAAAGTCATTCACAACACGAGCTCTGCAGGCGGCGTGATAATCACCAACATGAACACGAGCAACTATATGAAAAACGACTACAAGACAGCACGAAGAGTCATAGGTGTGCCATTGATCAATGTGCCAAAGATGGAAAAGCCTATGTAGTCACTGACCACGGCTGGGTGACCGTCCGGTCAAAACCGTCGACAAGCTCGGAAGCGCTGGGAAGGCTCATATTCCCTCAGCCGTACGAGTTGATCAAGAAGTACAACAGCTACTGGTATCAGATTAAGTTCAACGGAAAGATCGGGTATGTCACAACAAGCCCAGCCTACGTCCACGCATATTACCCAAGTGGCTCTGGCTCATCGAGCAGCTCAGGCTCTTCAAGCAGCTCGTCAACTAAGGCTCCTGGATACCTTATGACTGACCATGGATGGGTAAATGTGCGCAAGGCTCCGGCTCTAAGCTCCGAGATCATCGGGAGACTGCACTATGGGCAGAAGTACCCCTATATCAAGAAGTACAACGACTACTACTACCAGATCAACTACAACGGCCAGATCGGTTACGTGACGACCAGTCCTCTGTACGTCCACGCGTACAGCTACTAGGTGGTTGCGGGCCTGCAGTTGCCAAGCTGTTACAAACCTACGCCTGCAGCTACTAAGCTATTGCGCGTCTGCAGCTGATAGGCTGCTGGTAAGCGTCATGGAGCACAGCCGAAATGTTGGGGACAAGGTAGTAGCAATGCAACAGCCCCTAGGGCGAGTCCGCTCTCGCGTCCATTGCAGAGTGGACTCGTCTCAGCTATTGGCGTCAGCGAGGTGCCTTAACTCCACTTGCGGCCTCCTCGGAGTCCGCAGCTTGTCCATTGCCGTTGTCGAGAGTTCAGCGTACAATAGCGGTATAGAACCTAGATAGCTGTCAGCTTTCTAGAGAGGAGTACAGTTGTGAACAAACACTTCCACAATCACAGTCACGCAGTCGACTCAGATGTTGCATCGGGTCACTTGAAGGTCAGCCTTATCCTCAATCTATGTTTCGCACTTGCGGAGATCGTGATTGGGTTGTTGGCAAATAGCATGGCGATTCTCAGCGATGCTGTCCACGATCTGATGGATAGCGCATCGCTTATGTTGTCGCTTATTGCCTCTTGGGTCAGCCAAAGGCCTCCAGACGAAAAAAGGAGCTTCGGATATAGACGAGCCAGCATCTTAGCAGCCTTTATTAACTCGTCTATCCTTGTTGTCACCTCTGCATTTATCGGATTTCACGCGATTCGTAGGCTGCTGGATCCGGTGGAAGTAGGATCCGGCTACATGCTTCTTGTAGCAGCGTTGAGCGTGATCATCAACGGCTATGCAGTGCTGAGGATGAGGCATGATCGGCATGGCGACCTCAACTTGGAGAGCGTGTTCATGCACTTGCTAGAAGATGCACTAGGGGGCGTCGGCCTGCTTGTTGGAGGACTGATCATCAGGTTTACCGGCTGGTACGTGGTCGACTCTATCATTGCAATCGCACTTAGCGCGTTTGTCCTCAGAGGGGCTCTCAGGATCGTCATGAGATCAATCAACGTGTTTATGGAGGGCGTTCCTGAAGACGTAGATATCGGATTACTGGAGAAAGCGTTGCTCAGCCACCCCATGGTTGTAGACGTCCATCACATTCATGTCTGGATGCTGGACGCTTCAAATTACAGCATGAGCGTACATGTTAGGTTGAAAGACAGACATCTGCCAAAAGGCCTATACGCTGAACTCGCAGAACTAGTCAAGCCTTACAAGATCAATCATCTGACTGTTCAGGCAGAGGGCCCCGATGGAGCATGTCTGCCCTGTTGTTGAGGCTCTAGAGCCGAGCAGCTGGGACCTCGTTCGATTCGGATGAGACCACGCATGCCTGCCGCATGCTCGCTCGGTGCGTGTGGCAGGCATGCTCGCGAGCTATTGGGGTGAATCCTGGACCGCCAGGTAGGGCCACTTGGGTGCCCGAACCCGTCAGCTAACCCCGTAGGAGTGACCAAGCGTAGTGTATTAGCCCCTTTTAATGGGACTTTGCATGCGCTTTTTTTGTGTCGTCACGCCTGTGTCGACGCAGTGTCACTATTTCATACGGGGTGTTCTTATGCTCTCTCTGTGGGAACGTTATCGGGGTGACATAACTGGAGGTATCACTCGCTACCTTGAGCTGTTGCGGACTGGTCAGTGCGCATCGCGGGCCCAAGGCGGCAGCCGCTGCTCTGAACTACTTGATCTTGGCCACATTGGGTTCGAGCCTAATCCTCGCTGGATCCGTACTGGCGTTGGGTCAGGATGAACTAAAGCGCAGACTGGCGTTTTCGACAGTTGCTCAAGTCGGGTACATCGCTCTTGGATTGGGGCTCCTCAACACCAATGGCTTAACAGGCACTCTATATCACATAGCCAGCCACGCGGTGACGAAGTCTATCTTGTTCTTGGCAGCCTTCACAGTTGCCAGTCTGGGCCTTGTGGGGATACCACTGTTCTCCGGGTTCATCGGCAAGTGGTACATGCTGCTAGGAAGCCTGGAGGCTGGGGAATTGCTGCCTGCTGCTGTGATTATCCTTAGGAGCGTTCTCTGTGCGGCTTATCTTCTGCCGATCATCCGAATCGCGTTTTTCGAGCCTGCACCTAGTGAAGACTGGAAAGACCCTGGTCTTCCTCAAAGAGTGAGCTTGATCGCGTTGTCTATCGGCGTTGTTGCGCTGGGTGTCGCCCCCGGGTACTTCTTTGAACTGGCCGAGAGAGCCGCAGTGGATCTGTTAATGATTGGGTAAAGCAGGGAGGAGCGCAAGATGGCTAGTATGACTCTAGCACTGCTTAGCGGGGTAGTAGGAGCCGTGCTTGTGGCATCTACTGCTCGAATCAGAAGCCAGCAATGCCATTTCATTGATTTTCGCCATGTGCGGCACGTACTTCACTTGGCGAGTGCCGCTTGCTGCACTTGAAGGAACGCCTGGCTTACTCGACGATTAGTCAGCTGTCGTACATGCTCATAGGCGCCTTTACGCTCCATACCTTTGGCCTTGTCGGTTCAGTATTTCACATGTTAAGCCATTCGTTGCTGAAGATCACTTTCTTCTTCTGTGCCGGGATAGTGATGAGGCAGACCGGCAAAACGCTCATCAGCCAGATGAGGGGCGTCGGCAGGCAACTGCCCGCGACGATGAGCGCCTTCGCGATAGCAAGCTTGGGCATGGTAGGCATGTTACCGCTGAATGCCTTTTGGAGCAAGTACTACCTGATGAAGGGCACAGTCGCCGCAGGAAGCTGGTACTTGAGTTTGATACTTGTTGCAACTGGCATACTGAACGCTTTCTGCTTTATTCCGATTGTGATTTCAGCGTTCTCAGGCAGAGAAGGCCGACAGCGTGAGGAGCGAGGGACTGGCAGTCAAGTGTGTCGATCATTCTGTTGGTTACAGTGATGGCGTGCATCGGCATCTTGCCTCAGCTTCTCCTCCAAACCTGGCCCGCGCTGTCCGCAGTAGCCGTTGACATCTACGGCGCTGAGACAGTGCTGACAGGCTTCTCCTTCTGGAGCTGGCACGATGTATTGGCCGCTTTGGTCACCTTGGGCGTCGGGATAGCAGTAGCCTGGCTAGGCCTAAGAACAGGGCTGTTCCATTGGAGCTGTCCTCGTTGGCTCACACTGGAGGGTATCCTACGTGGCGTTTACGCAAGCCTCGCAGCCGCCTTTTGCGCAATCGAGAGCATGTATTGTGCATTGGCTGACTACCTATCCAAGCGGTGCATGGACGCGAGCCGGGTATTTCTGACCGCATGCAACAGTCTTGGATACTCAAGGGGAGTAACAATCGGCGGCAAGTCATTGTCAGTAACCAGCACTTATGTAGGGCTGGTGATGATAATCCTCCTCATCTTAGTCGTGCGTTACACGTGTCTTGAGATCATCCAAGGGGCGGTGTATCGCTTGACGTTTACATGCATTCCATAGCTGTGATACAATGTGATCGGTGTAGGTAATCCTTGTTAGGTTCCTAGGCCGACATGTGAGTAATATATAGTGAACTAGAGGCAGAGTAGATGCCACGCGTTAAGTGCCATGGGATGGGATGTTGCCTATGGACGAAAGGGTTCAGGCCCTGCGGTGTGGTATCGCATCCGCTGCCACGAGAACAGCCAGCGCAATAGAGCCCTGCTTTCCCGTGATAGCGACTCTAGTTACACGTGGAAAAGGAGGGCTTTTCTGTGATGTATGAACGAGACCGCACTAAGCTGATCGTTCTCTCAGGTCTGTTGACCGCGCTGAGCATTGTGTTCTCTAGACTGTTCGCAGTTCAGATCCTGTTAGGCGGGGTTGGTGCACTCCGTCTAGGGTTAGGTCCTCTGCCTGTTATCATTGCAGGCTTTTTGGGAGGGCCTTGGATTGGGGCAGCGGTAGGCGCCGCCGCAGACCTCATAGGGTATGTCATCAATCCATTTGGTGCAGCGTTCGTTCCGCACATAACGGCTGTATCGACGCTGACCGGAATGCTTCCGGCTCTGATCCTGCGCGTTCTGCGCTTGAGGACAGATGCACAGCCCGGCTTCATCTCACATCTGATAGCGATCGCAATCTCTCAAGCCGCTCTCCACATTGGGGCTATGACACTCATCATGTACAGCGTGTTCGGGGTCCCAATCAAAGCGAGCCTAATCGCCAGGACGATCGCACAGGTGATCCAGATTCCGGTCTACTCGATTCTGACTCACATCATTGTCAATGGAGCGTACGCATCTCTTGTGCTGTCAAATCGACAGAGAGCGTAGCCCATCAGCAGCCTCGAAACTCTGAGCGCTGAGCGGCCTGCGCTCTCCTCATGTCTATACCGGACTCGCTCCCCTACCCACCGCGCTCCCCTGAGCGGTTGTCAGCACCTGAGTCCGGCTTGTCAAACGCGCCTTTTTTCACTGCCTTGTACAGGCTGTAGAAACTGGAAAAGATGCCGAGCAGTACAAGCAGGATCGAGAGCAGGGGCTCTGTCTGAAGGCGGTGATCAAGGTATCTTCCCAGAAAGAAACCGCCGAGAATGCGAAATGCCAGGTTGAAAAAGATCGTTCCAAGATACTTCAGTGCGAGAATCATCCCCGAGTCCCTGAAGCCCATGAGTATCAGCACCGCCTCTCCTGCAGGTCACTCCCTAAGGCAGCTCTTCCGTTGGTTGGTTTTCTAGGTGGCTATGGCAACTGTAAATCTAGCATTCGAGCGGCTTTGAGTCAAGAAAGCCGAGCCTTAGGAGCAAATTGATTGGGTTCCAAAAATATGCTAAGGTACTCATTAGTACAATTCTGTCTAGCATCACTGGTTCATCGACTCTTGTAGGGCGGGCTATTGATCAACTCTGTTTTCCGCAGCCGAGAGTCAACTAGACCACTGTACCGCAAGAGCCCGCATTTTAGCCGGAGAGGCTTAATACCTATATTACAGACAAGCGTCATATAGGCGACGCCTTGTCTTTCCGAAGAGCTATTACATGAATGATTGGAGGAGATGAACAGGTGAAAGTGTCAGGCTGCATTGCTGTTTGCCTGCTTGCTACAACTGTGATTGTCCTCTCAACAGCCGGTGCTGTGGCGAATGCGGGCACAAATGGTCCACAGGAGCACACCTACGTAACAGCCACGTATGGGTCCCCGGTCATTGATGGTGAAATCGACGACTGCTGGAAGCATGCTGAAGTTATTGTTCCGAAGGTCTACAGGCCGGTGTCCAATGTCACTGCAAAGCATCGGCTCATGTGGGATGAGAATGCCCTCTACGTCCTCTCCGAGATCTATGACAGCAATCTGGACGCATCAAATGAGACCCCCTACCTGCAGGATTCGCTTGAGGTGTTCATGGATGAGCTACACGACGGAGGCCAAGCATATAAGCCCGATGATGTCCACTATAGAGTCAATTTCAACAACATGCGCACCTACGACGCAGGAGAAGACACTCGCTTCTACTCCGCGACAAAGCTCATGACAGACGACAGTGGAGCAATAGAAGGGTATGTTGTTGAGGCATGCATTACCTGGGACAGAGCAACTCCTGCAAACGGAGTGGAAATCGGCATTGACCTAATGGTAAATGAAGCAGCCAACGGAACTCGAATCTCGGAAATCAACATATTCGACACAACAGGCAACGCATATCAGAATCCGTCGTTGTTTGGGAAGCTTGTACTTACCGGAAAGGAGGGGGACGCAGTGGCCGGCGCAAACCGATACCCATTGTTGGCATACATAGAGAAGGTAAAAGGTCTCTATCTTCCTGCATACGTCAACCGAGACATCGTCGATGAACCCCTGGCAAACGCAGAGAAAATAGCCGCCTCAGCAAATCCGTCTCAATCTGAGATTGACGATGCCTACAACAAGCTCAAGCAGGCTGTTGACAGCCTTGATGATGGAAGTGGTTACGTAAAGCCGAGTGCATTGCCGTTGGTTACCGAACAACCTGATGCATTTACGTTCATGGACGGTTCAAGAGTCACGACTCTCATCGATTGGGAGCGCAGAAGGCAAGAAATCGCGGGGCTCTACAAGTACTACATGTACGGTGTCCTCCCAGACACGTCTGGTGAACGTGTCAGCACCGAGTACCTCGACTCCTACGAAAGATATACTTGGTGGGGACAGAAGGTAACAGTGACAGTAGGCCCAAATCTCAAGATTCTCAAGGTCAACGTCGCAAGTGGCGACAAGACCGTCAGTTTCGTAGCGACGGTTACTCTGCCCGCTCAAAGGGCATTTGATCCTGACGTTGGAGCCGAGGTTGTAACGGGTGTAGTCCCTCCAACATATGAGGACGGATACCCGGTGCTGATTGTGATTGGGTTCCTGGGCGAAGCGGAGAAGCGGTACTTGAACGATCACGGCTATGCAGTCATCGAATACGATAACAACACTATAGCTGCAGACAACGCTAGCCGCACCGGCGTCTTTTATGAGCTATACCCCTACGGCAAAACATGGGATACACAGACAGGCGTGCTTTTGGCATGGTCCTGGGGCGTCAGCAAGATTATAGACGCGATCGAGAACGACGCAAGGGGTGCTAGAGAGCTCAACATCAGTCCGGTAAACACGATCGTAACCGGCGTATCGCGTAATGGCAAGGCCGCGGCGGTCGCAGGCGCATTTGAGCCAAGGATCAAGGTGACAGTGCCTGCATCCTCCGGTGCAGGCGGGATGGCGAACTTCCGTTACCAAAGCTCAGGGAGACAATACGACTACTCTATGCTAGAGAAGCACGAGTTCATTGACTTCCTGGGCGAAGAGCAGGGCACTGCGCTCTGGCAGCAGTTTCAGGACAACCCAATACACACGGTTGGCGCCAACGAATCCTTGAGCAATCTCCAGTCTCAATCCGAGGCGCATTGGTTCAACGACAAGTTCCTCGAGTTCACCAGCCCTTATCAGCTGCCGTTTGATCAGCAGTTCCTGGTTGCACTGACCGCAGCTCCTGACCGCTACTACCTGATCACCGGCGAGATCCATGGAGGAGATTGGATCAACCCCGCAGGCATGTATGTGACATATCTAGCAGCACGCAACATCTTCGAGAGCCTAGGGCTTGCCAACAACATAGGCATACACTTGCACGCTACCGGGCACGCGCTTACGCTCGAGGACGTGAAATACCTTGTGGAGTTCTGTGATTGGCACTTCTACGGGATTGCTCGCGGCAACAAAGATCTTGAGCAACTGAAGACGAGCATATTTGAACTACCGGTCAACTACGATCCATACTTCGATGAGATCAAGAATGCAAGAGGGCCAAATCTGATCATAAGCTGGTAGTGTAGAATCCGCCGAGTGGGGTCCATGGGCGAAAGGCGACGTGCGGTCTCCTCTATCAGCCGTCTGCCCTAGCGTGACGGCTTGCCTCTCTCCGTTGAGACAGCTCACTCGTTATCCTTGACTTCGAGCTGAGCTGTCTCAGCGGTCGCTCCGGAGGGCGACAGGTTGCCTCGTACCACCTCAGCCATTCCAACCAGTTAGTTTGACTCCTGCTCGCGCCCCACAACTAGGCGTCCTATAAGAATCCTAACCAAGCATTCTATGCCTCACCGATCTTCGCGCATACGCAAAGCTGCTACAGACAGGCTTCTTCGGATACTGTATTTGCAAAGCACTCGACTGTCTCTACAACTTCCTCGCCCGTGCCAACTCGGATGATCCTTGGAGCGTTGTTGTACCTGTCTCTCGAGACGAGCTGCTCGCGCACCACCTCGCCGTCCTGACTTACGATCTTGAACGTCTCGACCAGCAGATCCGGCGCTCCCCATCTCTCAACAACCTTCTGCCCCAGAGGAAGCGAAGGGTCCTCGCGATACTCCACCGGAGGGTCTGTCCTCTCAAGCACGTTTGTCTTTATCTCAACGCTCTTTCCTGTCTGTACACGGCCAAGTAGAGCGATCTCTACGCGGTTGTCTTCGACCCATGCTCCAAGCACCACCGGACTCTTCGTACTATTCTTGAAACTGAAGTCAAGATAACCATACGAGACTGTCGCATCAGTGCCCGGCTCTATGTAGTTCAAGATAAGCGAGTGGTTCTGCCGCTCGATCACCTGAAGATCGGCTCGAAGCACAGCGTTGTAGAGGGTCGACGATACCTGACACACACCTCCGCCATAGTCCGGTACCAGCCTGCCGCTGACAATCACATCAGCCTGCTTGTACCCTCTTGCTGGAGTCCTCGGCCCCACAACTCTATTGAACGAGAATATCTCGCCTGGCAACAGCACGTATCCGTTGATGGAATTTGTACTTAGCTTCAGGTTATACGTTCGCTCCAGGTTCTCCGGGTCAAATGCAGTTGCAAACTCGCCCATAATGCCTAACTCCGGCCAGGCAGCTATATCTTCAGCAGTAAGTTTAGGAGTTATCGTCAAGACAGGCAGTTCGATTCGCCGATTGACTGACATAGTCAAAATCGCTTGTCTAATGGCATCCATCGCTGCAGTCTTGTCAAGCCTGTAACCGACAGCTTCTTTGATGACTGCGATAGACCCATCTCGCTCAGGAACGACCCTTGCAGGCCTCGGTTCGCGGTCTATCCTGCTTGCGAGCCAAGTAACGTATCTCGCCAATTCTGTCTCGCTGTAGCTGAGATTGGGTTGTAGTTGGACGACGCTGGTTGGCCTAAAGAGGAAACTGTGAAGTCGATCGACAAGATTATCCTCCTTGCCGATCTGCATTACTTGTTTGTACGTTTCAAGGACATCGAGGCGGGCACCAACACGTGAAGGATAGAGGGTCCAGGTCTTATCATTCCACACGAGCGAGATCGGAGGCAGCACACGAGACTCCTCTATTTCCAGCAGTCGGGCGAAGACTTCTGAACGCTCAAGCTCACCAACATAGGTTTGAGCTACATAAACACCGGCGCTGGAGAGGCCGTCATCTATGTTCATGATCGCAAAAACTGCGGATGAGAGCAGCACTAACAGAGTCAGGAACACGAGAAAGGCTGTGCCTGGCAGACTGGGTGGAGTAATGACTCTTCCGCTTACAACATTCATTGCTCCAGCACGCGCTCCTAATCTCGACAATATGATACGTGGTCGGTTGGCACAAGATGTATGGCAGTTGTATGTATTCTTGATCGGGACGTCTAACCCTTCTGGGGTCAATGGGCATTGCTGCAGGCAAAGATCAGCACAATGCGGTCCGGTTGGGTTGGAAGGGATCTAGCGATTGGCGTAGCTATGCCTCGCCTTCAGGATCAACAAGAGAATCGCCGACCCAAGGACGCCAAAGAGCAGATAAACCCTGTCCATTAACGGAGCAAATCCCACATAAGAGATTGGAATACAGGCAAGTGTTAGCAGGACGCTGACACTTGTCTGGTTGACATAGCGGTTGTCCGCATACTCGAGTGCGCTTAGTCTCGAGGTCAGAGAGATCAACATGCTCAGAGCCGTAGTGATCATTGCAGCCCATACAGCTACAAGGTAGATAGCATAAGTACTGCCGCCAAAGCTGCGTGCAATAAACAAGAGAGGCATATCCGCTCCTGCAATCCAGTCTGGGGTGACGGCAAGTGCTGCAAAGACTAGAAATGCCAAGGCCCCCAGAACAAATCCTCCCAGCGCACCTCCCAGCGTAAGGCTTATAGCCTTTGCCTTTGAGGATGCCAATGACGCAAACACCCCAAGACACATAAGCATATTGTAGGATGCATAAATCAAAGAGCTTGCTGTGGCGGCTACGGCTGTAGCAGGAGCCTGCGGTTGCAGAGACTTCATGACACTAGATATGTCTAGCCGACGGAGATGATCGAGGCAGAGTAGTGCTATCCCTACTACAAGTGCCGGAGTTAAGAACAAAGATGCTGCTGAGATGCGCCTCATCCCAGGTGAGGCAGTCACAATGAGTATGGCTGCGATAAGAAGTGCGCTTGGCAAGTGGCCTAGCCCGATCGTCCGACTGACCAGAGAGACAGACCCTGTAAACATCACTGAAAGCACTCCAAACAAGTATAGCGTGATGACAACGTCGACAAGTGAAGCTGTCGATCGCGAGAAATAGTGACGGAGAAGATCACCATACTGCCCGAATGAGTTAGCCCGCATAGTCAGCATGAGAATGGGTGCCAGAACGCAGAACAGCAGCGCAGCAGTTGCCAACCCAACCATGCCAAAGGGGCCATAACGAGCAAAGAAAACCCATACCTCTCTGCCAGAAGCAAATCCGGCTCCGACAACGGCGCCGACATACACGCAGGCGACTCTGCAAAAAGACATACCATGAGGTTTTCGGGCAGCCACACCGGTACCTCCTTTGAGAAGCTGCTGAAAAGCTGATGAGAAACAGCGCCAAGAGCGAGCACAGACTACCAATAGCCGCTTTTTTGGCTTCCCTGTACCGGTATGCCGGATGCGCGTTTCATATTCTGACCGCTTCTGATCGCATAGGTCTCAATCATCTGCACACAGCATCTTTAGCCACCAAGGATACGTGTCCATGAATATGTGTCAATGACTGGGCATATACTTCAAGTGGACAGCAAGTGGACAGCTCCGACGATCGCGCTTTGGCCCCGGGCTGACTGGGATATTGACTGACTTCAGATTGGGAAGGTCTCCATATCAGAACACTCAGAAAACATGTCCCACTGTCCGTGAAGCGCTGAAGACTGGGCCGATCACCAGTCGACGATCTGTGGATTGTCGACTGGAGCAATCCTGTTATGGGCCATGGTTGGCTGAAAGCGGGTCTCAAACGACATCCGGCACGCCTATGGCGAATGGAGTGAAGACAACAATGTGGAATCCATTTTCTCGTGCCTATGACGAGCGGTCGAGGTACAGAATCCATGTTGACGACTTTCAAGCATGGTATCATCTTGGCGAGTATCTTAGGCAACAGATAAGACTGTTGAGCCAAACGGTCAAGGGCACGAGTGAGATACTGTTGCTATGTATTGGAACAGATCGGTCAACCGGCGACTGCCTTGGCCCTCTAACCGGGAGCCTCCTGAGTGAGACTCCAGGCATAGGAGTGATGATCAAAGGTACCCTAAATGAGCCAGTACACGCGACCAACCTTCGAGAAGCAATAGCTGACATAGAAGCATTGGAAGGGAATCCATTGGTTATCGCAGTAGATGCCTGCTTGGGCAGGTCAGAAAACGTAGGGTATATCAACGTGAATCACGGGCCTCTCAAGCCGGGCACAGGGGTCAACAAGGTCCTGCCCGAAGTAGGCGACATGCACATAACAGGCATAGTCAATGTAGGAGGTTACATGGAATACCTCGTTCTGCAAAACACGAGATTGAGCTTGGTGATGAAAATGGCGACATCGATAGCAAAAGCGATTCAGCATGCGGTCGGCTATCGAAATCCCATCACCCAGCCTGACGACGAAATCGTCAATAACACAGATCCTATACTCGCTGAACGCGAGTCAGCGGTGGCAAAAGTCATAGGAACGAGGGCTGGGCGCCCTCGTTAGGGATCAATTGCTCTCTTTCTCGTATTGGAGCCGATAGCTTCTTAGCGCCTCGTCATAGACTCTTGACAAAGGAACCCCGAATCTTGAAGCCGCCTCTGCGCAATCTCTGTATTCAGGAGAGGCGGTGATGACGTTTGTACCCAAGAAGCCCTCCTTGACCCCGATCTGCCCGTATTGAGTCTGAACCTTGGTGATCCGTCTGCGGAGCTTGATGCGGTCGGACCTCTGTAGGCGGATCCCAAGCGTGGTTGAGTCCCTAAACATGCTATTCACTACGGATTCCAGTGCGTGCTCAGGGCAGATAGCCGTCACACTTACCCCCGGACGACCATGCTTCATGGTAATCGGGGAGTAGTGGGCCTCCAAAGCACCTGAATCAATCAGTCGCGACGTGAGGTCAGGCAACATCTCTGGATTCATGTCGTCGATGTCTGTCTCGACGACTACGACGGATCCCGCCTCTGCACCTAGCCTAAAAGCCACAGTCTCCACTGCAGAATCCGCTGTATGCCGCCCATCTGCGTCTGCAGCCGTCCCGATACAGACCCTCAGCAGATTTGGCGCATCCAGCTCCTTGGTTCCCGCCCCATAACCAATAGCTGATACTGTCATCTTTGGCTGAAACCCAAAGTCTGAGGCCAGAGTAGAAAGAATCGCTGCGCCGGTTGGCGTCGTCAATTCTCCGACCTCACCTGTCGAGTACGTGGGCACTCCCCTCAGGAGTTCGGCTGTAGCTGGCGCTGGAACTGGCATAATGCCGTGGTCACACTCAACTGTACCTCCGCCTACATTTATGCTCGAAACATAGACTGATTCTACATCGAAATACTCTAGTCCAATACACGCACCTACGACGTCAACAATAGCATCCGCCGCCCCAACCTCGTGGAAGTGAACTTCATCAACAGA
>FIZI01000048.1 GCA_900016865.1 uncultured Clostridia bacterium | reverse complement strand
ACTCCGAAGCTGTCAATTTCTTCTTTGAGGCGCTTCTCCTTGTCCTTGAGCCTGTCACCTGCTGCAATAGCTCTGTGCATATCTGTCGTGCTGTCTACCGAGTATTTGTTTAGCAGCGCCCTGAGCTCGTCTTTGGCATCCTGCAGCTCCTCCTGAACCAAGACAGCCTCGCCTGATCCGGACTTGACAGTCACTGTTAAGAGGTTAGGAACACTCAAAACAGCCTCTCGCGACGCAGAGAAGCTCTCTGATCCGCCTTTGCTAATACTGCGTGTCTCGGCCTCTCCGGTTTCGGACTCAAACGCTATCTCGATATCGGCATGCGCATCTACCTCAAAGCTAAGTCCGACAGCCTCGAGTTTGGCCTCTAATGCTGCAATTGTTTCCTTGAGCCTCTCAGCCTTGCGCACATCCGCTTCTGTTGGAATGCTCATGCTAAGGAGCTCTGCTCTGGTGGCGTCGAGTTCGCTTGACAGCCTTTCCAGCTTGCTCAGAAGGCTGCGCTTGGCTTCGAGCTCCTTCGCCAAGCTGCGAAGCTGCCTAATTCGTCTGCAGCGCTCAAGGTCCGACTTGGCCTGTCTCACTCTCTCACTGAGCTGCTTTAGCGCCTTCTCCTTTTCGTCGGCATCATTTTCAAGCTCCTGGAGTTCCTTGAGGGTGCCTGCGAGCTGCTCCTGCGTCTTGTGTATGCTGGAGTCAAGCTCCTCGATCAGTGCTCTCGCCTGCTTGATTGTCTCTCGATCGCGGCGCAGCCCATCCTGCCTTGACTGCAACACTTGAAGTTCGCTCTCAGCTATCTTGAGGTTTTCACGCAACTGTCGAACCCTTTCAACCTCGCCCTTCAAACTCTGTAGCTTGGCATTCTTGGCTCCGCGGGCACGCTCCCGCTCGTCTATGTCAGACGTTAGCTGCGAAATCCTTCCTGAAAGCGTCTCAACCAAATCCAGTTTGCCTTCAAGAGAGACGATCTTCTCCCTAAATTCGTCTCTCTGCTTCATCAGCTCAGCTATCCTCGAACTCGTTACAAAATCGCGCCTCTTGCTTGTGACTATCCTTCCCAGCTCGGCAGCGAGCGTGCCGAACAGCTTCTCTTCTTCCTTGCTGATGGTCATAATATCCAGAGTCTGTCGCAACTCATTGAGCAAGACCTCGTCATTGAGTCTTGGCGGGTCAAATCTCTCTTTTTCTTGCCTAAACCACAGCAGCCTGGCAAGCCCCCAGTGGTCTATCTTCGTCGCTCCTCTACCCGGTATCGAGCTCTTCCACATCTTGCGGACTATCTCTTCCGCTCGGTCGCCATCTGCCAAGAGTTCGTACCCAAGGCCTGTCCATTCGGAGAGTCGAGTGTAGGGATTGTCGAGGAACCCCTTTTCTAACATAAATCTCTTGTCGTGGCCTGCGACAAACTCGACTGCGATCTCAGGTGACAGCGAGGTCCCCCATGGGCGCAGGTTCTCGATCTCCTGTCCTCGACTGCTCGACTTGTCAAAGAACGCCCTGGCCAAACTCGTTACAAGCGTGCTCTTACCTATCTCGTTAGGCCCGTATATGATGTTGATATGCGGGTCGAAGTCCTCTATCTTTATTGGATTGCGAAAACACGAAACGCCCTTCACTTGTAGGGACAACAGCCTCACCGTGAGATCCCTCCCAGTGCCTTGAGCATCTCAGCCAACGCAGCCTGCACTTCCTCCCGGGTAATCTTCCAATCCTCATCTTCGGGCAGCTTTGCATTTTCAAGCACTTCTGCCAGGTCCACCTGCGAATCGCCAAGACCTGCATCTTCGATGTCAAAAGCCGCTGCCGCCTCGTCTGCGGCACTTTGGCGCATAAGCCGCCTAAGATCAGAAACCACCGCCCACGCCAGTGGCCGGGTGCTTGCCCACTCGGATAGCTTGTCCTCGTCGATGTCAAGCAGCAGCCCTGACTTGTTGACGTCTATGTGTAGGAATGCAGGTCTGAAATCATCGAGAAGGTCATCCACCTTCGCCAGCGTTTCGCCATCAGAGATGCCGGTAAGCCTGAGCCTGAGTAGCGTATTGGACGGATCACTCGATAGGCAGTCAAGAGTATCGCGCAGTCTGCCTAGACTGTCCTGCCATGGCCCTGTCAATTCGTGCTCGATTTCCACCCATGCAAGCTTGCCGACACGGACAGGCTCAATCACAGGTTCCGATCCCGGCCTATCGATTGAGACGACAAGCACGTTGCCGCTATCCCGCTCAGAGAAGCTTGTCTGCTCCGGTGTGCCGCTGTAGTAGGCACGTGAGCTGAGCATCATCGTGCTGTGCCAATGCCCGAGTGCGAGATAGTCGATGCGCTTGCTGGCAACAGCTGCAAGAGAAATCGGGTTGTCATCCGGATCGCCGATGCCGAGCTCGCGGACAGAGCCGTGCGCCACTGCTATTCTTATCGTGTTCATGGAAGATTCCGAGGGTATCCAGTCAGTCGGATCCAGCATCGTTCTCTTCTGTGTAACAGGACACGGATATAGAGTCACACCCGGCCTCTCAATCACAACAGGCTCGCGTTCTATTAGAACGTGGACATTTGACGGGGTGTCAAGAAACGCACTGGTCGTATAGATCGAGCCGGCTCCTGCGCAGTCATGGTTTCCAGGCACTATGTACACATCAACCGGGTATGAGCCCAGTCTGCGCAGCACATCTCGAGCACACTGCCGGCCGACCTGGTTGTGCTCAAACACATCACCTGCAACAACGACGAAGTCAGCCTCTCGCTCCTCAGCCAGACGGCCAATCCTATCTATCACTTCAAGGCGTGCCATCCTCACCTTGTCCGCTACCTGCGGAACGTTGGCCGCCTTCATGCCTATCTGCCAATCTGCAGTATGTATAAACCTCATCGCCTGCTTCACCATCCATCGCAATGAGCTGCGGCTGCTCGCGCATTAATTCTATCATTCCTGGGGAAGCCTGTCCAAACTGCAGCAAGTAGCCGGGATTGGTTCTGGACAGCTCCATATATAAGGTCTGGTTTGCGTATGTGTTGAAATGCATACGATGAGAAAAAACCTCTTCTTGTGTTGGATCCCCCATACGGATCTGGCATATCATCAATGCCAACGCATCTCGGATCCTGGGGGCACGTCCACGTTGCCCGCGGTTGTCACCACAGGCCGATTACGAGGTGACATTATCCCAGACCGATAGCAGACAAACAGGCTTCTATTGACTTTGACCGTTGGTTGGGGTAAACTAACGCTGTCACTTATACGTATAAATGGCTGGAGGCCCAGGTAGTGGGCAGGACAAGAAAGGTATCAAGTAAAGACGTAGCTCGTCTTGCCGGAGTCTCGCAAGCTACTGTTTCATATGTCCTCAACAACACGCAGGGCGTAAAGATCAGCGACCATACACGCCAGGCTGTTTTAGCTGCTGCCAAGAAGCTCAATTACATTCCAAACCAATGTGCGCGTGGAATGCGTCTCAAGAAAGCTATGTCAGTTGCTGTCGTGTCCGACAAAGACGTCTCAAACACGAGGTTTATGAGCGTTCTTGAAGGGATAAAAGACGTGCTCGCTGATCGCAATTACTCGCTGACCTTTTGCTTTAGCAGATGGCAGGACGATCATGAGGCAGAGCATGTCCAGTATTTCCGTGCCAACAGAATCGACGGAGCCATATTCGTCTGGGCGGCTGTGTCTGAGAGCCACCTGGCTTACTTGATCGAGAATGAGATACCCTTTGTTGTCATTCACTCAAGTCCAGGGTTTGATCGTCCAAATCTTGTGAGGAGCCACCTTGACTCCGCTATCCTAGCTGCCGTTGCGGATCTCAAGAGCAAAGGCGCTGATACAGTCGCCTTTCTCGGCCGTGCCCGCCGCGGCGTCAGAAGCAGGAAGTACGCAGGTTATCTCAATGCGCTTTCGCATCTCGGAGTGACAACGCCCCCTGAGTCACCCCTCTCTACTCTCGCAGACGACTCAGAGGCACAAATCGAGTCAGCTCTCAACGAGTACGTTCGCAAGAACTCTGGCCTGCCGCAGGCGGTCCTGTGCGAGACAGTCTCTATGGGGTTTCGATTGCTGAGGTATGCCGCAAGAAATGGGATCCGAGTTCCTCAGGACCTCTCTGTTGTAGCGATTGGGTCGTCCAGGTTTGCTCCCCTGTCCGTCCCTGCCTTATCTACCATAGAAGGGCCGCTGTATGAGATGGGGGCTGCCGGATGCAAGATGTTGTTTGACATTATCGAAGGGCATGCTCCGACGACTCCTGTTGTACTGGAGTGGTCATACGTGCCACGAGAATCTAGCTAAGCTCAATGATCAACGGGGAGTTAGAAAATGGTCAAGAAGCTTATCAAAGGTTTCATCAAACAACACCTCTGGTACTACATCCTCGGCATCATCGCTCTTGTAGCATCAGGGGTTCTCCAATTGACCATACCTAAGCTGCTAGGGCACATCATCGACTTGCTAACGCTTAGGTCCGCTGCTTTGGCCAGGATATCCTGGCTGACAGCTGGCATGCTCGGGCTGGCCGTTGCTGTCTTCGGGCTCAAGTTCTGTTGGCGTTACCTGATCGTTGGCAGATCGAGAGACCTAGAGTGCTTCCTCAGAGACAGACTATTCTCGCACCTGCAATCGCTACCCGTGAAGTTCTACAACACACACAAGACCGGTGACCTCATGGCATACGCGACCAACGACCTTGGAGCGATCAGGCGAGCTTTCGCGTTTGGGCTGGTCTTCATGATCGATGGCGTGATCATGAACTCGTTTTCGCTGGTCGTAATGGCTAGGATGATAAGTCTGAGGCTGACTGCAGTAAGTATAGGCCCATTGCTGATCGCGCT
>FIZI01000047.1 GCA_900016865.1 uncultured Clostridia bacterium | reverse complement strand
TGGTGAGTATCTACAGAAGTCCCATGCCGCTCCTCGCGATCAGGTCGATTGTCGGGTTGCCCTGGCACTCTTCACGGCACCTTGCAGGAGGATATGTCCGTGACTTCGGTGAAGATAACAAGGACAGCTGTGACGACGATAGGGGGCCTCTCACATGAAGCTAGCTTTCTCAACACTGGCATGCCCAAACTGGTCTTGGGACTTGATACTCGATAATGCAGTTCGCTTTGGGTTTGACGGCATCGAGATTAGGGGCATAGAGAGTGAGCTGGACCTAGGCAGGATGGAACCATTCTTGCCGGATCAGGCCGAGGAGACTAAGAACAAGCTCAAGAAACTCGGACTGGAGATCTGTTGCCTTGGAACGTCCGTCTCGTTTCATGACCCGAATGCATATGACAGAGCAATCAAGGAAGGACGCGACTCGATTGATGTGGCACAGCGGCTCAAAGTTCCATACATACGAATCTTTGGCGACAAGATACCTGACCCTGCTCGCAGGCAGGAGACGATCGAAGCTATAGCTTCTGGATTTGGAGAACTCGTTACATATGCCGAGGGGACGGGTGTAACTGTTCTAATAGAGACGCACGGGGACTTCTCCGATTCAGATGCACTCCTAGAGGTGCTTGAGCGCACAAAGGGGACAGCAAAGGGCGTCATATGGGACATCAACCATCCGTACAAGCTAGTAGGAGAGCCTGTTGGTGAGACTTACAGCAAGTTGTCAAAATACATCATGCATACTCATATAAAGGATTCGATAGGAGAAGGTTATTCAGCCAGGCATTGTCTCGTGGGGCAGGGCGAAGTGCCTGTACAGGAAGTAGTGGAACTCCTCAAGAAGGGTGGATACGACGGCTGGCTGTCGTTTGAGTTTGAGAAGAGATGGCATCCGGAGATAGAGGAGCCCGAAGTCGCACTGCCTGCGTACGTGGAGTACATGAGATCAATCATCTGAGGACTCTTTAACTGAGCGGCTCTCCATCTGACTTCTCGTTCTGAAGCATTTTATTGATAACTGACGGAGGTAACGTGGCTGTGAATGAGGAAGGAATCAAGTTCGGTGGGTTCATCCAGGACATTATAGAGGAGGATATTGCAAGCAACCGATACGGAGGCAGAGTTCACACCAGATTTCCTCCTGAGCCCAACGGTTATCTTCACATAGGCCACTCCAAGGCGATATGCATAGACTTCGGCCTTGCAGAGGCGAATGGCGGGTTGTGTAATCTCCGTTTTGATGACACCAACCCCAGCACAGAAGATGTTGAGTACGTCGAGTCTATCATGGAGGATATTCGGTGGCTCGGATTTGACTGGGATGATCGGCTGTACTACGCATCGGATTATTTCGATCAGTTGTACGAGTATGCGCTTCAGCTAATCCGCAAGGGGCTGGCATATGTCTGCGACCTTAGCGCAGAAGAGATACGGGAGTACAGGGGCACTTTGACCGAGCCTGGCAGAAACAGCCCGTACCGCGACCGGAGCGTGGACGAAAACCTAGATCTCTTTGAGAGAATGCGCAAGGGCGAGTTCCCGGATGGGTCTCGCACGCTCCGTGCCAAGATCGACATGGCTTCGCCCAATATTGTGATGAGAGATCCAGTGCTCTATCGCATCCTCCGGGTTCCCCATCACAGAACGGGCGACAAGTGGTGCATATATCCGACGTACGATTATGCTCACCCATTGTCAGACGCAATTGAGGGGATTACTCATTCTCTATGCACACTCGAGTTTGAGGAGCATAGGCCGTTTTATGATTGGTTGCTTGAGGTGCTTGAGATCCCACAGCCACCAAAGCAGATTGAGTTTGCCCGCCTCAATCTCACCTATACTCTGACTAGCAAGCGAAGACTCCGGAGGCTTGTTGAAGACGGCTATGTGAGCGGATGGGACGATCCTCGCATGCCTACTCTGCGCGGCCTGCGAAGGCGGGGTTACACTCCTGAGTCTATCAGGACGCTTTGCGAAAGAGTTGGAGTCGCCAAAGCCAACAGCGTGGTCGACTATGCTTTCTTGGAGCACTGCTTGCGCGAGGACCTCAACAAGAGGGCTTTGAGAGCAATGGTCGTGCTCAGGCCGCTCAAGGTCGTGATCACCAACTACCCGGAGGGGCAGGTAGAGGAGTTTGAGACGGAGAATAACCCCGAGGACCCTTCTGCTGGCACTCGCAAGGTGCCTTTCTCCAGAGAGATCTATATAGAACGCGACGACTTCATGGAGGATCCTCCAAAGAAGTTCTTCCGTCTGGCTCCGGGCAGAGAGGTCAGGCTCAAGAGCGCCTACTACATCACTTGTCAAGAGGTCGTCAAGGACCCGTCAACAGGCGAGATAGTAGAGCTTCGTTGCACCTACGATCCTGAGAGCAGAGGAGGCATGACGCCTGACGGCAGGAGAGTTAGGGGAACGATTCACTGGGTTTCTGCAGCTCACTCGCACAAGGCGGAAGTGCGCCTCTACGACCATCTGTTCTTGACTGAGGATCCCGAAGAAGGCGGCGACTTCATCGCCAATCTCAATCCTAACTCATTGGAAGTCTTGACCGACTGTAGGATAGAGCTAGCACTGGCAGAGGCGTCAGTGGGAGATCGGTTCCAGTTCTTAAGGCACGGGTACTTTGTTGTGGACCCTGATTCGACAGAGGATAGGTTGGTTTTCAATCGCACTGTGTCTCTAAGGGATACCTGGCAGAAGATCAAGGACAAAAGCTGAGACAAGTGGATGCCGCTGTGTCAACAGCTTGTGCTTGTGCCTGCGCAGTGCTATAATCCAACCGTATTATCTATCGACTGGGATTTCTGGGTTTTTGGTCTAAACTTCTGGTCTGAACAGTAATCAGTGCAATCGTGGGGAGGGTTCGGTATGCGGATGCACAGCGGAGTCTGGAGCCTACGCAGAGTCTTGATGCTGAGTCTCCTTATCCTGATCGTAGTCCTCGCTTCCACGACAGGTCCTTTTGCATCATTTGGGAAGGCTGCTGTATACCCGCAGACACGGTTTGCGGTTATCAGCGACCCCCATGTGTTTGACGTGAGCCTCGGCACAGAAGGCCCGGTGTTTCAAGAGCATTTGATATCCGACCGCAAGCTGCTCATTCAGAGCAGGGAGCTCTTGGAGGCTGCAGTGTCAGAGCTCTGCAATGAGGATCTTGACTTCGTCATAGTTGCAGGCGATCTCACCAAGGACGGTGAGCGGATAAACCATGAGTTGTGTGCATCGATCCTCTCCCGCTTGATCGAAAGCGGCATAGCGGTCTATGTCGTCCCCGGAAACCACGATATCTTGAACGGTTATGCAATGTCGTTTACATCTACCGGAGCCAGCCCGGTCGCCTCTGTGACACCGGAGGAGTTCGCAGAGATCTATGCAAAGATGGGCTATGAGCAGGCGATAGTGCGCGACAGCGCATCGCTCAGTTATGTGGTTGAGCCTGTGCCCGGCCTGTGGCTCGTTGCGATGGACGCGTGCAGGTACCGTGAGAATGCGCCCGAAGCCACGTCAGTGGTTGGCGGGCGGTTTTCAGAGGACACGCTCAAGTGGCTAGACAGTGTCATGAACTTAGCCACGTCCTCAGGCAAGGCGCTTTTGGGTGTCATGCACCACGGAGTAGTTGAGCACTACAAAGGGCAGCAGAGGTTCTTTGGCGATTTTCTAGTGGAAGATTGGAAGCTCATAGCCGAGCGGTTTGCAGCCAGCGGCATGAAGGTAGTCTTTACGGGCCATTACCACGCGCAGGATATAACAAAAGCTGCTTTTACCACCGACATCGGCGGCAAGAAGCGCAATGTGTTCATATTCGACGTTGAGACAGGTGCGCTCGTGACTTACCCGTGTCCGTACAGAGTGGTTGAGATCACTGAAGATCAAGTCATGCACATCAGAAGCCACTTCATAGCCGAAATCCCTTCGCACCCTGCCGGTTTCCAGGAGTACGCCAAGGAGTACGTTCACAGTGGCTTAACTCGTATCGCCTACGAGACTCTTAGGAAGTACAGGGTTAATGAGCGAAGCGCTGAGATCTTGGCACCCCAGGTAGCAGATGCGTTTATCGCTCATTACAGTGGCGATGAGGTTACGCCCAAGGTAACGATTGATACGTCCGGAACGGCGTTGTGGGCTAAGCTAGTTGTGTGGGTGCAGCGCGGGCTCATCAACGGGCTGTGGAATGACCTTGAGCCTGCAGACAATGACATAGACATTGATTTGTCTACTGGCAGCTGGACAGTGCCTTCGAACTAGTGGGACTGGCAGAGATGGAGCCCGTGGATGTTAAGCTTACTGACTATAGGATGAAGGTCTATTTAGCGGTCGCTGCCATTCCGCAGGGCAAAGTGAGCACCTACGGCTTGGTCGCACGCCACATCGGGTGCTCATCTGCGAGGGCGGTGGGCCAGGCTCTCAGGGTCAATCCTTTCGCACCCGACGTACCGTGCCACAGAGTGGTGCGCTCAGACCTCAAGTTGGGCGGTTTTGGCGGCAGGACCGATGCCAGTGCTCTGGCCCGCAAGCGAGATCTGTTGCTCAGCGAGGGCGTGAAGTTCGTCGATCCGGATACCATCCACCCCGATTCTCTCTATGACTTCTCACAGCCGGCAGGCTAGTCCGGCTGTTCTTCTATTTTTCAAGAATCAGGCATGAGCCTCTCGTCTCTATATCTTGATGACTGTAAATGTGTCGCACAAGAGTGACCATATCTGCCTGAAAGCGTAGTTTGCATTTGCGCTGGTCCAGAACCCGACGCCTCTCAGCCCGAACTCTTGTGCAAGGTCGAACTTGGCCCGCAATGAACGCACATCTTCAAACCACACTTCGTGCAGTACCCCCTGAGGGTCGGTGTATCTAAACCAAGGCGATTGCGCGATTTCATCGTAGTTGATGGCAACTCCCGCGTTGAACGCCAGGTCATAGGCTCCTGTCAAGGTTACAGTGGTGGCGCGGCTTTCCGGCGTGTCCGGCAGCGGCCAGTTGTACCCGTAGAGGGGTATGCCTTGCAGGATCTTCTCGGGCGGCACTAGTGATGTTGCGTATTGCAGTACTCTTCGTACCTGGTTGAGTGGGGCTATAGCCATAGGCGGCCCGCCAATCCAACCCCATTCGTACGTCATGATATACATGATGTCGACCAGCCGTCCGAGAGTTGCGTAGTCGAATGTCCCTACCCATGGGTCATTTGGCCTGTCAGAGGCTTTCGGAGCGACTGCGATGGTGACTAGGTACCCCAAGGGCCTCAGTGTGTCTCTCAGTTCCTCTATGAACCTGTTGTACAGGGGCCGATCTTCCGGATACATGTTTTCAAAGTCGACATTGACTCCGGAAAACCCGTATTGAGCCAGAACGTCTCTGATAGAAGCTATGGTCCTCGCTCTGATACTACTGTCGCCCATCACATCACGCGCCAGTCCGGGCTGGAACAGGTCTCCCTCCCAGTTGGTCACAACTGCTAGAGGAGAGATCAGGTGCTGGCGCGAGATGTCCACCAGTGCAGCTGGATCTGGGGGGACGATCAGGTCTCCGCTGCGAGTCACTCTAAATTGAAAGAGCGCGCTGTACGTAAGGCATGGACCAGCGACAGGAGCTGCTTGGCGCATGCCGTAGGCGTCAGGAAAGATGTATGCCAGTACCTCTGCGTCAGGCTTGACGAGGTCTGGTGCCTTCTGAGGAATGACAAGAGTTTGGAACGGGAAGATGAGCGAGGGATTGATCACCTGGTTTACACGCGCGATCAACCCGACAGAGACACCGAACTGCCTGGATATTGCCCAGAGGGTATCGCCTGGCCTCACTGTGTATTCGATGCCAATCCATCCGGGGATTACTAGCTCGGCACCTGCCTCTATGTAATCTGGGTCGTCGATATCGTTGACCTCTGCAAGCATCTCGACTGTGGTCTCAAACTGTTGAGCGATCCTGTACAGGGTGTCTCCAGGTGCGACAGTGTAGATGAGGAACTGCTGAGGTGACTCAGGGATGAGGATCGCTTGACCGACTACAAGCCTGTCTGGGTCCGGAAGCCCGTTCACTTCCAGCAGCCGTCCAAGTGACACGCCAAACCTTGCAGCGATGGCGCTTAGTGTATCCCCAGGTTGGATGACGTAGATCCCCATGAACTGAACCCCCTTGTGGTGACCACGGCACTTTCACCTTATCGTATGACCGGGTGGGTGAGTTGGTCACACGGGCTCATGAACTCATGGGCCAAGCGTGGCCTGACATGCAAAACGTAGTTGGGTACGTAGTCTAGAAGTGGGTTTGCGCAGTCGAGGTCTAGAACCGAGTTCTCTTTATCATATGGATGGATTATGAGTCGGTGGACAGGGATTTCGAGTGGGTGCCGTGTGTGGACGCTATCGATGGATGGGGGCTTCGAGCCGGGCTACGTGTGGACACCTATGAAGCGGGATTCGGGCAGCTACATCAGCTTGTCTTTGGTGGCTACTACAGTTGCTAAGAGACAGGTGAGGCTGTGACCTTATCAGGTTGGACTGTGGTTCTATGTCGAGGTACAAAAAAAGAGGGTGGGAAGGTTTATCTGTCCACCCTCAGCGAGAACAAGGATCTGTCTCGCCTTGCCAAGATCTGCTCTCTAGAAGCTCTGCGCAGGTCACGCTGGCACTTCCTGCAGTACTCGGCAGCTGAGAAGTTATTCGTTCTGCAATCTGGGCAAATCATGCTATCTTCCTCCTTTCCTAGTTTGCTGTGGGTCGGTATTTGTCCCAGAGGGTCTCTAACCGTCCCAACTCCATTATACTGATACCTACGATTGACTCAACACTCATATTGACGCGTCTGAGGCAAATGAAGGATATCTGTCGGATTTGTGTCAAGATAGCTAACGAAATCGAGCCATAAGTAACAAATACGCCGTATTTTGGTCTGGCGATCAGCCTGTATAGAGAACACCATTCGGGACACACTATTTACTGCCATAGAGATCATTCTCTAATGGCGTTGCCCCACGAAACGGATCACAGCCACAGGCAACTGTGGTTTGCAACGTAGTTTCGTGGGGCTTTCTCTGCCCACTCACAAGGGTGACTTCAGAAGGAATTCGCAGTGTCAATAGAGAAAGCAGGCGATGCGCCTGTTGATCGCGGCCGCGGTCCTCGGTTGCGCAGATCAGCTACGAATACCAAAAGATCTACCTCAGACAAGCCCTATGGTCCGTCCGCGAGCAAGAATTCACTCTCGGCATCATAGCATTTATATTGACTCCATTTCGGCAGGCTGAAGGTAGCATTTGTGGGGTGGGTTTCTCATGTATTGGCTATCACTTGTTGGCCTGTTGATAACAGTGGTATCTGTTCCGCTTATCATCAGGGCCAGCAGGAGACTGTCGCTCAGTCAGCCTATCAGAGAAGACGGTCCGGCGACACATCTCAAGAAACGTGGCACTCCAACAATGGGAGGGCTTTCCTTTTGGTTCTCGGTGTTGGCGATAGCGGCTGTGAAATGGCGTGATGCGGATTTTAGGCTTTTGTCAGCAGTGTTCGTGCTTTTCGGACTCATCGGTCTATTGGATGACATGAAGAAAGTCCTTAGCAAGGACTCTCGCGGGATACCTGCACGTGCAAAGCTGCTGGGGCAGGCTATCGGGTCTGCCGTATTCCTGGTCGCGTTCATCGGGCCTGCGAGGCAGCATGTCCAGCTCATGTTGGGGACGTCAAACATAGGACAGGTTCCCTATTGGCTGTATATGGTCATAGCAGGCCTCGTGATGATGGGCACATCCAATGCGATCAATTTTGCCGACGGCGCAGACGGTTTGCTGTCGATGACAGCAATACCGACGTTGTTTTTCTTGGTGTTGTTCTCTACAAATGAGGCTGTCGTCCTAATGGCGTTGTTGTTGATTGCAGTGCTCGTTGGTTTTTTGTTTTTCAACCGGTACCCGGCGAAGATCATCATGGGCGACACCGGATCTATGGCACTCGGCGGAGTCATATGCGCCATGTTTTTCATGTCAGAGCTTGAGCTGCTGCTGCCGGTCGTCTGCCTTCCTTATTATATTGAAATACTGTCAGTGACGATCCAGGTCATCAGCTTCAAGCTGACAGGCAAGCGCGTGTTCAAGATGAGCCCCATCCACCACCATTTCGAGTTGTCGGGGTGGAGCGAAAACAAGCTAGTTGTCGCCTTTTTCATAGCATCCAGTGTGTGCGCCTTTGCCGGCGCGGGGATCTTGGCCATAGTAGAGGTGCTTTAGGAGAATGACAGAACACCTAGGGTCGCCCCAGAGCAACCTGTGCCCAACCAAATAAGCTAGCAGGCTGACGCTATAGACCAGAGCCGTTGTTATGATGACCTCGATCAAACCCATGGACGACTCTCCTGGACTTGTGGGCATTCAATATATACTATGTAGGACGATTGGAAGTGTATGTTCTCAATTGGGCTCAAACCCGTTTTTGTGCACCATCATCTAACGAGAGGGAGTGTGTCCAACATGACGAAGAAAGTGGTCTGCTTCGGTGAGATCATGATGAGGCTGTCGCCACCTGCGATGAAGCGGTTCACTCAGGCGGACAGTTTCGACGTGGTCTATGGCGGAGGCGAAGCCAATGTCGCCGTGTCTCTAGCCAACTACGGCCTAGACTCTTATTTCGTCACCAAGCTTCCTGCCAACCCGCTGGGCGACGCTGCGGTGAATCACCTCAGGCGCTACGGGGTTCGGACCGACTACATAAAGCGTGGCGGGGATCGGATAGGCATCTATTTCCTTGAGATGGGCGCTTCGCAGAGGCCGTCCAAGGTAGTCTACGACAGGGCTGGTTCCTCGATATCTCAGATCAAACCGGGAGAGCTAGATTGGGAGTCCATACTGGATGGAGCTTCGTGGTTCCATGTAACAGGCATTACACCTGCGTTGAGCGATTCAGCTGCTGAGGCTACGATTGAGGCTGTCAAGGTCGCGAAGGCCAAGGGCTGTACCGTGAGCACTGACCTCAACTACAGAAAGAAGCTTTGGTCTCCTGAGAAGGCGAACAAGGTCATGTCTGAGCTGGTGCAATACGTAGACGTCTCCATTGGTAACGAGGAGGATGCAGACAAAGTCTTTGGCATTAAGGCTCCTGACTCCGACGTAACTGCAGGATCGTTGTCTATTGACGGGTACAGGTACGTAGCATCAGAGCTGGCTCGAAGGTTTGGTTTCCAGACAGTCGCCATAACACTCAGAGAGAGCATTTCTGCATCTGACAACAACTGGTCTGCTCTCTTATACACTGGCGGTGAGTTTTACCTGTCACGCAAATACCCCATACATATTGTGGACAGGGTAGGCGGAGGAGACTCCTTTGCCGGAGGTTTGATCTACTCCATGTTGTCCGGGAAGCAGCCTCAGGAGGCAGTGGAGTTTGCTGTTGCGGCTTCTTGCCTCAAGCACACCATCTTTGGTGACTTCAACCTGGTATCTGTTGAGGAGGTAGAGGCTCTGGCAGGCGGCGACGCTTCCGGTAGGGTGCAACGCTAGTAGCTGCTTGGTTTCGGAGCTTGAGGGAGGTTTCAGGTATTGGCTAGTGTGCGGCAGGATCGTTTGCTTAGTGAGTTCGAGGCTTTAGTAACTATCGACAGCGTCTCGCTTAAGGAACGCGAGATGGCTGACTATCTCAAGGAGAAGTTGACTGAGCTCGGATGCGAGGTCGAAGAGGATGACGGGGCACAGGCGGCTGGAGGAAACGCTGGAAACGTGATTGCTCGTTTCAAGGGGACTGACTCCACCCGCTCACCCATTCTCTTGAGCGCACATATGGACCGGGTCACTCCGGGAGTCGGGATCCGCCCTGTCCGTGAAGGCAACATCATCCGCAGCAGCGGCGACACGATCCTGGGTGCAGATGACGCAGCAGGCATCGCGATAGTGCTTGAGGTGCTCCGCATGCTCAGAGACAACCGAGCGGATCACCCGGATATCGAGATAGTCTTCTCTTTTTGTGAGGAGAAGGGGCTCCTGGGAGCCAAGGCGCTTGACAAGAGCAAGCTGCGTGCAAAGCTTGGATACGTCATAGACTCGGGCGGCCCGGTCAATAGGGTTGTGGTGCAGTCGCCCTCACACATCACGCTAGATGTCAAGATCAAGGGAAGAGCGGCTCACGCCGGTGTTGAGCCTGAAAAAGGCATCGATGCAGTACAGGTTGCTGCGAGAGCCATATCGCAGATGAAGCTTGGCAGGATAGATGACGAGACTACAGCCAACTTGGGTATGATCTCGGGCGGAAGGGCGACCAACATAGTCTGCGATCTCGTTGAGGTCCGCGGTGAGGCCCGCAGTATGAGTCGCGAGAAGCTGGAGCGGGCAGTCGCATCAATCCAAGAGACGTTCCAGGAGAGCTGTAGTGCAGCAGGTGCGATCTTGGAGTTTGGGTCTGAGATTGAATATGAGACCTATAACATCAGCCCATCTTCAGAGGTCTGCCAGAGATTGCGCAAAGCAGGGGAGAAGCTCGGGATGGAGATGCACTTCGTGTCAGCCGGCGGAGGCAGCGACGCTAACATCTACAATGCTCAAGGCATTGAGTGTGTGGTTCTTGGTGCAGGGTACTTCAAACCGCATACTCTCGAGGAATACCTTGATATTGAGGAGTTTGTGAAGTCGGCGTCGCTCGTCTATGAGGTGGTTGTCGCTTAGCTGCCCTGACCGGCGATCTTGATCGGCAACCCTGATCGCCTGTTGTGATCGACAGCTGTGATTGGCAGAGCGGCGCGGCTGACGTTTGAGCGGTTTGAAGCGGCGTTGCCTTGGGGCGCGGCCGCAGCATTGGAGACTAGATTGATTGGACAAGCAGTGTTCTGGAGTCTGTTGGCAGGGAGGCGGATAGCAGGGTGGGCAGCGATACGCTGAGGCAGTATGACGAAGTGATGGCTCGTGCGCGAGCCGTGTTTGTTGCAAAAAATCGTGATTACGGCGATTCATGGCGGCTGCTGAGACTGAAGTCGATCACAGACCAGATATACGTCAAAGTCAGGAGGATTCGACAGCTAGAGGAGATGCCGGATGCTCCTCGGGTGCCCGAAGGGGTTGAAACCGAGTATCTTGACATACTCAACTACTGTATCATGGCACTCATCAAGCTCTCGGAAGGGGTTGACGACATAGAGTCGGTGGAGAGACAGCTGTCTAATCATCCCACAGAAGGTGCGAGGGTGAAGGATGACTCAGCAGACAAGTGAGAAAGACCTGCTTGATAAGTATGACGCGGTGGCCGATGAGATCAGGCGTTTGATGCTCGCAAAAAACCACGACTATGGAGAAGCGTGGAGAGAAATGCGCTTGAGCTCTATCACTGATCAGATAATCACCAAGTCCTACAGGATAACGACTATATTGAAAAATAGAGGAAAGACTTCAGTATCAGAGGGGATTGCATCCGAGCTGCGAGACATCGCGAACTACTGCGCCTTTGCGCTAATCAAGATCTCCGAGGCTAGAGATGATCCCCAGTCTTAGGCATCGGTCGATGTGCGACTGTAACAGTGGGCGGCTGAGAACCATACTAATGATAGTGCCCGGCATTGCCCGGCAGTACAAGACGAAAGCGGCTGGTCGCAGTGAGTGAGCACCGAGAGGAGACTTCTTCTTGTCTCGTATGCAAGAGGAGTGCAGTTGACGGGATCTATGTAGGTTGGAAGCTCATCTGTCAGGACTGCGAAAGCAGGATCGTAAACACCAAGAGCACAGACCCTGACTACGGAGAGTTGCTGCAGGCCGTCAAGTCGCTTTGGAGGATGTACTGCGACAACAGCGACATCAGCGGCACAGCCGGGCCCTAGACAGAACGCATTATGCCCTCTTCCCATACTATATAGAGGTGTAGCCGACGGATCGAACAGTAGTTGGGCGGAGGGATGTGCATGTTTTCTGGCAGGCAGCTGATTCGTGAGCTGCAGCGGGTAAGACAAGACGTAGACGCCGTGGGGGAGCGTCTCGACAAGTACGAGCAGAACATAGAGAGACTCGACAAGTGCGTTGAGCGCCTCGAAGAGGTGATTGCGAGATGGGAGGGGACGAGGGCTTCATCAGAGCCTGGGGCCCCTCCCATTGCTGACTTAATGGCGATATTGAGCTCGCTCTCAGGCAGCGGACTCGAGGCGTCCTTGGGGCCCGCGGTCACGAGGTTGCTTGAAGCGATCGGCCCGATGATCTTGCTTGCGAGGACGCTTCAAAATACTGGCAAAGGTTCAATGAGGATCGACCTCTCCAAGGTGTCAAAGGAGGGAGTGGCGAGCCTCTTGCTCATCGGGCTTATGATAAGTGTATTAGAGGATAAGCTGAGAGAAGGCGTTGAGTCGATTGTGGAGGTTGCTAGGCCGTACAAGGGCCTTGCACAGGCTTTCCTCAAGCTTACAGGAGATACGAGTTCAGTGATGGGCCTCCTATCGAGCAGTGATCCGCCTGCTAATGAATCTCAGGCTCAAACGTCTGGTGATATCATCAGTTTGACGATCCCACTCCCAACCTGACCTGAGGACCTCTAGGTCGATCCTACCTGTACAGCTCAAGCATTCTCTTTATCCCTGCCGTGGAATTCGAGCGGCCTGCGTACATGTTCGGATCCCAGTAGCTCTTGAACTCTTTCTATCTCTGCCGTGGGATCTAAGCCCCAGCGACTTGTTTAATGAAAGCATCTGAGAAGAAATGAGTAATTAATCATAAGAAGATCGCTGGAGGTGAGAAGATGAAGGAATACAAAGACGACGCGATTGGGCCGGAGAACCTTCCTCCTGTCCTCAAAGTCAAGGAGCTATCGCAACTCCTTCGGATACCGCTTACTCGCACATACGAACTAATCGAGAGAGGCGAGATCCCATGCATCCGCCTTGGAAGGAGCATCAGAATCCCCAGGTCTGTTGTGATCAAGCTGCTCGATGTCGACAGCAGCAATAGAGAAGACTGACCGACATCCGAATACGGCTCTAGATGGGGTGCCGATCAGTCAAAGATCCAGCCGGGATGCAGGGCTCAGCTGACCTTTTTGAAAGAGCGAGCCGCACGGTCCAGCGGAATATCCACCGCTCCATTGCAGAGGTTGCGAGAGTGTCCGATCTCAAAGCAGCCTTGTTTTCGTTGCCTGTGTTTGCAAAACCCGCTTATGAGGGGGCAAGCAAGGGAATTACCGGTCGGTGTCTTGTGCATGATACTGACTGGTTGCAGACTGTTGTCGAGACGGTTTTGTTGTGCTCAGAGACCACGGGAGTTTGTACTGTTCGGAAGGTCGGCCTGAGTCTTGGCCGGCCTCTTTGTTTGTGTATGTCATCATCACTGAGCCTAACAGCGAGTACGCGAGGCACATGACTTCTGGCCCTTGTCTTTGCCATGATCCTGGGGACGCGCCGGTGTGGAGGAGAAGCAGCCGTAATCATAGAAACCATACTGCGCAGGGCAAAAGCGCAGGATGGCGTGCGCTTTATCATCAGTAAGACTACGTCTTCAGGGGGAGCCAAGTACATGCGGACCCCGCGAAGCTCCGACGAACCTGCGAGGCGGGGGCATCGGTCTGCCGAATCCCTGGAGGCGAACAAGAAAGAGGAGAGGGGTTCAGCAAAGCAAGATTCGGAGGCCAAGAGCGGCGGTGTTCGCGATGAGATCACAACTGCGATCGAGAAGATCAAGCAGATGGATCCTGAGATGCTTGCGAATATCGCCAGAGCGTTTCTGAAGCCGAAAGAAGCCACGGGGTAGAGTGATGAGCCAATGACGCATTCGATTATTGATGCGCTGTTGAGGCATATCCGTTCGGGAATATACCCAATGCATGTGCCTGCCCACAAGCAGGGCAGAGGTTCGAATACTGTTTCTGCTGCTGTGATTGCTCAATACCTATACAAGATGGACCTCACTGAGGTCCCGGGGCTTGACGACCTTTCGGAGCCGTCGGGGTGTATCCAGGACACGGAGGCGGCTGCTGCTGCACTGTTTTCTGCAGACAGGAGCTTCTTGCTGGTCAACGGTGCAACTGTAGGTGTGGAGGCGGCAATCTTGGCAGCGTGCCCACCAGGCACACGCATCGCTATTTCCGGCGTGGTGCACAAGTCTGCGATTGCAGGTATCGCTCTTGCCGGAGCAGAGCCTGTGCTACTCTATACTCGATTGAGCTCGAAATACCTTATGCCACTAGGAGTCGATCCCGCAGAGGTTGAGAGGTGCCTCGCGCAGGAGAAAGGAATCCGAGCAGTCCTAGTCACTAATCCATCCTACTATGGAGTGTGCCAGGACCTTGAGGCAATAGCAAGCATTTGCCACAAGCATGGAGCGATCCTCATTGTCGATGAGGCGCATGGCGGGCATTTGTCGTTTTCGAGCGAACTGCCCATATCCGGCCTTCACGCCGGTGCCGACATAGTGATCCAAAGTGCCCACAAGACCCTTGGATCTTTGACCCAGACCGCTCTCATGCATGTCAAGGGTCAGCGCGTTGATCACGACAGGCTTGCCTCTTGTTTGAGGCTTCTTCAGACTACCAGCCCGTCATACATCCTCATGGCATCGCTTGACTCGGTCATTCATAGATTGTCGCTCGAAGGCGAGAGCTTAGTTGCATCCGCAGTGGCAAATGCCCGAGAGATGCGGAGGGTGATCCGAGGTCTCTCCGGCGTGAGCCTGCTTTCTCCTGAAGACTTAGAACCCGTGTTTTCTCTGGATCCAACACGCATCACTGTGTCTGCAGCTGACAGAGGGATCCTTGGCACCGAGTTGCAGGAGAGGCTTAGGTCTAGAGGCTATCAGGTAGAGTTCAGTGACCTGTTGAGCACGGTTGCTGTAACCAGCTATGCAGATGATGACGATGACCTTCGAGGGTTCTGTTCTGCCATCGAAGACGCCATTGCGGATGCACCCAGCAGGTCGTCGATCGGAGAGAAGCTGCGTTCACGAGTCTATCCCCTGATGGTCCGCGCAGCAGAGGAGCAAGCGACATCCGCACTCAGCATTAGGGCCGCCGTCCTATCGCACCGTCGCGAGGTGCTGCTAGAAGATTCGATCGGCGAGGTCTCTGCTGACGGCGTGTACCCGTACCCTCCTGGAGTCCCGCTGCTCTTGCCCGGGCAAGTAATAACCGAATCTGTGGTTGACCTGATCAAAGAACTACTTGCGGTCGGCATATCTATCCGTGGAATCAAAATGCGTGAAGGCAGCCCGGTGTGTTCTATCGTGGATTAGTGAACATTCACTGGTCTTTCTGCGGGCCAGGGAGGTAGAACGGACAGCAGGGCTGAGGCAACTCGGAGTCATGAGGACGGAGAGCTGCATCTCTCAGAGTGAGCGGAGCCAGGACGGCGGAGCGAACGGCAAGCGGAGGAACCGCAGTTCGCCCCTCTGACACGCTGGACACGCTCCGTTGGCTGTTCGGAACGCTTCTGATATAATTGGTGTAGAGGTGAAGGGGCATGAAGTTGATCATCGCGGTCGTTCAGGACCAAGACGTAGATCGCCTCATTGACGTTTTGATGGAGAAAGGTTATAGAGCCACCAAGCTTGCCAGTACGGGCGGATTTCTCAAGGCAGGCAATACTACGTTGCTGATCGGTGTGGACGACAATCAAGCT
The DNA here is from genome assembly GCA_900016865.1 of uncultured Clostridia bacterium. Taxonomy (GTDB): domain Bacteria; phylum Bacillota; class DTU014; order DTU014; family DTU014; genus DTU014. The sequence goes on along the minus strand of FIZI01000047.1, from coordinate 3,484 downwards.
GACGATGTAGTAGACATCGTGAAGGACGTTTGCAAGTCTCGCACCCAGGTCGTTGCCCCGTTAACTGCGGTTGGCAGATCGATGAACAACTATGTCCCGAGCCCGATCGAGGTGCCTGTCGGAGGCGCGGCTATATTCGTAGTGAATGTCGAGAGGTTTGAGAAGGCGTAGGCCGTTGCAGAGAGGTGGATTAGTGGATCCGGCAGAGATACTGCACGAAGGCATTGTAGGCCAGGCATTTGCACAGCGCATGTTGGCCAACATGATACGTCGCGAGATGATACCTCATGCTGCTCTATTGTGGGGGCCTGCCGGAGTCGGCAAGCTAAGCCTTGCGAAGTCTTTTGCTGCTGCTTTGAATTGCACAGGCCGTGGCGATTCGGTGTCTGCCTGCGGGTCGTGTTCGTCTTGCCGTTTATTGGCGAGTGGGAACCATCCTGATGTGAGAGTCGTCGAGCCTGATAGGAGGAACATCGGGATCGACCAGATAAGGGACACTATAGAGGCGGTGTCTTATCGATCCTACTCTAGCAAGTGGAAGGTCTGGATATTCAGACACGCAGACCTGATGACTGAACAAGCAGCAAACAGCTTGCTCAAGATCCTTGAGGACCCGCCTTCGAACACAGTTTTCATCTTAACCGCCCAAAACCTGTATTCGATTCTACCTACAGTGGTCTCTAGATGTCGCTTGGTTAGACTCAGCCTCGTACCTCAAGAGACGATCGAACACCTCTTGCTTACCCGCCACGGTGTCTCCAAGGAGCAGGCACGCATACAGTCGTATCTTTGCGGCGGCAGTGTTGGCGCTGCGCTTGAGGCGTGCTCTGATCAGTCGCTTGATGAAGGGCGATTGGCGGCGATTCAGAGTATAAGAGATCTTGCAGGTAAACCGACTTGGGAGGTTCTTGCCGCTGCAGCCCATGTCAATGAGACGACTAAGGGGCTTGCGCTTGACAGGTTTTTGCATATTCTCAGCTATTGGTATAGGGACTTGCTGATCTGTAGGACTGTACAGGACATGGATAGGGTGGCTAATATCGACATGCTGGATGAAGCCAGGGCCGATTCGCAGAGGTATAGCGTAGCAGGACTGATTCGCAGACTGAGGTACATCTTTGAGGCTCAGCGACAGCTCGCAGCAAATGCGAGTGCGGGCCTGGTACTTGATCGGCTATACCTTGCTTTGTCGGCGCTAGACTGAGTTAAGAAAGAGGAGTTACTCTTATGGTGCAGCCAGACGAAGGCAAACGAGCTGACGGAGTTGGCAGCGGGGCAAGACCCAAACCGCGAAATAGGAGGTTCAGGTTTAGGACCCGCAGAGACAAGTCCGTGGGTGAACAACAGGCAACTGAACAGGAGAAGGTCGAGAAGGTCAGCGGCCAGAACGAGCGCTCTAGACGCTGGAAGCGGCGTCGGAGGCCCGGCAGGAGCGGCCGGGGCAATCAAAGACGGGTATCGGCTGAGGAAGCCAAGAAGCAAAAGGCTGTCCCAGACTTGGATCAGGAGGCCCGTCCGGGCGGTCAAGGGGCATCTGAGCTGGAGGATCGGAAGGCCGTCAGTGTTGAGCCGGATACGATCGATGCCAGTGACAACCCTGCTGATAGCACAGAGGACTCTTGTAATGTCGATGCCGAGCTTAGTGCCGTATGTGTCGGCAGCGAACAGCATCCAGGATACGGCGATGATCAACAGGATGTGGCATACACAGAAAGCGAGCAAGATCTCGAGTGCCTTGAGGATCACGAGATAGACGATGACACCGTTGAGCCCGATGAGTCAGGTATTGAGCCTGACAAGTCAGATGTTGTAGACGATTCTGCAGCAAGTGATGAGTCAGGGCCTGTGTTGGTCGTTGGGGTGAGGTTTAGGAAATCAGGCAAGATCTACTACTTCTCTCCAAACCAACTTGATCTCAGTCAAGGCGACAGTGTCATAGTTGAGACAGCCAGGGGTGTCGAGTTTGGCACGATAGTGTGCGGCCCCAAGGAGATCCCTGTGTCCGAGGTAGTCTTGCCGCTCAAGCCTGTCATACGAAAGGCTACGCCCGAGGACTTCGAGAGAGCCAAGGACAACGAGGAGAGAGAAAAGCAGGCCTTTGACATCTGTATCGAAAAGATCGCTAAGCATGAGCTGCCAATGAAACTGGTTGACGTCGAATACACATTCGACCGCAACAAACTAGTGTTTTATTTCACTGCTGAGGGCAGAGTAGACTTCCGGGAGCTCGTAAAGGACTTGGCAGCGGTGTTTAGGACCAGGATTGAACTGCGCCAGATAGGCGTGCGAGACGAGGCCAAGATGTTGGGCGGACTCGGTTGCTGTGGCCGTTCGATGTGCTGTGCGTCGTTTTTGGGAGAGTTCGAACCTGTCTCCATCAAGATGGCCAAGGAGCAGAACCTATCGCTCAATCCTGCAAAGATCTCCGGTGTCTGCGGCCGCCTAATGTGCTGTCTGAGGTATGAATACGAGGCCTATAAAGCTTGCAGGCAAGGGTTGCCGAAGATCGGCCAGGAGGTGCGCACTGCCAAGGGAACTGCAACAGTGGTTGACTTGGATATTCTCCGACGCTTAGTGCGACTTGACTTCGGTGACGGTGAGGTGCTGACAGTGTCTGCTGAGGAGATTATCGGGTCGGATCCCAAAGCGTGAGTAGTGGCGGTGGCAGTGCAATGAACAGAAATGCCCGCTTGTTGCTCAGAGCCGGCGAAAGGCTCGACGATCTCCAGAGGGCGGGGCTGCGGATCATTCAAAACCCTGACCTTTATGCGTTTTCTGTCGACTCAGTATTGCTCGCTTCGTTTGCTCGTGCGAAGCACAGGGACGTTGTAGTCGACCTTGGGACAGGGACAGGAGTAATCCCTTTGTTGATGTGGGCAAGGTGGCGGCCTGCTCGGATCATCGCTATAGAGGTACAACCACAGCTTGCAGATATGGCCCGCAGAAGTGTGGTCCTCAACGATCTCGAGGACGAAATCGAGATCGTTGAGGGTGACATCAGGGATGTTGCATCCAGGTTTGATCACAGCAAGGTCGACGTGGTCGTGTGCAACCCGCCTTATCGTCCAGTTGGTAGGGGGCCCAAGCCGGATTCGCCTGTGCTGGGCATAGCTCACGCAGAGCGCATGTTTACGTTGTCGGACTTGGCTGCTGTCGCTTCACGCATTCTCAAGAGCTCGGGCCGATTGGTTGTGGTCTACCGTCCGGAGAGATTGGCCGAGCTGATCTTTGAACTGACACAGAAGCGCCTTGAGCCCAAACGTGTGCGGTTTGTGCATCCGATGCCCTCCAGGCCTGCAAAAATGGTGCTTCTGGAGGCTGTAAAGGACGGCGGCAAACAGCTTTCTGTACTGCCGCCCTTGTTCATTCACAGCCAAGACGGCAGCTACACGCCTGAGATCATGCGTCTTTACTCCGAAACAGACGGCAGTGGAGAGGGATAGAGTTTGGCAGGCGGTACACTCTACATATGCGCCACACCTAT
>FIZI01000046.1 GCA_900016865.1 uncultured Clostridia bacterium | reverse complement strand
GGGATGTAGCCTTTGCAGATGACCTGAGGTTCTTTGCAACGACTCTTAGGTTTGAGCTTTTGCTCTTGTCTGAAGGCAAGGTCGTCCCCGTAGCAGAGCCATGCGCAGGAGCGGCGAACAGCAGGTTTAGGTCCAGATGGTGTCTGCTGATCAACGAGGATGACGACGTTGAGGCTTACAGGCTCTTGGTCAGATCTGTGCCTCCGGTTTGCCGGGGGTTCGGTGTGACGGAGCCCTTTGACATCTCAAGGACTCTCTCTCGCAGTGAGGTCGTCCGGTGCTTCTTGGGCGTCACTACAGATGCCCTCATCAGGAGATGGCTTTCAGACCTGGAGCCCGAGGGCGTAGATGCCGTTCCAGCCGATCCGTCGGCTGTGGCTGTGCAGCATTGGCTGTACGCGCTCCAGAGCGAAGGCCTCGCAGCCACAGTTGATGTCAGTGAGGCAGACGAAGCCGACGGCTTTCGAGCTCTCACAGATGTGACTGCAGGCTGGGTGACTTCTCTGTCAAGGGGCTTGGCTCCATCCCAGTTTCGCACTTGCTTTAGGCTGGAGCCTCCGGAGGATCCAGCAAAGGGTGGTGATTGGACTCTCAGGTATTTCATTGTAGACGAAAAAGACCGCAGCTTGATGGTGCCCGCCTCAGTGGTCTGGCGCGAAGGTGGTCGGTATCTGCAGTACTACGGGCGCAGGTACGAACACGCCCGGGACACACTCTACTACGACCTCAGGCGAGCTGCGGCAGTCTGCCCTGCGATCAAGCGGTCGCTCGCTATAGGATCGCTGCCAGAGTATGTAAAGTTGTCCCTGGAAGAAGCCTACGAATTTCTCAAGCACGCAGGGTCGCATCTCGACCGGCTCGGGTTTGTCGTGCTCATGCCGTCTATAGAGCGATACAGGCAGAAGCCTGCAGTCAGGCTCCGCATTGAGCCTATGAGAGAGTTCGCTGGCGGGTATCTCGATCTTGCGAGTCTGCTCGAATATGATTGGAGAGTGGCACTCGGCGATGAGTCAATGGATGCTGAGGAGTTTCAACGGCTCGTAAACCTCAAGGCTCCTATCGTCAGCTTGCGCGGCAAGTGGGTGGAGCTCAATCCCGCTGACCTTGAGGATGTCGTCAACCTATTGGAGGGGCTAGGCAAGGGCGGCGTTGTGACTGCTGCTCGGGCTGTCTATCTGTCGCTTGCAGGAGGCGTCGAGGGGCACGAGTCTGAGATAGACAGGGTAGAGGTCGATGGGCAGATCAAGCAGTTGGTAGACTTGATCCGCGAGTCGGCATCATATGAGTTGCTTGATCCGCCTACAGGGTTTTATGGACAGCTCAGGCCGTACCAGGCAAAAGGAGTCTCTTGGATGCACTTTTTGGCCAGGCACGGCTTTGGCGCGTGTCTCGCGGACGATATGGGGCTCGGCAAGACAGTGCAGCTGCTGGCCCTAGCACTCCACTATGTCGCGAGTGTCTCTAGAGCTAAGCGCAAGCCCATGCTGATCGTGTGCCCCGCGTCTGTAGTATACAACTGGCAACGCGAGACACAGCGGTTTGCCCCGTCCCTCAGAGTCATGGTCCACCATGGGGCCGACCGATCAACTGGGAAGGAGTTTGCAGCAGAGGCCAAGGCCCATGATCTAGTGATCACGACGTATGCCTTGGCAACCAGGGACAGCAGGATGCTCAACCAAGTTGAGTGGTCGGGAGTGGTCCTCGATGAGGCGCAAAACATCAAGAACCCATCTACAAAGCAGGCGCGCAGCATCAAGCGGCTCAAAGCAGCGTTTAGAGTGGCCCTAACAGGTACTCCGATTGAAAACAGGCTGACTGAGCTCTGGTCTATCATGGATTTCTTGAACCCGGGCTATCTCGGAACGCTCAAGAGCTTTAAGGCGAATTATGCGACGCCTATCGAACGCAGAGGTGACGAAGAGCGTGCGGAGCGCTTGAGAAAGGTAGTCGCACCGTTTGTGTTGAGGAGGCTCAAGACAGACCCAAGTGTAATACAAGATCTGCCTGAGAAAGAGGAGATCAAGACCTACTGCAATCTGACTCCGGAGCAGGCAACGCTCTATGAGGCCTTTATTCAGACTTCTCTAGAGCAGGTAGAGCGGTCTAGAGGTATGCAGCGGCGAGGCATGATTCTCTCCATGCTTACAGGGCTCAAACAAATCTGCAATCACCCTGTCAACTTCCTCAAGGACAAGAGCTCGCTCATGGGCCGCTCCGGCAAGCTGACCAGGCTGTTGGAGATGCTCGATGAGGTGGTCTCCGCAGGAGACAGTGCCCTGGTCTTTACACAGTTTGTTGAGATGGGAGAGCTCCTTGAAGCCAGTCTCAAAGATGCACTTGACTGCGACGTGTTGTTCTTGCATGGACGAGTGCCTGCACGCAAAAGGGCGGAGATGGTGCAGAGATTTCAGTCTCAAGACGGGCAGCCCAGTGTGTTTATCCTGTCATTACGTGCAGGAGGCACAGGGTTAAACCTGACCAACGCAAGCAGGGTTTTTCACTACGACCGATGGTGGAATCCGGCAGTGGAGGACCAAGCGACTGACAGGGCGTTTCGGATAGGGCAGACAAGAAACGTGCAGGTATACAAGTTCATCTGTCGCGGGACGCTTGAGGAGCGAATAGATGCGATGATCGAGGAGAAAAAGGCACTCGCAGACAACATCATAGGCTCGGGCGAGGACTGGATCACAGAGCTGACCACGGACGAACTCCGAAGGCTTATTGCACTGGATGCTGAGGCGGTAGTCAATGAGTAGTAGCATGTTGGCTGCAAGGCGAGCAGCTCAGGAAAACAGACATGTCGATGCTTGGCTTGATGCGATCAAGGAGGCGGCTGATGTAGGCAGGTTTGCAAGCGGCTTTGTCGCCTT
>FIZI01000045.1 GCA_900016865.1 uncultured Clostridia bacterium | reverse complement strand
TCGAATGGGGAAATACTGTGCAAGACAAGCGCCTAAGAGGAGACATTACCGTAAGAAACCTGAGTTTTTCCTACCCCGGCTCCAAGACACAAGCACTCAAAGACATAAGCTTCGATCTCAAAGCTGGACAGACGCTGGCGATCATCGGCCCTACAGGCAGTGGCAAGACTACGCTCATCAACCTGCTGCTGAGGCTTTACCCGGTGGAGCGCGGCCGCATTTTCCTCGATGGCAGGGATATCAATGATATCCCAATCGAAGTGGTAAGAGAAAACATCGGTTGTGTTCCACAGGACGGTTTCTTGTTCAGCACGAGCATTGGGGAAAACATCCGCTTCTACAACAGCAGCCACACGCAGGCAGAAGTCGAGAAAGCAGCAAAGATGGCCAGTGTCTACAACGATGTCATAGAGTTCCCTGACGGTTTTGACACCGTGGTCGGTGAGAGAGGCATCACGCTCTCGGGAGGCCAGAAACAACGGGTCTCAATCGCCAGAGCCATAATCAAAGACCCGTCGATATTGATCCTGGACGACAGTCTATCAGCTGTGGACACCAAGACTGAAGAGGAGATCCTTGGCAATGTTCAAGCTGTCCTTCAGAACAGGACCGGAATCATCATCGCTCACAGGATCTCGACTATCAAACACGCTGATCAGATCATTGTGCTGGACAAGGGACAAATCATTGAACAAGGGTCTCATTCGGAGCTTCTCGCCAAGAAGGGTTACTACACCAGGTTGTACAACCTGCAGCTTGCAGAAAGCGACTTCCACAAGAGGGTGGACGCGGTATGACAGACGGTGCTATCAGAAGCATACAAGCAATAGATATGGGTTCAAGGAAAAACCGCCTTATCCGGATGCTCTCGTACTTCCGGCCCTTTGTCGGCCTTGTCGCGTTGGCCGGGTTGATGGCTGTTATCGTAAATGTTGCCGAACTCGTAAGTCCGTACATCATGAAAATCGCGATCGACGACTACATCATGGGAGACAATGCGGATATGGGCATAGGCACAATAGCCGTGCTGTACTTCGCGAGCGTAGCCGTTGGATCGGTCAGCAACTACGCGCATACGATCCTGCTCAATACGATCGTGCAGAAGATCATTCATGCCATCAGAATGGAGCTGTTTTCACACATTCAGCGCATGCCTATGTCCTTCTTCGATCGGCACTCGTCAGGAAGGATCTTAACAAGGGTTACTAATGACGTAGAAGCCCTAAACGAGATGTACGCCGGTGTGCTGGTAGCTCTTTTTAGAGACGTCCTATTGCTGATCGGAATCACTGTCGCTATGTTCAGTCTAAGTGTCAAGCTCGCCATAGTCAGCTTTTCAGTTGTGCCTGTGATTGTACTGGTCACATTTTTCTTCAAACCCATAGCAGTGGCCAACTACAGGAGAGTGCGAGCGCTGATAGCCCAGATCAACGGTTTTCTTGCTGAGAACCTCTCAGGTATGCGGATAGTACAGATTTTTAACAGGCAAAAGGAGAAATACAGAGAGTTCCGCGAGCTAAATGACAAGTACAACGAAGCGAGTCTGATTGACGTCAAATTGATGGGTTTCTTCCGGCCGTCAGCCGAGCTAATCAATAACCTCGGCATTTCGATACTAATCTGGTACTGCGCTCCCAGCGTGCTTCAGTCAACGCTCGAAGTCGGAATGCTTTACGCCTTCATAACATACATCAAGAAGTTTTTCTGGCCTATCAACGACTTGGCTGACAAAGTCAATGTGATGTTGTCCGGCATGGTGTCTGCAGACAGGATCTTCGAGATCCTGGACACCAATGAAGGAATAGAAGACCTCGACTTGGGCAGCCCGATCTCAGACGTGCAGGGCAGAATCGAGTTTCGCAACGTCTGGTTTGCTTACAAAGGCGAAGACTGGGTCCTCAAAGACGTAAGCTTCACTATAGAGCCGGGCCAGACTGTCGCATTTGTCGGAGCTACCGGATCGGGCAAGACGACCATCATCAACTTGATTGGGCGCTTCTACGAGATCCAGAAAGGACAGATTCTCCTTGATGGAGTGGATATTAGAGAGTACAAGCTTCGCGACCTCAGGTCGCGCATTGCTGTCGTCATGCAGGACGTATTCCTGTTCTCCGGGGACATAGTGTCCAATATCAGGCTGGACAACGAGTCGATAACTGACGAAGACGCTATACGAGCAGCCCAGTACGTGAATGCGCATCAGTTCATAGAGGAACTTCCAAACAGGTACAATGAGGAAGTACATGAAAGGGGATCAAGGCTGTCAACTGGGCAAAAGCAGCTGCTTTCATTTGCCAGAGCTATAGCGTTCAACCCGTCTATCCTGGTGCTCGATGAGGCCACCGCCAACATAGACACTGAGACAGAGAAGGTCATCCAGGAGTCGCTTGCGAAGATCTCAAAAAACAGGACTACCCTGATAATCGCACACAGGCTGTCGACGATCAAAAACGCGGACAAGATCATCGTCATTCACAAAGGCCGCATACGTGAGATCGGCCGTCACGACGAGTTACTCGCCAAAAAGGGCATATATCATGACCTGTACCAGATGCAGTACGCGTGGGCGCAGTGATCGGCATACATCTGCCGATCAGCTGCGCACTACTCTAAGGGCTATATCTTGACCGAAGCTAGGCGAGACCAAGTCCATGTATCCACCAGCGTGATTAACCACCTCGGTCTTGGTGACTCTACCGCTCTCAACGTCAACCCACTCAGCTCTATAGGTCCCTTCCGGGATATCCAAACTTATCTCTGCAACAGAGCGGCCTCTTATGTATATCCCGTACGTCCTGCCCCGCTCAGCAAGGACCCTGGCAGATCCATGTATTGTATGCAGGCGTTTGACTACTGATGCGTCGGGGGCCATCCGGATGAAGTCTAGAGAGTACACGAAGTCCTTTAGGATGCTCAACTGAGCTCTCAAGCTCGGGCTGCCGCCACCCGGCTGTCTTGGCCCATATTTGTACGTCCCCCTCTCGTACCCGGGTGAGAATGAGTAGTCGAGATTGTTAAAAAGCGCACCTCCGGACAGTATGAATTCCCATGCCTGCGAGCGATAGACGAAATCAGCCGTGCCGCAAAGCCCGGTTTCGTTGCAACCAATAGCCAAGCCCAATCTGTAGTTCAAAGCTACGGCCTCGCCCGGTGCGTAGTGGAAGTTGAGAATAGAGATCTGATGATATGGGTCTTTGACCTCCTCATATCCATTGGAGATATTCTGAGAGATCAAGTGCTTGTAGGGTAAGCTCTCCTCTGTAGCTGCAATCACATCGGCTATGTGGTGCTGCCACTCTATCGAGATGTTGTCCGCCCACGGTTCGTTGCATATTTCGTAGTAGATATTGTCAAATCTGTTGAGCTCCTTGACGATCTTCTTGACCATCTTTTCCTGGTATTTGAGCAGCACCGAGTGCTTCAGAGAGTAGACCTCTCTACCTGCATCCGGCGTTTGGTTGATGTTATTCTGGGGATGCAAGGGGCAGATCTCCCACAGCCTATTTCCCACCATGTGGAAATAAAACGGACAAAATAGACAGATCTCTACGACTATGCCGCGGGCGCTTGCAGCTTCGCAGAAATCTACCAGACGCCTCATGTACTCGTCATTCCACCTGTCCAGGTCAAAACGATTTCCGCCGTCTGCGGCACCCGGGACATCGCTTCTCACCCACGGACTGATAAACCTATCCGGGTCCGGTGCTAGGCTATTCCCTTCGATTCCGAAGTAGCCGGGGTACTCGTGGTATACACCCATGAACACCCTGGTAAGGTTGAGGCCCACTGACTCCAGCTCGTCGAGATAGGTCACATAGTCAAAATCCAAATTGAGCACAGCACCGTAATGCTCGCCTGAGCTGATGAGGACAGCCGGCTTGCCCCGGAAAAGGAAGTAGTGCGGATTCTCGGGATGCAAAGAAAGAGGTTCCACGACAAAAGCCTCCTCAAATGAACGCGCACGAGCTCGCTTCTACGGTGCCTTCGTGCGAAGTAACTAGCTCGTGCGCAATCTCAGTCTATATCGTGCTGCATCCTAGAATTCGATGCAAAGGCAAGATCCTCTCTTGATGTGAACCGACGACTCTAAGGTGACTTCTCCGCTGTCCCATTCATAATCCACAGGCGTCTGGTCAATACGCACGGCCTTGGGTGCCTTCTCTGCAAAGGGCAGTCGCACTGTCTTGAGATCGAGATGGCCGTAGAGGATCTGTATTACGACTTGACCAGGCTTAGCCTCAAAAACTCCCCAGCCAGAATCCAGAGACCAGAAGCACCTAAACGTGTCTCCGTCCATCCGAACCGGGTCAAACCCGATCATGCCGCGCACCATGTCGAACTCAAATCCGCTCAGCGCATTGAGCAAGGCATAGCTCGCCATCGAGCGTGCGTAGTTGCTGCCGCACTCGATCTCGCTCCACGGGTTGCGCTTCTCGCCGTCATACCTGTCTCTGACTGCCTGCACAATCTCAAGCCCTTGGTCAACCAGCCCTTCTTGTATCATGTGAGAAGCGACCTGGTACTCGCACCCTGGCCACACTTCCTCCGAATAGGGAACGGGAACGATAGGCTTATACCTGCCCTCGGGCCACTCGCAGATTACTACTCCAGCCTCGTCGTTCAGACCGTAGACACGGCACGGGTTGAAATGCTTTCTCAAGCTTCGCTTGAAGTTGTACTTGTAGATCGACTCGAGCGCCTTCTTTCGCTGTTCCCTGTCAAATATATCGCCTAGGCCGCACAGGTTTGCGTGCCACTGGGCCAGCAACTGGTCAACTCCGCAACCCTCGCCGATCTGATACTTGATCTCCTTTGCCTCGTCGTTCCAATAACGGCTCTCCATATCGTTGGTCTCCGACTGGAACCGATCAATTGCGCTCTTGTCCTTGAGGTCTATCTTCTGGTAGTAATACTCGCCGTTAAACAGATTCTCATCTGTCCACTGCTTGCCTCTCTCAAACAGATCCCGGTACAGGGCGGCAGTGTCGTGCTCGCCTAGGAACTCCGCCATCTCCGCTCCCGCTTTGAGAGCTGCGAGATAGAAGCCCGTGAGCCAGGGGTTAGGACCGTAGAGCTCCATGTCGAGAGTATGGTGCTGCCAACCCTCCAACACTCCGTCCTTGTCTGCATCCCACTTATCGATGTTCGTCTCCGCCCAGGCGTACTCGATGCTCTTCTTGATGGCAAGCCAGTTCTTGCGCAGCCACTGGGTATCTCCAGAGATCTTCCAGTCGCGGTACGCCTTGATAACTCCTCCGAACTGGCCGTCTGCGCACGGGCGATGTTTCCACCTGCCGCTTCCCACAGGCATCTGCAGTCTAAAGGACATGGCGCCGTCCTCGGCCTGGTTGTACCTGAAGTCCAGATCTCTCATCGAGCGCTCAAGCTTCGGGAACAGGAACGGCAAAGCATATGCGTAGTTCCAAACGTGTGTACATGAACCGTCACAGCTGCCCCAGTCGACGTTGCAGCCCTCGAATCCGTAGAAAGAGCCGTCCTCCATCCTGACACAGGTCGGCGACTTTAGGATCGAGATATTGGCAGATACCGCCTCAACGCAGACCGGAGGAATGCTTGAGCTAAACAACGCCTCCTTGAACGCGCGGGTTTCCTCGTACAGCCGCTCCCAGTTCCGCAGGCTGTAATCTGCGCTGTCCAAGGAATCTCTGAAAAGAGTCGCGTAGAAGTTTCGGAAAACGCGGTTCACATACTTGCGCTCTTCCTCAGTGAAGCCGTAGCCCATGGGCTCCCAGTATATGTAGAAATTCGGGAAGTTCCACGAAATCACGAACCTGACCTTGCCGGTCTGTCCGGGAGCCAGTCGAATGTGTGCTGCCAAGGAACAGGTGTCATTCCTCCTGTTGTCCTTTGAAGGCTCATACGACCTATTCTGCAGCTTGCCTGGAGATACAAACTGTCTCCAGAATATTCCCAGATCGTCGAACCATGCGCCTCTGTACCAATACTCCTGGTAGCTGACGTTATCAGCATCAGTGGCTATGGTCAAACAACCAAAATCAGGATCTCTAGAATCAATACTAACAGTGGAGAGGTGAATGGCATGTTGTCCTTTCTTGGAGACGTACTTGTTAACGCCTCCCACCTTCAATGGATTGGTGAGAGAGCCACATACAGTGTACGTCAGTGGCTGATCCGTTGCGTTTGTGACCTCTATCTCAAAGAAAGCAGCAGGGATGCTGGAATCCTGGTCGTTTAGCGGAATGAACGGGTTAAACGCCGTCATCCTAACATCAGCAGGGAAGTCCTCGTCTATAAACTTGAGGTCTGCAAACGGAAACTCACCGCCGAACTCTACATCCCTAAAGTGAGGAACTCCGCACAAAGTGCCTCGCTGCGGGCCGTGTCCAAAGCTTGTGTTTCTCCAACGATTGGGCCCGCCTATATAATGAGGCGGCAAATCACCGTTGAGGACCCGGGCATCCACAACTTCGTTGTCGTCTGTCTCTGCCTTGATCGCGAAGTGACTGTAGCCGTTGAGGCTCTCCTTGTTAGGCCTGTTGTAAATTTCCCAGTCGATCAATCTTCCATTGCCGGCCAAACCAATACAACCTGTGCCAATCCCGCCGAGTGGAAATGAAATAACCCTCGTCTTTTCATCCTTGTAGACGAACTGCCGCATTAGATCACCTCTCAGTTGTATGTCCTAGTCAGATTCTTGAGTCTGCAATGCCCTCTGATGCGTCAATCTTCTATGGCTGCTTTTTGGCTGTTAATCGTCCTAATGATCTCGGGGTCAAACTTAGGCTTGCGGTCGTACGTATACAGGCCGTTGACTTCCTGTTCTACGTCATAGAGCTGAGTATAACAGAAAGCGCAGATCCGAGGGTTCTGCAGTAAGATTTCCGTTAACTTTCGATAACGGTCAATGAACTCCTCCTCGCTTGCAGGCCTCGTCCCGTACCCCCAGCCACTCTCGTCGACTGGATTCCACCATATGCCACCATACTCGCTTACAAAGTATGGCTGCCCTTCATACTTCTGACGGTCCGGGAAAGTAACATAGACGTCTCCACCCGACCTCATTGGCTCGTAGTGCCCTGCGAACTTTTCGACGTCTTGCTCGTAGTCATGAACGTCAAAGATGTCAGTCTCTACGTGGAAGTGACCGCTGGTATCTATGACAGGGCGTGTAGGATCAAGCATCTTGGTGGTCCGGTATACGATCCTCAATACCTCGTCATCTTGCCGTGCTCCTTGCTTGCCATTCCACGTCTCATTAAACGGACACCACCCGATGATCGCGGGATGATTGAAGTCCCTCCGAACAGCCTCGAGCCACTCAGGTAAGAAACGCTCTAGTCCCATAGGAGTAGTGATGTCCAGCCCCCAGTTGGCGTACTCTCCCCAGACCAGATACCCCATTTTGTCTGCGTAGTACAAAAACCTCGGCTCAAACAGCTTCTCGTGCAACCGGGCTCCGTTGAAGCCCATCGCCATAGAGATCTCAATATCTCGCTTGAGGTCTGCATCAGTTGGTGCTGTATAAATACCGTCAGGGTAAAATCCTTGATCTAAGACAAGTCGCTGGAAAACAGGTTTGCCATTGATGTATATCTTGGTGTCATCCCAGCTCACCGTTCTCAAACCAAAGTAGCTCTTCACTGTGTCTATGCACTTATCACCTGTCCACAGACGCAGTTCCAGGTCATACAGGCGTGCATTTCCAGGCTCCCACAAGTGAACTTCCGAGAGGTTCAAAGAGAAGTTAGCATGATTCGTCTGGCTAGCAGCGCTGCAGCGGCCAACCTCTCTGCCCTGATACAGTGCTACAGCCTCTATCCGGTATTTAGCAGGATCTCCGGCCACTCTAGCCTCAACATGCAGAGAGCTGTTGTCAGGATCCGGGATGTATTTGAGTGAAGATATGTACGTCCGAGGCACACTCTCCAGCCATACTGTCTGCCAGATACCCGTAGTCCTAGTGTAGACACATCCGTGTGAGTCATAAGCGGGGCTCTGCTTTCCACCCGGCTGCAAGCCTGTGCGGACATCGTCCTCGGCTACCACTGTCACCACGTTGGTGCCTGGGGTTACCAGTGAAGTGATATCCAAAGCGAACGGCGTGTATCCTCCGCGATGAGTGCCGGCTGGAACGCCGTTGATCCACACTTCTGTTTCGTAATCTACAGCCCCAAAATGCAAGATGATGCGGCCAGACATCCAGTCGTCTGGTACGATGAACTCCCTTCGATACCAAACCGCAGCCATGAAGTCCCTGTTCGCGATCCCAGACAGCTTGCTCTCAGGGCAAAAAGGCACCACTATGCTATCTTTGAGCGACCGTGCTTGATGAAGCTGCCTTGCGCGACCGCTCTTTCCGTGATCAATCTCAAACTCCCACCTGCCGTTGAGATTCACCCAACGGTCTCTCACCATCTGCGGGCGCGGGTACTCCGGTCTCGGGATGGCACTCGACTCAGAAGCCACGTCTGACCAACTCCTTAATGTTAACTCATAAATCAACTTATAAACCAATACAATACTATTATCCGCCCTGTTTTGTGCTGTGTCAATCATTATGTTTACGGATGTTTACGGGAGGAAATTGGTGAGATCAGTCGAACCGTGTAGTAAATGAATTGAGGCAGTTGTCACACTTATGCTGCCTCCGGCCTCGATCTATTAAGGTATCGAAGGGATGGTTGAAGTGAGCAATAGCAGAATTGCAGCGCAGCTATTCACACTGAGGGAGTACACCAAGACACCAAAAGACATCGCCTCTACGCTTAAGAAGGTCAGGGAGATTGGCTACGAAGTAGTGCAGTTGTCGGCTCTAGGCCCGATCGATGTGATGGAGTTAAAGAATATCCTGGATGGAGAAGGACTGAAAGTCTGCATTACTCACGTGGGATTTGAGGCGCTGAAGAATGACACATCCCGGATAATAGATGAACACCTCCTGCTAGGCTGTCCAAATGTCGCTATTGGCAGTATGCCCAGGGAGTACATAAACAAGGACGGCTTTTACAGGTTTGCTGCTGAAGCATCAGCTGTTGGGCAAAAACTCGCAGAAGCAGGCCTCACCTTTAGCTACCACAACCACAGCTTTGAGCTTGAGAAGTTCGGCGACAGATTGGGCCTAGATATATTGATAGAAGAGAGTGACCCAAAATACCTCTACTTCGAGATCGACACATATTGGATACAGCACGGCGGCGGTGACCCTGCAGAGTGGATCAACAAAGTCAACAACAGGATCCCCGTAGTGCACTTCAAGGACATGGGCGTCCTGAACGGACAACAAGCTATGTTTGAGGTCGGAGAAGGCAATCTCAATTGGCCTCGCATCATAGAGGCGTGCAAGAACGCCGGTGTCGAGTATTATGCAGTGGAGCAGGACATATGCTACCGTGATCCTTTCGAGAGCCTGGCAATCAGCCTGCGCAATCTCAAATCAATGGGGCTCGAATGACAGCGCGGGTTGGCTTGACAGCGCATTGATGCACTAACCGTGTATGCAATCCTGACTCGACTGTAAGTAGGGACCGATACATGAACTTGTCTGTAAGTACAAAGCATATGGAGCTCTTTGAGTGTCTCGCGTCTTCGACTCGCATCAAGATACTGGAATCACTCTTCGAAGGGCCTAAGAACATCGGAGAGCTGGCCAATCTACTTGGTATTTCGCCAGCGATAGTGACGAGACATATAGCTAAGATGGAAAAGGCCGGACTCGTGCGGACAGAGAGCCTGCCTGGAAAGAGAGGTTTGCAAAAGCTTTGTCATGCGATAGAGCAAAGCATCACCTTGCAGTTTTCCAAGAGAGCGTCCGATGAGACACACAAGTACCATCTGATATCCATCCCGATTGGGCAATACAGCGCATATGAGGTCACGCCTACCTGTGGCCTCGCATCTACTCGCGGGCTGATCGGCATGTGCGACGACCCGAGATACTTCAGCGCACCTGACCGCTTCGAAGCGGCAATTCTCTGGTTCGCATCAGGGTATGTGGAGTATCGTATCCCCAGCTATGTCCTCTGGCCCCCGAGTTTGCGCTCGATATCTATATCTATGGAGATATGTTCCGAGTACCCGGTCTATAACGAGACATGGCCGTCGGACATCCACTTTTATTTGGGCGACGTGCTCTTAGGCGTATGGACCTGTCCGGGAGATTTCGGCAAACAAAGAGGTGTATACACCCCTGAGTGGTGGAATCTCGGGACTCAGCACGGCCTGCTCAAGACCATATGCGTCACCAAGGAAGGGACTATGCTGGACGGAGTACGTCTCTCACATGTCACTTTGGACCAGATTCCTATAGCCCCGGGCAATGATCTCCGATTCCGCATAGCCGCGCCGCCAGATGCTGAGCGGTGTGGAGGAGTTAACCTGTTTGGCAGAGGTTTCGGCAACTACGACCAAGATATCGAGGTGCGAACAGAGTACCAGACTGACCCGAACCAGGCTTAAATCAAACGCCTTCCCGTAGTCCTAAACATAGCAAGGTACCGGAAATACGCGGGTTGACCGTTGCTACGGTACCTTGCTCTCAATCGGGCGCAAGTGCTTCATAGCGGGGTCTCATTGTACCAAACGTCGATCTGCCGCTTCGGGTGATATGGCTTCCCCACAATATCCGGTCTTCCATCGCCCGTCAGATCAGCGACCTTTGCTTCATGAGTCGGGATTCCCACATCTATGACTGACTCCTCGAACATCCCGCCGCCCTTGTTCAAGAACACGATCAGCCTTGCTCCCTCATGGCGGCCTAATCCCATCTCACCCACAAAGATGTCAGGTCTGCCGTCGCCGTCGAAGTCAGCGATCTGCAGGCTATGGGGATGAAACAGGTCACCCTTCAGAAGGTTTGGTTCCCAATCAGGTGCGTGACACCACACAAGTCTAGCCGGATCGCTCTCGCCCTCAGCGAACACTATCTCCAACCTGCCATCTCCATCGAGATCTGCAACAGCCACACGTGTGTCAACAAGCCCAGCCACGATCACCGTTTCGTCCCACAGCACTTTCTGCTGATCGGCTTCGTATCCCCTTTCGATCGATCGGCTTGTTGAAGTTGGGCGGCGTTTAAAGATACTTGTGCCTGCTATGACCTCATTCTCTCCATCGCCGTCAATGTCTGCTATGACCAAGCCTTCTCCAGAGAAATCAGTAGATATTACATGGAAGCACTCTCTGGGCCACGGCGACACATAGGGATCTCTGGGGATATCGTAGTACCCGAGCACCCGGCTATGCTGCGATACAAAGAGGAGCTCAGGCTCACCGTCTCCGTCTA
>FIZI01000044.1 GCA_900016865.1 uncultured Clostridia bacterium | reverse complement strand
ATACGCGCGTCTCTGTCTTGATGTCGAGCAAAAGCAGAAGGCAATCGAAGCCCTTGGAAAGATGCTCCCCTCAGACAGTGATGATCCGGAGAAGCTGTCGAAAGCACTTGAGATCGAGATTCAGAACATAGACAAGGATCTCAGGCAGAAACAGGACGAGCTGAGTTGGACCCAGGGACAACTCGAGAATCTGGCTTCAGATGATTTGTACCTTGAGATGAGCCGTGCCGAAGAGCAACTGAAGATCACAGAACAGGAGCTTCACAGAGAGCTCGTAAAGGCCAGGGCTCTCAGTCTCATAATGACACTGCATGAGGCGCATAGGCAGGCAATGACAGTGGGCCTCGCCGCACCAATCGAGGACAGGGTGAGCAGCTATTGGAGGTTCGTGAGGGACAAAGACGGAGTCAGAGCAAAGTTGGGCCATGACATGGAGTTGTCGCTGCTCGACGCAGGAGGGGTTGATGTCGACCGAGACCTCTTCTCAGCCGGTGCCCGTGAGCAGCTCTATGTCGTGGTGCGGTTGGCAATCGCCGAACTCCTGAGCCAAAACGAGCCTCAAATAGTCGTCCTCGATGATGCACTCGTGTTTACAGACCGCTATAGGCATGCGCGCATGCTCGAGTTGATCGAGCGCTTGTCTGAGAGGTTGCAGGTGATCATACTGACCTCGCACTATGACCGCTTTGACAGCCTGCCCGGCCGCAGGTATGATTTGGCTGAGTTGCGGTACAGAGCATTGACCGGTTAACAGTTCTTTTGCTTGCCCCAATTCCTGTTTTGGAGTTCCTTCGCATGCCTAATCCCAATCTTGTAAGAGGAATCTAGACGAGGAAATAGAAGACCACATAGTGTCCGTAACAGTTACGGGAGAGAATCACTAAGACAACAGGTGTCAAGCGCTGCACAGAACGCTGATTCACGACGATTGGGCGGCTTTGGCTCAAAGAGGCGAGACAAGGCGCTTTGTTGACTTTAGCTGGGGATTTGTTGGCTTTGCAGCTCAAAGATGGAGAGATGGATGTTCAATCGCTAGGAGGATTTTGAGCAGCAAGATAGAATACCCAAATAGAGTTGGCTGTAACAGTTACGGTAAGGATTCCAGAAGCGCCAGCTTGGCGCACTTCGGTTGTAGGCCACGGGGTACCTGACATCGGTGAGAAGGGGGCTAGTGCTACGTGAAAAGGAGACTGTTCGGACTCGTAATACTAGTTGCAGTACTTGCAGTCGTTCAGGTGAGCGCTGTTGCAGTTGACGCACTTGATGCGGAGTTTGATCCTGCACAGGGAACTATCGAGGTGTGGATCAAGCCAAGCTGGAGCTATGACGAAGCAGCGTCGAATCACCAGATGGTCTTCTATTGGGGACCCCAGGGGTGGGTCAACGAGTTGCGGTTTTTTGTGTATAACCAGCAAGTCCTAGCTGCCCGCTGGATGGCCGATGGAAAGGTCATGAGTGCAGAGACACTTATCGGAGATTGGGTAGAGGGCGAGTGGCACTATGTAGTTACTACCTGGGACGGTGCTGCCGCTACAGCCAAACTCTACATAGACGGAGAGCTTGTGGCAGAAGTTAGTGACTGGGAAGTGCCAAAAGGAACGGCAGACTATTCCGTCGGGCATACTCCGGAAGGCGGGTCTGTGTTCATTGGCAAGTTGGAGGACATGAAGATCTCCACCGCTGTAAAGACAGCAGAGGAGATAAAGGCAACCTATGAGGCTGACCGCGGTAAGTACACGTCAGATCAGGCCGGCCAAGGACCGACTGATCAGGCTTTGGAGACTGCCGTTGAGAAGAAGTCCACAGCCGCCGACCTCGTATGGTGGGACCACTTCCCCTTGATCATAGAAACAACCAACATAACCTTGGCCAGTAAGTTCCCCACGGATGCGGTCATGGACGGTTTTGCCGTTGACCCTACCTGGGGAATATTTGCCCAGGCGCAGCGCACAATTGGTAGTTATACGGATGGTTCCAAGAGAACGGAGGCTCTTGGCCTGAAGTCCATCGGGTATTACGAAACGTTTGGCCAAGCAGCGACTTACTTGGCTGAGGTGGAGAAAACGGATGACGGAGAATGGGTGAGACATCCGTCTGGTGTGACTAGGATACTGCACAACCACTGGAACTGGCAGAATTACAGCGGGAAAGAAATCGTCTGGGTCGGTGTTCACAACTACTTCGATGACGAAGACTTCGCCCGTCCGTATACTCGGGTCCATGAGCGATACGGCGCACCTCCAATGAGATACCCGGACGGCACTGTTGCTACTGGGTATCTGGATGGAGAGAATCAAAACCCGCTTACCAGCCGCATTTTTGACGCGGGGGCTGCCAAAACCATCTTTGGCGATCTGGTATTTGAACCGTTCTATAACGAAGCTGTAAACGAGGTCGTTATGGAGCGGGGCAAGGCGCCCTACCTCAGAGGGCCGATAGACGGGACCGTGCAGCTCAGCAGTACAGATTATCACAGATACAGTAGTTTTAATATCTCAAAGGATGTCGCGTGCCCCAGCTGGATCGATTATGCATATGCGTCGGCGCTGTTTGCTGCTGACAACGGACAGAAGGGCATGTGGTCCGACAACTATTCCGCTTGGGACAGCTTTGGCTATCCGCCTGTCAATGTGGCTTTTGGCGACTGGTCCGAAGCTACCTTCCGTGAGTTCCTGAAGGACAACTTCACTCCTTCTGAGCTGGCTGAGATGGGTGTTGAAGATGTCGAGTCCTTCAGCATCAGCAAGGCTCTCATAGAGATCGCAGAAAACTGGGCGGGAAGGGAAGTCAACTCCACCAGGGACGCGATCTGGAAGGATGCTCGCTGGTTGGACGAGCCCTTGTGGCTTGCCTATATGATTCACAAGAGACAGATAGGCGAAAAAGGCTTGCGCAACTACTACAATGCCGTAAAGACGGCGGCGGCAGAAGCCGGTCAACCGGATTATTTGGTCATGGGCAATGACATCCCGTTCTTTAGCCTCGGTTGGCTCAGGGGTGACATGGACCTGGTCAGCACAGAGTTGAGCGTAGGGTACCATCCGGGGAGCGGATCGCGGGGCATCATGTATCCGCCTGTCGGCAGGTTTGCTCCGGTCTACAAGCTTGCTGTTGAGCATGCTAAAAGTAGATTTGTAAACGTGTGGATGTATTCTGCGGAAAAACCGGAGATGTCCAAAGTGCTCTACTACGAAGGACTGGCTACACATGCCTTGCCAAGGGCAGGGGTGCCGCAGGAGCCGCAGGCTGTTACTCGGGAGTTCTTTCAATTCGTCAAAGATACCAGAGACACGTTTGGAGCAAGAGTTCCTTTGGAGGATGTAGGCCTGTACTACTCCTCGTCGTCGCAACTGTCGTTCATGACTCCCGGCGGATATTTCGATATGGACAGACAGCCTCACATGTTTGCCTTCTGGGGATGGGGCACGGCTTTGACTGAGCTTCATTATCAGTACAGGGCGATACCCGAGTGGAAGCTTGATGCAGACACGTTGAGCACGCTCAAGGTGCTGATAATACCTAACGCGACCGTGCTTGATCCTCAAGACGTCGAACAGGTCTTGGAGCCTTGGGTCAAGGCTGGGGGCGCTCTGATCGTCACTGGAGAGAGCGGCCTGAGGAGAGGTGAGGCTTACAACTTCAGTATAAACCAGGCAGGGCTGTCACTCGCGACATTGACCGGCGTCTCCAGTGTTGAGGACGCACCTGTGCAGAAGCTCGCGAAGTATGGCGACGGAGTAGTGCTATACCTGAGAGACCCCGTTGGACTGGACTACTACGTCGATGAGAGAGCCAGAAGCGAGAAACTGGGTGCGTTTAGAGAGGCGATGGAGACAGTATCTCAGGGCAGGCAGCTGCTTGTCGACGCCAAGACAGTGCCCACTACAGTAGGGCTGACCCTATACGTTGACGAGGCTGCTGAGCGGCTGTTCATAGACTTGAACAACGTCGATATTGATGTCGCAACGGACACGGTGAAGGAGGCCTCATCGTTCCTGTTCGGTGTCGCTCTGCCGGAGTGGCTCAAGGACAAGCCACTGAAGGCTACAGTTCTTTCTCCGGAAGAGAGAAAACCCGTAGCCTCGATAGCCAAGACAGACGACGGAACATTAAGGGTTCTCGTCTCGCGCATCAAGTACTACGCGAGCATCATGATAGAGGCGAGATAGTGTTCAAGGGTGACATGCCAGACTCACACCAAGAACGGCATCTAGATTAGACCAGCAAGATTGACAACAGTGCACGGACATCAAGATGTGGCATCGCATGTCACCCTGATCACACTACAAAGCCATATCACATCAACAAACGCTAGAAGGTGAGCGGTTGGACGTGAAACGCAGGATTCTCAAGAAATACGAGGGCAATCCCGTGATGAGTCCTGACAGGATGCCCAAAGACGTTCTATATACCTTCAATCCTGGGGCGGTTAAGCATAACGGCGAGTACATCCTGCTGATGGATGTCACGACTCTGGATGACATTCACCGCCTTTGGATTGCTAGGAGCCGTGACGGGTATCACTTCGAGCCGGATCCGGAACCAGTGAACTGGCCTGAACCTGATCCGATTCATCCCGAGACTTGTGTGTACGATCCACGCATAACTAAGATCGGGGACGAGTACATCATCCTCTATGCGAGCGATCTATTTCAAAACCAAGTTAGGGTGGGCATAGTCAAGACCAAAGATTTCGTCACTTTTGAACGAGTTGCCATTGCCAGTGAGTTTGGCAACAGGAACGGCGCGCTTTTCCCGGAGAAGGTCGATGGACTCTATGTCAGGCTGGACCGCCCATTTGGCAATGAGCTTGACCCTTGCTACATGTGGGTGAGTTACTCCCCGGACTTGGTATTCTGGGGCAAGAGTCGGCCTGTTACCTACAAAGGAAAGCCGTTTCAGGATGGTCACAAGCTAGGTGCTGGTGCAGTCCCTATCAAGACCGAGCACGGATGGCTTGAGATTTATCATACTGTTTCGAGTACATGCAACGGGTTTATCTACAGGCTGAAAGCGTGTCTGCTTGACCTAGAGGATCCGTCCAAGATCATTGGTTACACCAGGGACTTCATCCTGTGGCCTGAGCATGACTACGAGATGAAGGGCAGAGTTATGAACGTGGTGTTTACCTGCAATGCGATCGCTGAAGACGACGGGTCGCTGAAGATTTATTACGGAGCAGCCGACACGAATATCGGCTTGGCCGAAGGGCGCATTGACGAACTGGTCGATGCGTGCTTGCGGGGTTAGCCATCGTGATTGGAGGAGGAGCGTAAGTGAGCGTTGCCAGACATTGTAGCACTGGTATAAGCCGTCTGTTGGTTATGCTCGTGTTGCTCGTCAATGTATTGCTGGTGCTTACCACGGCAAGCGTTCAGGCGGTTGTCCCTTATTCCAGTTACGTGTACGATGAGTGGGCCGACGATGTGCCGGCACCTCAGGCGTACGTGCCTAAGGCAGAAATAAGCGGCCGTGACCTTGGTGTTGGAGACTTCAAGGCACCCATGGATATCTGCGTAGGTCCGGACGGTGCCATATACATCTTGGACACCGGAAACAACCGAATTGTTCACTTGACCAGTGACTGGCAAGTTGTACGAGTGATTCAAAGCTTTGATCGCGGAGATGCCGAGGACAGGTTTAGAAACCCTGAAGGACTTGCTATATCCGCCGATGGTGATATATACGTGGCGGACACAGGCAATGGCAGGGTCCTTCATCTGGACAGCTCCGCAGTGCTCGTCAAGGAAATCAATGATCCCAAAGATGACGGCTCCGGGGTTATTCCACAAGGTTTTGTCTTTAGGCCAGCAAAGGTCGGTGTCGACGGCGTTGGCAGGGTTTTTGTAATATCCAAGGGCATGTATGAAGGCTTGATGGAGTTCGACTCCAACGGCAACTTCAGGGGATTCATGGGTGCCCCGCGTGTCACTCCGACTGCCGCCGACATCTTTTGGAGCAAGGTGGCTACGCGTGAGCAGCGTGAGCGACAGTCGTTGTTCTTGCCCACGGAGTTTAGTGCTATAGACGTTGATTCCAGGGGCTTCATATTCGTGACAAAGCAGGGTACTGCAGCATCACCTACCACTCCGCATGTCGTGAGTGCTCTAAAAGGCCAAGGCAAGGACGCAATAATGAAGCTCAATCCTGGCGGATCGGATGTGTTGATACGCAAAGGTTTCTTTCCGCCGTTTGGCGATGTAGCGTTTTCTCGCTATCCTGGCGTTACTGCAGTAGGCCCCTCCTATTTTAGAGACATAGTATCTCGTGAGAACGACATCTTTAGCGTATTGGATAGCAACAGAGGCCGTGTGTTTACGTATGACGGCAACGGCAAGCTTCTGTATGTCTTCGGCACAATAGGGTCGCAGACTGGCGCACTGCTAGGCCCGGTGGCGCTTGACTGTGTCGGGGATGACATCGTCATAGTAGATAGCCTCAAGAACGTCATCTCAGTGTACGCCCCGACGATTTACGCCAAGCGGATTCATGCAGCTATACTCCTATTTGAGAAGGGGTTCTACGACGCTGCAGAAGCCATGTGGAAGAGTGTTCTGAGTTTGAACGCCAACTATGAGCTAGCTTATGCAGGCGTCGGGAGCGCGAGGCTACTCAAAGAAGACTATGTCAACGCTATGAGATATTTCAAACTTGGAGCAGACAGAGACGGTTACTCCAAGGCATATCGGAAGTATCGCGAGGAGCTTGTTGACCGCTACTTCGGCATCGGAGCCAGTGTCATCGTTATTGCAGTGCTCTTGATCTATCTAGTCGTGCGCAGCGGAGTTGTTGCCAGGGCGGTTGACAGGATCAAGACTTGGGCGAGCGGTAGCGGATCCGGAAAGGCGCTGCTGCGAGAGCTAGCCTTTGCGTTTTTCGTCCTGTTCCACCCGTTTGACGGGTTCTGGCAGATCAAGCACGAAAAGAAGGCGAGCGTCAGATCAGCCTGTATTGTGCTTGCATTGGTGATAGCCACATATGTAGGCGTTCAGCAGTATACTGCCTTTATCTTCAACCCGCACGATGTGCAGCAAGTGAACTTCTTGTCCGAGGCGTTCACAGTACTGGTTCCGTTTGGCCTGTGGTGCTGCGTTAGCTGGGCGGTGACAACGCTTATGGACGGAGAAGGCACTATCAAAGACATTTTCATATCTTCTGCATATGCCTTGACACCCATCATTGTTGTCTATATCCCTCTGACAGCGTTGAGCCACGTGCTCGTCCAGGAGGAGGCTGCGTTTTATCAGCTATTCCAGGTGCTCGGGGCTGGATGGGCGCTAGTGTGGTTGTTCTTGGCAACGATGATTGTTCACGACTACAGCTTTGGCAAGACCGCAGGGGGTATAGCGATTACGGTTGTTGGGATGGCGTTTGCCCTGTTTTGCGCCTTGGTGTTCTACGACATCATCGGAGCGTTTACAGGGTTTGTGTCGGGCATATACAGAGAGATTGTATTCAGGATGTAGAGGGGGTTAGGGAGACATGGGCCGAAGGAGCATTTTCCGGATAGCGATAGTAGTTTTGGCCATCGTTGGATTCTCGGCTGTTCCTGTATCCCCATTCCTGTCGGCGCAGGCGGCTGACGAGCTTGAGGGCATGACGCTGGTCACCGAGAACGAGTATTTGGAGCTCTACTTGAACGAAGCGACTACTGAGGCTGCGGTGAGGGACAAGGCCTCCGGCGTCGTGTGGCGTACAAATCCCCTGAACGACAGGCGAGACGCTGCAAAGGCTCAGGTGGCCATCAAGTTTTATGCACCCGGTTCAGTAGAGTCCACAATGAACAGCTACACTGATAGTGCTGCTATAGGGCAGTTTGAGATCGTACCGATCGACAACGGAGTTCGTGTTGACTACACCATTGGAAGGCTGTATGACGAGTATGTCTTGTTGCCGGGCTTGATATCGGCCAGTCGAGTTGAAGAAATTCTCGCACGAATCGAGGACGATAAAGCTCGAAAGAACCTCGAGTCAATGATTGACAGGTACTTTCACTTGATAACCCTTGTTCCTGTTGAGAACGAGGAGGAGAAGATCACCTATTCCGCCAGCCTAAAGGTGTTTGACGGCCTCAGGCTGGAGGCAGAAGGGAAAAAGCTCACTACTAGCCAGACCAATGATATCCTTAGAAACCTGCTTGGCAGAATCGCAGGAGGCAGGCTTGAGTACAAGGAGATTATTGAGGTACAGCGCAGTGACTTCGAGCAGGTCATAGGTGGCAAGGTCTATATCTTGGACGGCAAGACCCCTTCGTTTATGCTAAAGAACATCCTGACTGCCTTTGAGGAGGCAGGGTACACGCTCGAAGACAGGGCAATCGACAATATCGAGAACAACCTTGATCCTCCGCGTCAGCGGTTGGAGGTCTTCAACGTATCTTTGGAGTACATCCTGGACGGCCACGAACTCGTCGTCAGGGTGCCTATGGATAGTGTCAAATTTCCTGAGAACGTTGTTGACTTGGATGGCAAGTACAGCCCGCGGAATACGGTCATCAGTTTGCCGATAAGCGCAATAAAGGTCCTACCATATTTCGGGGCAGCAGACACGCAGGCAAGCGGATATATCTTTGTGCCTGACGGCTCTGGAGCCATCATCAACCTTAACAGCGGAAAAACCCAAGTCAGCTCGTTTACCTCACAGGTCTACGGGTTGAACCCAGCATTGCACCAGCGTGCTGAAAAGGTGACAGATACGAGGCAAGTTCATCTTCCGGTATACGGGATGAAGCAGGGCGACGCTGCGTTCTTGGCAATCATCACCGAAGGTGACTCGTTGGCGACGATTGAGGCGAGCATCGCCTCGGGGAGCGGAGCGTTTAACACAGTAGGAGCCAACTTCGTCGTCCGGCCAGCCACTACCCTCAGCTTGACTTCTGACTGGCAGTATTCGCCGCAGATAGGTTGGGGAATGCTCGGCAAAATGAGCGTCCTTCAGAGTAGGATGGCCCGCGAAGACATTGAGATCAGGTATAGGTTCTTGCACGGCGAGGACGCAGACTACGTAGGCATGGCACACGCCTACCGCGACCATCTGATCGGGAGTGGAGTAGGCTCGGTTTCCCGGGATCAGCTCGATGAAGGCGTTCCGTTTATCGTGGGCTTTTTGGGAGCTACCTTGAAGAGGACCAATATCCTGGGCATTCCGAGGTATGTGTCCATTCCGCTTACTACCTACGATCAGGTAGCGACAGTAGCCGGGGCATTGCAGGAAGCAGGAGTTAACAACCTGGCTATTAGATACGCCGGATGGTTTAACGGCAGCGGAAATCACGACTACCCGGACCGTATCCGTCTGATCGGCGTCCTAGGCGGCGAAGAGGCTTTTGGCGAGCTCTGCGCTCGTTCGGAGGCCAATAGATGGGAGCTATATCCCGACGTAGCTTTTGTAAACGTCTATAGAGACCGCTTGTTCGACGGGTTTAGAGCAAGGAGCGATTCCGCCAGGACTATTGACCGCAAGGTCACTCGGTCGCTCGTGTATGATGTGCCCACATTTGTAGCGGTTGAGAAAGAGTCGGGCTACATCCTGAGCCCGGGCAAGCTGCCGGGCCTCATCAGCAAGTTCATGTCGAGCTTCAGCCGCTATGGCATTGGCGGGCTGTCGCTGAGAGACCTCGGCCGTGATTTGAGCTCCGACTACAGAGATGATCCTGAGAGGCTCATCGACCGGGCACAGGCTCAAGAGATCGTTACTGGGCAGTTGGCAAGGATGGCGGATGAGTTGAGTTTGGGACTGATGATTAGCGGTGCCAACTCCTATGCGCTGCCGTTCGCCAAGTATGTTGTTGATGTGCCCAACGACAGCAGCAACTACGACATCATTGACGAAAGCGTGCCGTTTTACCAGATTGCCCTTCATGGGCTAGTCGACTTCGCCGGAGAGGCGATCAACTTGGCGCCCGATCCGGTTGAGGCGATACTCAAGACAGTCGAGTATGGAGCAAGCCTCTATTTTGAGTGGATGTATGCAGATTCGAGCGAGATCAAAGACACAGACCACGAAGATCTTTACTCTCTGCAGTATCGCGACTGGTTTGATATAGCAGTGGACCTGTACAAGGAACTTCGACCGATTGCCGAGGCTACGAGAACTCAGGCGATTGTCGACCACTGCAGGGTAGAAGAGGGTGTGTACCGCACCCAATACGAGGACGGAAGTGCCGTTATAGTCAACTACAACGGCTACCCGGTGGAGGTCGATGGTGTGACAGTAGATGGCTTGTCCTATCGGCTGGTAGAGAGGGGTGCTGCTCAGTGAGAAAGATGTCCATGGATACGAGACGCGCCTTAACCGGAATCGTGTTCGTACTGCCGTTTGTGATAGGGTTTATTGCGTTCTTCTTATATCCGTTTATCCTGTCACTGATGTTCAGCTTCTCTGATGTATCGGTAGGAGCGTCCGGGTACGAACTTACCTCCGTCGGTCTGGAGAACTACGAGTCTGCCCTGCTGGTCCACGAAAGCTACGTGCGGACTCTGACTGAGACTGTTCAAAGCATGTTGGCAAACGTTCCTGCCATACTGATCTTTAGCTTGTTTGTTGCGGTGCTGCTAAATCAACCGTTTAGGGGCAGGGGCGTAGCTAGAGTAGTGTTCTTTCTGCCTGTGATATTCAACTGCGGAGCGGTGTTGTTGATCGAGAATTACGACTTCTTGACCAACACCTTGACCGGTGGTAGCGCTGCCAGCCCTGGGAGTGAGATCGTGACGTCACTGTTTTACGGTCTTAAGCTGCCGCAAGGGGTGCTTGGGTACATCATGAACGCGGTGAGGGCAGTCCCGGATATCATCAAAGCATCCGGTATTCAGATACTGGTTTTCTTGGCGGGATTGCAATCAGTTCCGGAATCTCTGTATGAGGCGTCTGCGATCGAAGGGGCGACCGGGTGGGAGACATTTTGGAAGGTGACTTTCCCGATCATTAGCCCGCTCATTCCTACGATGATCGTCTACACAGTGATAGATTCTTTTACTGCTCCCAACAACAGGATGATGGAATTGATTCAGAACACTGCCTTCCGAGGTATGGGTTACGGCGTGAGTTCGGCAATGGCTTGGATTTATTTCGTGGTGATAGCAGCCATACTCGCGTTTGTCGTTTGGCTGGTCTCAAAGTGGGTCTTCTATCAGGAGTAGACCAACGAGGATTGCGAGGGATTTTAGATGGCACAACCAATTACTGAGACTCATGGCAGCGATCTGCGTCGCAGATTTGAGAAGTCCAAGTTTCAAGGGCTTGTGTGGGCGATTGCAAGGACTCTGCTGCTGTTGGGCATGGCGTTTATCATAGTCAGCCCGCTGCTTGTGAAGATTTCTGGATCGTTCATGAGCTTAGAGGATGTCTACGACAGCAGTGTAGGCTGGATTCCGCGGCGGCCGACTCTGGAGCACTACCGTGTGGTGTTTCAGTTCATGAATTATCCTCGGTCACTCCTCCTAACGACATTGCTCGTGACAGCTGTCAGTCTGCTGCAGGTGATCTCGTGCACGTTCATCGGGTATGGGCTGGCGCGCTATGATTTCCCGTTCAAAGGACTCGTCTTTGGGTGCGTCCTTTTCACCCTAGTTGTTCCGCCCCAGCTACTGCTTGTCCCGCTGTATATCAACTTCAGGTACTTCGGGGCATTTGGGATGGGGCCGGGAGTCAATTTGCTCAACACGCCGCTACCGTTCTTGCTGATGGCGGGTACCGGTACAGGTATCAAGAATGGCTTATTCATCTACATCATGCGTCAGTACTTCAAGGGTATGCCAAGGAGCCTCGAGGAGGCGGCCCATGTCGACGGAGCCGGGCCATTTAGGACGTTCTTCTCGATCATGCTTCCTGCGGCCCAGGCGCCTTTGCTAGTCATATTCGTGCTGTCATTTGCTTGGCAGTGGAACGACTATTTCTACACGACAACGATTTTCCAGGCCAAGAACGACTTGCTGGTTCACAGATACCTTGGAGTAGTTCAAGACTACATGCTGGCATTCCGAGAAGAGCACGGGTTCGACGCGCCGTTTGAAATGTCGACCATGATATTGAACACTGCTAGCTTGTACTACATCGTTCCACTGCTGGCACTGTTCGGTTTCTTGCAGGGACGGTTCATAGCAGGCATTGAACGAACAGGCCTAGTAGGTTGATGTCGATTTTGGATGACTTGGGGGAGTGGTGTTTTGCTGCTCCACCCCAGTCTAGACCACTAACCTGACACCAGGAGGTACATTATGAGCAAGAGACTGTTTGGGGTCTTGAGCGTTGTTGTATGTCTCGTACTCTTAAGCTCAGGTATGGCTTTTGCAATCGAGTACGACTTCGGCGGAAGGACCGTGGTGTTCGCTGGACAAAACTTGACGCCCCCGCCTGAGGGCAGTCAGGCATATGACAATTGGAAGGCTGCAGAGGAGCAGTTTAACGTAAAGATCGAGTTTAGGAAGGTTGACCAGGGGCAAATTGTTGACACTATCATGGCAGCCGTGCTTGCCGATAATCCTACGATAGACATTGTTCAGACAGCCAGCAATAGCTACGCGCCATTGGTCGCTCGCGGTGCACTGCGTCCGGTTGGCGATCTCTTGCCCGACAAATACTGGGAGAGCATTCCTGAACCTCTCCAGGGCCGCGTTGGCCTTAAGGAGTCCAGGACTATACTGGGTGAGTGCTATGGATTGCCAATGAGCTTCGGCGACCACATCATGGTGCATGTGATCGCGTGGAATAAGGACATGTTCAAGGAAGCAGGGCTACCCAGCCTTTACGACCTGATTGAGTCAGGCGAGTGGACATGGGAAAAGATGAGGGAGATTGCTGCTGCGCTAGTTGCAGACACTGATGGAGACGGCCAGATCGACAGGTATGGCGTTGGCGGCATGTTCCCAAACCACAGCCCCTGGAACACTCTTGTGCCTGTCCTCGCAACCAATGACGTCCAGCTGACCGCTGAGGTCAACGGAAGGGTAGTATTTGACCTTGATGCTGGCGGAAAGGCTTAGACTGTCCTTGAATACGCCAGGAGAGAAGGTCGGGATGTATGTCGTTCCGCTTTGGGCCAATGATGGCCTGGCAAGAGACGCTGAGTTTGAAACCGGCGTAGTTCCAATGCCCAAGGGGCCGGATGCCACTGACTATACAATGAGCGTTTCGTCAATCACCCAGGTTTGCATTCCAGTCTCTTCTGATGAAGACACTGAAGCTCTAATCGCACTGTGGAATGCCTGCAACCAGCCCGACTTGGCCTGGGATGACGTTAACAGCAGGGTCTCGGCTGCTAGAGACCAGGAAAGCTACGACTTGCTGATGAGATGCATAATTGACTGGGAGCTCTTTAGCCCATATACAGGAGCCTTGAACAATCAGAACTTCTGGTTCCCGATGGGTGAGTTTACCTCCGGCCGCAGGACTGCAGCTGAGGTTATCGCAGAGACAACTCCGGCGGTGCAGGCCGCGCTGGACGACTTGCTTGGCCAGTAGCCTTGATGTAGTAGTCAGTGCCGACCGGAATCCGGCACTGACTGCGACAGTGGCCTTCGAGGGGGGATGCCTGTCTGAAGTGGTAGAAGCCTGAGAGAAGAGTCACGGGATGTGAGTACAAGTGGTCTACCCGGATTACCTCATTACCTTAAGGAGGTTATCACATGAGCAAGAAGTCTCTCAGTATCGTAAGTCTTTTGACATGTTTCGTGCTACTTGCAGGTTCATGCATGGCTCTAGCCGCTGATTACGACTTCGGCGGCAGAACAGTGGTATTCGCGGGCATGAACATGACTCCACCGTCGGAGGGCAGCCCTTACTACGACGCCTGGAAGGCTGCTGAAGAGGAGTTCAACGCAAAGATTGAGTTTAGGAAGATCGACTCTGGACAGATCGTTGATACGATTATGGCAGCTGTCTTGGCCGGTGACCCAACGATAGACATCGTACAGACTGACAGCGGCAGCTACGCGCCGTTGGTGACCCGCGGTGCCCTTCGTCCGATCGGACATTTGCTGCCTGACGAGTATTGGGAGAGCATCCCTGAGCCTCTTCAAGGCCGCGCAGGGTTCAAGGAGTCCAGGACGATTCTGGGGCAGTGCTACGGACTGCCTATGAGTTTTGGCGACTACATCGTGGTTCAGGTGATCGGTTGGAACAAAGACATGTTTGAGCGAGAGGGATTGCCCAGCCTGTATGACCTGGTCGAGTCAGGCGAGTGGACATGGGAGAAGATGAGGGAGATTGCAGCAGCGTTGACTGCCGACACCGACGGAGACGGCCAGATCGACAGGTATGGCGTCGGGGGCATGTTCCCGAACCACAGCCCTCAGAACACCCTCCTGCCTGTCCTTGCGACGAACGGTGTGGAGATGACCAGAGTTGTCGATGGCAAGGTCGTATTTGACCTTGATGCAGGCGGCAAGGCCTCTGCTGTGCTGGAATATGTCAGACAGATGATCGTCTTTGACAAGTCTGTCGATCCTGCGGGGTGGAATTTCGCTCAGTTCCACAATGAGAAGGTTGGAATGTACGTAGCGCCGTTCTGGGCTACCGACAGTCTCGCCAGCGAGTCGTTTACCTTTGGCGTCGTCTTGATGCCCAAGGGACCTGACGCGGACGACTACACTATGAACGTAACCACCCTCAACCAGGTTTGTATCCCAGTCTCCTCTGACGAGGACACCGAGGCCCTGATCGCGCTGTGGAACGCCTACAACCAGGCGGACTTGGTCTGGGAAGACGTCAACTCCCGTCTCAGCTTTGCTCAGGATGCAGAGAGCTACGAGCTGATGATGCGGTGCATGACCGACTGGGAGCTGTTCAGCCCGTACGTAGGAGCTCTGAACAACCAGAACTTCTGGTATCCAATGACTGAGTTCACCTCCGGCCGCAGGACCGCAGCTGAGATAATCGCGGAGATAACTCCGTCTGTTCAGGCCGTGTTGGATGACATGTTGGG
>FIZI01000043.1 GCA_900016865.1 uncultured Clostridia bacterium | reverse complement strand
CTAACGAAGGCAGTACAAACAGTCGTGATTGTCGTTGTCTGGAAGGAATTCAACAGAGCCTAATAATCAGTATTTATACTATGCCTCTTTGAAAGGTTATTTTCTGGGCATTTGGTGAAGAACAACTATTCGAAGTTAGTCAGTAAGGCCATTGCACTCTCGGCTGGTCATTACTCTCAACGTGATAAGATGGTCAAAATCAAGCCTTGTATTTAGGAGAGATATCATCTATCTGCTAGACAGTTGACGCCAAGCGCCCGAATCCATTTTCTTCTTACCCTATTGGCTTCATCGACCTCTACGGAATGTAACTATTTATAAAACCTGGAGAAAAAGGCATGACTATGTCAATAAATCTGAAGATACTCGTTTTCATTTCGGGATTTTGTGGAGGACAGAAGAGATGAGCCGCAATATCATTGAGGCTACTGACGAGGAAAGAGAGATTATACGGCAGAACCTCGCTCGTTATCCATTACTGAGCAGAATCATCCCTCGAAAGCCCCTGCTCTACCGGGTGGCTTTCGATCAGTATAACGGGAGGATACCCCCGGAGAGATTTGAGGAGATCGCTGAATTCTCTCTTGGTGGGATCCTGTTGCATTCTGTAGGGGATAAGGAGTTCCAGGGGCGACTTCAACGCGTGGAGGCGTGGCTGGAACTCTATCCCGAGTATGTAAACGCTGAATTCGGTAGGAAACTCTTGAATAACTTCCTGAACTATTCCTCCGAACTCGAGGTCTACGACGCACTGAAGCGAGCGGGCTGCTCTCCGGATAGGGATGTCTCGCTGGAAGATAAGACCCGGGAGGGCAAAAGCGTGAAGGATACGCCCAAAAATCTCGAGTTCAGGGTTCGCCCGGATGGGAGAGACATCCTCATCGAGGTCACGACGCCCCGGATGAACCTGGAGACCGAGCAGATGTACGGCCAAACACCACATGCCGGCTTCTTCGATCCAGAGAGAGGGATCGAGAGGGAGGGATACACCGGTCCCTCAAGAGCGGAAGTTGTAGTGGGTAGTAAAGTTACCAACCAGATTTCGGAGGCCGCTGGGGGTACTGACTGCCCGGTGATCCTTATCATCAATTGCACGTACGCTTATCCCGAGATAATGGGGTTTGGTCAGGACACTTCCTGGCAGATATCAGGCATTATCCATTACCGGAATGGCCTGTCCCGATTCAGACCGGCGCGAGGATGCGACCTATCAGAGAAGGAAAAGCGGTTTTTCACGCGCCTGATGGGACCAGTCGGGGCCGAATAGTTGCAACGGGTGCTCTCCAGGGAAAAATGAGAGGCAGGGTTGCCATTCTCCCAATAAGGTCGGCT
Organism: uncultured Clostridia bacterium; assembly: GCA_900016865.1. GTDB lineage: Bacteria > Bacillota > DTU014 > DTU014 > DTU014 > DTU014. The sequence goes on along the minus strand of FIZI01000043.1, from coordinate 1,999 downwards.
ATGACCGTCCAAGGAGAAATACACCGGAATCAGATCGCGCAGGTTATCACCGGCCACAGCAGAATGTGAATTGATGAACAGCTACTGGCCCGGCCCCCTCCCCGAACCTTCCGTCCGGACCCTCGACGACATGCGATGCGTGCTCGCGAACCCCGACCGGTCCGGCGACACGCCCCTGTACTCCATGTACCGCGACCTCGCCCTCACTGCCGGGGATCATGCGTATCTCCGTGAACAGAACATCCGGTTCGACATCACTGTCATTCCTCCGGGAACCGTGGGCGGGGAGTACGTCAAGACCAAAGGGCACTACCACCCGCTCAGCCCCTCGGGCATCGGTTATCCCGAGCTCTACCAGGTGCTCGCGGGGGAGGCGCTCTACCTCCTCCAGCGAAGCGATCTCGGCGATATCGTCGCCGTCACCGCGAAGGCGGGGGAGTTCGTCCTCATCCCGCCCGGCTACGGGCACGTGACCGTCAACGCCGGCAAGGAGGAACTCGTGATGGCGAACCTGGTCTCGGCTGGCTTCGCAAGCGAATACACGTTCTACGAGCGGATGCAGGGCGGGGCGTACTACCTGATGGAAGAAGGCGGGTGGGTGCGGAACTCGCGCTACCCGGTGGTTCCACCGGTGAGGGTGATCCCTGCGGGGGAGGTGCCGGAACTGGGTATCAGACATGGGAGGGGGATCTACGAGATGGTGTCACGGAGGGAGGGCCTCTCGTACTTAAATTCACCAGAGGAGGTTCCGGTTCAGTAGGGTACGCTATTCGAAGGTTAGCGCACCGTTGATACAAGAGACAGTCAATCCTCCAGCTCAATCCAGATACCCTAAACTGCCCCACCGCCACAACCTCTTCATGCGCTGCATTGTCACCGGTGGGGCCGGCTTCATCGGCTCAAACCTTGCAAACACAGCCCGCCCTGCGGTCGGTTGTACCTAACACAGCACCACGATGTCGTTACTATCGACAACCTCGCGACCGTGCCAGACCGGGTGAACATCGAGCACCTCCTCGACCACCCCCGGCTGACGTTCATCGAATGGAACATCACCGACCTCGACCTCCTGATGGAGGCGCGATGGGCCGAAGGGCCGGAGCGGGAGCACCGTTAGGTGCGACTCCTTCCCCGGCGCGGCCGGCATCTTCCACCTGGCGGCGATCCCCTCCGTGCCCCGGTCGGTGAAGGGCCAGCTCGCCTCAAATGAGGCGAACATGGCCGACACGCTTCGAGTGGGGACAAAAACCAACTGTGACTCCAAATAGATCTTCCACCATGCGCGCCCAGAAGGGCAGTACCTTAACCATTAGACAGTCCCTCTTGAATCGTCTTGAATAAAGCCGATTTCATTCGATTTTGCACCGAAAATTACAGATTTGATTTAAAGGGTCTATCGTGCCTCCGTGAAAGATCGTAGCATTCAAGTGTAGTACCGGGAATATTTTACACTGCTGAAACCCGTGGGAGACTGTCAATATGCAGAGAACCGATCTCAACGAGGACTGTAGATGAAGACGATTTTCGTCACCGGTGGAGCCGGTTTCATCGGCTCTGCCGTCATCCGCCACCTGATCAAGCAGTCCGATCACGCAGTAGTAAATCTCGACAAGTTAACCTACGCGGGCAATCTGGAGTCGCTCAAAGAGATAGAAAGTAGTCCACACTATCATTTTGAACAGATAGACATCTGCGATCCGTTCGGACTGGAAAGGGTATTTGAGCAGTATCAACCGGATATTGTCATGCACCTGGCCGCCGAATCGCACGTTGACCGCTCAATTGATGGCCCCGCGGCGTTTATCCAGACTAATATTGTTGGAACCTATACCCTCCTCGAGGCAGCCCGGAAATACTGGGAGACGTTGCCTCTCGATAAGAAGAGCGAGTTCCGCTTCCACCATATATCGACCGACGAGGTATACGGGGACCTAGGGGACTCCTCCGGGCTTTTTACCGAAAACACCCCATATGCCCCAAGTTCCCCCTACTCCGCAAG
>FIZI01000042.1:980-5924 GCA_900016865.1 uncultured Clostridia bacterium | reverse complement strand
GAACGAATCTGCCCCATTTCGCGTGACGAGAGTCACACAGACTGACGCGTCAAGGGGAAGGCGTCAGACGGCACCTTCAAGCATTCACATACGGCCGTTCAAGTACACTATTTGCTCGCCCTAGCAAATCTCCTCTATCCGAAGCTCGTCTTGCAGCAGATTTTGACGGACCCCGCTCACAGCGCATCGCTTACAACTCTCTACTGGATTGACTGTCCTTGACACTCCTCTAGCCCGAAGGTATAACGGAAGTAGGGTCGAGGTTGGCCAGTCTACTTCGACTGCATTTCTGAGACGGTGCAGTCGCTTAGGGAGGTCTCTATCATGCAGCAAAAACCTTCAGACTGCCATGCATCACAGACCTTGTCCAAACGTCCAATCGGCAGCACCCTACAACTCAATGATCGAGAGTACTTCGAAACTCGTGGACTCAACGTTCTAGTCTTCAGCAATTGGTATGACGGCCTTTTCAGCGATGCAAAGATGAGCGGTATAGAGCTCATACACCACGAGGTCCGGACAGCCACCAACGGAGACGTGAGATTGAGCCCGACTCCTGGACAGTGGGACCCGGTCCCCACATTCCTGGACCGAAAGGTCAATGTAGAAAACTCCCGCATAGAGGCATTTCTTGCGTATCCCGATTACAACTTCAGATACTCGATAGACGCTCATCCAAGAGCGGATGGAATAGTGATCGGGCTAAACTTGGAAAGCCCGCTGCCCAAAGAGCTGATAGGCCGTGCAGGTCTCAACCTGGAGTTTCTCCCCTCGGCGTATTTTGGAAAGACATTCATCGCATCCGGCCGAACGGGCCTATTTCCTCGGTATCCCACAGGGCCGACCAGCAGATCATCCGAAGGCGAGGTCCAGCCGGAGCCGATAGCAGTGACCAGAACTCTAGTCCTGGCACCCGAAGATCCAGAACGCAGAGTTACGATCAAATCCGACGATTCAGACCTGATGCTGTACGACGGCCGCAACTACGCACAGAATGGATGGTATGTAGTCAGAAGCCTCATACCCGCCGACAAGTCGGGCAGGGTGATAGAGTGGTTCATATCCGCCAACACGATCAATGGATGGACGAAGGCGCCTGTGATCGGCCACTCCCAAGTCGGTTACCATCCAGACCAGACAAAACTGGCTGTCATAGAGCTCGACAAGAACGACGAACCGCTCAAGGCTGCTTCGGTCCTAAGGGTGACGGAAGAAGGCGAGTTCGTGACCGCTCACTCGGGGCCTGTCAAGCCCTGGGGCAACTACCTCCGCTACAACTACCTCACATACGACTTCTCATCTGTGAGAGAGCCGGGTATATACGTCATTGAGTATGGCAATACCCGTACACTGCCGTTCCGGATAGCTGAAGACGTTTACGAAGACACGTGGCACGCTACTCTCGACGTGTTCTTTCCTGTACAAATGGACCACATGGAGGTCCGAGAGGCCTATAGAGTCTGGCACGGAGTCTGTCACTTGGACGACGCTCGTCAAGCTCCCGTAAACCACGAGCACTTCGACTTGTACGCTCAGGGCCCGACGACAGACACTCCGTACAAACCCGGCGAGCACATCCCCGGATTGAACATCGGAGGCTGGTTCGACGCCGGAGACTACGACATCCGAACACAGACCCAGTATAACACCGTGCTCCAGCTGGTTGACGTCTGGGAGACTTTCAAGATCACAAGAGACGAAACGACTGTTGACCAGAAAAGGCGTTACGTGGAGATCCACTCACCTGACGGGATCCCGGATATCATCCAGCAAATCGAGCACGGGACCCTGGCCTTGATCGCACAGCACCGTGCAGTTGGCCACGCCATCTGTGGGATTGTCGAGCCGTATCTACAGCAATACACTCACCTGGGCGACGCTGCGACAAAGACAGACAATCTAGTCTACAACCCAAGCCTAGCAGAAGGCGAGACCGACGGCTTCACCAGTGGAACCCCAGACGACAGGTGGGCGTTTACCACTAAGTCAACTCCACTCAACTACGGTTCCATAGCTGCGTTGGCAGCTGCCAGCCGTGCCCTTAGAGGATACAACGACGATCTGGCTGATGAGTGTCTCGATACCGCGAAGCGGGTCTGGGAAGAAGAGCATCAACATGAGCCTGACATCTTCAAGCACGGCAACACTACGGGCGGCAACCTCGAAGATGAGGAGTTCAGAGCTGCCGTGCAACTCCTGATCACAACCAAAGATCAGAAGTATGCCGAGAGAATCAAGAAACTCTGGCCTGTGATGGAGCGCAATCTCTATAGAAGCATAGTGCCGGCACTCCAAGCAGCTCCTTTTATGGATGAGCCCTACAAACAACGACTGAGAGCCATAGCCGAGCAATATGACAGACTCGTTGAAGACCTCAAAAAGCAAAACCCGTTTGGCGTTCCTATCACAGGAGGAGGATGGGCGGGCGCCGGCGCAGTGATCCACTTTGGAATAGTAACATACATGCTACACAAGGCTTTCCCTGATCTAGTTGATCCGGAGCCGGTGTTTAGGTGCGTAGACTACATACTCGGATGTCACCCTGCGTCCGACGTATCGCTGGCCTCCGGCGTTGGCGCCTTCTCAAAGGAAATAGCCTATGGCAGCAACAGAGCCGACTTCTCCTTCATCGCAGGAGGCGTCGTTCCAGGCATACTCATCTTGAAGCCAGATTTTCCGGAAAACAAGCTCGACTGGCCGTTCCTGTGGGGAGAGAATGAGTACGTCGTCGATCTGGGTGCCCATTACCTATATCTGATGAACGCAGTGAACGACTTGGTGAACAGGTGAGGTTGCCTACCATAACAAAACACAAAAAGACTGCGGATTCTGACGCACTCAGTTCAGGATCCGCAGTCCTGATTTGTACCCGGCAGGGTAGGTACCGCCCGTGATCGAGCGATAGGCCTGTTGGTCGATACGACTCTCTGCTGCCAGGCTAGGCCCGCCGCGCATCAGCACCTCCAGCAGGGCGATGCAAACAGACTTGGCCGCGCCCCTCACTCTGCATCACCTCAGGCTCGAGTCATCACAGCGATAGCAGCGATAACGTTGCCTAGGGCATGCATTATGCATCCAGGAAAAATGCTTCCCGACCTCAGCCTCAGCCAGCCCAAGACCAAGCCGGACACAAAAGGGGCTAACAAAGCTTGTGGCCACATCCTGACATCTACGGTCATCAACAGCACATGTGGCACAACGAAGATAGCGGCTTGAACAGCGTTGGCTACCCACAACCGCATTCGCCTACCAAGGACACCTGCAATCAGACCGCGGAAGAAGAACTCCTCTCCTAACCCGGTTTCTAGCACTCCGAACCTTAGAGCAGACAGAAGACTAGATCCCGTCAGTGTCTGACCGACAAATCTGCTCAAGGCGAGGTTCTCATGATCGAGCACTTCCGCAGGAACCGTCCTCAAGATCAAGAACGGCAAGACTGACGTCGCGATGCCGAGCCCAACTGCTCCCAAGTAGTAGTTCCTCTCCCCAAGAGTCAGCCCTAGCCGCCCTGCAATCTCCTTGCCGCTTGCTCTTTCCACAAGACCCACCACAATACTGTAAATGGCCACAGGCACTAAGTATATGGCCAAAGAGGTCATTACGATCCCTCCCTCACAGCGTCGCTGTCTCAATCTAGGGGGTTTACTGCCCCTGCTCCGCGGCCTCAATCCTTGCGACTCTGATCAACTGCAACCCGACACCAAGCTGTTGCGGCGCCGAGCTGCTCACAAACTACTTCACGCCTCTCTCGTTGAAGAACTGGCTATACTGTTTATCCACTACTTTGATATGGTTTTGCAGCCAACCGCTAAGAAACTGCGCTACCTTTATAGACAAGCCCAGTCGCCCTTGTTCCAGCTCACTCTTGAACTCATCAACCTTGCCGACGAAGTAGTCATGTTCATTTTTGTGCTTCTCAGCATCGGGATAGCCGTGCTCGGCAAAGAGCTTCTCCTCCGAGGCGAAGTGTGTTCTTGCGTATTGATGCAGCCCGGCAATGACTTCGCTCAAAGCGTCTTTGCCTTTGCCCTGAAGCATGGCGTCGTTTAGCTCGTTGATCATCTGTATCAGACGCTGATGCTGAGCATCGAGCTCCCTGACGCCGACACTCAACTCATCCGACCACTGGATCAATGCCATAGCATCACCTCCGCCGCGCTGTTTCGACGAACAGGGTTCGAACCCTTCAATCGGTGCACTCCCCAGTCGGTGCAGGTCCTCACACACGACCCGGTGCGTGTCGTCCCGCAGGCGCAGAACCACCCTCAATCCGATGTGCGGTCCCCAGCGGATGCGGACACGCTATCTTACGCCCCGCTCATTGAAAAATTGTGTATACTGCTTGTCTACGACCTTGATGTGATTCTTAAGCCAGTCACTGAGGAACTGCGAGACCTTGACAGTTACCCCTAGCCTTCCCTCGTCGTTTTCGCGCTTGAACTCGGCTACCTTGCCGATGTAGAAATCGTGCTGTTTCTTGTGGCTCTGTGCAAAAGGATACTCGTATTCGGCAAATAACTTCTCCTCTGCCGAGAAGTGAGTTTTCGCATACTCCTCAAGTCCGGTGATGATGTCGTTCAGAGCCTCTCTGCCCTTGCCTCTAAGCATGGCGTCGTTCAAATCGTTTATCATCTCAAACAACCGCTGGTGATCGTCATCAAACCGCTTGACGCCGACACTGAGATCCTCCGACCACTGGATCAACGCCATAGGATCACCTCCGCCGCGCTGTTTCGACAAATAGAGTCCGAACCCTTCATCCCAATAAAAAAGGAAACGGGTCGGACGGCTTGACTCTGCCCGCCCCGTTTCCCTTTATCCTATGTGTCGGTTGATATCGGCTATGCCACCTAGCGCAATCCTTCTCTCAACGAGGTCCAGTACAGCCGGCCCGAGCCTATAAATGACCCGGCAAACAACACGAGAAACAGCAGCGCGCCTGTC
>FIZI01000042.1:0-965 GCA_900016865.1 uncultured Clostridia bacterium | reverse complement strand
AGCTCCCTATCCGTCACGCCGATTTGCTTAAGCCTGTACGCGTACTTGCGGTCCTCATCTATGTCCGCCAGCGCGTATGACCCCTTGCTCCTCCGCTGCTCGAGATAGAAGCTGTAGGGCAAAACCACGATGTCGGTCTTCTTGTCAATGAGCCTGCCCCGCAGTCCGACCACACTTCTGTGCATCATGGAGCCTACACCGTGCCTCTCGAGTGCTCTTTCGACTGCCTCTATGCCCGGTTGCTCAGAAGCAACGCCATATTGCGCCAGCTGAATGGGGTTGGGATGGCTCGCCAGAGCGTCTTCCATGGTCAAAGCATATAGAGTAAAGATGGTGCCAACCGCAGACAGTATCACGGCTACCAAGATCGCAACAGCAGCCAGGACGCGGTAGTTGTCCTGTATCTTGTACGCCAGTTGGCTCACGGTCAGAAACGGCCCGGTGCGATAGTACAACCTGTCAGTGCCGTGAATCCAGTTCAACAAAGCAATACTGGCTTCGCGCATCAAAAAGACAGTGCCCACAGAGACCATCAGTGTCACGGGCACGACTCCTGCAACGACTGTAAAAGGGTCTGGTGAACTTGCCCACCGATATCCGCCAATCGTCAATAACAGACCGAGGGCCAACCGAAGGAAAGAGAACCTCGGAGTAGCCTTGGGCTTGCGCACTGATCGGACTAGCTCCACTACACTGCGGCGCAGCACCATATACGTAGAGGAGATAGCCACCACAATGAACATAGCGCCAAATACTCCGATCGTATGCAGCCAGACATCGGCCCGCGCGCTAAACGAAAGCTGTCTAGGCAACTGCATCACGGCTGATATACCCATAAAAAACAGCTTGAGCAGGAGGAAGCCTACGCCTAAGCCCGCTGCAATAGACACTCCCGCAATGAGCAAGTGCTCACCAAGGATCACCTGGGCTAGCTGTCTCTTCGACACTCCGAGGAGACTCAGCAA
>FIZI01000041.1 GCA_900016865.1 uncultured Clostridia bacterium | reverse complement strand
TTTAAAATAATGTCGCCTGATTTTAGCCCAGCCTTTTGCGCTGGCGAATCTGGTGACACGCGCGTCAATAACGCCCCTTGTGGACGCGCCAAGTTATAGGCTTCAGCTAAATTACGGTCAATATCTTGGGGATAAATGCCCAAATAAGCGCGTGCGACCTCACCATTATTTTTTAGCTGCTCATAAATATCCATCGCCGCATCAATCGGGATGGAAAATGACAGCCCCATATAGCCGCCTGTACCACTAAAAATACGCGAGTTTATGCCAATCACTTCGCCGCGCTGATTAAATAATGGGCCACCTGAGTTACCAGGGTTCAAGGCAACGTCAGTTTGGATAAAGGGTACGCTGGTCTCACGCGAAAAATTACGGGACTTGGCACTAACAATACCCGCCGATGCCGAATAATCAAAACCAAAAGGCGAGCCAATTGCCAATACCGGCTCCCCTACTTTTAAAGCATTGGAATCACCGATTGGCAACGAAGGGAACTGACGACCCGTGACCTTTAATACTGCCACATCAGAGCGCTCATCACTGCCTACTAAAGTCGCATCAAGCTCGGTTCGGTCATTAAGCGTGACGCTGATTTTGTCCGCGCCCGCCACCACATGATGGTTGGTCAGCATATAACCATCAGCGGTGACAAAAAATGCCGTGCCATAAGCATGCTCAATCGCTGGCGTCGCTGCTTGATCAGGAATACGCAAACGATCGCCAAAGAATTTACGCAATAGCTCAGCGGTTTGCGCTTTAGCAAGCTCAGCCTCACTAACGGTTTTGGTCACATTTACGCGCGCTACCGCTGGGGTAACTTGCTGAACCAAACCCGAAAAATCTGCAGTGGTAACGGCCGCTTCAGCATTCGGTACGGTAGCTATATTGATACCCGCAACCATGGTAGTGGCTACGGCAAGTGCCAAGGCGCTCTGTTGTAACCAACGCGTCAAATTGCGCGTATTCGGTACTTTAGACATATTGATAGGCATATTTTTAGGCATGTTACCCTCCATATAATGGGTCTTATAGTCG
>FIZI01000040.1:8430-8589 GCA_900016865.1 uncultured Clostridia bacterium | reverse complement strand
AAGCGTCAGCTGTCAACCTGTGCACGTACAACCCTCGGATTGAGTCTGGGTAGCTCCATATATATAGGGTCTGGTGTGCATATGCGGTCAGATGCAAACGACGGCGAACACCAGGCGGACGAGGCCACAGCTCGCCCTGCTCAATACACGTGGAACTTG
>FIZI01000040.1:0-8382 GCA_900016865.1 uncultured Clostridia bacterium | reverse complement strand
GCAGCTGAGTTAGTCCAAGAGCACTCCCAGCTCGGGGTAAGCCCATTGGACAGACACTGCCGAATAAACGCACTACAGACAGCTGTTCCAAGGCCTTTGCGGCGGTACTCTGGAATCGTTCGCACGTACACCTCTACGCTGTGTTCATCAAACGCAGTCGAAATACAATAGCTCGCGAGCTTGTCCGATTCGAGTATATAGTAGCCGAACCCATGCTTGGCAAACTGATCTGTAGAACCCCATGCATCAAGAACGGCCTGCTCGATCTCGCCGCCAAGGCTTGAGATCGACTCGGCATCAAGCCGTTTGAGAGCGAATCGAGGATACAGCCGTCCTGACCACAAGCCCACGTCTCTAAACTCGTCCTTGTAAAACACGAACAGCTGTCTGAACTCTCTGACATGATCCCATCTTCGCAAGATAGTCCCGACGTGCTCTCCCCATTCAGGCACACACGGGTACAAGATCGGAGTGGCTACGCCTTGACTTGCAGACAGCGGTGCCAGCTCGTCGGAGATCAACTCCGCCAAACTGTGAGCCACATCTCTGCCTTTGGGCTCTCCCAACAGGTAGTGGTAGCCCCGCCTTGTCCAAATAAGTGCAGTACGCGGACTGGACTTGTCGTCAACATACACTCGAGCGGGACTGATGCCCCTCACCACCGCACCCACCGCCACACAGTGGCTCATCTTCTCTGCCAATTGTGCGATAGCTGGATAATCACTGCTCTCGAGCAAATACACTGGCGCACACCTCTCAGACAAAGGCGACCGAATGCCCAGCCAATCGAGACACTGCTGCATGGTCTCATTTTCGCTTGGGACAAGATCGGCACCGTATGGATTGTGACTGGACTGCTCTATGAGATAGAGTCCGATGAGCTGTCCGATATCGCGGTATCCGAGACTCTGAGATGGCTTGCATCATCGAGCACCAGACTCGACCACGAACCGTCCCGGTACATCAGCCTGTTGATGGCAGCCCTGACTCCCGTGAACTGAGGTGGTGGGTGAGTGCCGCTGCACGCGGCGACATGCCCTATAAACTGCTTCACAGGTCCAGAGTGCGACAGCACAACGACTCGTTCGCCGTCATGCCTGCACGCTATCTCAGTCATCACCTCGACCATCCGAGTCTTTACCGCCTCTCGATCCTCGACCTCAACTGCGAAAGGCAACACAGGATACTCGGAAGTCCTCTCCTGAGATGCCCAACGCCCTTCTCTCAACCTAGAGTCTGTATGAATCGGCAACTGTTTGAGATCTGCCAGATGCTGCACAGTCTCTACGGCTCGCCTTAGATCGCTCGAGTAAATCGCATCTATACGCTCATTTTGTAGCCTTCTTGCGAGGGCGAGTGCATCTAGACGCCCCGCCTCACACAAAGGGGTATCGACGTGTCCTTGGCAACGCCCGTCCAAGTTCCACTGAGTTAATGCGTGAATCACCAAGATGACTTCACAAGGCACGGCCCACCCAACCCTTCCGCAAATATCTGCTATTTGGATCCAAGTCAACGTTATGCGGGCCGCCCTTTCAAAATGAAGGCATTCTATTCAAGTCTAAGGTTCGTCAAGATCAACTGATACCCTGCTACGACGCGAGCCTGAACACCTCGACTCCACGGATCATAGTCATCTCTACTTTGAGATCACGGTTCAATACCACAATATCTGCGCTCTTGCCTACCTCCAGGCTGCCGACCTCGCGGTCGAGCCCGACAGCCCTGGCAGGGGTCAAACTCGCCATCGTAACAGCGTCGGTCAAGGCCGCCTTTGCGAAGCTTGTGACGTTGCGCACGGCTTGATCCATAGTCAAGACACTGCCTGCGAGTGTCCCTGACGCAAGCCTGGCCTCGTTCCCTACAACTGTCACCTCGAGCCTGCCCAAGGTGTATGTGCCGTCCTCGAGCCCTGCAGCACGCATGGAGTCGGTTATCAGGCAAACCCTCTCGGGGCCCTTGTTCCTGTAGACAAGCTCTACGACCGCAGGGTGCATATGGACTCCGTCGGCTATGAGTTCTACGTACACGTTCGGGTTGAGCAGGGATGCAACGATCAGGCCCGGCTCTCTGTGATGTATCGGCCGCATCGCGTTGAAGACGTGAGTCAACCTATCGACGCCCCAGCAAAACGCCTGCTGTGCAAGTTCGAACGAGGCATCCGTATGGCCGATAGAAACGTGCACTCCGAGGGATACCAGTTCTTCTATGAGGGCCTGAGCTCCGGGAACCTCAGGCGCCACTGTTACAGTCTTGATGACACCAGGATATCTCCTAACGAGCTCCAAGATCGGGCTGTCCACAGCTGCAAGAGCACTCTCGCCGTCCTGCGCACCCAGCTTGTCAACACTGACATGAGGCCCTTCCAAGTGAACACCCCGAAGAGACAATACCTCATCTGTTTGCCGAGAGAGTGCAGCAGCGGCCGCCTCAACTGCGCTCACCATGGAATCGACAGGTGCCGTAGTGACAGTCCCAAGGAAGCTAGTGACCCCGTGAGATGACAGGAATCGAGACATCTCTTCAAGCGCAGACAGAGAACCATCCAGCACATCCGACCCGCTCGCACCGTGTATATGGATGTCGACAAAGCCGGGACAGACATAGCTGTCTCCAAGATCCACCACTTCCAAGCCCGGCCTCGCATGGGTGCCGGCTGCTACCTCCACTATAGTCCCGCCATCAACCACTACCTCTCCGGCAAACTCCTGAAATGGTGTGACCAGGACTCCGCGTATGACCTTCTTCATACCAATCCCTAAACCTCCGCATTGTCCTAAGAGGGCTACTCCTTCGGCACCTTGCCAACTGGTGCCGCGTAAATGACGAACTCGTCCTCTCCGTCAACCCCAACCATCCTGTCCATAGCATCCTGGTCATAAGCTCCTATTGCACAAGTGCCGGCTCCGATGGATTCAGCAGCAATATATAGATTCTGGCACACGTGGCCAGCATCCAAAGCAATATGCTTGTGCGAAGCTACGGCATATCTCCACTCAGCTCTGTAAGGGATGACTGTCCAGACAAAAACCGCAGCAGCTTCGGCGACAAATCTCTGTCCAATGCATGCTTCTGTCACGACATCTGGAAGCGAGTCGCTTTGATAGATAAGGCAAAGCTTGTGATCGAGAGGAAGATATCTGTAGAGCCCAGGTTCCAGCCCCTCGACCCTGTGAACCGCCACGTATGTCTCAAACGGGTGGCGGGCTCCTGCAGACGGCACCGTGCGGAACGAAGGCCGCCCATCTCTGTGAGCCGCACGCAACCCCTGAGTCGCCCAAAGCAGATACGACAGCTCCTCCAAAGTCAAGGGCTCGTTTGTAAACCTCCGTCGGCTCTGTCTCTTCTTGATGACATCGAGTACGGCCACGTTGCCTACCTTGAACTCCGCAGGATCGACCAGATTCAGCGTCTGTGCGTTCTCAGGCAGAGCCTTCTGAATGGCCGGCATCGGTACGCCCTTCTGCTGATCCGACGTACCTCGCCTAGACCAGCCATAGGCCTTCAGAAACTCCCTTCCGACGTGGGTATTCTCCAATGCATCTCACCTCTCACAATTCTGCTAAGAACTGCATAGCAGTATCTCCAAATCCAGGCAAGTCCTCATGCCCGAAATCCGGAAAGATCACCATCCTCTTTTTTGACCGGATCTTGTTGTAGGCAGCAAACTGAGTAGAAGGCGGGCATATCTCATCGAGCAATCCGGTGCCCATCAGCACCTCGCCTTGTATCCTTGGGGCAAGATGCTGCAAGTCTATGTATCCGAGAATAGTGAACACCTCGTCCTCTCGCTCATGCGTCGGGTCGAACTGTCGAAAGTAGTTCCTCAACTCTGCGTATGCCGCCTTATCGAGATCCATATCCCATACCCGTTTGTAGTCACACAAGAAGGGCTCTATGGGAACCAGTCTCTTGATGCGAGGCTCCAGCGATGCGCAAGCAAGGGTCAGTGCGCCGCCTTGAGAACCGCCGATTGCGCCGACACGATTTTCATCCACCTCAGGCATGCCCATCACTATGCCTGCAAGCTGAGCAGTATCAAGAAAGATGTGTCTAAACAGCAAGTTGTCTGGATGGCCTTTTAACGCGTCGTCCAAACCACGGATAATATGCCCGCTAAATGTGTTGCCTGTCACTCCTCCTGTATCCTCGGAGAGCCCGCCCTGTCCACGGCAGTCGAGTGCCGCAACGCTGAACCCGAGGCTAACGTAGGCCAGCTTACTACTCCAATCCCCGCTATTGCCCCCATAGCCGTGAAACATCAAGACGGCTGGGTGAGGATCGACTGCGCCTCTTGGCCTCAAGTATTTGGCGTGAATGCGAGCTCCCCGCACGCCTGTAAAGTACAGGTCAAAACACTCGGCTGACGGCACCTGAAAATCGCTGGGGATTAGTTCGACCTCCGGATCGACTGCCTGCATCTCAGCCAAGGCTTTATCCCAATACTCATCGAAGTCCTCCGGGCGAGGATTTGTACCTTGGTATCTCTGGAGCTCCTCCAATGGCATGTCTATAATGGGCATACTTATGTACCTCCAATGCTGCATGATCGTGTATGAAAACCCCTGTTTCAGCTCTCCAGGATCTCGTGCTTTACTTTGGCCCACTCGAGGGCGTCTGCGATTCCTTGCTCAATCGACAGAACCGCCTTCCAGCCGAGAAGCTCGTAAGCCCGAGCGGCGCTTGCGTACGCGCCTGCTGCATCGCCGGGACGCCTCGGCGCGTCCACTTTGTTGATCGATTTGCCAATTACCTTTTCAAACGCAGTCACGAACTCCCTGACTGTCACGCCGTTGCCCGAACCGAGGTTGATTACGAGATAAGGCTGGTAGCTGCCTGTCTTCTCGGCAAACCTAGTGAACGCCTCGTCAAACTGCTCTACTGCAGCAATGTGTGCGAGCGCCAGATCCCACACATGCAGATAGTCTCTGATACCTGTGCCGTCTCTGGTCGGATAGTCGGTGCCTGTGATCCGAAAGACATCGTCTTTCCCCATCTCTACATCAACAAGCCTGCCCAGAATATGCGACGGCTCCTCAATGAACATACCCGACCTCATCTTCGGGTCTGCGCCTATTGGGTTGAAGTATCTCAAAGCGATGCCCTTCATCCCGTACGCAGAGCAGAAATCCTGCAGGACCATTTCCATCATGTACTTCGTCCTGGCATATGGACTCAGCGGGTTGAGCGGAGACTCCTCTGTTACCATGAATCCTGGGACAACGTCGTAAATAGATGCAGACGAGCTAAAGACCACTCGATTGCATCCAAGTTTGTGCAGGTTGTAGAACAGCTCAGTCGACTTGGCTACGTTGGAGATGTAGTACTCGTAAGGCTTTGCGACAGACTCAGGCACGAGGATCAGCGCGGCACAGTGTATCACGTGCTGAATATCAGGATGATCAGAAAAGATCTGCTTGAGCGCGGCCTCGTCAGCTATGTCGGCTTCGTAGAAGATCCGTCCTTTCGTGAATTCCTTGCGGCCTGTTACCAACGAGTCCAAAATAACCGGAACGTGACCAGCATCCTCTAGCGCTGAACAGATCGTGCTGCCAATGTAGCCCGCTCCCCCTGTGACGAGCACCTTCATATTGCATCCCCCTTTGTTGTCCGGGTTGGGATCCGGTCATGATCCTTTGAGATTTCTTCACCACAAGTGCACTTCCTCCCACCGCTTATGCAGGCAAGAACGGTACCGAGGTGATCTTTCCCTTGTTGCGGTGCTGCTCTTAATGGTATTGTAGTAATAGCACACCAACTCCTTTTGATTGGAGAGAGAGGCCGTGTTCTTGTCGCATTGTGACATATCCGGTTTGGTCCCATCAGCCGTTTGCTCCGTGCAGGGCCCACAGTTCAATATGGTCACATCCTGCCCGGGGCAGAGTCAGGCGTGAGGTGACCGAGCAGCTTCGAACCCACACTGCTGCGATGAACCCAACGCATGCAGCATCGAACGCACGCGGTATTTTGGAGCCTCTGTGACGACTGCCTGTGGCGGATGTGCTTCGTCACGGCTTTTCTGTGTACCAAATTAGCAGTCGATTAATGCCATCGTTTGTTAAAGTGATCATATTGGTGCCACGGCAACGCCGGGCACCTTTTTTTTCATATGTGGAGGTATTACCAAGGACTGCCTGTACCAGCCGATCAAAACTCTGAGCGGCAGTGAGAGGATGCGGGTTGCTCTGGCACGCATCATACTGGCTGAGCCGGACGCGCTGATCCTGGACGAGCCGACGAATCACCTTGACATACGGTCAAGAGAATGCCTTGAGGACGCCCTGAGGGAGTTCAAGGGGACTGTTATCGCAGTCTCACACGACCGGTACTTCCTGGACAAGGTCGCAGGCAGGATCTTGGAGATCAGCGAATGCAAGATCCATTCGTATGAAGGGAACTACACTGCTTACAAGAGACAGGTAAGCCTAGCCGGAGAACAGGACAAGGGGGACCTAGACCTTCAAAAAGCACGCCGAGGTGGACAAGAGAAGGGGGTCAAGGCAAGCGGACCAAGGCGAGCCAGTGCAACAAGGCACGAGTCCGAAGTCAGAGAGAGCAGAAGGCGAGATCCAGACGAATTGGAGGCTGAGATCATTGCACTAGAAGAGCAAGCAAGATCTCTTGAGGAGCTCTTCGCAGACCCGAGTTTCTACAGCACGCCCGATTGCTACATCAAGATTCGGGAGCACGAGCAGATAACAGACAGACTCAGCATCCTGTACGACGTGTGGGACAGACTTGAGGATAGAGACTGAGCCGCGCTCCTCTGAGATGCCTGGACAGGCTTGAGGATGGGGTTGAGCTCCGCACAGCTGGCTCACTCTAGGCGTTAGTTGTCGCTGTTGTCAGACTCAGCCCCGCCCACCGCAGACTCCTGCAGCGCCAGCATCGCATCGATCGCGGCATCGTGCTTTGCCGCGACCTCAGGGAACTGTTCAAGGCCCCTCTTGACTTCTTCATCCAAGGAGACACTCGACCAAGACAAGGCCGAGTTCGAGCCGCCTGAGTAGATGCAAGTACGAGTGGAGCCGCCAATCGCGGATCCCACGCTTGGGCCTGGATATCGCTATGTACACCGAATCCACGGCCTCCTGGCGCTCAACTGCCTGAACACGAACGCTCAAGCCGAATCTCAGCTTGAGTTCAACCGCAATGAGCTCGTCAGAGCGGGTAGCGATGAGATCGCATCCTTGCACCTCTCTCTGAACCGAATAGCCCTGAGCTGCAAGGTAGTCCGCAACTGGCCTGTACAACTCATCCTCACTTATCCCCACCAAAGCCACTCCATCCTCCGCAGATTGGCTCCCTAATCCTCAATGACATAATCCCTCAGTGACTCGACGGTTCTGAAGTACATGGTGCAGTTGGACCGCATGTACTCCTCTATCTCCGGAACGCTATGCCCCCAGCCCGCACCCGCGACGCTCACGCCGGCTGCCTTTGCCATGAGCACTCCCGGCATCAAGTCGTCAACTACAAGCAATTCGTCAGCGCACAGATCGTACAACCTGAGGATCTCACGGATGGGGTATGGGCTGGGTTTTCGTTTCGTCTCGTCCAGGTCCCAGCCAAAAATGACATCAGGCATGAGCTCACCAGCAGACAGATAGTCTCGCTCTATAATCTCGCTAGTGGAATGAGATACGACCGCTACTATTCCACCTCTACTGCGAAACTCACTCAAGAACTCGAGGAAACCCTCGTAGAACGCCGGTACCCGCCCCTCAGCGTACTTCACCCATATCTCAAACTCGGCTTCCAACTCCTCATCTGTCATTCCAAGCTCAACGCTGTAGTATTCTAGAAGCCCCGGATCAAAGTTCTTGCGCAGAAACTCCTCCAGACTCATAACCGGATGGCCTGGACGCAGCAGCCGCATAGCTTCCACGTGTGCCGGATAGTGGATAGCTGTAGTGCTATCGACAGCAGTATCGTCATGATCTATCGCAAGGCATTTATACCTAAGTGACATCATGTTCATTTCCAATCTTCTGAAATAGCTAGATCTGTTCTCTCCATTATACACTGGCTGATCAAGGGAAAAAAGGCACAAAAAAGCGGCCAGCGTACGATCCTCCCCTCCTCTGCTCACGTTACACACTCGCTACTGAACCAGAAGGAAAACGCATGGCCGCCTATTGACTCTCTACTACCTTCGCGATCTTCACCGGAACTACTCCTTTCCCTAACTAAATAATCAACCGGCACTCTCACGCCTTGATACGGTTTACACTAGCAACTCACACTAGTCTGCGGTTCACCAGCTGTAGAAACGCCTCAGTCCGCATTGCCTCGACTTGCATATCCAGGCGCTCACCGTCTGCCCTTTCCAATGATCGAGGGACGCGCATACTGTCCTCGTGAAGTCTGACTTCAGATCTA
>FIZI01000039.1 GCA_900016865.1 uncultured Clostridia bacterium | reverse complement strand
CGGCAGTGTCTGTCCAATGGGCTTACCCCGAGCTGGGAGTGCTCTTGGACTAACTCAGCTGCATCCTCACTTGCGAGGCGAGTTGCGTTCCGGAGTGTCAAGAACGTTCCGGTTTACAAGTTCCAGACCCTATATATATGGAGCTACCCAGAGTCGATCCGAGGGTTGTACGTGCACAGGTTGACAGCTGACGCTTCGAGGCAGTATAAATATAGAAAAAGCAGACTTCGAAAACGCGATGAACGAGAGGAGTAGGCGTCTGCTCAGATCACCAGAGAGTCGGCGGGTGGTGCGAGCCGGCGGTCGGGGACGCTGAACGTAGCTCGGGAGCGGTGAGACCGAACGCCACGTCTGCCAGTGCGTAAGTAGGCCTCAACGGATCCCCACGTTACTGGGGGAGGGCATCGACGCTGATTCAGCAGTCCGTGCCTTTATGAGTGCACTCTTTTTGAGTGAACACGGGTGGTACCGCGGAAGAGGCGGCCTTTCGTCCTGTGAATGACGAATGGCCGCCTTTCTTATATGATCGGAGGGATCAAGATGTTGTCACGGAGATACGACCCTGCAACAGCAGAGCGAAAGTGGCAGCGGTACTGGGAGGAAAGAGGGCTATACCGGTTTGACCTACAACCTGACGGCCCCATCTACTCGATTGACACTCCTCCGCCGACAGTTAGTGGAGACATCCACATAGGACATGTGTACTCGTACACACATGCGGAGATGGTTGCGAGGTATTGGCGAAGCCGCGGCTACAGAGTGTTTTACCCGTTTGGCTTTGACGACAACGGATTGCCTACAGAGAGGCTCGTCGAAAAAGAGCACGGCATCAGAGCAGCTGACATCGACAGGGATGAGTTTGTCCGCCTGTGTCTCGAGGTGGCCCGCAGCCACGAAGATAGGTTCAAGAGACTGTGGCAGCGGCTTGGCCTAAGCGTTGATTGGACGTTGGTGTATTCAACTATTGATCCAAGGTGCCAGCGGATATCTCAACTGTCGTTCCTGGACATCTATCGCAAGGGTGGAATATATCAGGACTCCAGCCCGGTCACATGGTGCACAGAGTGCATGACTTCTGTGGCCCAGGCGGAGTTGGAGACCCATGAGATCGAGTCGTCCTTTAACCATATCGTGTTCCAGACTGACACAGGCGAAGAACTCGAAATCGCGACGACCAGGCCTGAACTCATCCCCGCGTGTGCAGCTGTCTTTGTCCATCCGGATGACACAGATCACGCCAGCCTCGTTGGCAGGCAAGCGATTGTGCCTGTCATTGGACGCACAGCACCCATCCTGGCCGACCCTGCAGTCGACAGGTCGGTGGGTACAGGAGTGGTGATGTGCTGCACCTTCGGTGATCAGCAGGATATCAAGTGGTGGAAAAACCATCACTTAGAACTGTACGAGATGATGGGCAGCGACGGCCGGGTCTTGCCGGGTTTCGGCAGATACTCAGGGATGAAGCTAAACGAGGTCAGGGCTGAAATCCTCAACGACCTGTGTGAGCAAGGTTGCCTGCGCAGTCAGAGGCCAATCCTGCACATGGTCGCCTGCCACGAGAGGTGTGGCACACCGATCGAATACCGGACCTCCAGGCAGTGGTTTATCTGTGTGATGGATCGAAAGGATGAGCTGATAGAGGCCGGGGAGCGGATCAACTGGCACCCAGAATACATGAAGCACAGGTATATGCAATGGGTCAAGGACCTTGAATGGGACTGGTGCATTTCACGGCAACGCTTCTTTGGAGTTCCTTTTCCTCTGTGGTATTGCGGCGAATGCGGGAAAGTCAAGCTCGCGGACATTGAGCAGCTGCCAGTCAACCCTCTTTCTACCAATCCGAGAGGGAAGTGCGAGTGCGGCAGCGACAGGTTTGTCCCAGAGCAAGACGTGATGGACACATGGGCGACTTCATCTGTGACACCTCTGATCATCGCAGATTGGGACGGGCGCGATGTGAGATATCCGATAGTGCCTGCGAGTCTAAGGCCACAAGGGCATGACATCATCAGGACATGGGCGTTCTATACGATAGTCAAGAGTCTCTATCATACAGGAGACATACCATGGCACAACGTCATGATCAACGGATTCGTCATGGCAGACAAGGGCCAAAAACTGAGCAAGTCCAAGGCGAACGCTGGCCAGACACCGGACGAGTTGATCAACATCTACTCAGCTGATGTGGTGAGGCTTTGGGCGTCCACAGGGAAGCTTGGAACTGACATCACCTTTGTCGAAGATGAGGTGGCCAACAACCAACGAGTGCCGATTAAGCTGTGGAACGCGGCCAGATTCGTCCTGTCGCACTTGGAGGCGTTTGAGCCTCAAGCCGCTTCGCAGGCGATTAGGGACACTGTCACAGAGGCGATGGACATGTGGCTGCTAGACAGAGTATACTCGACCCAGGACGATGTCGCAGCCTCACTGGAGTCGTTCGAGATCCACTTGGCTCGCGCCGCACTGGATGCTTTTTTCTGGAATGACTTCTGCGACAACTACCTGGAGAGTGTAAAGGAGCGCCTCTACAAGCCCGAATTGAGAGGACAGCAGGCCAGGGAATCGGCGCAAGTGTCGCTGTACAACGCCTTACTGGCAATACTGCGGATGTACTCGATATTTGCGCCTCACATAACAGAGGAGATCTATCAGGCGTACTACAGGTCCAAAGAGGGCTTCGAGTCGATCCATCTCGTTCCTTGGACGCACATCTCGCGTGTGAAGATCGATGACAGGGTGAGAACGGGCGGCAAGGAGTTCCTCAGGGCACTCGGCCTGGTAAGGAAGTGGAAGTCAGAGCACGGGTTGTCCCCAGGGGCGGCAGTAGCGCGCATAGTGGTGAGGTGTCCTGAGGACGCTTTGGAGTTCATGCAAGCCGCTTTTGCGGACTTCAGGGCGGTGACCAGGGCAGTTGAACTTGAACTGGTGCAGGCGGAGACAGGCGATGCAGGTGGCGCCGGCGGCCTCGAAGTCGAGGTCTATGCCTAATCCGGCTCGCGTTGACACCTAGGACAGGTATAGTGTACGCTAACGTAAGCAAACGTCCACGGAGGTGCTTGGATGGGTCGGCGGATTACGCTGTTCAACACCCTAGGGAGAACGGAGATGCCCTTTGAACCACTCGAACCTGGCAAGGTCGGGCTCTACACGTGTGGCCCTACGGTGTATGATTACGCACATATTGGAAATCTCCGCGCATATATCGCTGAGGATTTGTTGCGGCGGATGCTGCTTTATTTTGGATATGAAGTAAACCACGTCATGAACGTGACTGACGTAGGACACCTTACTTCGGATGCAGACACCGGTGAAGACAAGATGACTGTCGGTGCAAGGCGCGAGGGCAAGAGCGTCTGGGAGTTGGCGCGCTATTACGAAGACGCCTTTTTTGAAGACTGCCGTTCGCTCAACATATTGGCGCCTACTACAGTCGCTCGAGCGACCGAGCATATCCCGGAGATGATCGAGCTGATCCAACGCCTTATCGACAGAGGCTATGCATACCATGCCGGAGGCAACGTATACTTCTCGGTCGACAATTTCCCTGATTACGGCAAGATGGCCGGTCTTCGCTTGGATGAGCAGCAGGCGGGTGCCAGAGTGGATGTGGATCCCAACAAGCGAAACCCGCATGATTTCGTACTCTGGTTTACAGAGTCCAAGTTTCCTGACCAGGAGATGAAGTGGGACTCGCCGTTTGGCATCGGATTCCCGGGCTGGCACATCGAGTGCACGGCCATAGCAAGCAAGTATCTCGGAGAGCGTGTGGACATCCATTGCGGCGGTATCGACCACATCCCTGTGCATCACACCAATGAGCTGGCTCAATCGGAAGCTGCGTTCGGGCATAAGTGGGTCAACTACTGGTTCCACGTGGAGTTCTTGATAGCCAAGGACGGCAAGATGTCGAAGTCGAGCGGAGGATTCCTCACTTTGAGTGAGCTGGAGAAGCAGGGCTTCACGCCTGCCGACTACAGGTACTTCTGCTTGCAGGCTCACTACCGCAGTCCGCTGCAGTTTACTTGGGAGGCGCTGAGCGCTGCCCAGAGCGCTTTATCCAACCTCAAGAGCCTTTACACCGGATGGCTCCAGGAGGACGCTGCAGGCTCGGCCGGAGACTCCTCGGACTCGCTCGGGGACTCCGATTTTGCGGAGGGACCTGCACGGAGCTATCTGGAGGAGTTTGATACCGCCATAGCCTCGGACTTGAACGTGCCTCGCGCCTTAGGCACTGTGTGGAAGATGGCTAGAGACCAGGCTCTTTCGAGCGGGGAAAAGAGACGGTTGCTGCTCCGCTTTGACAAGGTCTTGGGACTTGGGGTTGCTGACTGGGCTCCGCAGGAATTGCCCGAAGACCTCAGAAAGCTCATAGAGGAGCGGGAGGAAGCAAGAAAGCGACGCGACTTTGCTACTGCCGACGCGCTGAGGGATCGTCTGGCTGAGGCTGGAGTCGTGATAAAGGACACACCGGAAGGGACGAAGTGGAGCTATACTCCAAGAACTTGATTGCTTTGAAGCTAGTCGTTTTGGAGCTGATCATCTAGGTTCAGCGCAGCTAGCGTTGATCGCTTCACTCAAACGAATTCAGCTCGGAGGCAGAATGACTAGGTTCATCTTGTCGATCCTGCCCAGTTCATCCTGACATACGAGCTCGTGGGTCCCCGGCACAGGAGTGTAAAACGCAGCCTCGCCGGGCTTTGACGTTCCCACGAGCTCGCCGTTTATAAACCAGTAGAGCTTCGCTGTCTTGACATTTGCCTCGGCAATGAGTGCGAGCCTCTGCTGCTCGGGAGGCAGCCCCTTTCTAAGTTGGTAAGTCCGGTTATCCTGCGGTGAAATGATCCTTGGCGGGGCGCCGGAGATCTTGGTTGCGTACTTGGGGTCGAGCGGAGGCAGCATATCCACTCCTGCAACGCCTGTAGCTACGTACCATGCAACAACCGATGCAGGCCATTCGACATACACCCTTTCTGCAATTCCAGGCGTCCCGCGGAGGTAGTCAGGAACTCTCAGGCCGGTTGACTCATCTATGAGAGCGACACGGTGCAGGTTGCACACTTGATTCGAGGAGACGTCGGGGATGTAGTAGTCGACTGTCGTCTCCGGGCAGAGAGGTCCAGCAGGCATGCCGCTCAGGCTGCATACCTCACGTCTTGCAAGCGATTGCGGGGGAGTCAGCCACTCCGATGTCGAGCCCTTGGACAACCTGCCTATTATCTTGAACAAAAGGGGAGACGCCACCTCCGCACCAACCAGACTGCTCGAACCCTCTCCAGAAAAGTTGCCAAGCCACACCCCAACGGTGAACCCGGACGAGTAACCTATGCACCACGCATCTCGGTGACCGTACGATGTGCCGGTCTTCCACGCTATTTTGGGCAGTGAGGTCGATTCCCAAGCGGAGGGGAGGTCCGGCCGTGAGCCGGTAGACAGGATCTCTGAAACCAAAAAGGCGCTCTCCTCGGACAACAGAGTTATCGGCGGAGAAGAGGGATGTTCCTGCGTGCCGGCCCGCCTGACCAGACGCGGACGATACAGAGTGCCTCCGTTGGCGAGCATTGAGTAGAGCCCCGTGAGTTCCAAGAGCGATATCTCGCAGCCTCCGATGGCCATGCTTAGGCCGTAGGTGTGCCGATCGCTGAGCGACGACACTCCCGCAGTTCGCAGAAGTGTAAAGAGTTTGTCAACGCCTATTGACGCCAACAGGTTGACTGCAGGGACGTTTATGGACTGAGTCAGGGCGGAAGCAGCCGAGACTACCCCGCTGAACGTCCCGGAGTAGTTTTGCGGCGAGTACCCGCTGTAGGATACAGGGACGTCTTCGAGATAGGACTTGGGAGTAATGAGCCCTTGGTCCATGGCTATCGCGTAGATGAACGGCTTTAGGGTAGAGCCCGGTGAGCGAGCCGCCCTAACTCCGTCCACTTGTCCTGACGCCTCAGCGTCGTAGAAATCCGCTGATCCAACGTATGCTACGATTTCGTGGCTGATGTTGTCTATGACTACCACAGAACCATTGGAGATTCCGGCTGCCCTAAGAGAGTCGACGTGCTTTGAAAGCAGCGCCTCTATGTCCGACTGAACAGGCAATGATATAGTGCTGTAGATGTTGCCCGGCCCGTACCTGTGGGCGAGGTAGCGCGACAGATGCTGCGCTCTCTTTGGGAGCTCGCGGCGGCCAGTAGGAACATCGGTCAAGAGCGCTGCAGTGAACAACGGCTCGTCAATGACCTCTCGGTCGAAGGCACGTTTTAGGACCGTATCCCTTGCTCTCCTCGCGGCGTCTGGAAACCTGTCAGGCCTCAAAGCCTCAGGTGACCTAGGAAGCGCTACGAGCAGCGCGGCCTCAGCCGTGCTCAGCTCTATGGGTTCCTTTCCGAAGTAGAGGAGAGACGCAGCTCCGATGCCTTCTATGTTTCCGCCATAGGGCGCGAGGTTTAGATACATGGAGAGGATTTGCTTCTTGGAGTAGCGGAGCTCCAACCCAATGGCTTGAAAGACCTCTTTCACTTTGGAAGGCACAGTGCGGGGTTTGGGATCGAGCAGACGAGCCACTTGCATCGTCAGCGTGGAGCCGCCTGAGACGATCTTGCCTGCTCTGATGTTTTGGATGAGAGCACGGCAGAGGGACAGAGGGTTCACTCCAAAATGCCAAAAAAACCACCTGTCCTCATATGCTATGAGCATGTCCAAAAACTCTGTCGAGACGTCTTCGTAAGATACAGTGATTCTCCAGCGGTCATCGGGTGCCAAGAACGCGGACATGAGCCGGCCTTCAGCGTCGTATACGCAGGTCGACGGAGGTATCTGCAGCTTGTCCATTGGCAGTGGCACCAGGAGGGCGGCTGCGATCACTGCTGTGAACGCAACCACCCCCAAGAGGAGGACAACAGCTGCTTTCGTCAATGAGCGCTTGGCTCGACTCATTCTGACGCTACTCCTTCACCACTATTTTGCCAGCACCGCTAGTGCTGTTGATGGCGGGGTCATACATGCACTCGGCCTTGATCGGAGGCAGGGTGAAGCTGCCGACCGTGACTGCACGGGCCGCGTAGTAGAAGTGGTACTCCCCTGTATCACTAAAGCTGGCAAAGAGGATCATCCTGTCGTCGCAGATGTCCATGTAGTCAGGAGTGAGCGTCTGTGGATCGGTCCAATCAAGATGGACGTCTCTGCCTAGCCTAGGATTCTCGATCTCCAACCCTGCAGGCAGCATATCGACTATAATCACGTTCTTGAGGTTCTCAGCCTCTGGAGCTACGGTGATGTGGACTATGATCACGTCATTCTGCTCTAACCCACTGACGTCTACCGGATTACCTTCCCTGTCTAGATACTCCCTGCGGACTCTGATGCCGCTGTCTGATTCCACAATATCTGCTGTTGAAGAGGGCACTCCGCTAACAGTCAGCGCGTAGTATGCTGTCCCGTCACCGTCTATTGATATGGTGACGCCTTCGGATTCTAGTGCCGTCAAGAGGCCCAAAGAGGCCAAATCCAAAGTTGACTCACTGTGGCTGTCGAACCCGAAAGCTATAGGCCCGCCTGCAGCCGAGACTGTGCCAGTATACGGGCTAGTTTCATATACGGACGCGGCCTTGCCCAGTGCAAGCAATGCAAACGCCGTGTTCTGCGTAGTGCCCCACGTTCCGTCAGTGTCCATTGCGTCAATCAGCCGTTTGGCAAGCGCATATGCTGCCGGATTACCCGGATCGACAGTCGCAAGAGCGTGCAGCACAACTGCATCGTCTCTGGAAGGTGACCGGAAGGTCTCTCCAGTTTGAGGCGCATAGGGCACGGCGTCGAATTTGTCCGGCATTACCTCCCTGGCTCCATCATAGTCTCCGGCCAATGCAAGCGCAGCAGCTAGTTGGGCCTTGGAGAAGCCTGTAAGATTGCCGATGCCGCTCTTTTTCATATACGCCAGATTGCCCATGGAAGGCTTTCCTGCCAGACTCAGCACATACAGTGCGTACACCCGGCACTCCATGCCCTCCGCGTCAGTGGCCTTGCGGTTGGCCAAAGACTCTAGGAAGCTGAGCATCGAGGCATAAACCCGTTCGGATACCTGATAACCCGCGTTCCTGGCCTCGACCAAGAAGTGCGCCGCATACACCGAGCTCCACAGCGATCTGCTAAAGGTCCCGGGCCAGTAGGAGAAGCTCCCGTCCGACAGTTGCATGGACTCAATCTTGTCGATCCCTTTTTCAACGAAATTCGAGACATCAGTCAGAGACAGGCGAGGGTCAGTCTGAGCTGCGAGTTCTCTGTAGTAGAGCAGAGGGAAACACCCCGACACAGTCTGCTCAAGACAGCCGTATGGGTAGCTGATCAGATATTGCAGAGCAGCCCCAAGTTGTGCTGTCGGGAAAGGCCCGACTGTGAGCGAGTAAGATGCTGTTTCACCCACAAACTCGGTGTCACTCCTCAAAGTCACAGGAGCCGCTGCTGTCACTGTGCCTGTAATCACCTTAGTCATGTGCGGCGTTGATGGCCTGACAGACAGTTCGGTCCTTACTGAGCTTGTTGCGCCAAGGCCGGAGGCTGTAATCGTTACGGCCGCAACTCCGGGAATGTCGCCTGCTGTCGCACTGAAGATGAGGAGGGCCTCCTCTCCGTCGCGCAGCTCTACGACTCGAGTCTTCTCGCCCTCGATGTTGATGGGCCCAGTCGCGCTTATCTCTACAGCTAGACTGCAATCAGAGCCGATTGCATTGCGGATCGACACAGGAATCTCAAAAACGTCGCCGCTTGACGCAAAGCGGGGGAGCGTGGGTGACAGGACGATTTTGTCTTGCACCATCACTGTCTCACTGGCATTTCCAAACGCCCGTCCGGATGCGGCTACTGCCATGAGCCTCAACGTGCCGGAAAACTCGGGGACATCCAGTGTGACTGTCGCACGCCCTTGTTCATCAGTTTGTACGAGGCCGGACCACAGCGAGACAGGTTTGACTCGTCTGGCAGTGATCGGATTGAGGTGGCGCTCTCCTGCGTAGCTTCTGGATTCGTCGATATCTCCGCCAGTTGTGAGCTGCGTAGTCGCAGGCCTTGGTTCTGCAATGAGCAGTCGATATATGTCGTAGCTCGACACCGAGAGACGCTTACGGCCGTAAAAGAAGTCATACGGCGAGGGTGCGTCGAATCCGGTTATCTGGCAGATGCCTTCATCCACAGCTGCCAGAGTCACCACAGCCGGGGCATCTGTAGGCTTGCCGTCGGGACCGGTTACAGCGATCTCTATGTTTGCCTGCTCATTGGGACGAATGACTTCGGAAGCAGTGATCTTCACATCCAGTCTATCCCTCTCCGTCTCGACGAAGATCGACTGGGTACCGAATGCTCTTGCAGTCTCGTACCTGCTCAAGCCCTTGGGCGATCTGATAACCTGCACTGTGACGTACACGTTGGGCACATACTCGCTGACGATTGGGATGTCAATCTCGGACACGCCCTGCGGGACGTCCAGAACGAAGTAGCTGAAGACCCTTTCACGCTCGACAGTGACGAGCGCCTTGCCTGCAAATGGCGACTGTATTTGCACCTTGGCTGTCGATCCCGGAGTGTAGCGAGTCGAATCGGTCTCGATGACGACCTCCTCCGGGCTTGCCGGGGACCATATATCGCCGCCTACGCCACTGACCCACAACTCTGTTGCAGCTCTGTGACCTTGCTCAGTCGACGCGTCGGAGACAACGACCTTGTAGGTCCCGTACATCTTGGGAACATACTGCAGTCGTGCTGTGGCATCGTCAGAGGTAGTGACTGTCTTCTCAAAGACCTTTTCTTCGTAGCGCTCGACATCATAGGTATACCGGCCGTCAGAGCCACGGCTGTAGATGGTGTTCCACTGAACTCTGAAAACCTCCACTGTGAGGTCAGAATCCGGTGCAGAGGTTCCGTCAGGGTTGACTGCAGCGCAGTCTATGAACAGCGGCTCGCCGACTGTTGCCTGTTGGCCCGCTGCGGTTACCTTCACGCCGGCGTATATGTTGTACGGGTGATACACTGCCCTGGCAAAGCCAAGTGAGGTTCTCCCGCCAATCTCCATGACAGTAGCCCTGAACTCTGCCTCACAGGCTGACGGCGGGGTGATGTTGTCAGAAAACTCGTGCGAGTGGGTCCATGAACCATCGTCCGAGAGGATTCCTGAGGTGATTGTCTCCCTTTGCAAGCCAAATTCGCGGGAGCTGTCTGTGAAGCTATATCCGGTGAACCCCGGAGCCTTGAACTCAAACGGGGTAAGCGCAACAGCAATCTCCACTTCGCGGCCGGAAATCGCGGAACCGAGCAATGACTGCGCAGATACCTCGACTTGAGCAGTGCTCCCAAGCTTATAGGAATCCGCATCGAGCTTCACAACTACCTTTATGCGCTCTGGGATGAATTCCTCAACCATAAACCGCATGCGGCCGATCTCCCTGTCTGCAACAGTCAGCGAAGCCAGGTACTCTCCGGTCATTGAATGAGAGGGTACATCAAGCGTCAGCTCAAATGAGCCCGTGTCATCGACCATGGTTGGCAACTCTCTAAATACGCTTCCGCGAGGGTCATAAACTGTCAGCTGGGCGGGGAAGGACTGCGGCAGTGAAATGCCGGGGCCCCTTACAAATCCGGCTATGTGTACAGTGTCGCCGGGGCGGAACAGGTCACGGTCTGGGTAGATGAAAGCCTCATACCCTTGTGTCAATACCTCTCTTCCGGAGACGTCGAATCCGACAGTGTCAATCCTCGTCAGATCAAGCGGCAGAAATGAGTAATCAGAGCCCGAATCCACAGTCACCAGCATGGGTTTGAACTCGGACAAGGCTGTTCGTAGCCCCTTGAAATGCGCGATGCCGTCTCCGTCCGTCACTTGCGTAGCGATCTCTTGGTTGTTGGAACTCAACACGGAAACGACTGCCCCGGGTACAGGCTCGAGCGTCTCGATCGACCGCACCATAGCTAACAGGCCCTCGCCACTTGCCTTGAAGACCACGCCCAGATCGGAGCAATTGATGAGACGGCTGTCGCTTCGCCACCTGTTGTATTTATCTCTAACTACTACTCCGTAGATTCCAGAACCTTTGGATTCCTCGAGGTGGCTGAGATCTATGTGCAACACTGTCTCCTCGTTTGAAGGGGCATTGGTCTTGAAAGAGCGAGTCTCTATTAGCCGCCCTGCGATGTCGAGGTCGCTTTCAAACCTATATGTCAGAGGCCCGCCGTAGCTGAAGAGAGGCGCCAGGTTGTTGCGGTATATCTGATAGATCGCCACTTCAATCTCAGAGATGTTGACACAGTTGACTGCAACAGCTTGCAGTCCGTATTTTGGCAAATACATCCCTGGGTCATCGAATTCGATGCGCGGGCTGAGGTCCGGCATGATCAGCGTTACGCTGAAATCCTCTTTGAGCTCCAATCCCGACCTGGAGACTAGTCCGGCAGGTAGTGTGACTGTGTAGACCTCACCCGGCTTAAACTGATCGCTGATTACGATCAGCTCCCTGCCGTATTGCAGCGCTGTCAGGGACACGTCCGGGTCGAGCTGCACCGCACTCAGGAACGAAGACGAACTCACATAGTCGCTGAACCCGATGCTAATGCATAGGCTGCCTCTGCTGGGATAATCGCTCATCGAGAATGACCAGTAAACCTCAAGCTCCTGCTCCTTGGAGGAGACCGGTAGTGCAAACTCCGCTCTGAAGCCCTCGGCTAGTCCGAGTGACCCGCCCTTGCAGGTCAGGCCCGGATCGATCGACAGTGCGACTGCAGCCGGCCGATCTGGGCCGTCAGGCAGGTGGAGTGTCAGGGCAAACGCAGTGGCGCTATCCGTATCCGGTGTCAGCGAGAACTCAATGGGTTTGCCAGTAGCCGCGTCGGTCACTGTCGCGTACCTGTACAGCTGTGAAGCTTCGACCGTGTGGTTGAACTCAAGGTCAAGTTGCACGAGGGCATAGGACGAATCCGCAGCAGCCGATCCGTCGGAAAGGCCTGCCTTGACCACAGATAAGCGTTCTGTGTTGAACTCTATCGGCTTGACTGCCTGTTCAAGACGTCCTCCGCTGACCGGAATCAGGCTCAAGTCAACAACTCCGCTATACTGAGTCGACGCGGCAAGAGGCCGGTCCAGAACAAAGCGGAGCAGGCTCGGGGTCTCCCATATGTATTGACCCTCAAGACTGGGCTCAGTCTGAATGATGTTTAGTGAAAAAGGCTTCCCCAGTTGCTCCTGGTCCACAACGTCACTGCTGAACTCAAGACTGATTTCTGCATCTATAGGCACAGTCTCGCCAAACCCTGGGGTCATGCGCACCAAGCTTATCGCAGGAGTAGCGCTGTCGGTTGCCCAAAAGAGCCAGCTCAGCGCGACTCCCAGTATCAGGCCGGCTGCGATCCCCACCCAGAAGTGTGCAGACCTGCCCGAAGTGCGAAACAACCAAAAGACCCTGTCGGCTCCCTTTCGAACTGCACTCATCGCATAACCCCCTCACACGGACTGTATGATCGCCGATGATATTAGCCTTACAATATTCTCTGGCGAGGCAATAGTATCCTTTCGCAGCAGCTTGTTCGATCTCTGGCAATTGTTGAGGCGAGCGGGACATAGGCGGACGCCGAGCGTCACAATTGTGACGTAGACACAGCACCTGCTCATTGCCGGGCTAGTAGAATGTACCGATATAGGTTGGAGGGATCGCCATGAACCCTTACTGCTTGCGTGAGTTGATCAACAAATTGAAAGAGGCCATCCTAGATGAGCGCCGAACTGCCGTGTTGTACGCCTGCCTGAGTGATATGTCCGAGAGTTTCCAAGGGGTTGACGCATTTGCAGAGGCCAGGAGAGACGAACTGGATCACGCTGCGACTCTTACCAGGATCGTAGAGAAGCTCACCGGGAGAACACCAAGAGAAGCAACTCAGCCCGTTGAAGTAGAGCCGATTCGCGACTACTGCAGTGGCGTGAGGGCGGCCATATGCGGCGAGAGAGATGCGATTCGGGAATACACAGAGCTGATAGAACTGTCTCGTTCGAGAAAGCTGGATAGGATTCTGGAAGGGATCAGGGCTGACGAAGAGGTTCATTACGCGAAGTTCAGGAAGCTTTATGATACAGAATGCGTCAAACCTTGTGTGCCCTGCCCTTCTCAGGATCCCTGGATGTCTTATGCGTCGCACATCCCATACGACGGGTATTCGTAAAATCTACTTACTCGCTCTATGCCGAGTTTGGCCACAGAATTCGAGCTCCTACGCCGTGGGCTGGTCCTGAGTGTCAAGATCGATGCTCAGGACCTGTCAAATTCAGCCCATGGCGGATTGATCAGACGCTTTGTCGTCTCGATTGCGTCGATGCGAGCCATTTCCTCATCTGTAAGCTCGAAATCAAACATGTTCATGTTGTCGGACAGATGCTTTCTTGATCTTGCCTTTGGGATCACGACAACGCCCTTTTGAACCAGCCATCTAAGCGCTATCTGTGCCACAGTCTTGCCGTGCGCGGCTGCTATGCCTTCGAGCACCGCATCGTTCAAGAGCTCGCCTCGGGCCAGCGGGCTGTAGGCTGTCAAGACGACTCCGAGTTCGTTGCACTTGGCTAATAGGTCCTCCTGATTGAGATACGCGTGGTACTCCACTTGGTTGACTGATATTGGCTTCGGTGAAACTCGGGCCGCCTCTTCCATATGGCTAATGGTGAAGTTGCTGACTCCGATATCTCTGACTTTGCCTGCGTCGACAAGTTCGCTCATAGCGCCAAGAGTCTCTTCCATCGGTATGGAGGAGTTTGGCCAGTGAACGAGATACAGGTCGAGGTAGTCTGTCCTGAGTTCCTTTAGCGCCTTGTCACAAGCAGCGAGAACGTCTGCTCTGCGCAGGTTCGAATGGCTGACCTTTGACGTAATGAAGAGCTCCTCTCTCTTGACCCCAGACTTCTCTATGCCGGCTCTGACCTGTTCATGGTTGCCGTATCCTTCTGCAGTGTCTATGTGTCTGTAACCGAGTTCGAGCGCCATGATTACCGAGTTTGTGCACTCGTCTCCTGTCAGTTGCCAGGTGCCCAGGCCGAGCACAGGCATTTTGTTCCCGGACTTCAGCTGTAGAGTCAACATACCTCTTCGGGGTACCGGTACCATAATCACTGGCAGCGATACCGGTCCCATCCCTCCTTTCACCGATTGTGCGCATACATCAGCTGGGTCGTATTCCATTCATTATCATAATAGCATATGAGGCAAGCTTGTTGAGCAAGGGATTGGTGGAACGGGAATCGAATACTATAGTCTCGAGCAGCCGGAGTGCGAAGACATTGGAGAGTGAGTGCACTTGCAGCGCATAGTACTGACGGGCGGAGGGACTGCGGGGCATGTGATGCCCAACATAGCCTTGTTGCCTGTTTTGAGAAACAGAGGGTACGAGATTTGCTACATCGGGTCGGCTACAGGCCTTGAGCGCGAGCTCATAACACGAGAAGGCGTGCCGTATTACGCAATCAACACCGGCAAGTTTAGAAGATACTTGGACTTGCGCAATCTCACCGACCCCTTTAGAGTCATACACGGGCTTGGCCAGGCAGCAGCCCTTTTGCGCAAGATTAAGCCTCATGTGCTCTTTGCAAAAGGGGGGTTCGTTTCAGGACCGGTCATAGTAGCCGCGTGGCTCAACAGGATTCCGGCTGTGATTCATGAGTCCGACTTCACTCCGGGCCTGGCCAATCGGATGTCCATCCCGTTTGCATCAAGAGTATGCTATTCGTTCCCCGAGACTGCAGAGTTCCTGCCTGCGCACAAGAGCGTGCTTACCGGGATGCCGGTGAGGCCTGATCTCTTAAAGGGCAGTCAGTCTCGGGCGAGACAGATTTGTGGATTTGACGATCTAAAACCTGTTCTCTTGGTAATAGGGGGCAGCACCGGGTCGCAGACGATCAATACAGCTGTCAGGTCAGCTCTGCCAAGGCTTCTTGAGCGGTTCTACGTCTGTCACATCTGCGGAAAGGGCAGGATCGATCATTCACTCGAGTCGGTTCGAGGGTACAGGCAATATGAGTTCGTATCCGAAGAGCTACCAGACTTGATGGCGCTCGCAGACGTTGTCGTCTCGAGATCCGGAGCCACTACTATCTTTGAGCTGCTCGCATTGAAGAAACCGAGTTTACTCATACCTTTGTCCAGGCGGGCAAGCAGGGGAGACCAGATACTCAACGCTATGTCCTTCAAGCGGCAGGGATTCAGCGAAGTGTTGTTCGAAGAAGACCTAACTGCTGAATCTCTCGTCGATTGGGCCGTTAGGATATATACCAATCGAAAGGCATACATCCAGTCGATGAGTCTGAGCCAAACCCGCGATGGGGTGGAGAGCGTCATGCGCGTTATTGACGAAGTAGTCAAGACTCGTTCTGGGATGTAGGATGGAGGATGCAGTACGCTAGACAATACGAGAAAGGAAAGGGTCTATGGACTACTGGAATGAGAGTGTTGAATGCATTGACAGGCAACAGCTTGAGAGGCTGCAACTCGAATTGCTTCAAAGCACACTCAAGCGAGCTTACGAACAAGTGCCGCTTTACCGCACTAGGTTTGATGAGGCCGGCATTAAGCCGGAAGATGTGAAGTCTCTCTCAGACTTGAGGCATCTACCTTTTACGACTAAGCAGGATCTCAGGGACACCTATCCGTTTGGCATGTTTGCAGTGCCCATGGACGACGTAGTCCGGATCCACGCGTCTTCTGGGACGACCGGCAAGCCGACTGTAGTCGGGTACACCGCGTCTGACCTAAGTATGTGGGCTGAACTAATGGCCCGCACTCTCTGCTGCGGTGGAGTCACGAAAAGGGACATAATCCATGTAGCTTACGGGTACGGCCTTTTTACAGGCGGGCTGGGCGTTCATTACGGAGCGGAGAGGCTTGGTGCATCAGTAGTCCCTGTGTCCGGGGGAAACACCAAGCGACAGGTCAGGCTCTTGCAGGACTTCGGAGCCACTGTGCTGTGCTGCACACCTTCATATGCCCTTCACATATCCGAGGTCGCAAGCGAAATGAACGTCAGCCCAGACGACCTGCGATTGCGCGTAGGCTTTTTTGGGGCAGAGCCGTGGTCAGAAAGCATGAGACAGGAACTCGAATCCAAGTTTGGTATAGACGCGATCGATATCTACGGCCTGAGCGAGGTGCTTGGGCCGGGAGTTGGCAGTGAGTGTTTGGCAAAGAATGGCCTTCATATATGGGAGGATACTGTTATAGTAGAGATCATAGATCCTGAGACGAACGAGGTCTTGCCGGACGGCTGTCCGGGCGAGCTGGTCTTTACGAGTATCAGAAAGGAAGCTTGCCCTATCATCAGATATCGGACGAGGGACATCAGCTCAATAACCCGCGGCCGTTGTGAATGCGGCAGGACCCACGCTCGCATTTCGCGCATCACCGGCCGGACGGATGACATGATCATAGTGCGCGGGGTCAACGTATTCCCATCGCAGATTGAGAGCGTGCTGCTTGAAGTCGACGGGATCGAGCCTCACTATCAGATTGTTGTGGACCGCAAAGGCGGCCTTGACGAGATAGAGCTGCTCGTTGAGGTATCTCCGTCATTTAACATCAGTGGTGTCAGAGAGCTGGAGCGGCTGGGAAGCACGATAAGAGCAGAGATTCAGAGCGTGCTCGGCCTGTCTGTGCGTGTAAGGTTGGTCGAGCCTAGGACGATTGAGCGCAGCAGCGGAAAGGCGCAGCGCGTGATAGACAGACGCAAGTTGTAGGTTGTCTCAAGACTCAGTTGTTGTCGGCCATTTGTGAAAAAAAAGAGGGAGGGGAGCAGAGTGAGAGTCTCACAGATCTCCGTGTTTCTCGAAAACAAGTCGGGTCGTCTCGCTGACGTCGCGAAGATCCTAGGAGACAGCAAAATCAACATTCGGGCCCTGTCAATAGCTGATACTTCCGACTTCGGCATTTTGAGGCTGATTGTCGACAGCCCCGAACAGGCAGTGACCGTCTTGAGAGACGCCGGGTTCACAGTCAGCCTGACTGACGTAATCGCGGTTCAGATGCCAGATAGGCCTGGAGGACTGGCTGCAGTGGTTGAGGCTTTGGGCGAGTCGGACATCAACATCGAGTACATGTATGCGTTTGTTACACAGTCCGAGGAGCATGCTGTAGTTGTGTTTAGGGTCGAACAACTTGATGAGGCGATAACCGCATTGACAGCTCGCGGTATGAAGCTGCTGAGCGGTGATGATGTTTATCGCATCTAGACTTCCTCTTTGAGCTAACCAGCGTGTTCAGAACATGTGGACTGAGAGTATCTCAGAGTCTGAGGCTTCGGGTGACCGAGGCCTCTTATTTGTTTGCGCGGCAGATGCTGCATATCTATAGGTGCTTTCTGGCAGTCTAATGGTTGAGAAGGAGGGAGTCTCACATGAAAGCAACAGGAATTGTTCGCAGAATCGATGACCTGGGACGCGTCGTGATTCCAAAAGAGATTAGGCGTACGCTCCGGATACGCGAGGGCGACCCGCTTGAGATCTTTACAGATAGAGGCGGCGAGGTGATCTTGAAAAAATACTCGCCAATGGTAGATCTAAGCTACTTCGCCCAGGAGTACGCAGACTCTCTGGCGGAGACAACGGGTCATATAGCTATTATTGCAGACCAAGACGAAATTGTGGCGGTTGGAGGTGCACCCAGGCGCTCATTCAAGAACAAGCGCTTGACCGAGGCTTGCGAAAAGATGATGAAAGAAGGGCGGACTTTTATCTTTAACAATCCAAACGAAAGCCCAGCAATCGAGGGCACGGAGTTCAGCAGCCAGGTAGTATCACCTATAGTCAGAGATGGCGACGTAGAGGGCGTAATCATTCTCATTGCCAAGGAAGGCCAGATGGGTGATGTCGAGGTCAAGCTGGCTGATACAGCAGCCGGATTTCTCGCAAAACAGCTCGAGTGAGTGACGCATGCCAACAAAACCGAGCAGTTGGGCCAGCTAAGCAGACTTATCCATCGTGATTCTCTGAAGCCAGTGTAGGTCTCCGGTTCCGAACTGACCAGCGGGTTACTAGCATCGAAGTTGACGTCTCGGAGAGAGTATAAGTGTGACTCAGCAAGGCTGTAAGGAGGGGAAACTTGCGATGGCACAGAATCAGAACAGAAATCAGGTACAGGTCCCACAGGCAAAAGAAGCGCTCAACAGAATGAAGTACGAAATTGCAAGCTCGCTTGGGATAAACCTCAATCAGGGCTATAACGGCGGCCTTACCACCTACGAGGCAGGGAAGATCGGCGGCAACATGGTGAAGCAGATGATACTGGCTGCTGAGCAGAGTCTGATAGGCCAGGCAGCGAATGCCGCTAGGACAGGATTTCAGCAGGGACTGACCAGCAACGTACCTCCTCAGTAAAAATTGCAGGCAGGAAGCTTATCGGAGATCCAACTGATAAGAGGCATCACAGTGTTGTGACGCTAACGTCAGATCGGTAGCAACAAGAGGCAGCAACCCGGACTTCGGTCCGGGTTTTGTGCTGCCTTGTATTTTGACATGAATAAATGTAGAATGGATTATTGTGAAAGGGGGCACGCCTATGTGTGGATTTGCTGCAGTGGTGCTTGCCGCTGGCCTCGGCAAGAGGATGAAGTCTGATCTACCAAAGGCTATGCACCGGGTCTGCGGAAAGCCCATGGTGGGCCACGTAGTCGATGCTCTTAGGTCGGCTCGATGTGAAAGACTAGTCGTAGTTGTCGGTCATAAGGCTGAGGCCGTTCAGGCTTACCTTGGCGATAGCGTTGAGTACGCGTTTCAGCGTGAACAGCTGGGCACCGGACACGCGGTCCTTCAGGCCAGAGATCTACTTGATGGATTTGACGGACCCACCGTGGTTTGTTACGGCGACAACGCTGCTCTAAGCGCGCGTACCATCAGTGATCTTGTATCGTTCCATTCGGCGTCATCAGGCGTCGCTACAGTTGGAGTGGCGAACTTGCCAGACCCTACCGGGTTTGGCCGCGTGATTCGCACTGCGAGTGGGGATTTTGACCGAGTGGTTGAGGAGGCTGACGCAACTGCTGAGCAGCGCTCGATCTCTGAAGTCAATGCAGGCTTGTACGCATTCGACAACAAGGCGCTGTTTCGTGCGCTCGAGCACGTGAGAGCTGACAACGCTCAAAAGGAATACCTCCTCCCGGATGCTCTGGCGGTCCTCAAGTCAGAAGGCGGAAAGATCGCATGCTTTGCAATCAGCGATCCGACTGACGTCGCAGCAGCCAATGATCGCAAGGAGCTGGCCGAGCTTGAGCGGATCATGCGCGACCGTGTGAGGCGGAGACTCATGGACTCTGGAGTCACGATGATTGATCCAAACACGGCCTTCATTGACTCGGATGTACAGGTCGGTGCGGACACAGTGATCTACCCCTTTGTGTTGATTGAGGGATCGACGACAATCGGCGCCAACTGTGTCATAGGCACGGGCTGCAGGATCGTGGATTCGCAGATCGGAGAGAGAACCCGGATAGACCAATCGACTGTCATTGGCAGCACAATAGGCCATGACGTAGACGTAGGCCCCTATGCATACATCCGTCCGGAGTCTCGCATCGAGGATGGGGCCAAGATAGGCAGCTTCACTGAGGTCAAGAAGTCGCGTGTGGGCAAGGGTAGCAAGGTTCCTCACCTGTCCTACGTCGGAGACGCCGACATAGGCGAAGGAGTCAATATAGGTGCAGGTACAATAACCTGCAATTTTGATGGCAAAGCGAAGCACAAGACCACTATCGAGGATGGAGCATTTATCGGAAGCAACACCAATCTGGTTGCTCCGGTAACTGTCGGCAGATTCGCATTCGTGGCTGCGGGGTCTACTATTACGCGCCACGTGCCTGACGAATCTCTGGCCATAGCTCGCTCAAGGCAGGTTGTAAGAGAGGGCTGGGTTAGCAGGCGGGCAGGTAAGGACTCTGCTCACTCCTGAAGTAACTCTGTTCATCTCTGCAGACGAAAGGATGATTTCAATGAGAGAAGCACTAATCAGCGCTCAGT
The DNA here is from genome assembly GCA_900016865.1 of uncultured Clostridia bacterium. GTDB lineage: Bacteria > Bacillota > DTU014 > DTU014 > DTU014 > DTU014. The sequence continues at coordinate 29,199 of FIZI01000039.1, read as the reverse complement.
CTAGAGCAGGGATCGGAACTGGCAGTTGTCGCAAGCTGAGAGCTCAAGGCAGAATACCGGCGGTTATCTATGGTTATGGCAAGCCGGCCAGGCCAATCAGTTTGAGCGAACTCGAGTTCAACAGATTTCTTGCACACAACTCGCCAAACGCGATTATCCGGTTCAAGTCGGAAGACAAGGAGATCGCGGATACTATCGCGATGGTGAAGGATATTCAGAAAAACCCTATGCGCGGATCGGTAGTGCATGTCGATTTTCAGGAGATCTCGCTCTCGGACAAAGTCTCTGTTGCTGTGCCCGTGACAGTGACAGGACGCCAGGCAGACGATCGCGGTATCCTAGAGCAGCTGATAAACGAAGTTACAGTCGAGGCTGTGGCAACTAAGCTCCCGGCTCAGCTGGTCGTTGACGTCACAGGGCTTGCGATCGGAGATTCCAAGCGAATAGCGGACATCGAACTCCCCGAGGATGTCGAGGTCCTGGACGACCCAGAAGCAGTTGTGGTTCGTGTATCCGCACCGCAGATCGCTCCGGAGCCGATTGAAGGCGAAGAGGGCGCAGAGGACGCTGAGACGGCCGAGACTGCGTCAACAGACGGAGCCGAGTAGCCCAGGGGTGGTTGAGTGAAAATCCTCATGGGCCTCGGAAACCCGGGCCCTGAATACGAGGGGACTAGGCACAACGTAGGGTTTGCCATTGCCGATCGGCTGGTTAGGCGATTGCGCACCACGTACTCTAGCGGGTACCGGTGCGTTTTGGCGCGTGCGGTGGTTCGCGGTGTCCAGGTGCTTGTCGTCAAACCAATGACGTACATGAACCGCAGTGGAGAGATCATTCCCATGCTTTTGCGTGAGCAGCGAGTCTGCCCCGAGGATTTCCTAATTATGTATGATGATATGAGCTTGCCTGTGGGGAGACTGAGGCTCAGAGCAGGTGGGAGTTCGGGCGGGCACAACGGGATGAAGTCTGTTTTGGCACACATGGGCACCGAAGGCGTTCCAAGGCTGCGTGTTGGGATTGGGCAGCCGTCCATGTCGAGTGGCGGAGGTGCTGTCGAGCATGTCCTCTCAAGGTTCAGCATTTCCGAGCGCGCAGTCGTGGATCAGGTCATAGACCTTGCTGTCGAGGCTGCACTGGTGTTCTTGTTTGACGGCATTGAGACAGCCATGTCCACTTTTAACTCGAAGTTTGTCTCGAGTACAGGAGGGGCAGATAGGCCCGATCGATGAACTCGCTTTTGGACTACATCTCTGACACTGATGCCTATAGGCAGATTGTAAGGCGAATCGCCGATGGTTGGCCACAGCAGTCGGTCTGCGGCATCAGCGGTACCCAGAAGGCTTACCTTCTGGCCGCTTTGTCGCGCTCGCTTTCCGGCAGGCCCATGGTCGTTGTGACCTATAGCCAGTACGAGGCTGACAGGCTGTTTGAGCGTCTGTCATGCTTCATTGACGAGAGCGCGATTGGAGTATTTCCTGCATACGACATACTCCCTCACCATGAGTTGCTGCGGAGCTTGGATGTAGCAGCGGACAGGATGACGGTGATCAGGGCTGCCATGGCGGGAGCGTTGCCGATCACTGTGATCCCGGCGAAGGCGCTCGTGCGCAAGATACTTGATAAGCGTGATCTATTGAGTGCTTCGCTGTTGGTGCGTGTGGGAGACGTGTTTGAGCATGAGCAGATTGCCAGTCGCCTAGTGTACTTGGGATACAGGAGATCCGACGTAGTCGAGAACAAGGGCGAGTTCTGCGTTCGCGGCGGCATAGTGGACGTGTTTCCAATCGCAGACGAAGAGCCGATACGGATCGAGTTCTTTGATGACGAGGTAGAGTCAATCCGCAGGTTTGATCCGGAAACTCAGCGTTCTGAAGGCCAGATCAACGAGGTGTTCCTCTATCCTGCCAGTGAGTTTGTTTACCAGAGGGATGAGGGCGAGGCTGCAGCGGAGCGTATCAAGCGTGAACTCGCTCATACTGTCGACAGGCTCCGCAAGATGGAGAGAGGCGCCCAAGCCGAGAGGTTGGAGGAACAAGTCAAGGAGCACATAGCTGCGATTGAGCAGGGCACTGAACCAGACCTGGCGGAGGAGTACGCATCTCATTTTGAGAGGTCCATGGCCAGCATTCTCTCGTATTTCGACAATCCTCTGGTCGTCTTGGATGAACCGATTAGGGTTGCAGACGCCATAGACGGCATATCCAAGGAAATACGAAGCAGCTACGTGACAATGATTGAGCAGGGCAAGATCTTGCCGAGTCAGTCCGAGGTCTATTTCGCACCTGAACTGGTCTCAGAAGAGTTTGAAAGGTATCAATGCCTCAACCTGGCTCTCCTTTCCAGAGGCCTGCCCTCTAAGCATCAGCGCGGCAGGTGCGAGCTTGCGTTTAAGTCGCCTCCGGCCTACCAGGGGAGCTTGGACAAGATCATCGCAGACCTCAAAGCATGGAAACAGAACCGCAAGCGCGTGCTTGTTGTAGTCAACACAAAGGAGCGAGGCAACCGCCTCGTCGACCTGTTCAGAGAACGTGAAGTCGAAAGCGCTTACTCAGAAGACCTTCGCGATTCGCTGGTAAGAGGAGCCGTGGTCGTTACCTCATCAGACCTTGACGGCGGGTTTATCTTTGATGACGCTCATCTGGTTGTGCTTACAGAAACAGAAATACAAGGGCGGAAAAGAGCGCGGCGCAGGTTTAGATTTGATGATGAAGCTGCGAAGATAACCTCGTACACCGACCTGAAGGCCGGTGACCTGGTTGTGCACGTGGCTCATGGGATCGGCCGGTATGTCGGGGTTGAGACGCTGGAGATCGCAGGTACAAAGCGAGACTACCTTCTTGTCAGGTACGCTGGCGACGACAAACTGTATGTCCCAACTGACCAGGTGGATTTGCTGCAGAAATACATAGGCGTCGAGGGTGCCGTCCCAAAGCTAAACAAGATGGGAGGCACCGAATGGAGCCGCACCAAGGCAAGGGCGCGCAAGTCCGTGCAGGACTTGGCGGACGGGTTGCTGCAGTTGTATGCTGCTCGAGAGGCAATCCAAGGCCATGCTTTCTCCCCGGACACTGTTTGGCAGGATGAGTTCGAAGAGGCATTTGAGCATGATGAGACTCCCGATCAGCTGAGAGTGATCGAGGAAGTCAAGAGGGACATGGAAAGCAGTCGGCCTATGGATCGACTGATCTGCGGTGACGTCGGCTACGGCAAGACTGAGATCGCGATTAGGGCTGCGTTTAAGTGCATTATGGACGAAAAGCAGGTAGCGGTGCTCGTGCCGACTACGATCCTTGCACAGCAGCACTACACGACGTTTTCCGAGCGGTTCACCGGATACCCGGTCAACATTGCAGTGCTCAGCAGGTTCCAAACCCGCAAGGAGCAGGCAGACATAATCCGCGGGTTGAAGAACGGCAAAGTCGACATCGTCATAGGCACCCACCGCCTGCTTCAGAAGGATATTCGCTTCAAGGACCTAGGCCTGCTGGTTATTGACGAGGAGCAACGGTTTGGAGTCGCTCATAAGGAGCGGCTAAAGGAGATGAAAAAGACAGTCGACGTCTTGACTCTGACTGCGACTCCGATACCACGAACTCTTCACATGGCCATGGTTGGCGTCCGGGACATGAGTGTAATAAACACACCTCCAAGAGACAGATTCCCAGTCCGGACTTTTGTGGTTGAGCACGACCCAAACCTGATCAGAGAGGTAATCTTGAGGGAAATAGACCGCGGCGGACAAGTCTACTACGTCTACAACCGCGTTGAGGACATAGATGCAGTAGCTGCGTATCTCATTGGGCTGATTCCTGAGGCGAGGTTTGGAGTCGCTCATGGCCAGATGACAGAGAGCCGCCTGGAGAGGACCATGATGCGGTTCTTGCAGCGAGAGTTCGATGTCTTGGTGTGCACTACCATAATCGAATCAGGCCTGGACATAGCCAACGTAAACACCATTTTGATCGACCACGCCGACAAGTTGGGCCTGGCACAACTCTACCAGCTTCGAGGCAGAGTGGGGCGGTCAAATCGAGTCGCCTACTGCTATTTGATGTACCGAAAGGACCGGATGCTCTCCGAAGTGGCTGAAAAGCGGTTGGAAGCGATCCGGGAGTTTAGTGAGCTCGGGTCGGGGTTTAAGATCGCTATGCGCGACCTCGAGATCCGCGGTGCAGGAAATATCCTCGGCCCTGAGCAACACGGCAACATAGCTGCAGTAGGGTTTGAGATGTACTGTAAACTGCTGGAGGAAGCAGTGAAAGAAAGGCGCGGGGCTCTTAAGCGCCAACAACTCCCGGATCCGACGATTGAGCTCGCCGTAGACGCCTACATCCCGGACTATTACGTCTCAGATCCCGGCGTGAAGATCGAAGTCTACAAGCGAATCAACTCAATTAAGACTGTAGACGACGCAGACGATGTAGAAAACGAACTCAGAGACCGTTTTGGCAACATCCCTGAAGCTGTCCAGTGTCTTGTGGGCATAGCTCGAATCAAGGTGTACGCGCGAGCCCTGGGAGTCGCTGCAATCGTCCAGCAGGGCAATCAGGTTACGATTAGGCTTCACGCCGGACTCGAGTTCAGCGCCAACAGCATCATGGAGATCGCTCACAAGTACAGGCGCAGGCTCATTTTCAACGTCGGCAGAAAACCGTCTATGAGAGTCAAGGTCGACGGACTCGAACCGATCGCTCAAGTTCAGCTTATCACCGATGTCCTTGAGGACGTTGCGGACGCATTGAACATCCGGGTGAAGCCGCAGCTGGTTTTTCAAAGCTGAATAAAAGCTCCGGACAGGCTGCATAATATCTCTAGACATTGCAGTCAGTCCAGCACAGGCAGTCTTTTTTGGACACTCTCAGGATGCATCAGGCAGGCTTGATTGTTGCTTGGATTGGCGAACAACAGAGGAGAGGTGCAGGTGAAGGCCACTGGCATTGTCAGACGCATCGATGACCTTGGTCGGGTGGTAATACCCAAGGAGATTAGGCGCAACCTGCGAATTCGAGAGGGAGACCCCCTGGAAATATACGTCGACCGGGAGGGGGAGGTGATTCTCAAGAAATACTCCTCCATCGCCGAACTAGGGGAGTTTGTTCAGGAATACGCGGATTCACTTTTTGAGGCTACAGGGCATAACGCCTTTATCAGTGATAGAGACGTCATAGTTGCAGTGGCAGGAGCAGGGATCTCAAAGAGAGATTATGAAGATAGACCCATAGCACCAGCACTGGAGAGGGCTATGGACAGCCGCAGATCATTCATGTTTAGCAGCACGGGCAGTGGTGAATGCAGCGAGTGCGAGGTCATAGAAGACGATGCTGCGACCTATACTGCGGAGGTCATTGCACCCATAGTGGCTGGAGGCGACCCGATAGGGGCAGTCGTCCTTGCATCGACCGACCCGAACGCGACGATGGGGACCTTGGAACTCAAACTCGTAGAAACCGCAGCCGGATTCCTGGCTCGCCAGATGGAGCAATAGGGTTTAGTCTATAGTGTTTGGACCTGGCCTCTAGACAGGATACGTCAAGACCTCAACATACGCTTCGGACATCAGACTGACGCCATCATTTCGATGGCGCTTTTTTTGTTGAGGCAGCTCGAAGTCAGGAGGACGGAGAGCTGCCTCTCTCAGAGTGAACGGAGCCTGGACGGCGGAGTGAACGGCAAGCGGAGGAGACCACAGTTCTCCCCTCCTGCAGCGATATCCGGCTTGAAAAAGGCAGGGTCACGGCATATACTTGTAGTCGAGGCTGAACTAGGTTGGCGTTTGAGCCGGACATTCCTTGTTTTTGGAGGAGTCACTGTGTTTCAACTGCGCCGCGTTGCACGGGCAGCAATAATCGCCGGTATATATGTTGCTCTGTGCGCCGCGTTTCCATGGATCAGCTACGGGATGATTCAGTTTAGAATCGCAGAAGCCTTGACCGTGTTGCCCATCCTCTATGTCGAGGCGATCCCTGGTCTATTTATCGGCTGCCTGGTAGCGAACATCATAGGACCACACGGGATCTGGGACATAATCGGTGGCAGCCTAGTCACACTTCTGGCCTCTATAGTTACCTATCGGTTTCGGCATTCGTTTATTGCCTATCTTTCTCCCATTGTACTTAACGGCCTCTTAGTGAGTGCTTACCTGAGCTTAATAACAGAAGGCATACCGTATTACGCCTGGGTGGCGTGGATTTCGATTGGTCAAGCAGTAGTTGTGTTTGGTCTAGGTGTACCCTTGATCAAAGCCCTGAGGTCTCTCCCTCGACTGTCAGAATGATCGGAGGTTAAGCCGATGGACAGGACGGTAATTGGGAGTCTCGTGATTTTGGTTGGTGTCATACTGCTTCTGGAGAACATCGGCCCTGGTGTAGGGATTCGAAATATCGGGCTCGCCAGGCTGTGGCCGTTGGTACTCGTTGCCTACGGGCTGGCTACTATGTTTCGAGGCAGGCGCCGCAGTTCGGACGTGTCAGTCGGTCTGTTGATAGCAGCGCTTGGCGTCGCCTTCCTCTCAGAGACCCTGTTTGGCATCGATCTTTGGGCCAGGCTGGGCAGCGTGGTCCGCACCTATTGGCCGGTGGCGTTGATTGTACTGGGCGGCTACCTCATCCTTCAAGATCGGAGCAGGTCCTAACCATGCGATTTTCAGCCGGAGGTGAGTCTTGAGTTGGCTAGACGCAAGGAAGAACAACTGCAGCTCATGATCGACACAGGTGTAGTAGCGGTTATAAGAGCAAGCGCGTCCGCCGAACTGATGAGTGTCATCGAAGCTTTGAAAAAGGGCGGGATAAGGGCGATTGAGGTGACAATGACTACACCGGGCGCCCTCGACGTCATCCGAGAGACAACAGAGCGGTTTGGCGACGAAGTGCTTGTCGGAGTAGGTTCGGTTTTGGATGCAGAGACTGCCCGGATGGCGATGCTGGCCGGAGCAGAGTTTGTTGTCGGTCCTGTACTCAGCCTGGATGTGATCAGAGTCTGCAGGAGATATGACAAAATAGTCATTCCTGGCGCGTTTACCCCAACAGAGATACTCGCCGCATGGGAGGCCGGGGCTGACGTAGTCAAGGTTTTTCCAGCTACCAGGCTGGGGCCTTCGTTCTTTAAGGATGTGCTTGGCCCGTTGCCTCAAGTGCGCTTGACGCCGACTGGTGGCGTCACAGTTGAAACGGCGCCCGAGTTTATCAAGGCCGGAGCAGTATTCGTAGGCGCAGGAGGGGCCTTGGTAGACCGGAAGGCAGTGGCTCAAGGCAGATTTGACGTGGTCACAGAGACGGCCGAGCGGTTCATCTCCGCCATAAGAGCCGCCCGAGAGTCGAAGTAGCTAGTGTTATTGTTAATTGGAGGTATGAGTAGTGAAGAAGTACAGGTTTGGCATCATCGGTTGCGGAGTCATCTATCAGGTCCATGCAAGAGCGATAAACGCGCTCGAGGACGCAGAGCTTGTAGCAATCGCCGACGTAGTAGAAGAGAAGGCCAGGGATGCAGCTCTGAACAGGTCATATGGAGCAAATCCTGATATCTATACTGACTACCGCAAGATGCTTGAGCGCGACGACATCGACATAGTGTCGATATGCACGCCTAGCGGAATGCACGCAGACATGGCCTGCGACTGCATGGAAGCAGGCAAGCACGTGATAGTAGAGAAGCCGATGGATGTAACTCTCAAAGCCTGCGACAAGTTCATCGAGACCTGGAAGAGAACCGGCAAGTATGCCACTGTCATTTCCCAGCACCGTTTTTCCGAAGACGTGCAGAGGCTCAAGAAGGCCATTGACGAAGGATGGTTTGGCAAGATAGCTTTGATCGACTCGTACACCAAGTGGTATAGAAGCCACGAGTACTACAAGAGCGGCGACTGGCGAGCGACGTGGGAGTTGGACGGTGGCGGAGCCTTGATGAACCAATCCGTCCACTATGTTGACTTGATGCAGTGGATGGTAGGCGACGTTGAGAGCCTCTACGGCAACTGCGCCAATGTGTGGCACGACATAGTCGTCGAAGACACGGCTGTTGCTACTATCAGGTTTAAGGACGGCACGATAGGGTCACTGGAGGGCACGACTGCAGCGAACCCGGGGCTCAAACAAGAGCTGCATGTGATGGGTGAGTTCGGTACAGTCTCGATCGTGGAGAGCCGGATCAAGGTGTGGAAGTTCGTCAACAGAGACACCGAGATTGAGCAGGCTGTGAGCACCCAGGACGGATCTGGCGGTTCTTCAGACCCTGCTTCTATCAATAGAGACCTGCACACCAGGCAGTATAGAGACTTCCTTGATGCTATCAACGCAGGGACGAGCCCGCTCATAACTCCTGTTGAAGCCCGCAAGCCGGTAGAGATCATCCTTGCAGTTTATGAGTCAAGCAGGACCGGCCAGCCGGTCAAGCTTCCGTTGGATCCTGAGACTACGTTCGTTGGGACTAGGTTCTAGGAGGGATAGGGATGGTCACACTCAGCGCTTTCGGTGACGAAGTATCGCAGGATTTGAACGAGCAAATGGACGTCCTTGAGTCTGAGGGTATTAAGCATATCGAGCTCAGGGGCGTATGGGGCAAGAATGTCAAGGACCTCACAGACGAGGAAGTGTCACGGATCAAGTCCGCAATATCCGAGAGGGGCTTTGGGATTTCGGCTATAGGATCGCCTATTGGTAAGATAGGGATAAACGATGATTTCCACACTCACCTTCAGGATTTCCTCCGTTGTGTGGATATCGCCAATGAGTTGGGAGCGAAGTACATCAGGATTTTCTCTTTCTACATGCCCGAGGGAGAAGACCCTGCGAGGTACAGGAATGACGTGATGGGCAAGCTCAAGATCATGAGAGATATAGCCAAGCAACGAGGCGTCATTCTTGCGCACGAAAACGAAAAGGGGATTTACGGGGACACGGGAGACCGCTGCGCAGACATAATGCACGAGCTCATGATGGATGGCGTTTGCGCACTGTTTGATCCTGCCAACTTCGTTCAGTGCGGCGAGAGGCCCTATGAGGACGCGTTTGCCAAACTAAAAGGATTTGTGCGCTACTGCCACATCAAAGACGCAGTCATGAGCGATGGCCGTGTCGTACCTGCAGGACAGGGCGACGGCGATGTCAAGCGTATTCTCACTGAGCTTATCGCTTCAGGCTTCTCCGGGTTCCTATCGCTCGAGCCGCACTTGAGCGTTGCAGAGAAGTCCTACGGCAGGACTAGCCCTGAGCTCTTTGCAACGGCAGCTCGCGCTCTCAAGGGCATACTGGATGAGATAGGAGTAGCTTATCAATAGGCATAGCTTGCTTGTTGAGGTATCCCGGAGGTATGTATGAGTAGCGACAGAGTCTATGATATCGCGGTTGTTGGGGCAGGCCCTGCCGGGCTTTCAGCGGCGATTAACGCGGCGATTCGTAGGAAAGATGTCTTGGTGCTAGCGAAGAGCGATATGAGCTACAGCCTTAGCAAGGCACCCAAGGTTGACAATTACCTGGGGATGATGGATATTTCCGGCCCGGACATGTACAAGGCGTTTGTTGCGCATGCGCGGAAGTTCGATATCAATATCAACATCGAGAGCGTGACGAACATATTGCCTGGTGACGCCTCGTTTGACCTGTTGACGGACAAGGGGTATTACCGGTCGCGGAGCCTGGTGCTTGCCATTGGCGTTCCCCAAAAGGCGGATATAGATGGAGAAGCGCATCTCTTGGGCAAGGGAGTCAGCTATTGCGCCACATGCGATGGTCCGCTCTACAAGGGCAAAGACGTCGCTGTCATAGGCTATACGCCTCAGGCCGAGGAGGAAGTCGAGTATCTCTGCGAAATCGCCAGGACGGTCTATTACCTGCCTCAGTACAAGATCGACTCAGACAGAGCAGAGCAGTTGACAGCCAAGTCAGCGGCTCTGTCAATGCTGGCAGGAAAGCCGCTTGCCATTGAGGGAGAGGGCCATGTCAGCGGTCTGATGTACGGACGCAAAGGCAAAGAGGAACTGACCGTAGGAGTAGATGGGGTGTTCGTCTTGAGGCCTGCGGTCCCGGTAGAGACCCTTCTTCCTGGGCTCGAGACTGAGGACGGTGCGATTGTAGTTGCCAGAGATATGTCTACGAGTGTTCGGGGAGCGTTTGCTGCAGGTGACTGCACCGGTGCTCCCTTGCAAATCGCAAAAGCCGTGGGAGAAGGCCAGATTGCAGCCTTGTCGGCTGTGAAGTACCTCTCAACTCTGGAGAGCTGACCAGCATTTATCACCTCTTGCTTACAGTCTTTGGGCGGCCCCACTTGCAGGGCCCGCCCAAATCTTTGTCATAGTAAGCAATGTCAAGCGAGTAGTCAGGGAGGATCGCTGGAGGATGAAGCCTAATCGAGGACCAGTGGCGGGCGCCGTCCTCAATGCTTTTGTAATCGTGGCGATGCTGGTGTGGGTGATTCCAACTATAGCGCTGCTCACAGCCTCCGTGCGACCGGAGAAGGAGGTCATAGCAACCGGTTGGTGGACAGTGCTGAACAGCCCCCTCAAGATCACACAGCACACTCTTCGAGACTACCGGCAAGTGATTTCAACGCAGGGGAGTGGCATTGGGTTTCGCAACAGCTTTATCATCTCCTCGATTGGTACTATCCTCCCTGTTGTGATAGCCGCGCTTGCCGCCTTTGGGCTCGCACACTTGGAGTCTAGGGCCAAGACCGTATCCTATGCAATGACCGTTTGCCTGGCAGGTACCCCGCTGCTGATGACCTTTGCCCCTGTTCTGCGGGCATACAACCGCCTAGGCCTGTCGGGGACGTTTCTTGGACTGTGGTTGGCTCGTATGGGCTACGGGCTGCCGTTTGCTGTGTTTATGCTGAGCCGCTTTTTTGGGGCTCTGCCAAAGGATGTTTTCGAATCTTCGTACATAGACGGTGCGTCTCCCAGCACAGCGTTTTTCAGAGTCGCACTGCCACTGTCTGTGCCCGCCCTAGCTTCGCTGGTTATCTTTCAATTTCTCTGGGTTTGGAATGACCTGCTAGTGGTTTTGACATACCTTGGAGATGCGTCCGACGTTTCCGCTGTCTCGACGCGTCTGCCTGGTTTAGCCGTATTTCAGGGCCCGAGCTGGCATCTGTTGTGTTCGGCCGGGTTTATCTCAGTCGCTGTTCCTCTACTCGTCTTTTTCAGCCTTCAGAAGTACTTCGTCAGGGGCATACTTGCCGGGTTTTTGTTGGAGTGAATTCCCACAGCATTTCTCCTGCTACACGAGGTGTTATGGGAGCCAACTCCAGGGGTTATACGCACACAGTTTCTACGGTTCTTGAGCGAAACATATATACGCGCGTCTAATGCCGATTCTGAGTGGGACTACTGCCCATTCTCATGCTATAATCAGAGTCAGTAGAAACCGGATCAGTGAAAGGGCTGAATTGCTGTGTCTGATAAGCTTACTTACAAGAGCGCCGGCGTCGATATCGACTTGGCCAACCAGACAAAATCTGAGCTCAAGACCATATTGGCCAGTGACGACCCGAGGGTCCTCAATGCAATCGGCGCATTTGGGTCTCTTTACGACTTCTCGTTTCCAGAGTATGAATCACCCGTACTCGTTCTAAAGACCGAGGAGCCTGGATCAAAGCAAATCCTCGCCTTCCAGTACGACAGGTACGAGTCGATCTGTTATGACATGATCAACCACCTGATCAATGACTGTATCGTCATGGGTGCACGGCCGCTTGCAGTGCAGGACGCCATCATATGCGGGAAGCTCGAGAAGGACAAGGTCCAGCGCATGATCTCCGCAATGGCGCAAGCATGCAAGCAGCAGGGCTGCACATTGACAGGCGGCGAGATATCCGAACAACCGGGCGTCATACCGGCAGGCACGTACATCCTCACCTCAAGCATAGTTGGGATAGTCGACAGAAAGGACATCATTGACGGCTCGACGATTGCACCTGGTGATGTCGTGATAGGTGTTGAATCGAGCGGGCTTCATACCAACGGGTACAGCCTGGTCCGCAAGCTCCTGGAGAAGGATCCTGGCTTGGCGGAAACCGAGATCGAGGGAAGATCGTTCATAGACCTCGTGCTCGAACCCCACAGGTGTTATTACAACACTGTCCGAGGCCTGTTTGGCACAGGTGTGATCAAGGGCATGGCACACATTACAGGCGGAGGGATTCTTGAGAACCTAAATCGGATTCTCAAAACGGGAGTAGACGCTGTCATAGACCTTTCGGCTTACGAGGTCCAGCCGGTCTTCAGCGCGATCAAGGCTGCTGGCGATATCGCTGACTCAGAGATGCTCAGGACCTTTAACCTAGGCGTAGGCTTGGCTATAGTCTGTGACAGAGAGAACGTTGATCACGTCATCTCTCACATAAAGGACTCGAAAGTAGATGCGTACGTCATTGGCGAGATAGTGCAGGGCTCAGGGCAAGTGATTGCTCAAGGCGACTTGCGGTGGCCATCTGTATGAGTGCAGCCGTAGGATTAAGGCCGCGACCGTGTTGTTCCAGATGAGTGGCCCCGAACCGGCAAACCGGACCGGCGAGCTTCATCGACAACCATAGCGGCAAACCGTTCTCGTCAAAGGCTTTTGTGAGACCTCTTGGCACGGATGTTGCATTACCTCTGACTGCAGATTAGGCGTGCCTTTTTTGGCACAGTCGAGCTGCTCAAGTCGATGCAGGGAGGTGATGTCCGAAGTGCTGAGAGGTCTCTATGCTTCTGCGACCGGAATGACAGCGCGGATACTGCAGCAAGACCTTATCGCAAACAACCTCGCAAACGTCTCTACCAACGGGTACAAGCGTTCCGGAGCACTCAACACCCAGTTTGATGAGGTGCTGCTCATGAACCTCAGCCAGAGAGACCCTCGCTCCAGCAGAGTAGGCCCTTTGAGTCGAGGAGTCAGGACTTACGAGTCTTACGTAGACTTCTCGCATGGGACGGTCACAGAGACTGGTGACCCGCTCGATCTCGCCTTGGACGGCGACGGATTTTTTGTAGTCTTGCAAGACGGCGAGCTCCGCTACACGAGAAACGGTAGTTTCGTCCTGGGAGCGGGCGGCTACATCATGACAGATTCCGGTGGCTACCTGATGGGAACGAGAGGTCCGCTAAGGGTAGGTTCGGGTACCTTGCTTGTGACAGAGGACGGAAAGGTCTACAGCCGGAGGTCGGGAGTCCAGCGAGGAGACGCACCTGTAGTTGAAGATGAGTACATCGATGACTTGTGGCTGGCCGATTTTGAGGACCGCACTGCATTGCGTCGAGTCGGTGATTCGCTGTTCGAGTATGTCGGAACACAGCGGGTAGACCTTATAGGCCAAATAGGGCAGACAGTGACAGTAAAGCAGGGGATGATCGAGGGGTCGAACGTGAACGTCGTTAAGGAAATGGTCGATATGATCGAGTGTTTCAGAGCTTACGAGTCTGCACAGAAGATGGTGCTGATCCAGGATGAGACTCTGGACAAACTGGTCAATCAAGTCAATCGGGTTGGATGATAGGTATGAGAAAACGGCCGGACCGTTTTACGGAGGCCGATGCTGCTGAACGACTGATGCAGCCAAAACACAAACTCGCCTCATAGGGTTTGAGGCCTAGTCAGTCTTTAGAACATCGGAGGGATGTAAAATGATGAGAGCACTCTGGAGTGCAGCGACAGGTATGGCGGCCAAGCAGCTCGCTATGGACGTCATTGCAAATAACCTCGCCAACGTAAACACCACCGGGTTTAAGAAGTCGAGAGTGGAGTTTCAGGACTTGATGTACCAGACCTTGAAGCTGGCAGGAGGGACATCATCAAGGGGCTCGAACGTTCCAACAGGCATTCAAGTAGGACTAGGCACAAGGACCAGCGCCATTACCAGGAACTTCACTCAAGGCGATTTCGTTCAGACTGACAATGCGACAGACTTGACCATAGAGGGCGACGGGTTCTTCAGAGTGATACTTCCAGATGGAACTTATGCGTATACGAGGGACGGGTCCTTCAAGATTGACAGCGAGAGCAGGCTCGTGACATCTGACGGTTACTTGGTTGATCCGGAGATCAACTTCGATTCGGACGTCACAGACATCTCCATCGCACCTGACGGCACTGTGGCGGTTATTCGCGAAGGAAGCGACGAGCCGGACGTAATCGGACAGATCTTGCTAGTCAAGTTTATGAGTCCATCGGGATTGATGTCCATCGGGCGCAATCTCTACAAGGCGACTGTCGGATCGGGCGAACCGGTAGAGGGAGAGCCGGGAATGGACGGCTTTGGGACGATATCTCAGGGGTTCCTGGAGATGTCTAATGTGAAGGTAGTAGACGAGATGGTGAATATGATCATTGCTCAAAGAGCCTACGAGGTCAATTCCAAGGCAATCCAGACTGCAGACGACATGCTCGCAACTGCCAACAACCTGAGACGATAAGGCTCTTGAGTTTAGGCTTGGCTTTGTCAGGCGCCTAACGGGTGTCTGAGCAGGGTGCTAGGGAAGAGTTGACTGTCGGCTAGTTGAGTGATGGAGTGATGAGCTGTGAAGCGCATTCTATTGGTTGGCATCGTAGCCCTGGCTGTAGCCTGTGCGTCTGCCTCTGTGCACGCCAGGTATGTAGCAGTCCCGGAAGACCTAGTTGTGGAGTTCAGGGATTCTGCGAATGTCGTTAACAGGGAGATCATGTTCACAGACATCGCTTCTGTCTCTACGAGCGATCAAAGCTTTATGGACGTGCTCTCACAGGTCAGCCTGGGGCCCGCTCCAAGTAAGGGATATACCCGAAATCTAACAGCCGGATACATAGGTCTACGGCTCAGGCAGCGCAGGATCGATCCCAATGACCTGCCTTTTGAGATCCCAAGCAGTATAACCGTGACTGCAGAGACTACGGTCTTGCATTCGGCATCGATCGTCGCAGCCGCTCGCGACTTCGTTCAAAATGAGCTCGGCGCTCCTCTGCCGGAGGATGCGGCTGTCGGGTATGTCCCTAATCTGGTTATTCCAGTGGGCGAGCCAGCAATGGAGTGCGCTCTGATAGGCGGTTCCACGGATTCGGAGTACCTCACTGTCGGAGTCACCGTCTATATCAACGGATACGTAGAAGGGTTTGTGCGGGTGGAGTTTAGCAAATCGAGCCATATCGCTTCTTCGAAGCCGACCGGCTTAGTGCAGCAGAACCCCGTGGAGAACACCTCGTCAGCAAGCAGCACGTCGGCCCCGAAGCCGACGGCGCATGCAGCTGCTACTCCGTATCTTGTGACTCGCGGGGATACTGTCTATGTGATAGCCAGGACGGCGTTTGCTGAGATCACCACTACCGCAGAAGCGAGAGCAGACGGGAGGTTGGGTGACCTCATCGAGGTCCGAAACCTGGATACTGGCAAGCGTTTCGTCGGCCGCGTCGTGTCAGCCGGCGTTGTGGAGGTGGACCTTGGTGGTTAACCGAAGAAACGTGCGCGGCGCGATTGCTGTCGTAGCCGCCGTTTTGTTTGGCCTTGCCTGCGTCTGCAGTGCCCAGTCACTCTACTCAGCTGACGGGGCTATGGGAACATCGCTGTTTGCAGACGTAAAGGCGAGAGACGTGGGCGATATAGTCACAATAGTCGTGTACGAGAACGCAAGGGCAAGCAGCTCGACATCCAAGACTACGGGCAAGAGTGCGGAAGCAGGGCTCGACGCTGGAACCGGGCTCCTTTCTTTCATCCCCTCAGCTGGATTTGGCGTCGAGTCTGGCAGCAGCGGATCAGAGAGGCTCTCTCAGACGGGAACGCTCACCGCAACTATCACTGCCCGCATAGTTGAAAAACTTGACAACGGCTTTTTCAGGATCGAGGGAAGACGGACTGTAACAGTCAACGGCGAGCAGCAGGTGCTGGTCGTCTCCGGGGTCATTCGTGACAGGGACATATCTGCGAGTAACACCATCCCCTCCACGCTTGTTGCGGACGCAGAGATTAGCTTCTCGGGTCAGCCTCAGCTTAGGCAATCGGGCGGTTTCTTGTCAACGCTCTGGGATGGGCTACTCGGCATAATCAAATGGGTGTTCTGAGGTGAGTGGCATGCAAAATCGCACATGCCGGGCTTGTATCTGGTTTGTGGTAGCACTGCTTATATTAGTGGCCGTTCCGTTGCCCGCTCTTGCGAGCGTGCAGGTTAGACTTAAGGACATCGGCAGGCTTGTCGGAGTCACTGACAACCAGTTGATCGGCTACGGGATTGTCACTGGACTGTCAGGTACCGGTGATAGGACAGCACAACTGCGCGATCGGTCGCTTGCGACGATGCTCGGTCACTTTGGGTTAAGTGCCGAGCCTTACGACATTCGTTCGAGGAACACTGCAGCAGTGGTCGTTACTGCCAAGCTGCCGCCTTTCGTGAAGGTCGGGGACAGGATTGACGTTACTCTCTCCTCTCTGTTTGATGCGACATCGCTTGAGGGCGGAGTGCTGCTTCTCACGCACTTGCAAGGTGTTGACGGTAGGGTGTATGCTTTGGCTCAGGGCCCTGTATCGATCGGTGGGTCGAATGAGAATAGAACTAGAGGCCAACTCGAAAACCACCCGACGGTTGCGACTATTCCGGGAGGCGCGATAGTACAAGCAGAAGTCCCTGCCAGCTTTGTGGACTCAGATAATACCATGCTTTATTCGCTGGATACAGCCGACTTCACGTTGGCCTCCCGCGTCGCCGAGGCCACAAACCTCGAGTTCGGGCCCAAGACGGCGGTTGCACGAGATGCTTCGACTATAGCTATCACAGTTCCGAGTGATTGGGCCACCGACATAGTAGGGTTTGTGTCACGATTGGAGAATCTCACTGTTGTCAAGGACGAGCCCGGGAAGATCGTGATCAACGAGCGGACAGGAACGGTCGTGCTTGGAGGAAATGTGGTGATTTCTACAGCCATTGTCGCTCACGGCAATCTGACTGTGAGGGTGAGGCAGCCAGAGCAGACGTATGATCAGGTAGAGCCTGAGTTGGTCTTTCCCGGAGTCCCTATGAACGAAGTGCGAGAGGAGCGCCTGGTCAAAGTCGGAGGCGCATCTGTTGACGAACTCATAGGTGCTCTCAACGCGATAGGTGCTTCGCCTAGAGACCTGATCGCTATATTGCAGGCGCTGCGCGCCTTGGGGGCCCTGCAAGCAGAGATAGAGGTGATCTGATGAGCGGAGGGATCACGAGTATAAGCTTGTCGGACAGTAGGATGGTGACACCTTCGAGGGCCCACGCAAACATGGATGCTGAGCAAAAGCGGCTAATGCAAGCATGCGAGGAATTTGAGTCCATCTTTGTGCATATGCTGCTTCGCTCGATGCGCAAGTCAGTTCCAAAGACTGGCTTCTTGCATGGAGGCTCGGGAGAGGACATATTCCAGGACATGCTGGATGAGCAGATAGCTCTTGAAGCTTCTAGGTCAGGACAGTTCGGGCTTGCAAAGACTATGTTCTACCAGTTGTCGCGGCCTAGGTGGAGGTAGTCCTGTTTGCCAAGATGGGTCACCAGACATGTGTGTCTGGAGAGACCCTCTTTCGTTGTCAAAGGGGGGTGCCTATCAATGAGGCTGATCAACTGCCAACGCTGTCGAAAGCCGTTCATGTCCTTGGGACAGAAGATCTGTGCGGAGTGCGTCGAGAGGGAAAACGAGGCTTTCGAAATCATAAGGGATTACCTCGATAAGCACCCGCAAGCCGGCCTTTACCAGATAGCTGAGGACACAGGGATAGACGAGGGCATAATCATTAGCCTTGTTCACAGGGGTAGGTTGAAGTCAGTCGAGAGGTACTTGACCCACAAGTGCGCCCGCTGCGGTACAGAGGTCCTCATAGTTGATGGGGACTTCTGCGACCGATGCCAGCGCGAGCTTCAGAGCAAGGTCAGGAGGGCAGTAAAGGAGCTTGAGTGGAAGACTAACCCAGAAGATTTAGAGGCTGATGATAGGGCGCAGAGAGGCGATAGGCCGGCCTCGAAGACTGATTCAGATCAAGTCGGGATGTTTATCAGAGAGCTCCATAGGAGAAGAGAAGGGGAGCGCTAGGATTTGGACGATTGTATGTAGAATAGAGTGAAAAGCGTGTCGGGTCTTGCCTCAGCATGCAGAGATTGCGGCGGCCTGGAGTAACTCTTAGGGCGGGTGGTGTCATTGGAGAATAGAGGAACGCTTGGATTTCTCAATATCAAGTACATAAGGCTCCGGTACAAGATAGCCCTGGCCTTCTCTGTGGTCATGCTTGTCTGGCTGATCTTGGGAGGAGTCCTTGGGTACACCGTCTACGAGTTTGTTGGGGGCATGGAGCGATTTGCCCAGGACTATGGGTTCGCCGGAACAGCCCAGTACGAATCATTGATAGCGCTCTTTGAGAAAGTGAGAGCCATATCAGTAGCAGCTATTGTTGTTGTTCTTGGACTAACTTTCCTGTTGGCAAGGTACTTCATCCTCAGGGTTGCCATACCCATCGGTGAATTGGCTCGGGCTTTTGCAGTCTTTGCCGAGGGCAATATCAACAAAGACGTCCCGGTCTACGATACAGGCGATGAAGTCGGAATACTGGCGGGCGCATGCAACACGATGGTTCAGAATTTTAGGAATATCATTGGCCAGGTCACAAGCTCGGCCGAGCAGGTTGCTGCTACCAGCCAGCAGTTGTCCGCTAGCTCATCAGAGAGCTTCGAAGGCGCCCGAAGGATCACCGAAACCATCGAAGACATGGCGAAAGGCGCATTTGAGCAGACTCGAGATGCCGCTGAGACGCAGGCCTCAATGGAGCAGCTGAGCAGCGCTATTGACCAAATCGCCTCAGGCGCGCATGACCAGGCTCAGAGCGTTGACGAGACACACTCCCTTGCGATGGAGATGAGCCAGGCAGTCGACCAGGTCAACCGCATAACTGACAGCTTGATGTCATCCTCCAGTGATACTCTGAACGCCGCAGCGAAAGGCGGAGCTGCAGTCGAGAGAGCTATACAGGGAATGGATCGCATCAGGGATACGGTGTTGACGGCTGCTGAGAGGGTGCGGGAACTCGGGCAGCACTCATCCCAAATCGACGAGATCCTCAGCGTCATCGATGATATCTCAGCTCAGACTGACCTGCTAGCGTTGAACGCCGCAATCGAGGCGGCACGAGCAGGCGAGGCAGGAAAGGGTTTTGCAGTGGTCGCAGACGAGGTTCGGCGACTCGCAGAACGCTCAAGCAATGCCACAAGAGAGATCGCAGAGATTATCAAGAATATCCAAGAGGGCACGAGCACTGTTGTAAGTGCGATGGAAGCCGGGACCCATGAAGTTCAGGAGGGCTCGGACCTCGCAGCCGCAGCTGGAGATGCTCTGAACGAGATTCTGCAGACAGTCGAACATACCAACAGCCAGTTTACAGAAATTGTTGAGGCGACAAAGCGAATGGAGAACGCGGCAGCGAGGGTTGTCGCAGCAATCGAGAATATTGCTAGCATTACAGAGGAGAATACTGCAGCTACGGAAGAAATGGCTGCCAGCAGTTCGCAGGTTGTGGAGGCGATAGGCAAGATCACTGCAGTCTCTGAGAGGAGCTCGGACATGGCTGAGAAGGTCTGGGAGGCTGCTCAAACACTTCAAGAATCCATGAAGGAGATGTCAGGTTCGGCTCAGAATCTCGCAACTATGGCTCAGGAGCTGCAGCAAATCATTGCTCGCTTTACGCTGTAGTAGCACGTACAACTAATGGGCAACGCAGATTACGCTGTCGCTCGACCTTTGGAGGTACTTACAATGCCTGGAAACCAGGAAGCCAAGCAAATGCACGAGTATGTCATCTTTGAATTGGCTGGAGAGCACTACGCAGTCGATGTGTCGCCTGTCGAGGAGATATTGCGTATGGCAGAGATTACAGAGGTGCCACACGCTCCCAGCTTTGTCGAGGGGATTATGAACTTCCGCGGAAACGTGATGCCTGTCATAGACCTTAGGCGGCGTCTGGGTTTGCCGACCTCGGAGCACACAAAGAATACCCGCATTATGGCGGTTTCGCTTAATTCTGGAACCGTCGGAATGATCGTAGATGCAGTGAGCGAGGTCGCGGAAATACCTCCTGAAATTGTTGAACCCCCGTCTCCCATCATTCTTGACGTCGATACAGACTTCCTGACGGGTATCGCAAAAATGGGCTCCGACGACCAAGAAGGCAAATTGGTAGTGATCTTGGATCTCGTTAAGGTCCTGTCCGACAAGTCGCAGAGGGAGCTGGCGGAGTTTAGCGAAGCTATGGCTGCAGATGATGTGTAGACGGCCTTTTGCGACGGACTTTGAAATATAACGCCCGGTTTCGCCTGTCGGACGGGCTATGGATTGTGTTCATGGGGGGCTTCGCATCATGGACTTCAGTGAAGGAATCACTCCTGAAGATATACAGGTGTTTCTCGAGGAGGCAGATGAGCAGATACAGCTGCTGGAGGATGACTTGGTAAAGCTGGAGCGTGCAGAACGCTCTGACGAGCTCCTTCAGGAGATTTTTAGAGCCGCTCATACGCTCAAGGGTTCATCTGCTACGCTGGGTCATCAGAAGATGGCGGAGCTAACTCATGCCATGGAGAACGCCTTTGACCAACTGCGGCGCGGAGCGATTGAGGTAACTACCGAACTCATGGATGTCCTTCTCAAAGCACTCGATGCTCTGTCAGACATGAAAGAAGATCTTCGGGCAGGTGTTGAGACAGGTGTCGACGTCGATGAGATCGTCGCAGACATAACAGAGGCCATCCGGTTGAGCGCGGTAGCTGCCGATGCTGAGACCGCGAGTTCTACTCCTTTGCGGACAACTGAGGCTGGCAAGTCCGTCGATGAGACTGCACAGATGCAGGCTGCGGCTGCGCAGTCGCAGCATCTGGAGTCGGTCCGGTCTAGTCTTCCCGGGAACGCTTTGCACCTAGCGGTGGCTATTGACCAAGAGTGCCCGATGCCTTCGGTCCGCGCCTTTCAGGTGGTCGACCTGTTAGCGTCTGTCGGCGAGATAGCGCATTCAGTCCCCAGCCTTGACGATATCGAGGCAGGCAACGTTGATTACTCGTTGGAGGCCTACGTAATAACTGACAAGAGTGCCTCAGAGATAGAAGAGTTGGTGCAGCAGATCTCCGACCTGATAGAGGTCCGGGTCGCATCCATCGCTGACGAGGAAGCCGCGTCTGCCGGAGATCTGGACGAGCCTCCCGAGTCTGGATCCAATGAGGGGTCTGCACAGCCTGCCCCAACTGATACAGGTAGCGCGGATTCTGGCGGTTCACAGGTAGACGGATCCCACCATGCGAAGTCTCGGCAACCAAGACGGGGGTTCGCGAGTATATCGACAACTGTGCGCGTAGATGTCTCCAAACTTGATACGCTGATGAACCTAGTTGCAGAACTCGTGATCGATCGCGCTCATCTGGCTCAGATCGTCAAGGAATTGGAGAGCCGGTTTGAGGGCAGCGATATCTCTGAAGCGCTTGACCGGACTTCGCTCAATGTTGGACGAGTCACCTCTGAGCTGCAGGATGAGATCATGAAGATCCGCATGCTCCCAATAG
This sequence comes from uncultured Clostridia bacterium, assembly GCA_900016865.1. Taxonomy (GTDB): domain Bacteria; phylum Bacillota; class DTU014; order DTU014; family DTU014; genus DTU014. The sequence continues at coordinate 7,718 of FIZI01000039.1, read as the reverse complement.
ACAACGTGTTCAGGCGATTCCCCCGAATGATTAGAGACTTGTCTCAGGAGCTTGGGCGTGAGGTCGACCTTGTCATAGAAGGCCAGGACACCGAGCTGGACAGGTCGGTCATAGAGGAAATAGGCGATCCGCTGATTCACCTTTTGCGCAATGCTGTCGGCCACGGGATCGAACCTCCCGAAGAACGGGTCAAAGCCGGCAAGCCGCGCAGGGGTTTGGTGCAGCTCAGAGCGTATCATCAAGAGAACACGATCGTGATAGAGGTGGAGGACGACGGCAGGGGGATTGATGTAGACCGTGTAAGGACGAGGGCTGTAGACAGAGGCATTATATCCGCAGATGCAGCTGCGCGAATATCCGATAGAGAGGCGGTCAATCTTATCTTTGCTTCCGGGCTTTCAACAGCCCAGCAGGTAGATGCGGTCGCAGGCCGAGGCGTTGGAATGGACATAGTCAGGACCAATATTGAACGCCTCAACGGCTCAATATCCGTAGAAACTAGAAAAGGGAAGGGCACTAGGTTCGTGGTCAAGCTGCCGCTGACGCTCGCAATTATCCGTGCGCAGCTCGTATCGGTAGGCGGGAGGATTTACGCGGTACCTATAAGCTCTGTGCAGATAAACCTTCGCGAGCCTGAGTCCAAGATCACGACAGTCAAAGGACAGGAGACCTACTTGTACGGAGATAGGGTACTGCCCATAATCAGGCTCAGTGAAGTGTTTGGCGTCGAGAGCACGCCAGCAGAAGACGGCCGTCTGCTCATAGTTGTTGTGAGGTCCAGTGATGAGCAGGTTGGACTCGTCGTTGACAAGCTGATGGGCCAGCAGGAGATCGTGATCAAGAATCTGGGAGGAGTATTGGGAGACATCCGGGGCCTGTCCGGAGTCACAATCCTGGGTGATGGCCGACTGGCGCTTATTATAGACGTTCCTAGCCTCGTCAGATCTGTGAGTACTCGCGAATATGCTGTTTAGGTCAGTGCTGTACTCATCTGGAGGTGGGCTTGAGTGACGAACGGAGACGTCGGCCTCGGAGAAGAGAGAGAGAGGCTTATGGGCCGTGTGGTAACGGCAGCCATGGCGAAATCTACAGAGTCTCTCTCCAAAATGACCGGAGCCAATGTCAGTATTGAGAGCCTGAAGTTCGGGTTGGTCCCGATTTCGTCTGCCGCTCAACTGGCAGGCGGACCTGATACGCCTGCAGCAGGCGTCTATCTGAGCGTCAGCGGAGACATCACCGGGCATACGCTGCTGTTGTTTCCACAGAGCTGTGCTCTTGACTTGGTGGACCTTTTGTGTGAACGGCCCAAAGGAACCACCGAGGTCCTTGATTGCATGGGAAGATCCTGCCTAGGTGAAGTAGGCAACATAACAAGCACGTCGTTTCTCATAGGCCTATCCGAACACACCGGCCTGAAGCTGCGGCCTAGTCCCCCAGAAGTTGTCCAGGATATGGTAGGAGCCATACTGAGCACTATTTTGGCTGATCTCGGCTTGGTTAGTGATGAGATGTTTGTGATCGAGACCGAGTTTGCAGACGAGCACACAAGCATAGCCGGAGTGTTCTTGTTTGTACCTATGGGCGACTCGCTTCAGACGATTCTATCATCCCTGGAGTGTCATGCTGATGGTGAATGAAATGATAGCAGTCGGACTGGGCGAGATCAAGGTGAGCAAGAACCCTGACTCGACGCTCGTCTGTTTTGGACTAGGCTCTTGCGTAGCCGTTGGAATATATGACAGCATAAATCGCATTGGCGGCATGGCGCATGTCGTGCTTCCGGATAGCTCGATCGGGCTGGCGCACGGTTCGCCGGGGAAGTATGCTGACACAGCTATTCCTGCCCTGATCGAGCAGTTGAAAGCTGCCGGAGCGCGCAAGTCGCACATGCGAGTCAAGATAGCCGGAGGAGCCAAGATGTTTGCTTCCTCGCCGGGCTTGTCAAATGTCCTGGATGTGGGCACCAAGAACGTTGCCGCAGTCAAGAAGGCATTGGCGTCCTGCGGACTCCGCATCGCAGCCGAGGACTGTGGCGGCAGGGCAGGGCGCACCTTCATGCTCAGTCTCAAGGATGGCGTAGCAAGAGTGAGGACGCTGGGTAGATCTGAGATTGAGTTGTAGTTGCCACTGGAGGATGGCGAATGATTAGAGTCTTGGTTGTTGATGACTCTGCGTTTATGCGCAAAGTCATTTCAGACATCATCAACGAAGATCCCGGGATGGAGGTCATAGGCACAGCTAGAGACGGAGAAGAAGCCCTATCGAAGATCGAGCAACTGAAGCCCGATGTTGTCACCCTTGACGTGGAGATGCCGAAGCTAAATGGTATTGAAGTGCTTCGCAGGATTATGCCGTCAAATCCGGTTGCAGTGGTGATGGTCAGCAGTCTTACTCGAGAGGGTGCAGACATCACTATCGAAGCACTTACTCTTGGGGCAGTGGATTTTGTTGCTAAGCCGACGGGAGCTATCTCAGTCAGTATGCGTGAGATGGCCTCCGAGTTGCGCAAAAAGATCCGCGCAGCGTCGCTGGCACGACTCGTAGGTACCTCGGGATCGCTCTTGGCGACCCTGCATCATGCCGAGGAGTCGCTGCGGCGCACTGAAGAGCGGCTCAAGAGGGTCGCAGGCAGGCAACAGCCCGCATCCACCGTTAGAGTCGGCAGTCCCTCTGAAGGCGTTGTTGTTATCGGCAGCTCAACAGGAGGGCCGAGTGCGCTTCAGCAGGTGATCCCGAATCTCCCTGAGAGCCTTCCAGCGGGCGTCTTGATCGTCCAGCATATGCCGCCCGGGTTTACGCGGTCCTTGGCTCAACGCTTGGCGCAGATGTCAAGGCTGAAGGTTTCCGAAGCCCGTGCCGGAGACAAGATTGAGCCTGGAGTGGCGCTAGTTGCCCCTGGTGGATACCACATGGTGGTCAACAGAGACAAAGCCGTATCTCTGGATACAAGCCCATATGTCCACGGGGTCAGGCCTGCTGTTGATGTGACAATGGAGAGCGCAGCACGGGTTTTTGGCAACAGATGCCTTGGAGTAGTTCTCACTGGTATGGGAACAGACGGCACTCGAGGAGCCAGCTTGATTAGGCGGGCGGGAGGCAAGGTCATAGCGCAGGACGAAATGACTTCTGTTGTATACGGGATGCCAAGGAGTGTCGCACAGGCGGGCCTTGCAGACCGCATTTTGCCTATAGGCGATGTCGCAGCAGCGATTGCAGAGGAGGTACAAGCGACCTAAGTGGACGGACAGCAGGTGGATCGAGAGTACTACTACTTCATGACCAAAATCAAGAAGCTGACTGGGATTGATCTTGGGCAGTACAAGAGCAGTCAGATGCAGAGGCGCCTCAAGTCGCTTCTTAACCGCAGCGGTATGAGGAATTTCGTCGAATATTACAAGCTGCTCGAGCGAGACAGGCAAGCCTTGCAGAGTTTTCTCGATTTTATCACCATAAACGTTTCAGAGTTTTTTCGCAATCCGGACAAGTTTGAGGAGTTAAAAACGAACATTTTACCCGGGCTGCTTGCCAGGCAGGACGAGGTGAGGATATGGAGTGCCGGATGTGCACATGGGGCAGAACCATACTCCGTTGCCATAATCATGGACGAGCTGGCAAGCTCAAAGCCTTATAGCATATGGGCAACTGACATAGACGCCTCGATCCTTGAGAAGGCGAAACAAGGCGTGTACAGGGATGTAGACGTCAAGAACGTGAGTCGCCAGCGACTGATCAACTATTTTACCTATGACCGTGAGGCGTCTACCTATACGGTGGAGCCCTCGATCCGCGAACGGGTCGTCTTTGAAGTGCACGATCTGCTAAAGGATCCGTTTCCGCAGGACATGGACCTTATACTCTGCAGAAACGTGGTAATATACTTCACCGACGAAGCGAAGGCTGTGCTTTATGAGCGTTTTTACGAAAGCTTGCGTGAAGGCGGGGTTCTCTTTGTTGGCGGAACTGAGATGGTATTTGGTGCGAGCTCAATTGGATTTGAAAGCATATCACCGCTTTTTTACCGCAAACCAATAGGTGGCGGTCAACCGCTCAAACCCGGCAGGGCGACGTCACCAGCGAAGTGAGGTGACTACCTAGATGAGGAAGCTAGCCGTAAAGAACCTTAAGATCGGCATGACCATAGCGCAGAGCATATACAGCACGTCGGGCAGCATTGTGATTCCTGCAGGAACTGTTGTCCAACAGGCGCATATTGACCGCTTGAGAAACCTGGGGATCCACGACGTGGTGATCGACGATCCGAGAGTTCGTGATCTGGTGATCCCGGAGTCGATCAGCGAGCGGACAAGGGTAGAGGCTATAGGCCTGTTGAGACAGGTGCATGATTCAGTGTCACGTGTGACCCGGATTGAGGACATCGAGATCCCCTATGACGGTGTCCTCGAAGTCGTCTCGGACATAGAGGACGATTTGGCGGAGCAGGCAAGTGACATAGTCACACTAATCGACTGTCCTTCGCCAGATGACTACCTGGAGATCCATTCGCTCAACGTTGCAATACTGTCTATCGCAACGGCTAGGCGGGCTGGGCTTGGGGCCAGAACCAAGGACGTAGGCGTAGGCGCCCTGCTCCATGATGTCGGCATGTCGCTGATACCGGATGAGATACGGCTCAAGAGGGGCAAGCTGGAGCCTGAAGAGATGGAGACGGTCCGCAAGCACCCAGCTTTGGGCCTTGCAATCTTGAGGCAGGTCAGCAGGTCGAGCGCGTATGCCCGTGCGATAGTCTACCAGCATCATGAGCGACATGACGGAAGCGGGTATCCAAGGGGCCTGCGCGGCACCGAGATAGACCCGTTGGCAAGAATCGTGTCTGTTGCCGATGCATATTGCGCCATGACCGAGCCCAGGCCGTACAGGCAACGTCTGCTCCCTCAAGAGGCCTACGACTACCTCATGAGTGCTGCAGGCTTTGAGTTCGACCTCCAGACGGTCCAAGGAACGCTCATGTACGTAGCGCCATACCCAGTAGGGACCATGGTCAAGCTCAACACCGGTGAAAAGGGCGTTGTCACCCGCGTGTTGAAGGGTCTCGGCACTCGGCCTGCCATAAGAGTCTTTTATGATGCCGAAGGCAAAGCTTTGGCAAAGCCGTTCGACCTAGATCTGTCCGATACGGAGAATCAGACCAGGTTGGTAACAGAAGTGTGTGATGACTAAGCCACGCGGCGTTCTTCTGGTTTTGCCTCTGAGCAGCGGGTTGGAACGGATCTTGCATGATCAACAAGTGAAGTTCCGGCCCGCTTGGCATTGTCAATAGCAATCGTGAGATAGTTGGAGAATTGCCGCTGTATTTTGGTTTTGTGGCCGTATATCGCCCTTAGGATGGGCACGAACCATTCCGATACACCTCATGAGGAAGGTGTGCGATTGTGAGAATTGACGGAACGGATTCCCTTTCTTACGTTGCGAAACTGTATGCCAAGAACCGAGAGGTTCGTAGGGAAAAGGCACTGGACGGGCCGGGAGTCAAGGATGGACTTAGCGAGACTTCTGAAAGGGCTCAGATCTCCGAGGAAGCCCGTCTCCTGAGCCTGGCTCGCGAAGCCTTTGATCGCCTGCCTGACGTGCGTAAAGACAAGGTGGAGCGCTTAAAGGAGAGGATCGAGTCAGGGGAGTACAGGATAGACTCAAAGAAGCTTGCCCAGGAGCTACTTAAGTATTTGGGTAGCACAGGAGAGGCCGACGGAGATTAGTCCCTGTGAATGGTGGGGTTTTCATGCTCTCTGGACTCGGTCGAGTTACTGAAATACTTGCATCGCAGCTACAGATCTATACCCGGCTCCTTGAGGCAGCTAAGAACAAGCGCGATCAAGTCATCGCCAATAGAGTCGACCTGCTGGAGCAGACTCTCCAAGAGGAGATAGAACTGCTGTCTCAGATCGAGGAACTCGAAGCTGAGCGGTCGGTCGTCATGATGTCGGTGTGCGATGCTTTGGGGATCGATCCGGAAGAGGCAACCCTCACCCTGCTCGCAGAGAAGCTGCCGGAGGATCAGTCTGCAAGACTGCTTGAGCTCAGGGATTCCATTCTTTCGACACTGGATGAGCTCTCGTCTCTCAGTCAAGTGAACGAGCGCCTTATCAGGGATTCTTTGAGACTCATCAACTACTCCCTGGGCTTGTACTTCCCTGATGACAATGATTCTATTTACGACTCGGGGACTTCAGGGGGCCAGCTAACAAAGGAGAAGCATAAGGGTTTGTTTGACGCGAAGGCCTAGATGTTTCAATCATGGGCCTTTCAAACTAGTAGGGGGCGATAGCGTGCCATCCACTTTTTCTACGTTCAACATCGGCTGGAAAGGGCTTTTCGCAGCCCGCTTGGGGATGGATGTTACCGGCCACAATGTAGCGAACGCCAATACCGAAGGGTACTCGCGACAGAGGGTCGCGCTGTCTGCAAGCTCACCTGAGAACGTGGTTGGGCTTAGCCGTGCAGCCGGGCCCGGCCAGATCGGCAGAGGCGTAGACGTAGTCGCGATAAACCGGGTGAAGGACCAGTTCGTACTTAGCCTTCTGCAGCGGGAGAAGAGCGTCCTGGGATACTGGGAGGCGAAGGCTCAGACCTACGAGCGTATAGAGATGCTGTTTGGCGAGCCGTCTGACAGTGGAATCGCTTTCGCTCTGGACGAGTTTTTCGGATCGTTGCAGTCTTTGAGCAGAAACCCTGAGGACATCGCTGTCAGGGAGGTAGTCCTTCAGAAAGGCGCTGTTCTGGCAGACACCATATCCCAGGTGTACTCTCACATCAGGGAGGTCTACTATAACACTACTGACCTCGTTAACGCGAAGGTCACGCAGCTCAACTCCCTTGCAACTGAGATCGCGGAGTTGAATAAGCAGATTGCAGCTGTGGTTCGAGTCGGCAAGCAACCCAATGACTTCCTTGATAAGAGGGACATGCTCATTCAGCAGATGAGCACACTTATAGACATCCAGGTGCTGCCTGTCGAGGACCAAATCGTGAACATCGCAATCAATGGTGTGAACCTGGTCCACCGCTACGATACAAGGCCGCTTGAGGCTGTCATAGAGCAGACCACAGGCAAGGTGGAGGGCCTTAAGTGGAAGGAGTTTGATACGAGGATCACAGTGAGCAGCGGTGAGTTTGCTGCTTTGCTGGAGACGAACAACGTCTTGATCCCCCAGTATCTCGACAGCCTTAACGAGCTGGCGCGCTGTCTGGTCGAGAATATCAATAGCATCCATTCGAGCGGTTATGACTTGGATGGTAAAAAAGGCGGCCTGTTCTTTGTCGATTCAAGGACGCCAGATGGCGGTCCATTGATTCCGCTTGATTTGACTGACCCGGACTTCGAGGTAGCGAGGTACATCGCGATTAACCCTCTATTGGACGCTCGCGAGGTTGCAGCAGCAACTGCAGCGCCTGATGAGAACGGCCCCAAGAAGGGGGACGGATCCAACGCATTGGCTATGGCTCAACTGGCTGATGCCGCTATTATGCAATCAGGGAGATCGACGCTAGCAGGCTTTTTCAACGGAGTCATAGCTCAGCTGGGAGTTGATTCCGAGCAAGCGTCATTTATGGCTGACAGCCAGGGATTGATAGTGGAGAATCTCAAGAACTGGGACAGCTCGATCTCGGGCGTATCGTTGGATGAGGAGGTCACCAACCTTATGAGGTACCAGCACTCGTATGCTGCCGCAGCTCGAGTTATCACTGTCGTCGACGAGATG
>FIZI01000038.1 GCA_900016865.1 uncultured Clostridia bacterium | reverse complement strand
ATTGCAAACGTGAGGTACGTCATCAATGGAGCTGAATTTACACGCGAAGCCTTTGTGAGTGCGGTCGACCAGGTGATGGTCATACGGTTCACGTGCAACAAGCCGGGCATGATCTCGATGACCGTGAGAATCAGCCGTGACCGGTACTACGAGTGCGTTGTAAAGGAACCGCCAAGCGGATTGATGATGAAAGGGCATTGCGGCGGCGAGGGCGGTGTTGGATTCAGGGTCTTGGTAAGCGCGCTTGCCCAGGGCGGAACTACTCAGCTGCTTGGCGACAACCTGCTCGTCGACAAAGCTGATGCGGTCACATTGCTTGTGGCAGCCGCTACGACGTTTCGATATGCCGATCCGGAGAATACGTGTCGCAGCTGGGTCAAAGCTGCGGCTTCCAAGCCCTACGAGGAGCTGAGACGAGATCACATTGCAGACTACAGGTCGCTCTTTGACAGAGTGAGCATCAGGCTGTCAGATGTTCATGACCTGGAGCTAGATGCGGATAAAGGCTGTACCCCCGAGGACTTGCCGACAGATCAGAGGCTGCAGAGAGTGCGCGATGGAGCTGATGATCCCGGCCTGATTAGTCTGTTCTTCCAATACGGCCGCTACCTGCTCATCTCAAGCAGCAGACCTGGATGCCTGCCTGCGAATCTGCAGGGGATCTGGAACAAAGAGTTCCGGCCGCCTTGGGACAGCAAGTTCACGATCAACATCAACACGGAGATGAACTACTGGCCTGCAGAAACCTGCAACCTTTCGGAGTGCCACCTTCCCCTGTTTGACCTGATAGAAAGGATGCGTGAGCCGGGCAGACGTACAGCTAGGGTGATGTACGGCTGCAGAGGGTTTACCGCTCATCATAACACAGATATCTGGGCCGATACCGCACCGCAGGACATATACCTTCCTGCCACCTACTGGCCGATGGGTGCTGCGTGGCTATGCCTTCATCTGTACGAGCACTATCAGTTCAGCCAGGATAGAGACTTCCTGGCGTCTGTCTATGAAACCATGAAAGAGGCTGCGGAGTTCTTCGTGGACTTTTTGATCGAGGACTCTGAGGGCAGACTGGTCACTTGTCCATCTGTCTCCCCGGAAAACACCTACCGGCTACCGTCTGGCGAAACCGGCAGGCTATGCGCCGGACCGTCTATGGACAGCCAGATCATCCACGCTTTATTCACTGCGTGCATCCGCTCATCCGAGATCCTCGGCACTGACGAAGGATTCAGAGAGCGGCTCATAGAGATGCGTGAACGCCTTCCCAAACCCAAAATAGGCAGGTACGGGCAGATACAGGAGTGGGCTGAGGACTATGAAGAAGTAGAGCCTGGGCACCGTCACATATCGCACCTGTTTGCCCTGTATCCAGGGAATCAGATTCTGCGCAGACAAACGCCCGAGCTAGCCGCCGCTGCGAAAGTGACCCTTCAAAGGAGGCTCGCTCACGGGGGCGGTCACACAGGTTGGAGCAGAGCCTGGATCATCAACTTCTGGGCGAGGCTTGGAGAGGGTGAACTCGCATACGAAAACGTCAAGGCGCTACTGGCCAAGTCCACCCTACCTAACTTGTTTAGCAACCACCCACCATTTCAGATCGACGGCAACTTCGGCGGCACCGCTGGTATCGCAGAAATGCTCCTTCAGAGCCATGCGGGAGAGATCGAACTCCTCCCCGCCTTGCCTCGCGCGTGGAGGTCCGGTGAAGTCAGAGGGCTTCGCGCGAGAGGTGGTTTTGAGGTCGACATAGCGTGGTCAAGCGGCTCTCTCTCTCGGGCAGTGGTTCGCTCACGTGCGGGGAACATCGCCCGAGTCCGGTACGGTGAACTCGTGTGTGAGTTTGACACGGTTGCCGGGTGCGGCTATGAACTCGACGGTGAACTGAAGCTGTGCTGCGGCCAGTGAGTTGCGATGTGGGCGCGACCGGTGACGCAAGGGCACAGCTGCGGTCAAACTCTACGGCCGAACTGTGCGCGGAGCTTGCACGACAATAGACGAATGCCCGGGCGGGAGACCGCAGGCGACCCCGCAGGCCGAGCTACTTGCTCCATCGGGGCAGTACACTGGCTCGCTCTGCTCGTTCAGCCACGCGTCAAGCCCGATCTCCCGCATCCGCCTCATGTTCTCCACTATGATCCGGTGATGGTCGTAGCCGTCGCCTGCAAAGGCCTCGAGCTTATCGCACGGAAAGTCGTCGCACTCGAAGCAGTAAGTCAATCGTCTTTCGAGAGCACAAACTAGCATCTTGCAGCTAGGATCCCAAATCTGTTGACGCCTTGGTTAGAAATACGATACAATACTTGGAGAAAGTTAGCACTTGTCCGGGGAGAGATGTAAATGCAGCAGTTCTTTCATCTCTTGCGGTACCGGTTCAGGCAACTGATCACGAGTAAGTAGCTCCTCCTGGTGGTGGCAGCCAGCGGCGGTGTTTGGCTGCTGCAAAGTACAGAGGTATTCGCTCGCGCGTACAGCGGTCACGGTGTGGTCAATGCCTATGTGTATTACAACCTCGCCATACCGTTTGCCACTGTGCTGTACTCGACCATACACTTCCACGCACTGAAGGAAAAAAGAGCATCCGAGCTGATGGATTCGACGCCCGTCTCAAATGGGTCACTCTACTTGGCAACTTACATCAGCTTGGTTGCCTTCTTTCTTATCATTGAGCTGATACAGTTTTCCTTGATGGCGGTAGCGGTTTCACTGTCTACGGAGGTCAGGCGGAAGCTCGATTACGGGTACTTCCTAGCCCTTATTGTGCCGAACACGCTCTCCTACATCAGTCTGGGCGCTTTCCTTGGAGTGATGTTCAGAGACCTTATTCCACCGGTGGTCACCGGCTTCTTGCTGGTGATGGCTGATAAGCTGCAGTACATAGCCTCCTACCAGAGTTGGGTTAACATGCTCAACTCTCATGGCGTTACACGGGACGTACTATCAGACTTCTCCATCCCGGCGATAGACAGGAGACTCTTCCTTCTGAACCGGCTCTTTTTCCTGGCGTTGGCCGCACTCCTGGCTGCCGCAGGCTTCCTGCTCTTCAAGCGGAACCGTCAGCGGCGGACAACTATGCCGCTCAGGGTTGCCCTTGTGGTTGTGAGCCTGGTTTTGTGTGTCTCCATAGCTAGATCGTATGATTCCATCAAGACGGTCCCTGTCAGCACTGAGAAGGCTCGCATCTCTGCCTACCTAGCCTCTGATCGTCTGGTATACGCCGCAGGTGCCACCGAGTATCCTGTTCAGCGCTCAGGTCTGAAATTCGGCGGGTATCAGATAGATGGTTCACTCACCAAAGGGGTCCTTCAGGCAAGCGCAAGCTTCAAAGTGACGAATCCCGGACCTGATCCGCAGCGATTGGAATTCTTCCTTGCCGACGGCCTAGAAGTCCGGAGCGTGACGGTTTCCGGCGAGGAGATGCCGTTCAAGCGAAATGGTATGTGGTGGTCAGTCGATTGCCCGCCTGTCGCTGCCGGTGCAGACATAGACTGCACTGTGTCGTATGGAGGGACGATCTCTGAGTATGCAAAGGACGTATATAGGCCGCCACTGTTCGTGCTTTATAGACTCTACGGCTGTACTGATGACAACTTCACGATACTTCCAAGCGGTGTTGGATGGTATCCTATGGATACTCTGTTATATGGCTACGCACTGGATAGCAACACAGAGTGGCTGATTCCGCAGGGTGCTTTAAAAACAGACGACTTCGTCTCAGCGATAGACGGAGATATTCCTGTCTTCAGTCATGGGCGATTCGTGATAGGCTATCCAGGTCTGGCTACAGAGACTCTCGATGGAATCCACTATGTATACCTGGAAGCCCACAGGCCGCTGATCCATAGGTTCCATCAGAGTGTTAGCGACAGGCTGTTGTTCTACCAAGAGCTCATCCCGCAGGACATTACCATAGTCGAGATTCCGAACTTCCACATTTTATCCAGTAACGAAACAGGTTTGGTATGGAGAACAGAGAACGGCAACGGGCTTGTGATCATCGGCGAAGGTACGCTGTCAGCGCTCGCGTCGAAAACCGACAATACTCTCATGGCTCGCGTGCCGACCTATCTCTGGTCCGGATGGCTTTCGCAGCCGGCGGAAAGAGGTCCTAGCGGCTCTGAAGGGTACGACATCACCTCTGCCGCATCTGTCGCACTCGGTCAGTTCATGGAGTATCTCTACCAAATGAGAAACTCGGAAGAAGCAGCAGAGGCACATGCAAACCAGACCGGAGGCAACAACCCGTTCCTGGAAGTGATAATCGCCTACTACCGCCTCAACGGGCTCGAGCGGGCCAAAGAGCTGCTTAGGTCACTGCACGAACGAGAACGAGAGCGTGGACTAAAGCAGGAAGACTATGCGGAGCTGATGGGGATTCGATTCGTCATCCCACCTGGAAGATAGGGGTGTTCGCATGTCCAAGCTCATTTCCTATTTCAGGGTCAACCGAAGTATCGAGCTGTTCGTCTTCCCTGTACTCCTGCTGGCAGGGACACTTATGACGATCTCATTGAGTGACAAGGTCGAGATGAGGAACATGGCCGGTTTCATGTTCCTGCTGCCCCCATGCGTATACATCAGTGCAGTCGCCAAGGTGTTCACACTGGAGTTCAAGGAAGGATGTTGGGAGCTGATGTCGACCTATCCAGAGAAGAGATGGGTGGTTTTCTGTTTCAAGTTCCTACTGAGTGCACTGATTCTAGCAATACCACTTTTAGCATCGTTCCTGCTGCTTCACTCCAGAGTAGTACCTAGCCCCGACCTAGACCTGACCTTCAGTTCTCTCGTGCTGCTTACGATCATCTTGGCCTGCTTCACAGGAAACATAGCCTTGCTGGTGGGCCTGATAAGCCGAAGGTACGAGATAAGCCTGATTGCGGGGATTGTCGCTCTTGCGGTCATAACAAGGATAGGCGTACCCAAGTGGGTGGAGTACGGCCTGATGCCAGGTGTGGGTTCCCTCTGCCTGGCACTGTCGTTCTGGCTGTATCTAACACTGGGAGGCACTGCAGATGCGAATAGAGGTTAAGAACCTGACCAAGAAGTATGGCAAGGTGGTAGCTCTCGACAACGTCAGTCTCGTGATAGAGCACGGGATGTACGGGCTCCTTGGGCCAAATGGTGCCGGAAAGACAACCCTCATGAGGATCATGGCCACAACCCTTCAGCCTACGGAAGGCACAGTTCTTTACGACGACTACGACGTAACGAGGCACCAATACGAGATCAGGAAGATCATTGGCTATCTTCCACAGGATTTCCGGGCGTTCGAGGGTGTCCGCGTGCGTGATTTCCTAGAGTACGTTGCTATACTCAAACAGCTGCCCCCGAGATCGATCAAGAACGCCATTGCGGACGTCCTAGACATGACCAACCTGAGCGACCGCGCCAAGACAAAGATCCACGAGCTCTCAGGCGGGATGAAACAACGGCTCGGGATTGCTCAGGCTTTCCTCGGAGACCCGGAGGTCATCATAGTCGATGAACCCACGGCCGGTTTGGATCCCGAAGAGCGCACGCGGTTTAGAAACCTGCTAGCAGAGATAAGCATGGGCAAGACCGTCATACTCTCAACACACATCGTATCGGACATCGAGGACAGCTGTTACAGGCTAAGTGTCCTGGACCATGGAAAGATCCTGTACTCCGGAGGACTGCAAGGTCTGATAGACGTCTCAGCAGGCAAGGTATGGGAGAAGACTCTGCCGCAGGCGGAGTATGAGAGGTTCAAAGCGAGATACCACGTGCTTACCACGAAGGTCACTGAGACAGGTGTGACTGTGCGGTTCATCTCTGACGAACAGTTACCGGGCGCAACGGCAGTAGACCCTTCCCTTGAGTATGGATACATGTGCAAGATATCGCAGACGGGCAAAGGTGCGCGGCACAATGCTCACAAGCCTGCCGTCTCTATGTAGCTTCTAGTTGGGAGAGGGTTCGCGATGATCAGACTGTTGAAAAAGACGAGTCCCTAACCATCGTCGGACCCTCACGTGTCGGTCAGTCGACGCTTCTAAATCTCATTGGATTGCTGGACAGCTCTGATAAAGGAAGCTATGGGCTCAACTCCATTCAGTCCCCATACTGATCCGGATCCGTCCCGTTGAGATACTCTTCGATGTTTGTGTAGCCATCGCCGTCTAGATCTCCATTGACTTCGAGTCCAACAAGAGGATCAAATCCATACTTCACATTCCACCAGTCAGGCACACCATCGTCATTGGAGTCTCTTGCAGGTGCTTCAGAACGCAGTACAGGCCATCCGCCTACTTCGTTCTGCGAGTTGATAATCCTGCCGCGTCCACTAGCCACCTCACCCGCTATCCGCGCATCTACGTTATCCCTGGGGTGGGCTCCCGCTTCCAAGAGGACTCTCTCGTACGCTACATCAGCAGATTCGGTGCGTACGGCTGCTACGGGATAAGGATCTGATTGCTTGTACTGGTCCTCATAGACGCTCTTGTTTATACGCGCGTCCACTAATGACCACGGATCTGCGGGCTCCACTCCATTCATCATATTGCCTGAGAAATGCGCCCCGGCATATGGGCACTCCTCGCGGAAGGCGATACTGCCCGTGGAGTTAGGCCCGCGCTTGTAGTAGTTGTTGATGAAGTTATACCTTGTGATCGAGTTTGTATCGTGATTCGCACCAGCATAACCGCGGCCCCAGTTGTAAAAGACGTTGTTGCGGAAATCCATTAGTGCTCCCTGCTTGTCGATTGAGAAGGCAGTGTAGTTGCCTGGCCTGGGCATCCTACCCGAGTGGTGGGCCCAGAGGTTGTGATGGAAGCTGTACTTCGAGCCAAACTCTCCCCGGACAAGTGAGCCATAGCCATGTGCTCCCTTTGAGTGGAATGAATGCAGCAGACTCTCCGTGATGAAGCACCACTGGACCGTCACGTTGTCACTCGCACTCACGGACAAGCACTCATCAACGGACCAGCTGGTAGACACGTGATCAACGATCACGTTTTTGGCTCCGTCGATCCACAGAGCGTCTGCTTCTTGTCTGGTACGGTCGCCCAGCCGAATGCGCACATGTCTCAAGATGACTTCGTCAGCACGAATCACAACGTCATAGTCTGCAATGGTGATGCCATCCCCTGGCGCAGTCTGACCTGCTATAGTAATATATGGATTGGTTATTGTAAGCCTGGACTTGAGGTGAATCGTGCCGGAGACCGCAAACACCACGATCCTCGGGCCTGAAGCCTCGACCGCCTCCCTCAGCGATCCGGGGCCGCTGTCACTCAGGTTGGTGACGACATAGACCTTTCCGCCCCTACCCCCTACAGTCCACATCCCAAAGCCCTCTGCTCCAGGGAACGCGGGTACAGCCACAGTCTCGCCTGGCACCTCAAAGGGTAGCCCAAGGGCAGTCCTTGCTATTCTACGAACGTCTATATCGGGATCGTCAACAAGCCGTCCCAAGGCCTCCTCCGCCTGCTCCCCGCCTATCTGAACCAGAGCCCTAGCGATCGCTCTCCTATGGACCGGACGGCAAGACGCACAGTCCTCCGACTCAAGGGCAGTGACCAACGCGGGTACACTGGGGCGAGCATTGTTCCCTATAGCGCTCAAGATCCGTATGGCAAATAGCCGCTCAAATGATCCTATCTCGCTTGCTTGCAGAATCGCTGCAAGCCTGTCAACGACGCTGCTATCGGCTCTGCTGACCTCAACTACTACCGGGGCCAACCGCCAGTTCGACTCCTCGCTCAGTGACTGCACGTTGTCGAGTATCATGTCTGCTACAGACTTGCTTGGCTGTTCCACAGCAGCTAGGATGCTCACTGCACTGCGCCGTATGTCCTCGTCGGCTGCAACTGCTAACTCTATGAGCTGAGCAGCGACGTCCGGTGTGCTTACGCCGATATGCGCCCAACCACTCATTGCGGCTCGCCTCGTCTCCGAATCCAGACCAGCGTCAAGCGCGATCGATGAAAGCACTGGCACGAGGTCTTTGGCCAACTCGTCGAGAGTGGACACGGCTCCAAGAGCAGCATCGCGGACCTCGGCTTCGCCATCTCTGAGCGCTTGCGCGAGCACACCGACAACACCTGTCTTGTTGACTGAGTCCAATGTGCTGTAGAGGTGCTGGAGCTCACGAACAAAGCTGGCTCGGTCAGAAACACCTGACTCCCGATAATAGCTAAGTGCGGCTGCTCCGAAGTCCCTTGCTTGGCCAGCCGTCCACGCAAGAGCCTCCCGAGCCGAGACTTCCAAACCCGGGTCGTCTATGACATCCATGAGAACCGCGATCAACACCTCAGTAGGTGGTGCTAAGTCCATCAGTGCAGTATTGGCGGCAAATGCGATCCGGAAGTTGGCATCCACCCTTGCAAACAGGAACGCCAGAAGTGACGCCTCATCTGATGCACCCGTGCTCGCAAGTGCAGACACAGCTGCGGCTCTGACGTCCGCATCCTCTCTGACGTCCATGACCATTCTGATCAGTTTTTCTCTCGCAGGCGAAGCATGCTCACCCATCAGCTCAAGCGAAGCAGCTACAGCTTTGCGCACGTAAACACTTGAGTCATTGAGGAGAGGCAGCAGATACTCTACAGCGTCCGGCCCCATCTTGCCCATGAGTCTTGCTATTGACTGTCTTGTAGTGATCCCTCTAGCCCCCGAATACCTCTCCAACCCCTTGGCGAGCTCAACAAGAGCAGGCTCCCCAATGAGCTCAAGAACCTTCTCCGCCTCCTTGCTCACGTTGATGTCGTTGTCAGAGAGCCTGTCCACAATCGCCCTGACCATCTCGGAAGTCATTGATTCGCCAACCTCAACCCTACTCGCGATCTCCTTAAGGGCCTCTAGTCGTTGCACTTGGTCTTCGGAGTCAAGCCGAGACATGAGATCGTTTTCTGCAGACACGTCAGCAACAGTCTCGGTTCCACCAGCCCCAACGGCTGCGCCTGCATGGCCTGTGACAAACGCGTGAGCAGCGCTTCCCGTTAGCACTATTAGAGACACTGCCAAGACTGTAGCGGCCACCCGTTCTGGCCATCTGCGCTGTCGTCGCGATCCTCTCTTGTCCGGCATGCAGCCTCCTCCTCTCTGACATTCAGTAGCAGTCGCCTGCACTAACACTTTGCGGGCATTCGTGTAAGATGCACTTCGATATCGTATGGTCTCGGGCCGCCCTGGACTAGCCGGCAAACCAGCCGCGAGCGGCCCGAGACCACACCGTATGATTTACCCTCTACAGTTACTACTGACTGTAAACCCTTACGCCGTCAAAGAACGCTTCCTTTGGCTCCTCCCTCTTGGAGACGTTGAGAGCAATCGTGTCAGGGATCTTGCCTGTGTGTGCTGGATCGAACTTCGCATCCTCTGCAATAGATATCTCTTTGCCGTCTACAATGTGAGCTACCCTGAAGATCTGCGTGTCGAAATCCCACTCTATCACAAACTCATGCCACTGGTCGTTCGGAAGGTTCTTGATGTTGCCACTCTGGACGCCTGCATCTCGAATCCTGACGTTGCCGCTAGCTGTGATGAACACGCCAACCAGGCGGTCCTCACCGCTCCTAACCTCGATGTTTATGTTGTCTCTCATAGCCTTCGGCTGCATGAACCAGACCACGAGCCTGCCCTTCTTTACCTCGCCGACAGCCCTTGTTATCTCCCCGTTCGCCTCTGTACTGTTTAGCAGCTTCACTGCAAGGCTTCCGTCAGGGGCGAAAACGATATCCTGCCCAACGACTGTTGCGGTGTCCTCTGCGTTCGGCACCCAACCCGACGGCGGCTGACCGACGACATCTTCCTCGAACGAATCAGCCATCACAAGAGTGTCTTGTGCGCTCGCAGTGCACATAAAAAGGAGCAACGCGAACAGAACAAGGCTGGCGATCTTGGCTATCCGCTTCACTACCTAGTCACCTCCTGGAATCTTGATACAAGCTCCGAGTGCGTGCTACCTCTACCGACCACCGGTCAAACAGCTCGTTGATCACTGGCCAGACAACTCATTGATTATTGGCCAAACAGCTCGTTGATTCTCGCCTGGATGACAGGACGAATCTCAGCGAGCTTCGTAGCAGGGCTTGCACCCTCGTCACGAATCACTGCTATAGCATCGTTGAACTCAGTGATGTAAGTCTCAAGGAGACGTGAAGACGAACCTGTCCAGTACTCGTGAGCCTCCAGGAGGACCTCCCCGGCCTCTCTCGTGCGAACGTGAGCTGCTAAGAAATCGTTAACCGTGATGTCATCCTCCTGCCACAGGAACACCTTCAGCGCGACGAGTGCCTCAGGATCTGCTGCATTTACCGGGATCAGCGTAGTGCTGAGTGCCTGGTTCGGATACAGATGCTCTGTTGCGCGCGGCCCTTTCGGGAACGGGACTATGGCCCACTCGTCAGCCATGTTGGCAGGAATAAGATTGTTCGCCATCACTGCGGGAGTGATGTTGAAGTGCATCGCAGCGCGGCCGTCGATGAACAACTGGCGGTTGTTGCCTGTGTTGGTAGAGTTGTTTAGGACGCCAGTATTCCACCACTCGACGAACTGCTCCACAGCCTCGATGTACGCATCCTCATCAGCTGCATAGACCAGTCTGCCGCCCTCATCGAGCTTCACGATGTTCGCACCGTTCGATATGGCTAGGTCCCAAGCGCGAAGGTCAGTCATACCATACTGATCGATCACGCCGTCTCCGTCCAGGTCTCTGGTCGCCTTGGCTGCGATCTCGCCCGCGATCTCCCAAGTCCACTCGCCGTCGAGGTAGAGCTCGTAGAGATCCGGCAGTCCTTCTCTCTCGAACAGAGTCTTGTTGTAGCCTACGAACACAATATCATTGGCATACCCGTACATCGGCCTCCACTCGACATTGCCTATGCCGTAGTACTTGCCTTTGAACTTCAATGCCTCCTCAGTCGCTTGCAGAGCAGGTGGCAGTGCCTCAAAGAACTCAGCCGGCAAGAAGTCCTGTGAAGCCAAGACAGCGCCCTCAGATACCAGCTCGAAGTACCCGATCTTGTTCTGGACGTGCCACAGGTCGTATGCAGACTCTCCGGCCATCAGGCGGGTGAAGTTGGTCTCTGGAATCTCTCGAGTCTGCATAAACTCGATCTTGCAGTTGAACAGTCTCTCTGCCTCAGCAATCCTGTCTCTCACAGGAATGTAGTCGTTGAAGTAGTTCTGCATTCTCTCAGATGTCCAGGAAATAATGGTAACCGTGTTTCCACCCAAATCGTAGCTTCCCAAAGGTTTCAAACCATAGTCTGTGAGAACGTCAGCCATAGCCATGGTTGATGTCACTGCGACCACGCACATGGTCAAGAGAACCGTGACAAGTATTCTTGCCCTCTTCATCGGGCAATCAACCTCCTTTGTTTGATTGCTTTCGATCTTGGAGTGTGTAACCAAACCCGGACAATCAACAGACGCTAACGTCAAACATCACCTCCTAGACCTCACTGCCAACCGGGCGTCCATCACGGGCTAGCCGATAAGCCCTGTCCTTTCGACACTCTCAATGAAGTAGCGCTGCATCACTATATACAGAACGAGCAGAGGAAGGATAAACAGGATCATGCCCGTGTTGTTGAGCAGTGAGATGTACTGTCCTGTAAAGAAAGCACCTATTGAATGAGCGTAGTTGTGAGCAGCGACGTCCAGGTAGTGGGCAAGCAAACTGCCGCTTCTCATGAACATCAGCGTGAAGAAATAGTCGTTGTATATCCAAACCGTCGCGAACAGGAATACAACCACGAGCGCTGGCCTGGCTCCAGGCAGCATCACCTTAAGGAAGGTCTGCAACGGAGTCGCACCGTCAATATACGCAGCCTCCTCGAGCGCTCTGGGCATGCCCTTGAAGAACTGCCTCATGATGAATATGAACAACCCGTTGTTGAAGCCGGTCCCGCTTATCGCCATTAGGACAAACGGCCAATAACCTCCCAAGAGGTCTATGCCGGGCTCCGGGATGAGCCCAAACAGCCTGAAAAACCTGAAGTTCAAGTACAGTGGCAGCACAATGATCTGAGGAGGCACGATCAGCGTAAAGATGACCAGGGCAAACAGGATGTTTGAACCTGGGAACCTAAACCGCGCAAATCCGTACCCGACCAGCGTGCACGAGGCGAGCTGCAAGAATGCGATTCCTACTGTGAAACAGACGGTCCTCGGGAACGCCTCGGCATAGCGCATGTGTATAAACATGTTCCTGTAGTTCTCCAACGTAAATGTGCGAGGAATCCACTTGACCGTCTGATCGTAAAGGTCGCGCTCCAGCATAAACGAGGAGACCAGCTTGACCAGTACGGGTCGAAGGATAATAAAGCAAATACTCACAACAACCAGCCCTCGTATAACGCTAACGAGGACCCCAGTAAGGCGCCTCTGTCTCGCCTTTGCTACCTGTCGCCTTGCGATCACGTCACTCATCCATATACACAACCTTTCTCGAGATGAGCCCCGCTGTCAACAACAGGAAAACCGCGACTACTCCGAAATAGATCCAACTCATCGCCATACTGACCCCGTAACCCGCAGATCCAAACATGCTGCTGCGTATAAACTCAACCAACTCATTCCTCGGAGAGGTGAAGAAGTCTATTATGCTGTAGACAATATTGGTCACAATCAACGGGGATAGAAGCGGGAAGGTGACTTTCCAGAAGCTCTCCCATCCCGTAGCCCCTTCGATCTTTGCCACCTCGTAGTACGAGGGCGGGATCGCCTGCAATCCGGCAAGGAATATAAGTATCTGAACACCGGAGGATCTGATGATCTCTGCAATCCGCAGGGAGCCCATAACTATGTAAGTAAGCAGCTCCTCGGGAAACTTCAGATACATGATCAGACTTAGCAGCTGTTCCCTGCCTACAAACGTCATCTCGTCAACATCCAAAATCCCTTCTTCTAAAAACAGCGTGACGTAGTCTGCTGACTCCATGCGGCCGATGATATCTGCTCCAAGTATCACTGGCAAGAAGAAAATCACTCGTGCAGCCGTTCGTCCCTTAAAGTCCTGGTTGAGGAGGATCGCGGCAAAGAAGCTAAAGACCAAAATCAGAGGCACGCTGTAAAACATCGCACCTGCAGTTTCGAGCAGCAGCCGAGGGTACTCCGCGTTGACGAAGAGCGCGTTGTAGTAGTTGTCAAGCCCTACATAGGTCAATGAATAGCCAATGCTGCTGAGTTCAAGTTTTGACAGACTAAACACAATCGACTGGATGAACGGACGCAAGAACATAACCAAGAATCCAAGGGTAAACGGCAGTGTGAAAAGGTATCCACTGACAGCCTCCCTCGCTCTCAAGTTGAGTCTAAAGCGACGCTTGGCACTCATATCTCCCGCTCCCCCTCAAACACCATGAAGTCCGTCGGCCCTATTTCATGCCCGTCGACTGTAACCGACGAGGAGCCGTAGTTCACAACAACCCTTACCCCATTCTCATAGCAGGTCTCGTATACCTCATCTTCGAGCCTGCGATGGTCCACAATCCTCTGATTGTAGACCTTGCTGAATATCGGCTGCACAGTTGTGTAAAAGGCTATAGCTTCGTCCAGCCACCTGTCGTACTTGCCTGTGTACAGGTAGTCAAAATCACTGCCTTTTAGGACACTCGGGTCTGCGAAGTACCCCACAAAATACGGAAGCGATCCGGTCTCCAAGGACTTAAGGAGGTGGTAGTGCCGATCATACGCGAAGTTCGCAGGGTCTCCCGCGTAGTCGACATACCCATGAAGAACTATGTGCACAAACGGGACGCTTTCATCCACCAGGTCCTGCCCTCCGTTGAACATCGGCAAGTTGATGACTCCCGACACATAGGGCAGAGCGTAGGCGTTGAGGCCGTTCGCAAGCAAACGGAGCGAATAGTCCTCTCTTGCCTTGGCGATCTGAGCTTCGACTATGTCGAGAGTAGTCTGCCTGTTGATACTCCTGCCATGCCTGAAGTCGCTGTGCAACTGAAACGCGAGATCGCCAAGAGCCATGGCAGTGAACCCGTACTTCACGTAGTCCTTCAAATAGCGCGTCACTAAGCCGTCGAGCCGCGACGGCGACAATATGTACACATAGGTCGGGTTTCTGTCAGCTATGTTCGCCCTCTGGCCGGACTCGATCTGATAGTGTACAGCAGTTCGGTTGAGATACCTCGAAGCATCTCTGAAGACTAAGAACCCGCTGAGCAGATCAGTCCTGTGCACCATGACAAAGTCGACTGTGGGGTAAAGCTCTCCTCCCACACCCGCTAGATACTCACGAAGCGCAGCCAAATCAGATCTTTCTCCAAGAGCGCGTTCGAGCCTTACTTTCGTTGGGTAGCTGTGATTCACGCCATGTTTCATCCAGCCCGTATAGGCCATATGGATGTTTGTTATCCCTTTGTCGATTAGCGCCGCAGCTATGTCTTTCGCCTGTTTGTAAGTCGTCAGAGGCACTACTACTTCTCTAGGAACACCAAGGACCGGCCTGACGTCGCTCACTGCTCCGATGAGTTCTACAAAGATGGGTATCGAATCCGTGGCAGGCAGTCTGCTTATCCGCTCCCTGGCCTCCAAGTAACTCCGGTAATACCGCGCCATGCCGGGATAATTGGCATCCTCTCCATTGAGAAAGGCATACCTGATCTTGATGTCTCCCTCGTACATCTCGGACTGGTACACGTTTATCGTGTCCCTGGCGATAACCCACTGCGCTGATTCTCTGTGCGTTGCGTCCACTTCGCCCTGGAGGCTGGTCGTTGCGTATCCCAAGAGCCTGAACTGCGGGTATATGGTATTGTAGGATTCGCGCTTGCCCGATATATCGGCTGTTATCTGCGCCAGTGCATCGCCGTCCTCGATTATCGCAAAGAACGCCCTCTCCCCACTCTTGAGCCCGTATACGGGGAAGCAACTCTGCCTCGTCTCCATTGTGCTTGGCGGAGGGCTCAAAGAGTTGTCTCTGCCGTAGATCCTGCTCGCGTACGTAGGCATGTTGGTCTTTCCGCTATTGAGATATATCAGCCCGCCCGAACCATCCGGAACGAGCATATAGCCCTCATCGCCAATGCCAGCCGCCCCGAAATACGGCAAGACATCTATTGACACCAGGGGATAAGTCACCTTTTGGCCGTCTGTATCGAGCACGTCCTTTGGGTAGCGGATTTCTGATGCAGGTATTCGCACAACAAGGTTGTCGTGGTCTAGGGTGTACTCCATGGAGACGCTAAACAACACCACGTTCGGCTCTCGAGGGTCGAGCCCGAGCCTTACGTAGTATTCCGAGATCTCTGCGGGATCAAGCTCGATCTCTCTCATGGCAGCCACAATGTCCTCAAGATCCCAGGCAAGCAGGTCTCGCTCTCTCTGCCGGAGCATGTAAAACTCAGTTCCAATGAAGGGCTCAAGCGTGGATGCTTTGATGTCGTTTCTGTCCCTGATCTTGCTCGAGTTGGAGACTATGTGGTCGATTATCACCTCGGTCAACATCCGCTGGTCACGGTCTCGCAGGTTTTCTCCAGGTGCCTTGATGCTGTATCCGGCGATCTGTGCGCCTTCTCCCGTTGACTCCTCGAGGATGAGCAATATGTAGCTGCCTTCAAGTGTCCGCTGGGTCCTGCGGTCTGTGATCTTGCCCATTATGTCGTTCTCAAACACGTCCTTCTCAAGGAATATAGGCAAGAAGTCGCGTTCGTTCCACTTCTTTCCGACGAGGTAATCAACACGGACTCCACCCTCTATGGGTGTGACCTCAAACTGGTTGTATGCAACACTGGACAGGTAACTGTTTACAGTCCTCATTGTGTCTCCGGGCTCGAAGTAGGTGAGCCTAAACTGTGCACCGAGTGCCAGCTTGGCGTCGCCTCTTGCGATCTTCTCGCTCGAGTCCCGGTCAGGAGGGTTGGAATACCACGTCTGCTCCGACCGCTTGTCAGTCACAGCGATCTCTGCTGTCTCCGTGTTCACATACAGGATCAGGTAGTCGTTTTCAGCGACGAGGTCAAAGCCGCGCGGCACCGACGCCAGCACCGGACTGGACACAAGCACGCAGATAAGGGCTGCAGCAACTGCCGCAGTCAACAGGACCGAATGGGATGTCAACCTGCCTGGATTCACTTGCACTCCCCCCACTACAGCCTGAACATCAGCTCTCGGTAGACCTCGCCAAAGAACCCAAAGAACTGCAGGAACATGTCTGCAAACAGGAAGCCCAAGAACAGCGCTACCACTATGCCGGCTGTTATGAGAACGAAGACCCCAAACGTCTGCCCGGCACTGTACTCATGGATCACCATAGTGCCTATGAAGAGCAGCAAGGCCGACCAGATGGCCGATGCGATTGCAAACAGTAAATAGAACGCTCGCTCCTCCAAGGTCATAACGTTGGAGATCAGCGTCAACGGCAACATCACCAAGATGAGCGGAACAAGCGAATACGTAGATGCGATAAAGATGTCCTTGAAAGTGCCTTTGCCGTTCATCAGAGTAGTGAGCGACCAGTTGATCACGCACCACAGCATGAACGGAGCCAGGACGCTGAAGACTTCCGCAGCTATATTGAGAGTTCTCGGGTCTCTCTCGTTAAAGACAAACCCTGTATACTGGATCGCTACCAAGTAAGTGATGATGGCAAGTATCAGCAGGACAACTGCAGCAGGCACGTTGCCCCTCTTTTCATGCTTGAGATCCCAAAATCCGTCCATCGGGCTGACTATCACGTGGAACGCAAACTGCAGCCCCCTCAGCACCCGCTTGATGTTGACAGACAGAGGCCGCTTCTCCATTGCCTCCCACTGCTGCACTTGAGTATAGGTGGCGGCGATCTGAGCCTTCGCCTCTGCCACGCTCCCCTCAGGGGCCTTTCTGGTAGCAAACAGTGCGTAGAGTATTAGAACCGCTACAGCCAGCAGGAGCGGCCCGAAATACCGTTCGATCTGACTTTTCCTGTAGAACTTGAGTGCCTCCGAGTAGTTCTCTCTGTCGTTTGCGAGCTTGAAATCCGCCATTGCCTCGGCATACTGTCCCTGCATGAGTTTCGCGCGGCCTGTGCCAGTGTAAGCCATATCAAAGCTGGCATTCACTTCGAGCACCTGGGTCCACAATGCGGTTGACTCGTCAAACCTGCCTTCGTGATACGCACCTATAGCCTTGTGAATGAGGTCCTTGTAGTAAGTCGCGTGAAATACCGTGACACTGTTTTTCATTGAGTCAAGGACGTAAAACTCATCGCCGTGTTCTGCTATCGCAACAGGCGTGCGAAAACCGCCGACCTGGTCGCCGAGCCCGCCAAACACATACAGGAGATTGCCGCCCGACTCATAGGTAAATATCCGTCCTCTCTCCCGGTCGAGGACGCTGTAGATGTCATACTCGCGGGCCAACACGTCGACAAAGACCGATGGAGGATAGAGGTAGTCGCCTATGGGCTTGCGATTGTTTATCCTCCGCAGGACGTCCATGCCTGCAGTGTTGAGCCTCCTGACCCATCGGTTCTCCTCGTCGCCGTCGCCTACGACTCCGCCCACTGCCGTCGCGTATATGAACCCACGGTCATCGACACAGAGGTTGGTGTGTTCAACTGGCAAAAACAGCGCCATGCGCTCCTTCTGTGCCGCAGTACCGATCAGCCTCCATATGTAGTCCATGAGGCTCGGGATGACTCTCGGAGCTCCCTTGAACCCCAAAAAAGTCCCTTTGTCGTCAAACTCAAGCAGTCCGTCATAGACTCCCTGAGATATGACATAGAGCGATCCGTACTTATCAACACTCAACTTGTCAGGCCTAAACCTAAAATCCGAAGCAAACTGGTCTGGCCTGTCCTTAGCTGGCGAATCTATGATCCGCACTAGCTCGGCGTTCGAATCTAGTACAACTACCCGGTTGTTGTCCCTGTCTGCTATGTAAATCGTGCCATCCTCAGCTACATGAAGTCCTCTTGGGTTGTTGAACCGTTCTGATTTGCCTTGGTTGTCGAACCCACTGATCACGCGGACCAACTCGAAATCTTTGTTGACATGGATGATGCGATGGTTCCCAGAGTCGGCTATGTAAATGTCGCCGTCCTTGGCCGCAAAAAGGTCCTGAGGCCCCTTTAGCGCGCCGACACCGATGTCCTGCCCAGACACAGCCCGAACAGGGATATAGGCTTGGGGTGCCGCGACCATATTCCTCCAGAAATCGTAAGTATAACTCTGATACGGTGCAACCTGCGCAGCCGCAGGCACCGCAACAAGCAACAGCAAGAATACCAGCGCGGTTATACACTTATGCTTCAAGTGTCTTCACCCCGTCCCGCATCAGCGGCCTCGCTTGCTCAGTTCGCCATTCCGGACGTGCCCATGGTCTCAATGATCTGGCTCTGGTTGATCACAAACACAGTTATCGGCAGGATCATCATAAGGACAGTCACAGCTGCACCAACGCCCTGCCTTGCGACTCCTCCCTCGACGATCTGGTTGAGGGCGTGCGGCAGTGGTTTCAGTTGTTCAGAGTAGATGAAGTGCCCCCCGGTATTCGCCCATAGGTTCTGGAACATCAGTATGATCATCGTAAGCCACGCAGGCTTGACTATGGGCATCACTATGCCCCAATAAGTGCGAAACTCGCTGGCGCCATCGATACGCGCCGCCTCCAGCAGTTCTACAGGCACCATTGCATCTATGAACTTCCTCATCAGATAGAGGCCGAGGGTTGAGCCCCACGCAGGGACAATCACAGCAGCGTACGTATCTATCCAACCCAGTTTTGCAAGCACGATGTAGTTTGGAATAGCGGTGACCTCCTGGGAAAACATCAGCGAAAGGACCACCATCCCCATAAAGAGGTTTGCCCCAATGAACTTGCGCGTTGACAGGATATACGCTGCCATAGACGCTGCCAGCACATTGCCCACAGTTCCCAGCGCAACGATGATCAGCGAGTTTAGCAGATATCTGGTCATGGGCACCCACGACTGCGCCATCAACATAAACAGGTCTTGAAAGTTGGCGAGAGTTGGATTTCTGACAAACAGCCGCGGAGGAAAGAGAAAGAGCTCGCTCAATGGCTTGAACGCATTGCTGATAGCAAAGACTATTGGCAATGCAGTGAATGAAGCGGCAAGAAGGAGAAAAACGAATACTACTGCATCGCCTCCGGCCGAACGTGCCAACCGCTTGTTGCGGATGCTGATCATCCAAGCCACCCCCTACCGTCCCATTCTGTCGAGGAGCTTCTGGATAACTCTCTGACAGACCACCATGGCGAAAAAGAGCACGACTGCAATCGCACATGCATATCCCATGTCAAACCTGACAGTGCCGTAGTCCTGGAGGTGCTGCACGATGGTATGAGCAGCATAGTCAGTCGTCAATGAATCCTGCACAAGATTGGTAATAGCAGAAGCGGCAGTAAACGAATTGGTGATAGCTATTATCGCACCAAACATCAGGTGGCCCTTCATCTGAGGCAAGGTGATGTACCACAGCTCCTGCCATCTGTTGCGGACGCCGTCTATCGCACCGGCTTCAAAGAGCTGAGGGTCGAGCCCCTGAAGACCTGCTATGAAGACCAGGAAGCTAGTCCCAAGGCTCATCCAAAGCACAACAACGATACATATCGGCATTATAAACCTGGGATCGATCAACCACTGTATCGGCTGAGTGATGATCCCCCAGTGCATCAAGACGCCGTTCACTACTCCGTAAGTATCGCCGCTGAATATGTATGTCCATATCATGAATGCGTTACCCGAAATGGATGGT
Source organism: uncultured Clostridia bacterium (assembly GCA_900016865.1). GTDB lineage: Bacteria > Bacillota > DTU014 > DTU014 > DTU014 > DTU014. The sequence continues at coordinate 9,249 of FIZI01000038.1, read as the reverse complement.
GCGTAGAACAGCAGTGCCAAAAACGCCCGAACAGCAGGCTTGAAGTCATTGATAAACCATGCCAGGACGAAGCAGCCCAAGTAACTGAGCGGCCCGGTGATTGCAGCATAGATCAGTGTGTTCTTGACTGCAATCAGGAACACGTCGTCCTCGAGGAACAGCCTCAGGTAGTTGTTTATGCCGATAAACCTGGCAGGTTGGAGCATGTTGAAGTGGGTAAAGCTGAGTCCTATCGACATGATGACAGGGACGACCGTAAACAGAGTAAATATAGTCCCAAACGGAAGGAGAAACAGATAGCACTCGCGGTCGCGGTATATCTGCTTTAGCACTCGCACCAGCCTATCCCGCAACGAATAGCGGCCAGTCTGCCGGGTCGTTACCTCAGCCACAGAACTCAACTACGCTCCCTCCTCACTTTCTCTTGATGTGAGTGAACCGTGACCAGAACATGTCGATGTATTCCTCAGGCACGTCCTCGAGCCTCGTCTCCAACCCAAACTCACTGCGCTTGAGCTGCAGCTCGTAGTTTATTTGCTTGTCGTATTCCATCAGCGTCTCCCTCACAGGCTTCTGCTCAAGCACGACTGCACGGAAGGCCCAGTTGTACATCCTGCTGTAGTAATAGCTGCCAGGGACCTCCAAAGTCCCTTCGATCCAATTCCACTGCTCACGGATGATCTCCCGCTCCTCGACTGTCCATGGGAGCTGTTCAAACGCCTCAAGGTTTGATGTCGGATACCTGGCAGCAGCGCCCATAAGGCTCTCGAGCTCCAGGCCAAACCGCACCTGGGTGTCCGTCCTTGTAAGCCACTTGAGGAACTCCCACGCTTCCTCCTTCTTGTTGGATTGAGAAGATATACCTGCAGCAGGGCCACCCATTCCGGCCTGGGTGAGCGAAGACCCGGATGGAGACGACGCCACGGTCCTGTTGATCGTTCCGTCCTCCTGCACTGTGCCCGGCACCAGAGTAAACCCCCATTCACCTCTGAGCTCGGGCGCAAATACCTGCAAGCGGTTGTACAGGCCCCAGTCCTCTATTACGATCGGCATCTCGCCCAGGCGGAATCTGTTCTCTGCGTTGTACGTGACGAGCAGGCCATACAGGCTAAACAGCTCTGTCAGGTCGCGGAATGTCTGAACCGCCACTTCGGAGTCGAGATTGGTCTGGACGCCGTCAGGCTTGAACACGACCTCTCCTCTCTGGTAGAGCCACGTCTGGAAAATGCCCGGGCCTATCCCTATCAGCATGTTGTTTCTCTGAAGTACAGGGAGTATCCGATAGATGTCGTCCCAAGTATTCGGGACCTCCAATCCCAGCTCAGCCAGTATGTCCCGTCTATAAAACATTAACGGGAAAGACTGCATCTGCGGCAGTGCCCAGGTATTATCCCTAAACGAAAACGGCACAAAAGCGCACTTCATGAACCTCTGGGCGACTTCCTCGAAGTCCTCGAATTCAGCAAGATTTACCAGGCCTCCGCGAATCCCGAAATTGACGACATCTTGCACAGCCAACCCGAGTGCCACGTCGGGCCCAGTCCCGGCTGTAGCCGCCCTGATATACAACTGGCTGATCTGCGGCACGAGTTGCAGTTTGACAGGTATGCCGGTCTCCACTACAAACGTGTCGTCTATCATCTGCTTCAGTATCTGCGCCTGGTCGCGGCCTGCGCCGATCCAAACAACCAGGGGTTCCTTGCCTTTGGTCAGCTCGGACGTATCCTCCATATCGCCGACCAGGTCGTATTCCCGCGAGAATGACGCTACCACAGACAGCACTTCATGCAGCAGGGTTTGCCAAACAGTCGGAGTAGCTCTCGGCAAGGGTTGATCCGGCGACGCTACAAATATCCGGTCGATCTGAAGCGGCTGTTCGCTGGTTTCATACGTCCATGCACCCAGCGCACCCAGATTGTCGCGGTATTCCGAAAGCACCAGCGGTATGAAGTCTGGGTCATCCGCCATCTGGTGCATGAGTCGGGCCTGTCTGCTGAGTATCTCAGAGTGCCCGCCTTCCATCCCCGTGATTCGGCTATACTCCTCTACAAGCTCGTCAAAGATGTGGGCTTGAATCCGAATGCGCTCTATGACCTCTGGGATCTTGCGCCCCAACTCGTAAGTCCTGTATCTGTCCGGGTTGCTGGATGTGATCATGATGATGCGGCGATAGATGGTGTTGAGCTCGTAGAGGCAGTCTTCGAGCGTCTCGAGGATGCGGCTAACATCTCCTAGTACTGCCTCGAGTCTCAGTTCGTGAGTCCCTTTGGTCAGGTAAAAGAGGTACGGCTCTCCCGTCTCCGGATCACACGGGACATGCATCTTGTATCTGGTGGAGTATTCGAACCTGAGTGCATCAGCCTCAGCAAATGGGACCTTGCCGTCTATCATCAGCCTCCTGCTGCTGAAGGCTCCGACCCTCTGATTTTGCTTGGCTTTGATGCCGATCTTGTAGAGGCCGTCCTCAGGAACTTCGAAGGTCCAGGCAATCCACTGGCCCGGATTGGACCATCTGTGGCCGCCTATGGAGTTGAGTCTGATCTCGGCTGGATGGTAAGGTTGAACAGTCGGGTCACCATGGTCTGTGATTGCGATGAGTGTAGAATCCGAGCGGTAAGCAGCATCTTGGCCTTGAATCTCTATCAGTATATCCTTGGTCGGCCTATACCCGTTGGAGTCATATGTCTGCACAACTGCGCTGTAAGGAGGGCGAGGCTCTGCCTGGTAGAGCTTAATGTATGCAATTGCGATAGGTTCGGCTCGAGAGATCAACCGAATCGTGTTGATCCCTTCATCGAAGTAGAACAAATATGGTTCAGCAGCATAGCCTGTGTGGTCAGTCAAGGGCACCTCCATCCACATGGGCTTCTCGACCTGAGCGGGGCGAATCTCGTTGCCCATGGAGTCTTTCCTTACAGGCCCGCCGTCTCCCCACACGCGGTGAAATCTCAGATACCGGGCTCCGGCAAAGGGGCGCTGCCCGTTGATCCAAAGCTCCCGCTCTATGGCGGCCCCCCTGCCTGCTACCGGGTAGTACATGACAGCGATATTGTAAAGGCCGGGCTCCTCGACCTCGACTTGCCACTCAATAGACCCAACCTCTGGGACGACGACGGCTGTTCCGTCATACCCGCCCAGCCCTTCCTCGAGCGAGAGCGCCGCATCTGCAGCAACGTAGCTCGTAGCAGGCACGATGATACTTGCTGCAGGCCGGCTCTTGTCCGTATGGGCCGCCAAGTAGCCTTCGTAGTCGATCTCGCGTACATACTCAGTGAGACTTCCAATATCCGTGGCCGGAGCTCCGGAAGCATCCGAAGCGACCGCCAAAATGATCACGGGCACCAAGAAACAGGCCACTGCTACTAGGTACAGCCCGTGCGCCCTGTGCCTCACAGCGCCACCCCGCCCTTTCACTGCTTAGAGCTAGAACTTAACGAGGTCGTCTATTCTCACTGGCATACCAGTCTGTATCGACTTATTTGCAGCTATCCCGGTTAGGATAGACAAGGCTCCATCAATGTGTGACGCAGCGCGTTTGAACCGATCCGGCTGCTTCGTCCCAAACAAGTCCTCCAGCAGCCTCGGATCGCCGCCGCCGTGCCCTCCCTTTGCCTCCTCAACCGGGACGACATATGGCCGACCAAACATCGGGAACACTGTGATACTCTTGGACTTGACCGCGCCTTCTATCGAGGCATCGTCTCCTGCGTTCACATAAGCAGACTCTCGGACTTCAACCTCGATTCTGCCTTTGGTGCCGTTAAATGCCACCCGATAGCCCTCCCACGGCAGATACGCGTTGAGCGAATACGTCATCATCGCGCGGTTTTCGTAGCGGACCATGACAGCCATTGTGTCTTCGATGCTGATCCCATCTCCGAAGACGCTCTGGTCTCTCAGGTAGCCGTCCTCTGACTCCGCCTTCAGGTACAACTCCGTCAACTGCTCGTTCCTATCTAGATGAAGGGCAAACGGGTCGTCCTTAGCATTCTCGCTGCCATAGGCCCTGTAGTAAAACCTGGTAATGCCTCTCTTCTCAGCGTTTTCACGGCCGTAGAACATCAAGTCACCCATAGCAAACACCGTGGTCGGCCTGGTGCCCAGCCAGAAGTTAACGAGGTCAAAGTGATGGGTCGCCTTGTGCACCAGGAGTCCGCCGCTATTGCGCTTGTCTCTGTGCCATCTCCGGAAATAATCCGCTCCGTGAGTGGTGTTCAGCAACCATTCAAAGTGGACCGAATTGACATCTCCGATGACGTCATCCATAATAAGCTCCCTGATCTTGGTGTTGTACGGAGCGTAGCGGTAGTTAAAGGTAACCCGCAACTCTCTGCCGGTCGCCTTGACTGTGTCGAGAATATTCTGGCAACGGACCTCATCTATAGTCATGGGTTTCTCAGTGATAACATCACACCCAAGGTTCATAGCTGCGATGATATACCGGTCATGAGTCCGGTCTATGGATGTCACTATGACAATGTCGGGTTTGGTCTCCTCGATCATCTGCTCAAACTGCCAAGCATAGTAGGTCTTGACCGGTGGATGGCCAAACTTCTCGGCGATTACCTTGTTAGCGTAGTCCATCCTGGTCTGATTTACATCGCAAAATCCGACCAATTTAGAAGTATCCTTGTACTTGCCGACTAGAGCCTGGTAGTAAAAGCGTGATCTGCCTCCCAACCCAACGATGGCGTATTTCTTGATATCAGTAGCAGTCATTGCAGTTCCTCCCTATTGTGTTCAAATACATTGTATAACAAAACGCATGCAGGAATCTGCACCATTCTTGCCACAAAGACTGCTTTTCGACTTTTCTTGCGTACAAACACTAAGCCCGTTGTGAGCCTCTTACGCTGTCTTCAGATAGCGATCAGCAGAGATAGAGTGCGCAGCCTCACACACGTGATATTTTTTCTGCGTATGCGGTCTATTACGCAAGACGAGAAAAGATCTCGCCTTATGCTAGATCACTCTTACAGGTCGGGCATAATAGTAGTGCCCTCGTATCCATAATTTAGTATGAACGTCAGTGGAAGCTTTCCATCTGCGTCAGTTCTATGCTACGATGGACATAGAGGCCTGCACGCTTCATGACTCGGTATGCGCCGACCACTCATGTTCTGTGACGGACTCATTGCGACGGACCTATTTGGTGGAATCCCTTGAGTCGGAGGGAACTGCTGTGGAGGTATTCGACGAGTACATCTTCAAGATCGAGTGGAAAAGACAGACCGAGCCTTACACGATGCCGCGACAGCATTTCCACGAGCACTATGAGATCTACTACTTGGTGTCGGGAGAGCGGATATACCTTCTCGAAGACAGGATCAGCCACGTGCATCAAGGAGACCTGGTCTTAATACCTAAACGGGTAATCCACATGACAACAGATGCAGGAACCGATACTCACGAGAGGTACGTCGTCTATTTCAAGGAGTCTTTCCTGCAGGGAACGATGCAGACGCCGCAACTGCACGAACTCACCAGCTGTCTGAGAGGCGATGCAAAGGTCGTCCGGCTCAGCGCTGCAGAACAAGCTTTCATGGAGGGACTCCTAGTCAAGCTTTTGCGAGAAGAGGAAAGATCCGACAAACACGGAGAGTTGTACAAGAAGCTTCTGCTAACTGAAATGCTGCTGTTCCTGGACCGTCTGAACATAGACAGCCAAAGCGAAAACCTTAACACGCTCAGTTCCGTCCACAGCAAAGCTCACCAGATCGCTAGATACATCCGAGAAAACTACGACAAACCGCTTTCCTTAGCATCTATATCAGAGCAGTTTTATATCAGCCCATGGTATCTCAGCAGGGTGTTTAGGCAAGCTACGGGCATGCGCCTAACCGAGTACCTAAACAACGTGCGAATAAAAGAAGCGCAGCGGCTCTTGAGGCAGACGTCTATGTCTGTCACAGATATTGCTGCACAAGTCGGATACGGAAGCCACACCCATTTCGGCAGAATTTTTAAGCAGATCATGGGCACCTCACCGCTCAAATACAGAAAGCAGAGCCGCAAAACTGTTCAAGGCTAGTTCCGCCAAGTCTTCTGGAGGACTCGGCGCCAGTTCTTGTACGCAAGTTTGTGCAATGACTCCTCGTCGTATCCATGCTGTTGCAAGGCAGCCATGAGCTTGGGATACCCGGTGGCATCTTTGATGACGTCCGGAATTCTCGTGCCGTCGAAGTCAGATCCGAAGCCCACGCGATCAATCCCTATCCTCTCGACCAGGTAATCGATGTGCATGACCATCGCTCCCAGCAAGTCCGGATCCTCGGCCCCGCGCTCAGAGAGAAAACTCACTGCGAAGTTGAGGCCGACGATCCCGTCAGAGTCTTTGATAGCGTCAAGCTGTTTGTCTGTCAGATTGCGTGGAACCGGGCAAAGTGCATGCACACAGCTGTGCGTAGCCACGATCGGCGCATCTGTGATAGCAGCTACATCCCAAAAGCCCTTTTCATTGAGGTGAGAAACATCGATCAAGATCCCGAGCTCGTTACAGGCGCGCACCAAAGCCTTGCCTGCATCCGTCAAGCCCGGGCCGATATCAGGCGAGTGCGACTTGAGAAACGGCACTCCGCACCCAAAGATGTTTGGGCGACTCCACACGATTCCAAGCGAGCGAAGCCCCGCCCTGTAAAACACCTCCAAAGCGTTGAGATCAGCATCGATCGCCTCAGCTCCCTCAAAGTGGAGTATGGCACTGAGCACGCCCTGCTGCAGGCACTCATCAAGCTCATCCACAGTCCGAACGACTCTGAGCCTGCCGCCCGATAACTCTTCCAACCTGAATAGCCCTGCGACCATTGACATGGCGCTCTGCACTGCATGGGTGTAGCTAATGGGCTTCGGCAGGCTTGCCTCCGCCTTTGAGAGCGCTCCCGAGGCGGCTCCTGAGACAGCAGCATCCTGCTGCAACTCGGATGGGCCTTGCTGCGTGGGCTCAGCATCTACGAACACTGCAAAAAAGCTCGCTGCTACGCCGCCTTCTCTCGCCCGTGGAAGATCAAGATGGCCATCGCCACTCCCATTGAGAAAGCTGTCTATTCGATCCTTTGTAAATGGCTTCAGGCGCAACAGTGAGTCATTGTGGCCATCTATTATAGTGAACTTCACAGAAATGCACGCTCCCATACCTCAGCTGAGTGCCCAAAGGCCTCGCAGCCATACCGGGCCCCGCCGATGTGATTTCTCCAGTCGATTTGCAGCTTCCTCCAACCACTCGACATCTGTGACAGAGACCTAGGAGTTCACTTCGCTGAAGGCATTATTGATTTTTCACAGGAAACAGCAGAGTAACAGCGAAGTAATCACTCAAGACGCTTCGTTCGAGAAGCAATCCCTCAGTATTAGGAGGCAATCATTACATGCAAAATATGCGAAACGAACTCCGAGGGTGCCTTGCCTACACCTGCTCTATCCGGCGAGCACCTACAATCATCCTAGTATCCTGCCTGATGGTTCTGCTTTCCTATTCGCTGGCGCTCGCTTATACGGACTCTGAAACCCAGCTGGATCAGTCTCTGAAGATCGTCCAAAGCGAAGACAGATCGACTATCGCTTGGTGGATCCCCGCCTCTCTGTGGGAAGAACTCATATATTCGGAGCAGTCGGTTCGTGACAAGATCGGTTCTGCTGATCCACTTGCACTGCGAGACTATGATGTGTTCCTAGTCATAGATATAGTCAAGAGTGAATCGGGTTACGAGTTCAGCACTGAGAGCAAACTTGCCGGCACCGTCGAACTCAGCGACTCTGCAGGCCACGTCTGGACCCCGCTCTCTGACGATGAGCTAGGTTCAGATGCCAGATCGATGCTAGAGGCGATCAAGCCATACATAGCAGAGATGATAGGCTCAGTGACCGACTCTGACGTCCACCTGCTGGCTTTTTCATCAGGCAATCCCGAAGGCGAGCAGTACTTGGATCAATCTTCTAGCGGCACTGCAACTCTGACAGTCGACGGAGTAGAGGTGTTGTGGGACCTCCCACTGTTCTCTTCTTCCAAAGCAACGAAAGACTCAGCCGGTGTTGACCTGGCAGGCATGTCCCCAAGGAACAGGGCGGAGGCTCTCAATGAGGAGGGTTTCCAGCTCGCTCTGCAAGGCGATTACGAAGGTGCGTTGGACAAGATGAACCAAGCGATTGCGGCTGATCCTACGTTCTGGGAGGCCGCGTTTGGCGCCGGGTTCATGTCGGAATTGCTTGTGCAATACGAGCAAGCTGTGGATTACTACACCCTGACTGTGACGATTGACGACACCTGCATCGACGCTTACTTCAGAAGAGCAAATATCTATATGCAGCTAGGCGAACCAGGCAAGGCTGTTGACGACTACACGAGAGTCCTAGACCTCGACCCACAGATCGTCAGCGCTTATTTCAACAGAGGCAATGCGTACTTGGATCTAGGCGATCTTGATGCAGCGATTGAGGACTACTCTGCGAGCTCTGAACTGGATCCGTCACTCTCGGAGCCGTATTTCAACAAAGCAGTAGCCTGCGAATCAGCAGGGAGATACGCTGAGGCGAAACTCGCGTACGAAGCCTTCATATCAGTAGCCCCGGCGGAGTACGCCTTTTATGTGGATCACGCCAAAGAAAGGATCGAAGCTCTGGCTGAACACTAGACGCACTGACCATAAGGAGCTCCCAGGCTGTCACATCGACGGCTCCGAGAGCTCCTTTGCTCCCCCTCTAGACTCGCGTCACAACCAGATTGCCTGACTCGTACCTCCGAAGGCCTGCCCTAAAGAACATATATCCTGCTACTACATACAACAGGTCGACGACTAGCAACAAGAGAAGATGCTTCGCAGAAAACGATGAGTAGATCCTGTATGGCAAGAACGCAAGAAACCCAGCAGGTACGAGGCTGTACATCATCCACCTGACACCTTGGCCAAAGATCCCTTCCGGATATATCGAAAATGACAGCATGAACTCGCTTATCGTACGCCCAATCGTAGATGCACTGCCCACGTAAAACGTAAGGGTCTCCGCTGCGAACTTGACACTGGCAAACAACAGCCCGCCAAGCAGTACGAAACCAATGAAAAGAACAAGTCTGCCCGGCGAAAACCCGAACGTCAGCAGGTACAAGACAATGCCATAACCGAGGTCACCCCATGCAGAAACTATCGTTCTTGAACAGATTACATTGACGTAGACGTCCTTAGGCTGAAGCAAGTACGAGTCAAGCTCTCCCTGGATGATTATCCTGCTCAGAGAGCTGCAGTTCCCAAACAATAT
>FIZI01000037.1 GCA_900016865.1 uncultured Clostridia bacterium | reverse complement strand
CAGATTATGTTCCAGAAAGGAAACACTACGTTTATATCCAGACTGATTGATGGGAACTACCCGGATTACAAAAAGATCATCCCTTCATCCTTTGAAACAGAAACCACAGTTGAAAAGGATGAGATTTTTCATTCCATTGAAAGGGCGGCGCTTTTCGCAGGAGATGATTCCAGTGGAATAACGTTGGACATAAGGGAATCGGATATAAAGGTCCAAAGCAGAGCAACAGAAGTTGGCAGCTTCACAGACAAGGTTCGTGCCGAAAGAAAAGGAACGGACTTAAGGGTAGTACTTAGATGGCAATATCTAGCCGACGCTCTACGACTGCTCAACGATGGGTCTATTACTATAAAGTTTGCAGGCAAGGTTCGACCAGTCTGTCTCGAAGAGAAGGCAGATGAGTATAATTATCTATACATGATAATGCCATTCAACACAGAATCCTAATCGCATCGAGAGACATCTCTGCGGCCGGACAAGACTTGTGGTCAATGAAGGTATTGACCTGGGAGGCAACCACCCAGTGAAGGATATTAAGATTACAACGGACTTCATCCGTCTCGATCAGGTACTGAAGTTATCCGGCTTGGCTCCAACAGGAGGACAGGCTAAGCTGCTCATACAAAGCGGCCGCGTCAAGGTCGATGGAGTCGTAGAGACCCATCGCGGAACCAAGATCCGCGACCAAAACGTCATTGCAGTAAACGATGAACACGTGTTCCGCGTGGTGAAGAAATTGGACAGCCAGAGGAGGGGGTAGCTGGGTTTGTACCTGGAAGAGATTCGGCTCGTTAATTTCAGGAATTATAGGCACGAGACACTCTCCTTCTCTTCTGGCATTAATGTCTTCATAGGTGACAATGCCCAAGGAAAAACCAATTTACTCGAAGCCGTTCACGTTCTCTCTACCAGTCGTTCGCATAGGACGTCTTCAGACAAAGACCTCGTCTTGTGGGGAGAGGACGAGGGTTCTGTATTAGGCACGGCCTATGCGTCTGGGATCCGTCACCAGGTCAGTATCAAATACAGGATAGGTGCTGGAAAGTCTGTAGAGATAAACGGAAAGAGGGTCCGTCGTTCATCAGAACTGACTTCGGTACTTGCCACAGTAGTCTTCTCTCCTGAAGACCTTCAGATTGTCAAGGGTTCGCCCGAACTCAGAAGGCGGTTCCTTGACTCACAACTGATCCAGGTGAGCGCAGCCTACAGGCACGCATATCGGGAGTACACTAAAGCCTTGCAGCATAGGAACATGATGCTGCGCACCTACGGCCCACGGTTAAAGAGGTCCGGCTCTGATGTAGTTGTTTGGGACAGACAGATCACAGATCATGGCAGCAAACTGATATTTTTGAGGCATAAAGCTGTGCGACAGTTGCAGCGCCTGGGCGATGACACCTACAGAACCGTGGCAGGTGGGACCGAGAGGCTTAACCTTGCCTACCTCTCGACTGTTACGGATAGGGATGAGGATGACGAGGAAGCGATTAAAGAGGATTTCCTGTCTGCACTTGAGCGGACCTTTGAGGAGAGCATTGCAAGAGGAATTACAGTAGTCGGCCCGCACAGAGACGACTTGGCAATCACGATAAACGGAAAAGACACACGCAGTTTTGCATCCCAGGGACAGCAAAGAACTGCAGTGCTGGCAATGAAAATGGCCATGCTGCAATTTGTCGAAGAGTGTCTCGGAGACATCCCGGTCCTCCTCCTAGATGATGTTATGTCCGAGTTGGATGAAAAAAGAAGGAAGTACCTGTTATCAGTTGTATCTGATCGAGTACAGACCTTTATCACGACTACGTCCCCTGACATAGGGAATACCATCTCTGACAGCTCGGCAGTGTATAGGATAGAGGGTGGCAGGGCGACGAGGTGTTGATGGGATGGTTCAGAAGTTCAGAGATATAGTCGACGAGCATCTGAAGGGTATGGGCTATGACCCGGTGGTCAAGAAGTGGTCGGCTGTATGGCTGTGGGAGACTGCGGTTGGTGAGAAGCTCGCTTCAGTGAGCAGGGCGGACAGAGTGAGGGGCCAGATCCTGTACGTATCCGTGAGAGATTCATCTTGGGCGCATCACCTCTCGCTGATGAAGAGGGAGTTTCTATCAAAGATCAATGCGGCAATAGGAGAGGATATGCTAAAGGACATCAAGTTCACAGTGACTCACTACTCACAAGAGCCTCCATACCGCAAGAGTCTTGCTGCAAATGAGACTGCGCCTAAGGACGGCCTCAATCTGGACGAGATCGACCTCAGCGAGGAGGTTGTCGATAGAATACGGGAGAACGCAAGTGCTATTGCTGACAGCAGATTGCGATCGCTGTTCGAAAGAGTCCAGCTTGTAGACAAGAAGCGCAAGGAATGGATAGCCAGGCATGGAGGGGCAAAATGTGTGATCTGTGAGGTCCCTGTAGAAGACTCAGATGTCTGTCCAGTTTGCTCCATAAAGGGGATTGACAGCCGATAAACGCAGCGATTAGGATTCTGTTGCACTAGAGGAATACCGACCTTCATTTCCCTACCTCTTCTAGTCTTGTAGCTCGAAATCCTTATCAAAATGCTGTATAATGAATTGGATGGCTATGTACCTACTCTAAGCCGAAAAAAGGCCCACAGGACAAGCTCATCCAGCAGCCTCACTATTCGCCGTAGCCGGAGGGTTCAATTAATGTTCGTTCACCTTGGGGCAGATGTCGTTATACCGACCAAGGAGATCGTGGCTATTATTGACATGCGTCTAGTGGAGATTTCGGAGATCACGGCGGAGTTTTTTAGAGAAGCAGTCGAGGAAGACTTCGTTCGGGATATCTCCCAGGGATCTGGGAAATCCATGGTTATAACTTCACGGACCATCTACATCTCACCGATCTCAACAATGACCCTCAAAAGCCGGGCTGAAGACGTGCTCAAAGGAGTAAAGAATCGGATGAAAGTACCGCGTTCATCCTGATTGGGTGTTGTTCCGGATAGATGTGTTCGTGTAGAGATGGTGGATGAACGGCAGTACACCGTATATTTGAGCTTGCAGGACCGCAAGCTCATTGGCCGCGGACGCGTGTGAAAGGAGCTATTGGTTAATGGCCGATCTTGATAAGACCAAAGGCTACAGTGCCGATCAAATTCAAGTCCTGGAAGGACTCCAGCACGTGCGGAGACGTCCAGGGATGTACATTGGCAGCACTTCCTCCAGAGGCCTACACCAGCTGTTCGAGGAGATAGTAGCCAACAGCATAGATGAGGCCATGGCTGGAAGGTGCGACCGTATCGACGTTGTGATCAACGAGGACAACAGTTTGCTCGTAAGAGACAACGGCGGCGGTATTCCTGTTGAGATGCACGAGAAGATGGGCAAATCCGCGCTTGAAGTCGTCATGACCAACCTCAACGCCGGCGGGAAGTTCGAGAACAACGCGTACAAGTTCTCTGCAGGCCTGCACGGAGTCGGAGCTTCAGTGGTCAACGCATTGTCCGAGTGGTGCGAGGTGGAGGTCAGGACCGGTGGGAAGGTATACAGACAGAGGTATGAGCGGGGTGAGCCTGTCACTGAGGTCGAGGTCATTGGCGGGACAGCGATCGACGATACGGGTACCGCTACCACGTTTAAGCCGGATTCGGAGATATTCGAGTCTATAGAGTTCGTCTACGAGACTATTAACCACCGCCTAAGAGAGTTTGCATTTCTGAACAAAGGCGTTACCATCACACTGGACGACAGGCGTACGGGCAAGAAGGCCAAGTACCTGTTTGAGGGAGGCATCTCCTCCTTTGTCGAGTATCTAAACAAGAACAAATCACCCATACACAAGAGTGTCATTAGTATGGAGCGTGACGAGGAAGGCTTCTACTGCGAGGTTGCCCTCCAGTACAACGAAGGGTACGTCGAAAATGTCTACTCGTTCGTAAACAACGTAAACACGGTCGAGGGCGGTACTCACCTGTCGGGCTTCAGAGCAGGCCTAACCAGGACGATCAATGACTACGCTCGCAAAGCCGGCCTGCTCAAAGAAAACGAAGAGGCCCTTAGCGGAGAAGACGTGCGCGAGGGTTTGACCGCTGTTATCAATGTGAGGGTCAGCGAACCTCAGTTTGAAGGCCAGACAAAGACCAAGCTCGGCAACAGCGAGGTTGCGGGCAAGGTCCAGGCGCTCGTCAACGAGAAGCTTGGCGAGTTTCTCGAAGAAAACCCGAGTGAAGCCAGGCGGATCGTCCAGAAGTCGATTCAGGCTGCAAGAGCCCGGGCAGCAGCCAAGAGGGCCAGGGAACTCACCCGCCGCAAGTCTGCTCTGGACATAGCCTCTCTTCCGGGTAAACTGGCGGACTGTTCTATTGCTGATCCGGATTTGACTGAGCTGTTCATTGTTGAGGGTGACTCTGCAGGCGGTTCCGCAAAGGCTGCCAGAGATCGGCGCTATCAGGCGATCATGCCGCTTAGAGGAAAGCCAATCAACCCTGAAAAGGCGAGGCTAGACAAGCTCCTGAATAACCAGGAGATTCAGTCCATCATCACCGCCTTGGGCACGGGTATTGGTGAGGATTTCGACATCAGCAAACTGAGATACAGGAAGATCATAATAATGACTGACGCTGATGTGGACGGTGCGCATATACGCACGCTGCTTTTGACATTTTTCTTCCGGTTCACGCCGCAGCTCATTGAGAACGGCAACATCTACATCGCTCAACCGCCGCTTTATCAGATTACAAAGGGCAAAGAGGTCAGATACGCCTATTCCGATCGTGAGTTGAACCAGATACTTGAGGAATTAGGCAGGGACAACTGTGTTATACAGCGGTACAAGGGCCTTGGAGAGATGGATGCCGAGCAGCTTGCAGAAACCACTATGGATCCGACAAAACGGACGATGTACCAGGTCAAGATGGAGGACGCGGTTGCTGCCGACGAACTGTTTACAATACTCATGGGCTCAAGTGTAGAACCGCGGAGGGAGTTTATAGAGCAACACGCACACGAAGTCGCAGAGTTGGATATCCACTAGGAGCGACTTCACCGCAGTTTTGAACTGCTTAGCTTTGTGATATACGGCGCCGTTTAGGTAGTTGGGGGAGTGAACACTATTGTCCACGATGGACTTCACAGATGGCAGGATCTATCCAATAGATATAGAGCAAGAGATGAGGCAGTCTTACCTGCTTTACTCGATGAGCACTATCGTTAGCAGGGCGCTTCCTGATGTCCGAGATGGATTGAAGCCTGTGCACAGGAAGATCCTCTATGCGATGTACAAGCGCAGGTTGGCTCCCGGGTCGCCCTACAGGAAGTCAGCTACTGTAGTCGGTGACGTCATAGGTACCTATCATCCACACGGAGATGCTGCAACATACAACAGTATGGTCCGCATGGCTCAAGATTTTTCGTTGCGGTATCCGCTCGTGGATGGCCACGGCAACTTCGGATCGATTGATGGCGATCCTCCGGCTGCGTATAGGTACACCGAGGTCAGGATGACCCGGATAGCAACGTACATGCTCGCAGACATACAAAAAGACACTGTTGATTTTATGCCCAACTTTGACGGAACTACCGAAGAGCCGGTGGTGCTCCCATCGCGTGTTCCTAACCTATTGATAAACGGCGTCTCCGGCATAGCAGTTGGCATGGCTACCAACATCCCACCACACAATCTTGGTGAAGTTGTTGACGCCCTCAGATCGCTTATAGACAATCCCGATGTCTCCATCAAGGAGTTGATGAAGAAGATCAAGGGCCCCGACTTCCCGGGAGGAGGCATAATCCTCGGGCGTGATGGGATTAGACAAGCCTACGAGACCGGGAGGGGAGCTATTCGAGTCAGAGCGAAGTGCCATATAGAGAACCTAGAGAGCGGCAGAAGCCGCATAGTGATCACTGAACTCCCCTACATGGTAAACAAGGCTAAGCTTATAGAGAGGATTGCGGAGCTACACAGGGCAAAGAAGGTTGACGGCATTGTCAATCTCAATGATGAGACCGACCGCACGGGCATGCGCATAGTCATCGACCTTAGAAGGGACGCCAACCCGAATGTTATCCTCAATCAGTTGTACAAGCAGACCCAGCTGGAGGATACCTTCGGTGCTATACTCCTTGTGCTCGTGAACAACCGGCCTCGGATTCTCAATCTCAAGGAGCTCTTGCAGTACTACCTCGACCACCAGAAAGAAGTCGTCATCAGAAGGACCAAGTACGACCTAAGGCAGGCCGAAGAGCGTGCACATATTCTCGAAGGGCTGAGGATCGCTCTCGACAACATCGATGCCATCGTTGACCTGCTAAAGAAGTCAAAAGACCCTGAGGAAGGTAAGTCTAAGCTCATGTCGCAGTTTGGGCTCACTGAGACCCAGGCTAAGGCGATTCTTGACATGAGATTGCAGCGGCTAACCGGTCTGGAGCGCGACAAGATAGAGGCTGAGTACAAAGAGAAGATGGAGCTGATCGCCGAACTCAAGGCAATACTTGCTGATGAGAAGCGCGTCATGAAGATCGTCAGTGACGAGCTGCTGGAGGTCAAGGAGAAGTTCGCCGACCCGAGGCGCACTGAGATTAGCCTGTCCACAGGTGCCATCGAGATCGAGGACCTCATAGCACGCGAAGACATAGTGGTCACTTTGACACACCAAGGGTATATCAAGAGGGTCTCGCTCAGCTCGTACAGGAGCCAGCGGCGTGGAGGCAAAGGGATCACTGCAATAAATCCCAAGGACGGAGATTTCGTCGAGCGGATCTTCATAACGTCAACTCATGATCTGCTGCTTTGCTTTACAAATGCGGGCAAAGTCTATGCCCTGCGCGGCTATGACATACCTGAGGCGGGGCGCCAGGCCCGGGGCACGGCTGTCGTCAATCTCTTGCCTGTCGAACGCGGGGAAAGGGTTATGACCGTGATGCCCGTCGGAGAATTCGACGAGGATACTTGCCTCTTCTTTGCTACGAGAGACGGCATTGTGAAGAAGACATACCTGTCGCAGTTTGCCAATATCCGGTCGACAGGATTGATCGCCATCAACTTGGACGAAGGCGATAGCTTAGTCGGTGTTAGGATGATAGACGGTGCTGAGGACATCATTCTCGTCACTCAAAACGGCCAGTCTATACGTTTTTCACACGAGGATGTGCGGCCTATGGGACGTCCTGCTCGCGGGGTCGTTGGAATCCGCCTCGATGAAGGCGACCACGTTGTAGGCATGGACGCCATTAGCCCAAGTGACGTTGATGGGTCGTACCTCCTGGTTGTGACGGTTAATGGCTATGGCAAACGCACACTTCTTTCTCAGTACAGTGTGCAAAAGCGCGGTGGGAAGGGCCTGAAGACCCTCCAGATCACAGAGAAAAACGGGCCTATAGTTGCTGCTAAGATCGTCAGAGATGGCGACGAGCTAATGCTGATCTCGCACGAAGGCACAGCCATTCGAGTTAAGGCAGACGAAATCTCCATAATGGGGAGGTCTACGCAAGGCGTCCGGGTAATGACTATGGATGAGGGCGATGCTGTTGCCTCCATGGCGAAGATAGCTACAAGGGACGACGAGGTTGACGACAGCGGTGAAACAGGCTCAGATGGCGAGGCACCTGACGAGGAAGAGCCTTCGCTTCCTGATAGTGAAGACGGCTATCCATTAGGGTATGAGGACGAAGACACCGATGAGGATGAAAGCGACGAAGATTACTAGTGAGATCGCCGTGAGCAGGCTGAATGAGAGGGCGAGTATACCCGAGCAAGCGAGCGAGTGCTTGGATTGGGAAGGAAACATTCGACGTCGTTGCTGATTAAGCACGGTTTATGGCTATTGCCAAGAGCACCCGTCGCGTGTATAATGACACTCGTGCCACGTGTTGGTGAGACACAGGTTCAATTGGTACCTGACTGGCCGATTGGACATTTACTGGATGGAGATTGGTGTTGACTTATAGCTAAATACGTGGTAACATACTTTTTGCGCCCTCCCGAAGTAGGGAGAGTGACTGGGAACTACCCGGTCCGAGTCTACGGGAGAAGCGCACGGGCGC
>FIZI01000036.1:7948-9616 GCA_900016865.1 uncultured Clostridia bacterium | reverse complement strand
CTCTGCGGCCGACTACTGCACTAGACTGTTCCCCGTTTTCAGGATTCCACCGGAAGTGCTCGTCTCCTTCTCTGCCCAGTTCAAGGGTGTGCTTTTCGCGTGTGGTTCACGGTTTGTCCATTGCCGCGAATCTATGGCCACGAATATGGTATAATCAAAACGCGCGTTTAAGGCACTAGCACGTGGATGATAAGCAGCTTCATCCAAATCGGGCGCGGTCGGGGGTATTGAAGGTTATGGACACTGCAAGAACCGACACACAGAGCAAGATGATGGCTACAGCCCTAGACATGATCGGCAAACAGGCGAATCTCAACTTCACGATCAGAGAGTTCGCCAAGCGTGCCGGAGTCAACCTTGCATCTGTCAATTACTACTTCCGCTCAAAAGAAAACCTAATCAGTGAGATCGAATCGCTCCTCAAGAGTCAGCTTCAAAAAACCTACGAGGAACTCAAACGGTCCGAGTTCGATCCAAGGACCAGGATACTGAGGTGGGCCGAGAGGCTTATGCACCAGCTTATGGAGTACCCAGGGGTACTGTTTCTGATGGTCACCAAACTGATCACGGACGGACGCCAAAACCTGGGCATAACCGAGCTGATTGACAACTCGGAAGAGATGCTCGCCCCCATCATCACAGACTTGACAGGCATCGATGAAGACGATCCTCGATGCTCTTACATCATCATGCAGATTGTAGCAGGCGTAGTCACTCCAATACTCTTTTATCACGGAGTAGGCAGGACATTCGGGATCAATGTGAGCGATCCGGATGTCAGGCAGGAGTATATCGAATCCCTAGTAGATGCAATACTGCCGACCATAGACTGAGTCTAGTTGAACGCCAAACCACCCCCCAATCATTGTTGACATCAGTCGATGACAGGAGTATATTCTAGTTAAACACCCATATCAAACGAGCGTTTAATATGCTTGTATAATCCCTCAAACGCTCATCCTTCGTTTAGAGGTGATCACGCTTGTCATCGATAACCAACTTCGTGCTTGACCGCGCCAAACTCGTTATCTCTGTCCTCCTAGCTGCCACGGTTGTCTTTGCTCTCTACATACCAAACCTCAAGTTTGACGCAAACATGGAGAACATGATTCCCGAGGACGACCCCGCAATCCAAGATATCAAGGAAGCAACGGCTGAGTTTGGCTCTCAGGACGTATTCTTAATCGCCATACGCAGCGACAATATATTCACTGCCGAGACGCTGAAAAAGATCGACGACATGACTGACGAGATACGCCGCGTGAAGGGCGTTGAGTCAGTCATCAGTCCGATGACTGTCGATCTGATAGAGAGCGGGTTCTTTGGAATCGAGATCACTCCAGCAGTAGAGAAGCTTCCACAGACGGACGCAGAGATCGAGCGATTCCGTGAGCGAATACTAAACAGCTCTTACGCAGGCCAGTTGATCACTGAAGACGGAAGGGCTGCCGCCATAATGGTCTCCTTCGAGCAGTTCGGAGATCTAGAGGACTTGAGGATCAGCGAGATTACAGGCCAGATTGACGAGATTGCCCAGAGGTACCGCGGGCCCGAGGAAGTATACATCGTGGGAAGCGCGTACATGGCCTACTACGCTGAAAACGCTATGATGGGCGATATGAAGATCCTCATTCCTCTCGTCATAATCGTTGTTATGATCATTCTCTA
>FIZI01000036.1:0-7866 GCA_900016865.1 uncultured Clostridia bacterium | reverse complement strand
TTGCCTGTCATACTGATAGCCATTGGCAGTGCAGAATGCATACACGTACTAAACAGATACTTCGAGGAGCTCTCCAACGGCAAGGACAAGAGATCAGCTCTCGTTGCGACTATGCAGGAAGTGACTGCGCCTGTCTCGATGGCGGCCCTCACGACTGCTGCAGGATTTGCCTCACTTGTGACCACGTTTGTCAAGCCAGTCCGCGAGTTGGGGCTGTTCACTGCTTTTGGCATAGTAGTGGCAATGTGCTTCTCGCTGATTTTCGTGCCAGCCGTACTGATGCTGCTGCCTGTCCCGTCTCACCTCTCGACAGACCGGCCAAGACGCAGAGGATGGCTTGATAAAGCTCTGGATGCTACAGGCAACTTCATTGCACGCCGCCCAAAGACAGTACTCGTAGTTTGTGGCGTGATTCTCCTCATCAGCATAGTGGGCGCATTCGACCTGTCTCTGGAGAGCAACTTGATGTCCTACTTCGAAGAAGATAGCCCCATCATAAGAGGAACAAACATAGTCGAAGACGAGTTCGGCGGCAGCATGCAGATCTCGCTGTTATTTGACACTGGGAAGCCTGACGGGGTGAAAGAGCCTGAACTGCTGAATCAGCTCCTCGAGGCACAAGACTACATGAACTCACTGCCGGGCGTCAGCCAGGCGTCGTCTATAGCAGATCTGGTCTGTGAGCTAAACCAAGCTCTCAACGAAGGCCTTGAGGAGTATTACACTATCCCGGACACCAGACAAGCTGTAGCACAGGAGCTGCTTCTGTTTACAATGCAAGGTGGCTCAAGCCTTGATTCGATGGTCACGTACAACTTCGACAAGGCTATCGTGTCAGCACGGATTAAGAACATGAGGTCCAGTGAGTTGAAGGAGGTGGTGAGAGATCTCGAGGAGTACGTTGCTGAGAGCTTCTCCTCGGACGAGGGGCCGGAGGTAAAGGTGGTCGGACTGCCCAACGTCAGCCTCGTGCTCATGGAGAGATTTAGAGACAGCCAGATATACAGCCTAGTGGTATCGTCAATCACCGTAGCCATTATCGTCGCTGTTATCATGAAGTCACTAGCTGCAGGTATAATCTGCATCATGCCATTGATCCTGACAGTTGGAGTCAACTTCGGAGTCATGGGGTTCGTCGACATCCCCCTGGATGCGATCACTACAACGATTGCGAGTATCGCAGTAGGCGTTGGTATCGACTACTCCATCCACTACATCAGCCGCTACCGTTCTGAGATCTACAGAGGCAAAAGTCAGGCTGAAGCCATCGCTATTACCGGATCTACGTCTGGACGAGGCATCTTTTTCAATGCCGTGACAGTAGCTCTCGGGTTTGGCATACTTATCGCCTCTTCGTTCAAAGCGATCGACATATTTGGCCTTCTCGTCGCTTTGACAATGGTAACCAGCTCACTGGCGGCCCTGACACTCATACCTGCCATCCTAAGGCTTATTCCACCAAAGGCAGTTCAAAGGGCCAGCTCTGCACAAGCTACAGCTGTCAAGAGTTAGCGACGCCAGATGGGTCATTGCCACCCTTTATCGGCTATTTAGGGAGGTTACATAATCATGAGGATTGCCAAGACAGCTCTAGTAGTTCTAGCACTGACGCTTTTGACAGGGGCATTAGTGCTTGCCCACGACAACCTGACAGGCGAAGAAATCATCGAACAGCTCAAGAGTGACATGGCCTTAACCGGGTCTGGACACGCAGTACTGGACCTGATCACTGAAAACAAGAGAGGTGATCGCCGCGAGCACGGCCTAGTGCTGTTTAGAAGCGATGACGGAAACACTGAAAAGCAGCTCGTTGAATACACATCCCCTGCAGACGTCAGGGGAACCAAGTTCCTTTCCATCTATGACGCAGGCAAAGATGAGACAGAGATGTGGCTCTATTTGCCTGCTCTCGGGAGAGAGCGCCGGATAGCCGGTCACATGACAAAAGGCAGCTTCATGGGCACTGACTTCACGTACGAAGAGATCGCAGGCTTTAGCAGCTACAGTGATGACTACGAAGCTGTCCGTCTCGCAGATGAGGAGTTTGACAGCCGCAAGTGTTACGTGCTGGATCTGACTCCAACGTCCGACGACATCGATTATAGCAAGGTGAAGATGTGGGTCTGGCAGGAAGAAATGATGCCGCTCAGGCTGGACTTCTTCAATGCTGACGGCCAGCTCAGCAAGAGATTGTTGCTCTCTGACTTTAGGCAGGACAGCCAAGGTAGGTACTCGCCCTACAACATCACCATGTCCAACGAGTTGGAAGGCACCAAGACCATAGTCATCATACGTGAGACCTATGAAGAAGTCGACGACAGCTACTTCACCATGCGATATCTCAGGCAGTAAGCAGTTCAAAGAAAGGTAGGTGTGAATCATGAGGCGATCACTGGTCATCTGCATCATTGCCTCACTCTTGTTATTCAGTAGCTCACTCACTGCCCTGGCTGCGGGCGCAGTCATAGGCGGTGAATTGACTCAGTCTCTTGGCTATGACTTTGACAACGAGGAGATCTCTGCAGCAATTACCGACTATAGCATCTATCTCGAGCGCGGATTTGGCATGGACGGCAAGGTGTATCTTTCGCTCAAGGGGAAGTACAACGCCCTAGACGAAACTCATGAGATCGACCTAGATGAAGCATTTGCCTCGGCCTACCTCAAGGACATCGATATAACTGTGGGCAAGCAGGCCATTAGCTGGGGGACTGCTGACGGGATCAACCCGACCAGCAATATCAACCCTATCGGGTTCTCCCTGACAGACAGCCAGATCAAAGGCAAGCCGGTTCTAGCTGCACAGGCTACCTACTACGGCGACAACTTCGATGTGACCGGTGTGGTGGTCCCAGCATTCGTTCCACTTCAGTTGTCCGATCTCGGCTCCTTGGCTGACAACGAGATGATAGATGTTATCAAAGGCCTGACGATTCCCCTGCCTGCGAATGATCTATCCAGCATGGAATGGGCAGTCAAATTTGGTACATACCTGTCAGGATACGATCTACAGGCAAGCTACTTCCATGGATGGGAAGACATCCCGGCTCTCGTCGCCAAGCTCTCTATTGATCCGACGACTATGCAGCCTAAAGCGGAGCTGGAAGGCAAGTACCGCCGCGTTGACGTGGTTGGTCTAGCGGTTGCAGGTGTTCTCGGCGACTTCGGGGTGTGGGCAGAAGGCGCTTACGTGGTTCCCGAAAAACTAGACTTAGAGCCATCCAGTCCACTAGAACTGTCAAAGATGGCGCTGTCTCCGAACGAGCCCTACATTCAGGCAGTCATCGGAGCTGACCATACCTTTGACAACGGGATCTACGCACAAGCGCAGTATATCTATTGGGGAAACGGTTCGCTCACTATGCCGTACAAGACCGATCCTACAGCAGAAACGAAACCTGGGCATTACCTGAGCAATCACCTGTCGTACAGCTTTGATATGAAAAACTCGTTGGAGCTCATCAGTCTGGTCAATCTGAGAGACAAGACTGCAGCTCTAGTGCCTACTTACACACATTCACTGACACAGGCGACAAGCCTCAAGATCGGCGTCGCTGCGTTCGTAGGCACTAACGGCGAGTTCTCAGGACTGCCTACTCAAGTCACCCTACAGCTGAGGACAGTTTTCTAGTGCCTGCTGCCTAAATCAGTTATCTACGACACTGCTCACCGACAAGTGCCCCGTCGATTTCGCAACCTAAGCGTCGACGGGGCATTGGCCGTCTTGAACGGGTCTTAGGTATTCCAAGACGTCATGCCTAGAGCCCTATAAGTCGACGTCACTACCTCGACAACTGCGCTTCTTGTTCCGGTCACGGGATAGCACTGTCACAGGCAGCTTTCAATGCAAGCGCCAGGTTATTGACATATGTTAAAAATAAGCATATAATGGGCACAGCGGCGGACTGAGAAACCTTGCCACCGACGCCCTCAGTGATGCTGTCTAAGCCGCAACGGAGGTGCGATATATGAGAGTCGCTATCACAACCACCGGGACGACTCTTGATTCAGAGGTCAACCCTAGATTTGGCAGAGCAGAATACATCCTGGTTCACGACACAGATACCGGGAAGACACAGGCTATAGCAAATCAGATTAACATGGGCGCTGCGCAGGGTGCCGGAGTTCAAACAGCCAAGAGAATCGCAGAGGCGGGAGCCGAGGCGGTCATAGCTGCCCATGTTGGTCCACGCGCTTACAGGGCACTGGCATCACAAGGTATCAAAGTCTATCTTGCAGAAGGCCTAGCTGCTAGCGAGGCCCTAGAGCGCTTGCAGCAGGGAGAGCTAGCTGAGAGTTCCAGTGCTGACGTCGAGGGACACTGGTAGGCACATATGTCTCGGCCGGACGAATCAACAGATTTGATGTTCGACCACAGCAACCGACACTTGGGAGGCAGACCGAAGTGCAGAGTACTGATGACACAGCCAACGGAAAAGACGCCGTAGCAATCAAGCTGGTGGTTCTCTCAGGCAAGGGCGGAGTCGGCAAGAGCACTGTGGCAGCAAACGCTGCAGTTCTACTTGCCCTCAAGGGCTACAAAGTGGGTGTCATGGATGTAGATCTTCACGGACCAAGCTTGCCTAAGCTCCTAGGACTGCAGGGCCAGAGGCTTCGAACGAGCAACGGCAAGATACTTCCAGCTCAGATCGGTGACAACCTCAAGGTAGTGTCTATCGGGCTTCTATTCGATTGCGAAGACGATCCGATAATCTGGCGGGGCCCGCTGAAGATGAACGCGGTCAAGCAGTTCGTAGAAAACGTTGATTGGGGCCACCTGGATTGCCTAGTAGTGGATTGCCCACCTGGCACTGGCGACGAGCCTCTGTCAGTGATCCAGCTGATTGGCGAGCACCAGCATGCGATTATTGTGTCTACTCCTCAGGATGTAGCACTAGCTGATGTCCGCAAGTCAGTCAGCTTCTGTAGACGTCTGGATCTGCCAATACTAGGCATAATCGAGAACATGAGCGGCTTTGTCTGTCCGCACTGCGGAAACATAGTTCATGTGTTTGGCTCCGGTGGAGCGGAACGCATGGCCGCAGAGATGAACGTCCCATTTCTAGGAAAGATCCCACTGGATCCTCAAGTCGTAGAATCAGGCGACTCGGGCCACCCGTATGTCTATCACTACTCCAAGGCGGCAACGGCCAAACTGTTTGAGGAGGCAATGCAGCCTGCTGTTGAGTTGATGAGATCTACCAGCAGGATTGGAGCATTGGGAAAGAGGAATGATGTCATGAACGGATCACCAACCAAGAGAATAGCGATTCCGACCTACCAAGGAAAGCTGTGTGCACATTTCGGCCACTGCGAGGCGTTTACCGTATTGGACATAGACATAGAGGCAATGAAGGTAACATCGAATCAAACTCTGACTCCGCCGGAGCATGCACCGGGAGTCTACCCTCGTTGGGTCAAGGAACTCGGAGCTGACACAGTCATAGCAGGCGGTATGGGCTCACGAGCTCAGGCCCTCTTTGAGGAGCAAGGAATAGAGGTTGTAGTGGGCGCAGATGCAGGCGACCCAGAGCAGATCGCCCTTGACTATGTTCAGGGCAGGCTGGCGACAGGCGACAATGTATGCGATCACTGAGGACATAACACAGCCGTATGAGAGGCTTCCTGTCTCCTCATATCGCCATGAGCGAGTGCACCCGATCAGCGACACGCCGCATTTCTCGTGCGGCTTGTCCTGTCCCCAGTGCCTGCCCCTGTGCCAAGGTACGGGGCACATCCTCATCAAAGGGTATTTCTCCGACTACTTCTACGCATCTTGATGCGCAGTACTGGGCTATCTCAAGGGATCTCCCCTCATCTAGATCGCTCTTGTTCACACACACAACTGCAGGCACTTTGAAGTGCGAGAGCAGATCCAGAATTCGCTCCAGATCGTGTCTGCCGGCAACTGTCGGCTCAGTAACTACTAAAGCCATATCTACGCCTGTGACAGCAGAGATGACTGGACATCCTATTCCGGGAGGCCCATCGATTATGACACATCTCGCATCCAAGCGCTCAGCAGCCTCACGCGCGCGCTTTCGAACCTCCGCTACGAGCCTGCCCGAGTTCTCCTCACCCACTCCGAGCTGTGCGTGAACCATGTACCCGTATTTAGTCTGAGACTCCATAACATGTCCGGCGATATTCTCTTTCATCTCTATCGCCTTCTGCGGGCAACAGCGAAAGCATACACCGCATCCTTCGCATGAGTCCCTGTTGATGACCGCGATCTGACCTTCGAAGCCCACAGCATCAAACCTGCACACCTCGAAGCAGAGCCCGCACCCTATGCACTTGTTGCGGTCAACGATCGCTTTGTCCAGCCCTCGGAAGGCATCTTTTCGGATCGATGCCGGATGCAAGACCAGCCACAGGTCAGCTGCATCTACGTCGCAATCAGCTATGACCTTATCTTGGGTTAGGACTGCGAGCGCGGCTGCAATCGTCGTCTTGCCTGTTCCGCCTTTCCCACTGACAACTAGAAGCTCCTTCACTGTGCACTCCCCCCTGCAGCCAGCTCTGCAGTTATAGATGCCCAGAGCGCGTTGAATGCATTGTGCAACTCAGGGAACTCATTGACCCAGATACCGCCGCGCGCGTAACAGCCTGCATATCGCCTGTCAAACGGTATTCGTGCCAAAATGGGTATGCCCTCTGACTCGCAGTATGCGTCGACATCTGACTCACTGCCTGTCAATCCGCATCTGTTGATCACTACGCCGCAGTCTATTCCCATGTGTCTGACGAGTTGCACAGCCAGCTTGAGGTCATTCAAGCCAAAAGGTGTAGGCTCAGTCACAAGAACACAGTAGTCCGAACCGCTGACTGCTGCCACCACCGGACATCCGGTGCCAGGAGGAGCATCAATCAGCACAGCCGTGTTTTCGTCTGCAAGCCGGGCCTTGTTTTTCACGGCCTTAACTACAGGGGTGACCACGGCTACTCCGACGTCCGATACACCCCTGAAAAACCTGATGTCTCCGGCCCGGCCTGCCTCTACCTGCCCGATTCGAACAGGAGTCTCCGAAATCGCCTTTTTTGGGCAACACCGGCTGCATCCGCCACAACTGTGACAGATCTCCGGAAACACCATGGCTTTATCTCCTAGCACGACGATTGCGTTGAAGGCGCATACCTCGTCACAAACACCGCAGCCGTCACACTTGGAATCATCCACCTCAGGTATGAGAAGAGACACATCTTGAGTCTTGTCGATCTGAGGTGTCAAAAAGAGATGGGCATTTGGAGCCTCAACATCGCAATCAAGAAACCATGTATCCATCTCAGTCGAGATGACTTGTGCCAAGTTTGTAGCTATGGTAGTCTTGCCTGTTCCGCCTTTTCCGCTAGCGATAGATATTATCATTGCGGCGCCTCTCACCTCGAACTAATCAGGGGCGTCCATGAGGTACGCCCCTCGCGTCTTAATCGTCTTCGCTTTCGCCGGCCTCAAGCTCTTTGAGGCGGTCCTCTATCTCAGCTAACTCTTCCTTCAGTATCTTTGACTCTTCCTTCAAAGCTCGGATCTCAGCCTCAGGACTCAATCTAGGATCTCCTGCCTGCCCTGGAAAGGGGCCGTAGTGAGGCGCCCAGTGAGCCGGAGGCGCAAAACCCCATCGCCAAGCCATTCCTCTACCAAATCCTCTGCCCCAACCTCTGCCCAATCCTCTTTTCCACCCTTGAGCAAACCCTCTTCCGCCTCGCGGGTAAGGATTTGCGTACCCGGGGACAGGATAGCCAGCGCAGTAGCCTGCTCCTCTACCTGTAAGCGGCCCGAAACCGGCAGGACCTGTTCCGTCTCCTCTAGGCATCAATCGCACCTCCTCAAAATCTGCTAGCAAACGACCATGTAATGGTCATATG
>FIZI01000035.1 GCA_900016865.1 uncultured Clostridia bacterium | reverse complement strand
GTGATTTGGGAGAGTGGGAGGTAAGTCCCTTGGTGTGAGCCACAGAGCCTGGGGAGTGGCCTACGCTTTACGGTGACTTGGTTCATTCGGCGGCAGAGCCTTGGTGTAAACGTCGGTGCTTCGATTTGAAAACATGGACACTCTTAGATATGATATATGATAGGGTGTGATAAGGTAAGCTTGATTGTCTTGGGGCTCACGAAAGCGAGTCGAGGCCGCCTATGTACGATTGCGAAGATTGGACGTCAAAAACACCACTGCTTGTACGTCTGCTGAGCGAATACGAATCTGTTGGGCTGCTGTATCGCCTTTCAGATACATTGCAGGCGCTTCTTGGTGTTTGCAGTAGCCGGAGTATCGGAGCGTGGTTGTCTGACGATATCCCGTGTTCCGATTATTTCAAGCACTACCTTAGCATTTGTGCGATAGTAGACGAGGTGTTTGGAGCCTCAAAATACAGCCCTGTCATACTAAACTCTGCTCCTGTAGAGGTTCAGAGGTTGTTTGCAGAGAGAGGGATTGTTGTCTACGCCCGTGACGAAGCTGCTAGGATGAGCTTTTTGATCTCTGTGAACAAGGGCAACCAAAGACAGTCGCAACCATCGATCCGCAGTCGCGAGCCCCGGCCCTGGTGTAGAAAGATCGTGGAGTTCGGAAGCAGGGTTTTGTTGAGGTCGGATTCAGACCGCAGAGGCCTACTGGTGAGTTTTAGGCACCCTACGATCCAGGCGTAATACAAGACCAGCTAGTGGCATGTTTCTTGCATGAAAGTAGGGTGACTGTGTGCGGCTTGGAACTCCTCTAGATGACAGGGAAGCCGTGCAGTAAGGGTCCAAGGAGCTGTGGAGGTCATGACCAGCGAGGTCCAGCCATCGTGGTTCACGGGAAGGACACTTGATGAGGCCTTGCGCTTAGCCGCTCAGCAGTTGCAGGTAGACTCTCCTGAGGACCTGCAATATAGGGTGGTTGAGGAGAGGGCAGGGCTTCTATTCGTTCGCCCAAAAGTCACGATTGAGGCATGGATTAGCGAACCAACTCAACCGGACGAGGTAGACGCTAGAGACGATTGCGGCCGTGTTGTCATCGAAGGTTCGGCTATTCGCGTTGTCGATCAAAGCGACAACGGCGAACCCACACCGGTCAAGATCTTTGCCACCCCGCCTGTCAGGCTGTATGTCGACGCTGCGGAGGTCCCGCCTGGACAAGCCGTCGAGGTTACCGCAAACAACAACGTCGTTGCCGACATAGGCATTGATCAGACCCCCTCTACAGATGTGCACGTCCACATCTCAAGGGACGAGCTAACTGCGTGGATTGAGATAGTAAAAAAGCCTGCCAAAGCCTACAAGCTGGAGTGTGAACATACCGCGACAGGTTGCCGCATAGTCGCTGTCGAGGATGGCTTGATCGAGCCGCCGCCTTATACAGTCGATGAGATTCTCCAGATAGTTCGGTCAGAGGGAGTGCAGTATCGCATAAACGAGGAGGCCATTCGGAAGGCGATATCCTCCGAACTCACCGGCAGGGTAGTCGTTTCCGAGGGTGTTCCTGCTGTGCCGACAGTGCAAGACCGCATTGACTACAAGTTCGAGACAGAAGAGCGGAGGTATGACTCCAACGGCATTATTGACTACTACGAGTTCTACGTAACGCCTTGTGTAGAGGAAGGCGATGTCATCGCGGAATTGATCCAGGGACATCCCGGCGAACCGGGAATAAAGGTCACCGGAGAGCAGATCCCTGTAGCTCCCTACAGACCTCTCAAGCTTGAGGCAGGAGATGGAGCGACGATCAGCCCGGACGGCAAGAGGGTCATCGCCGCTCGAGGCGGAAGGCCTGTAGTCATCCGCAACAAGATCTGTGTCAACCAGCAGTACGAGCTAAACCAGGGCGTCGGCCTTCACACGAGCAATGTGCACTTTGACGGCGACGTCATAGTGCGCGGTGATGTCAGTGAAAACATGCTGGTAGAGGCAACTGGAAGCATACACATCAGCGGAGGCGGGTACGAGTGCCTCCTCGTAGCCAACAACCAGATCCAGGTTGCAAAAAGCTTGGTGGGTTCCCGTGCAATCGCTGGAAGCACCGGCGGTTTGCTCGGCAAGATACACTACGGCCTTCGAACAATGATCCCACACCTTAGTACAGTAGTTGAGGCGACTCGAAATGTGACAGGCTTGAACATCGACGGCTCGCCTCGGCAGGACGCGGCTGCGCGAGAGCTGATTGAGACCAGGTGTCGAGTGTTGCCGCAAATCGCCAGTGAGCTGCTCAAGCAGGTGGAGGGCCTTGATCAACCATTTCAAGAGCTTTCAAACCACTCTTTGGACTATGTCGAGTTCTCTGTACCGGAAGACGTTGTTGCGATCGTCAAGCTCCTAAATGCTTCACTGAGCAGGCTAGATGTCGTTAAGTGGAGCGAACTCGAGTCGATGCTTGCAACCTTGGAGCACGTGGTCGGTGAGTTGGACAAATCCATCAAGAGCGAATGCAGTGTCAAGATCGGGTACTGCCAGTCCAGTGTCGTTGAGACCGACGGAGACATCGCAATAGTGAGACAGGGTACAGTCAACTCTACGTTGAGAGCCGGAGGCGATGTGACCGTCACCGGAGTTGTTCGCGGCGGAGAGGTTGTGTGTCTCAAGCGCTTCACTGCAAAGGAAGTAGGGACGGTCGCAGGGACAGACACCTCAATAACCATAATCGACCCGTCAGGGAGTATGAAAGCGTCAATCGTGCATCCCAATGTCTTGATTACCATTGGCACATTATCATACAGATTCATGGATACCCATAGGCTGGTCGAGGTCAAGCTGAGCCCACAAGGGGCTATCAGGGTCGAATCAGCCGGGAGGGAAATATGATGATCAGCGTTCGCGCGAGCGGGAGCGCGACCAGCATAGCGGCAGCGACGGCCGCTGGAGTAGGCCGGTGTTGTCAACTCCCGCAGAATGAGTGAGGTGAGTGAGGTTAGAATCCCTGATCAGAGGATTGCAATGAGACAATGCGGGTTGTCTCGTGGTGCCCGCAAACCGGGCAAGTCAGAACGCTTGCCTCCATGTGTTCGCTTGTGTCAAACATGGCTCCGCAACTTCTGCACTTCAGTGAGTCTTGAGTGCTGCTTCTGGACTGTTCCAGTTCCTGCCTAGGTCCGTTCGTGTCTAAACGCTCGTTGGGAATCTCACGGTGATCGCGTCTTGGTGTGTCGGCCATTGCTACAGAACTCCTTTCTAGTCGTCGTGTAGATTGGTTCAGTCGTTGTGTAACCTAGTCTAGTCGTCATGCGGCTAGTCTGGTCGAGTTGTAGTCGCCTCTTAGAAAACCTACAAGTGTTATTGTACCCAAGAACGCAGCTGTAAATCGGCTGAAGGAAAATTAAAGACTATTGTGGAATTATAGACAGACAAGCAAAAAACGCGGTCACGGCTCTTGATTTGGCAAAGGTGGCTGAGTGTCGTGCAAGACAGTCGCTCGATCCACGACCCCGATCAACTGGAGGCCTATCTCAGACAACGCGAGACTTCAGACAAGGCCGAGTACGCCGAGCCTTTGTTGGTTCGTTTGGCTGTGTGTCGGATCGGCGAACAGCTCTATGCCATGCCTGCGGATGGCCTGAAGCAAGTGTGCAAAGTGGAGTCGGTAGCATATGTCCCCGGATGTCCGAGCGTAATCGCAGGCCTTATTCAAGTGGGTGGGGAGATCTTAGGAGCTGTGGATTTGGCGAAGCTTCTGAGTGTCGAGGGCGCTTCCGACTGCCGCAAAGGATATGCGATGATCTACGAGTTTGGTAGTGAACGGATTGGCCTGCTGGTGTCTGCAATCGAAGAAGTGGTCGAGGTACCTGTCGACGATATCTGTGAACAGGACTTCGACCAGCACTTTGCGTATGCCGTATCTGAGATCCAGTATTTCGACAACAAGATCCCATATATTGACCTTCAGAGAGCGTTGTCTAGCCTCTTGGACCTAGATGAGGAGATGCCTGTGTGAGTGTCGAGGTATTGGTATTTCGCTCCAGGCGGGCTGTGTATGGCGTCATGGCAAGCCAGGTTGCCGGACTCAGCCGACGCGTCCACAGCCTCGATACAGAGGCAGTGAGCCTCGTGCAAGCAGTAGAAAGGCGGTCAGTCGAAGACTGTGCGGCTATAGGCGAGCGCCTGTTCGGTCAATGCGCACCTCTGCAGGATGGAGTTGAATACCTGATTCTTGATCGTGATGGCTTTGGCTTTTGGATTCTTGGACCCATAGAACTCCGAACGATTGCACTGGAGGACTTCCGGCCGATTCCCACTGTCATATCTAGATGCTACTCGAACGAGGCCCTTAGAGCTGTCTTTCTTTTGGACGATTGCATTGGCTTCTTGGTAGATTTATTGAGAATAAGGATGTCTATACCAGGGAATCCATTAGCGTAACTCGCCCGGGGATGGTGTAGCAGATGATGACTCGTTCAGGCATGACGCAGTTCACAACAGTGCAGGTGTTGGTGGCATTTGGGGGAGCGGTATTTGCAGGGGTGTTGGGAGTCTTGGCCTTTCCCGACCCACAGCCTCTGGCATATCTGGGTTTCTACAACTACGCCAATCTGATCATAGCGACAGTGATGGCTATCTTTTCGGTTTACTATCTCTACACGAAGGTTTATCCAGCCTTCAATCTCATAGATAGCAGCGGGGAAGAGCGGACGGGCCTAGATGCTTCCGAACAGCACGAGTCCCTAGCAAAGGTGCCCTGGGTGATCTCAGGCGCTAGCACAGCTTTGGCTATCGGGGTATCTGTGATAATGGGGATCCTGCTCTGGGAAGCTGCAGAGTGCGGTCTGGTGGCTGCCAAGATAGTTGTTTTATTGACAGGCAGCTGGTGTTTGATCGCACTTCTTGATTACTACATCCTTCGGCTGTTTTCGCTGTCAGTGGCTCAGGAGTTGGCTAAGCATTTCTACGTGGGAGAGCCCAAGACACGGCTGAGCACCAATCTGTTCCAGAGGCTAGTTGTAGGCGGATTCATAGTAAGTGCTGTATCAGGCATTCTGGTTGCAACGGTGTTGCATGGGTGTTTTGGGGCGGGTGCGTCAGTCAATCTGGGCCCAGGACTTGCCAGGGTCGCTGGCGCGTTCGCGCTGACGCAAGCATTGGCTGCAGGTGTCCTATATTTTCTCGGAACATCTATAGCGAGGCCGTTGAACCAGCTCATGAGGTTGACCACCAAGGTCGGGTCAGGAGATCTGACTGTTAGGTTTTCGGGAGTGACCGGTGACGAGATAGAATTGCTGGGTGCGAGCTTTAACAATATGGTGGAAAGCCTCAGGCGGATGACTCTCCAGCTCGAGGAGGTCATGGAGCAAGTCACAGCTGTTTCCGCTTCTATCATGGAAATAGCAGAGCAGCAGACACACAGAGGAGAAGAGCGGACTGTAGCAGTGACTCAAATATCGGCCAGTATCGAAAACGTAAGCATCACTGCACAGATGATTGCAGAGCACTGCGAGTCGATGGCCCGCTCGGCCGAGCACGCTCTCGAAAGGTCTATGGAAGGGCAGAAGCTGGTCGGAGACACTGCCGAAGGCATGGAGAGGATCAGGGACACCGTGGCTGCGATGAGCAGACACATTTTGTCGCTGGGTGAGAAGAGCAAGCAAATCGGAGACATTATCGAGACTATAAGCGGGATAG
The DNA here is from genome assembly GCA_900016865.1 of uncultured Clostridia bacterium. Classification (GTDB taxonomy): domain Bacteria; phylum Bacillota; class DTU014; order DTU014; family DTU014; genus DTU014. The sequence goes on along the minus strand of FIZI01000035.1, from coordinate 33,562 downwards.
CGGATGAGACCCATCTTCTCGCACTCAACGCTGCAATAGAGTCTGCAGGTGCAGGAGAGCACGGCAGGCGCTTTGCAGTAGTCGCAAATGAGGTAAAGCGCCTGGCGCAGCGTGCGGTGGCAGAGACTGCAGGCATTAGAAAGATCCTCACAGAGATTCAGACAGCTGCCAACGCTTCTGTGCTTGCTACTGAGCAGGGCATCAAAGAGGTCGAGACAGGGGCGCGTCTGGCTAGCGGTGCTCGCGAGGCTATCAACGGCGTCATCACGCTTGTCGAGGATACTGCCAAGAAGACCCGAGAGATCTCAGATGCGACTGAACAGCAGAAGCAGGCAAACCTTCAGATCGTATCGAGCATGAGAGAAATCACAGCTGCTTCGCGAGAAGCCGCTGCTGCCAACAAGCAGTCCAGAGCCGCAGCCCGGAGCCTGACCGAACTGGCGGAGACGCTGTCGGTCATCACTAGGTTGTTCAATGTACATGGACCGAGCGAGGCTGCAGAGGTTGGGGAGCCTCAGAAATCAACGCAGACGGCGACAAACTGAGATCGTGGTGGACAAGTGATGCCCATTGAGTTCGATGCTTCACGCTTTCTTGACCAATACAGAGCAGAAATCCGAGAGAGGCTGGACCGAGCGTCAAGTGTGCTAATGGCGATGGAGGCCGACGCAGATCCGGACAGCTTGGCGCAGCTTGTACGCGAGTTTCACACGATCAAAGGCGCTGCCGCAATGATGGGATTCCCTCGGATGGCGCAGCTAGCCCACGAATTGGAGGATGTCACATCCAGTGCGAGGTCTGATGCGGGTGCTCTGACCCCGGATCAGATCAACCGGATGCTCCGGGAAGTCGATGAGCTCAGGCGTTTGCTCGAAGACAGCACAGATATAGACAGGCCAGCAGGTGACAGCGCTGAGCGCGAACCAGCCGGCTTTGGAGCAGACAGCCAGTTCATGAGAGTCAGCACTTCGAGCTTAGGTCACGTGGCTCGCAGAGCTTCAGAAATGCTCAACTCAAGAGGGCTTGTCAATGAGCTCACCGATCGTCTCTCCGAATGCTGGAGGTTGGCAGTTGAGCAATGCGAAAGGTGGCAACAAGTTCAGGAGCAGGTTGAGTATCTGGAGCGTCTGCACGCGGGAAGGCCCGGGACATCTATCGAAGGCGTGCTCGGCATGTCTGTCGGGCTTTCGCGTCTAAGGCTTGATTTGGAACGAGCCTTTGACAAGTACATAGACCTGATCGATCGGTGGATGATCGCAGCTTCAGACATATACACCGAGTCTGTAGCTATGCAGATGGTCGATGTTTCAGCTATAGGAGTCTACTTGCACCGCGCTGTTAGAGATATAGCCGAACGCCAGGGCAAAAAGATCGATTTCAGGTTTTACGCGACTGACACCAAGATCAGCCGGCCGGTCCTGCGCGAGTTGACCGAGAGCCTCTTGCACTTGGTGCGGAACGCAGCCGACCACGGCATCGAGGACACAGACACCCGTATAGCAGCAGGCAAGCCCGAGACCGCTACAATATCCCTCAAGGCCGTAAGCGAAGGGGGACATGTCCGGTTTGTGCTAGAGGACGACGGCCGCGGTTTTGACATCGCCGCCATAGAGCGCCGGGCCAGAGCTCTAGGTATTCTCAAAGAGGGAGTGGAGGCTCTGTCAAAGGCGAGACTGGAGGCTCTGGTCCTTGCAGACGGGTTTACGACAAAAGAAGCGACGGACGAGTTTTCGGGCAGAGGAGTCGGGTTGGGCATCGCTAGGAAAAAGATCGAATCTGTCGGCGGCACAATCGAGCTTCAGTCAACGTCAGCTGACGGCACGCGGTTTGTCATAGTTATTCCGAGTTCAGCCTTTCTTCAGAGGACTCTCGTCTGCGAGGTAGGGGAGAGTCTGATATGCATCCCTGCCTCTTGTGTCAGGTCGGTTGCCAGGAGTAGTCAAGCCGAGTGGTTTACACTCGAAGGCAGGCAGATGGTCAGATTGGGCGGCAACTCGTATCCGCTCTTGGCCATACCTGGGCTCAAGGGGTTGGCGCGCGGCGCTTCGGGCCGCGGCGACTTGGTGACAGTAAGTGCACTGGGCAGGACATTCGTTATCCTGGTGGATAGGGTGATTGATGAAAGCGAGGTCTTGGTGAAGCCTCTTGGCGCGCTTTTCAGACGCATCACCGCCTTTGCAGGTGCGACGATATTGGGTGAGGGACGTATTGCCCTTGTTGTCAGCATGTCTGCTCTAGCCGGAGGTGTAGACGCATTACCTTTCGAAGGCCTGGTGAAAGACCTTCATCAAGATTACGGGGTCCGTGCATACCGGCCTTCACGAGAGCGAGCACGTCGTGTTCTGGTAGTGGACGACTCCTTGACGTCCAGAGAGTTGCTTAGGTCTGTGCTTGAGTCAGAAGGCCTGGAGACTACGGGGGCAATCGATGGCATCGATGCTCTACAGAAACTGCAGTCGTCCGACTTCGATTTGGTTGTGACAGATGTCGAAATGCCAGGCATTGACGGGATTTCGTTGTGCAGGCGGATTCGGGAGGGAGACAGGCAATATAGAGACATTCCGGTGGTGATCGTCACTACACGCGCTTCTGCAGAGGACCGCAGGAGAGGCCTTGAGGTAGGGGCCGACGCGTACGTAGTGAAAAAGGAGTTTGACCAAGTAAGTTTGATCGAAACCGTTCATCAGTTGATCTGCAGGGACGACCGAACTACATGAGCGGGTGGACAACGGTCAACTCGCTTTCGAGGTGGAGACCTATGGCTAGTCGACAACCTACGATTTTGCTTGCTGATGACAGCGCAACTGTGCGTGAGATGGTCTCATACTACCTGAGGCAGAACAACTTCCATGTGGTCTGCGCCAAAGACGGAGTCGAGGTCGTAGAAAAAGCAATGGATGAAATGCCCGACATCATAGTGCTAGATCTGATGATGCCCCGTATGAACGGTTACCAGTCATGCAGGCTTCTCAAGAATGAGCCGTCTACAGCCGACATCCCTGTGATAATCCTCACCTCCCAAGACCAGGCATCACGGCAGTATTGGGGGATGCAGGCAGGCGCTGACGCGTATGTGACAAAAGATTCCGACCTCGAGGCGCTTGTCACTGCTATACGGCAGTTGCTGCTTGTCCATCAAGGCAACAAACGCAAAAAGACGGAGAAGCGGAAGTCCAACACCAGTATAGATATAATAGCTGCTGCCAATGCGATGCTCGATCAGAAGCTGTTCGAATCGACAATCATCAATGAAGTAGGACGGCTCTCTACAACTCTGGATGACCTCGCGGGGACTATGCGACGGGTCTTGCACATCCTCGAGACGCTCATAGACTTCTGCGCAGGTGCTGTTGTACTGGTCGGTGATTCGGATGACGATGAGGACTCCGGCCTCGTCGCACTGCGCATCAAGTCAGAGGCTCCAGACAGCATAGTCGAAGTGATCCGTAGTGAGATCAGGGAGAAACTGCCCGGGCCGAAGAACCGCCCGCGAGTTTTCGAGGACTTGAAGGAGATCTGTTTCGAAGACACTGACCGGCCACACCTCAAACCTGTTTGTGTGAAAGAACCGGTCTACATAAGCGCTCGGCCGTTTCGGGCTCGAGAGCGCGCAGGAGGCATGATCGCCCTTGCTCGAATCGGCGTGGCGTTTAGCGAAGAGGATGAGCGGATACTCGATATTGTCGCCAAACATTCCTTTACGGTTCTGGATAATGCCAGACTGTATGACAAGGTCAAGAGGCTCTCTATCATGGATGGGATGCTCAAGATCTACAACAGGCGGTACGTCGAGGAGCATCTAGAAAAGGAGTTCGAAAGGGCCTGCAGGTATGGCGGCGAGTTCAGCGTCCTTATTGTGGATTTCGACCACTTTAAGGTGATCAACGATCAATACGGCCATCAGACCGGCGACAGAGTGCTTGCGCGATTTGCGGACCTGGTCAAGTCCGTGATCAGAAGCGTCGATGTGCTGGGACGCTATGGCGGCGATGAGTTCATCATCTTGCTGCCTGAAACAGGGCTTGACGGCGCACTGGCGATTGCGGAGAGGATCCGCACGGTCATTGCAGACAAGCTCAGACTGGAGGAAGATCCGGATAGGCGGATTACTGCAAGTATAGGGCTTTCTACGTATCCTGACGGAGGCGTAGAGACTGTGGCTGAGTTTTTGGCCCGAGCCGATAGGGCCCTGTACTTGGCGAAAGAGACAGGCAGAAACCGAGTATGCACTCATTTGGACGTTCAGTAGGCACCCATTGATCGGGCTCACGGGGCGAGGGCGGGTTGTGCATGGCATTGTTTGATTCCGGTACTCAGTCAACGCAGCTCCTCGAGATTCGCCGCTTGATAGAGCAGACTTATGGCCTCGTATATGATGGTTCAGATTCGGACTTGGTGACTCAGGCGATTTCTGATCGGATGTTGACCTTGGGCGTTTCTGACCTGACGTCCTACCTGATGCTCTTGAGCGGCCCTAGGCGAAATAGCGAGCTTAGAAACTTGGCAGACTTGGTGACTGTCCGGGAGACTCGGTTTTTTCGAGGCAGAGGCCTGTTTGCGGCGTTGACTCGAGATATCGTGCCGGAGTTACTAGACAGAATCAAGTTGTCTGGAAACACCGGCAGGTCTCTGCGCGCATGGAGTGCAGGGTGCTCGACTGGGGATGAAGCATACTCACTCGCGATGGTCCTGCTCGAGGCAGCCGAGAAGCAATTCCCCCTGTCCGTCAGAGTGATCGGGACTGACATCTCGCTTTCAGCCTTGTCTCTTGCTGCGAAGGGCGTCTATGACCAGAGAGCGTTGGATAGTGTTGACGACGATCTGTTGAGCAAGTACTTCACACGCGTGTACACAGACTGCGATGCACAGACGAGCGGGAGGAGCTCTGCTGTCAAGTACAAGGTCACAGAAGCACTGACTTCGTGTGTCCAGTTTTGCGAGCACAACCTGACTGCCTTCCCTTACCCGACACGTCTCGATGGGTTTGACCTCATACTGTGCAGGAATGTCCTTATGTACTTCTCAGAAGACACTGCCGGTCGAGTCGTTAAGGAGTTGGCTGGCCGCCTCAATGAAGGTGGGTACCTGATACTTGACCCTTGGGCAACTCGCCCATGTCTACCCGAGTCGAGGTTTCAGAGCAGTCAGTGCTCCTATGGCGCAGTCATCAAGAAAGCCCCCGGGGATTCCCGGCGTCGCCAATCAGGCGCTACGCTGCCTAGCATATCAGACCCTTGTTTTTCCAGTCACCCTGCCAAGACTCAAGTAACTGACGGAGATCCTGCAGCTTCGGATGTCCTTGGTTGTGCTCGCGCGACCTCGGCCCTTGAGCTGCACGAAGCGTCTGATCGAGAGGAGGCGATGCGCCGGGCAAGGGCGTACGCAGACAGAGGCGAGTGGTCCAAGGCGTTGCCGCTTCTCTCCGAGTTAGCCCAGGAAGCTTCAACAGATCCGGAGATCCATCTCTTAATGGGTGAAGTCTATGTTCAGATAGCCAACTTCGATGCGGCATTGCGCTCTTTTGGCCGTCTGGCGTATCTAGAGCCGCACAATCCCATTGCACACTGGCGGATGGCCTATGTTTACAGGCTGATGGGCGAGCATAGCAGTGAGATGAGCCAACTCCAGAACGTGCTTCGCTGCCTCGAGGATCCGGATCGCAGTTATGACCTAGATATCTCTGAAGACATGCTCTTGCATGCTTGTACCAGCAGGATTGAAGCCCTAAGGCAGTTGCGACGCGAGGCTCGGCGAGGCGGGCCGCTTTCTTGACACCTACTGAGCGCAAGGCTACAATAACAGTGTTGGCTTATTTAGCCGTTAGGTCTGGCTTCTGCTATTGCGGGATTCTCATAATCGAAATAGGAGACACAACCAATGTCATTGGTGATAGGTATACCGAAGGCCCTTCATTACTACACCTTCATCCCGCTTTGGGAGCGTTTTTTTTATGAACTAGGATTGAAGGTAGTTGAGTCCGGGGCCACTACAAAAGAGATAGTTGATATGGGCGTCCGGACGGCAGTGACCGACGCATGCGCTCCGATCAAGATTTTTCAGGGGCATGCAGAGTGGCTCGCACAACGAACCGATGTCGTCTTTATCCCACGGATGGTGAGCTTCGAGGGGGGCTATGTATTTTGCCCTAAGTTCCTAGGCTTGCCCGACATGGTCAGAGCTACTATCGACAAGATGCCTCCGATCATCGATACTGTATTCGATCTGCGCAAGAGGCCGGCCGCTCTCTTGAGGTCCCTCGTCCGGCTTGGCCGGAGTCTTGGAGCTGGACAAGCAAAGGCGTTTGCTTCAGCGATTCGAGCCATCAAACACTTCAAGCAGGCCGGATGGACCGGCTATCTTCGCAGAGACTCCAAACCAAGACCACAGGCACGCAGTTCTGCGCAGGTCACGATAGGTGTCGTTGGCTACCCGTACATAGTTCACGATCCGTTCCTCAGCTGCGGCATGGTTGATCTGCTCGAGTCTGCCGGGGCCAGAGTCCTCACTGTAGAGGACGTATCCGCCAAGCAGATTCGGTCTGAGGACAAGTCTCTGGACAAACAGCTGTTTTGGCACTATTCAAACAGGACTCTAAAGGCCGCGTATTACCTTATGAGGCACAATCTTGTGGATGGGCTTGTCCATGCGAGCGCCTTTAGCTGTGGGCCGGATGCTATAGTAGGTAAGATCTTGGAGCTCGACAGCAAGTACGAGTTCGACGTGCCGTTTCTTTCAGTTACTGTGGACGAGCATTCTGGCAGAGCCGGTATAATGACCCGGCTGGAGGCTTTTCTTGATATGTTAATCAGAAAGAAATATGCTGGAGCCAAGCAGCAGCTGCCAGAGCTTGCACCGGATGGTTTGGTTGAGAGCAGACAGGGCCAAAGGAGGATCGCCGGTGCCAGTCAGACGGCACTGGATGGCCACGACGAGTTCGAGAGCAGCTCAGATGCAATGCGTGAGCAGGGGAGGCAGGTCTCGTGAGGATCACGTTTCCATACATGGGTTATTACTCTCCTGTGTTTTCTAATCTCTTTAGGAAGCTCGGCCACGATGTCGTGCCGCCTCCAAAACCGAGCAAACGGACCCTTGACCTTGGGACGAAGTACGCTCCTGAGTTCGCGTGCCTACCGCTCAAGATCTTACTTGGTACATACATAGAAACCCTGGAAATGGGAGCTGATGCAATCGTCTCATCGGGTGGTGTAGGCCCATGCAGAGCTGGATACTACACCCGTCTGCAGGAAAAGATACTTAGGAGCTTGGGCTATGATTTCACCATGTACACGGTTGAACCACCCAAGGGCCACATGATGCAGCTCTTGAAGACGCTTCGTGCCTTTGTACGCGTGCCTGTTACCAAGTTGTTTGATGCAATTGTGACAACATGCCTCAAGCTTTGGTACATAGATGAGATCGAGAGGCTTTGTCACAAAATACGGCCGCTCGAGGTCAAAAAAGGTACGTCGACGCGCTTGATGGAACAGGCTGTTGCTGAGATCGATAAGGCAGAGAGCTACGGAGACGTGCGCGACGTCGGTAGGGCTTTTATAAAGAAATTCAACGAAGTCGAGGTAGAGGACAGGGATCCGCTGAAGGTCGGTATCATCGGCGAGATCTATGTTGTACTCGAACCGTCGGCTAACTTCGAGGTTATCGAAAATCTCAACAAAATGGGCGTCTACGCACACAGGTCGATTTTCCTCACTGACTGGGTAAAGGAAAACGCGTTTCTTGATGCTCTTAGGATACAGCCGGAGAAAGAGATCCGCAGCCAGGCGAAACCCTATCTCAACCATGCGGTTGGCGGGCACGGGGAGAACACCATTGGAGAGACTGTTCGTTACGCGAAATCCGGATACGATGGAGTTATTCAGCTCGTGCCTTTTACCTGCATACCTGAGATCGTAGCCAGGAGTATACTGCCAAGAGTGAGTCGCGACCTAGGGATACCGGTGATGAGCCTGATTCTGGATGAACAGACAGGGCTTGCGGGTGTGTTGACGAGGCTTGAGGCGTTTGTTGACCTGTTGGCGAGACGGAGAATGCAGTCGGGGGAATTACCAGCATGAGGGGATACCTGGGGATTGACGTTGGGTCGGTCAGCACAAATCTGGCCGTGTTGACAGAAGACGGAGAACTGATTGAAAGCCTCTATATAAGGACTCAAGGGCAGCCGATCAAGGCGATACAATCAGGCATCGGACAGCTCAAGGAGCGGCTTCCAAAAGACATAAGGATCATGGGTGCAGCAACTACTGGATCTGCACGGAAGCTGGCCGGAGTGATAGTAGGAGCGGATGTCATAAAGAACGAGATTACAGCGCATGCTGTCGCAGCCATGAAGGTTGTGCCGGATGTGCGCACTGTGCTTGAGATCGGGGGACAGGACTCCAAGATCATCATAATCCGCGACGGAGTCGTAGTCGACTTTGCGATGAACTCCGTGTGTGCTGCAGGAACCGGCAGCTTTTTGGACCACCAGGCAGCCAGGCTTGGCATAGCTATCGAAGATTTTGGAGATCTGGCTGCGCAAGCTACCACTCCAGTCCGTATAGCAGGCAGATGCTCAGTATTTGCGGAGTCAGACATGGTCCATAAGCAGCAAATGGGGCATTCTGTGCCTGACATCATAGCCGGCCTGTGCCAGGCTTTGGTGCGCAACTACCTGAACAACGTCGGCAAAGGCAAGGACATCCAACCGCCAGTAGTGTTCCAGGGCGGTGTTGCAGCCAACAAGGGAATCAAAGCCGCGTTTGAGGAAGCCCTCGAGACGGAGATCGTCGTGCCCCCGTATTTCGGTGTCATGGGCGCAGTCGGCGCTGCATTACTTGCACAGGAGCAGATCGAGCAGACAAAGGCTGAGACTCAGTTCAGGGGATTTGAGGTCAGCGACATCGAGTACAACGCCAGCAGTTTTGAATGCACCGGATGCGCAAACAGGTGTGAGGTTGTTGAGATCAAACAGGACTTAACTGTGCTGGCACGGTGGGGCGACCGGTGCGGGAGGTGGCAGTAGCCAATCGCCGGTCAGGCGACTGCCGATGAAGAGAATGGGCGAGCGGTGATCCGCGGCCTTGCATCCATGAACGTGTCGCCGAGTCACTTTAAGCCATTCGTAACACTTACGGAAGTATTTGCGAATACAATTGAGCAGCGAAGAGAAATACGGCGATAAATTCTCGCAAAATCATATATTCGCTCTAAATCGCCAAGGATGGCGTTTGTATTCCTCATTCGCGCGGGTATAATCAAATTGGGTCGGGACAGAATCTGCATCAGTGGGTCACATCACGTCCCGCCACCGGAATCAGCAGGATTGTACAACACGACTGACGGCTTTCCCACGCCTGCAGGCGTGTTTACATAGATTCCCACCCTATCCAGCTCAGTCTCTTGACTGAGCTTTTCCTTTGTACGCTTTGATGTGTGCGCCCTTCAGTTGGCCTCCCCAGGGTCTCGCCCGCCCTTTTCCGCGTTTTGCCTACGGCCCTTGTTGCAGATCCTTGAGCTGATAAAGCAGAGATCGGCGATTCGCATCTCAGATAGCAGGGAGACCTCTCTAAACAGTCGAAAGACACTAATGCAGGCCAATGCCCGAGACACAGAGATGCCCAAAATGGACAGACACTCAAGATAGGGGGAGAACACGTGACATCTAAAGAGAGAGTACTTGCAGCTATCTCGCATCAAGAGCCGGACAGAGTCCCCATCAACTACATCGCAAACCCCGGCATCAACGCACGGCTAATGAAACACTACGGCTTTGGCACAGACGAAGTGGATGCATTTCTTGACGCTCTCGGAGTTGATTTCAGGTCAGTTGGGCCACGGTATGTCGGACCCAGGCTGCACCCAGAAGTGCCGGGAAGAAATGTGGATCCGCTTTGGGGCATTCGCACTCGCTGGGTCGAACACCAAAGCGGAGGCTACTGGGACTACTGTGACTTCCCGCTCCGCACTGCAACTGTGGAGGAGGTCGCTGAGTGGCCGATGCCCTCACCTGCCGATTTTGATTACAGTGGCGTAGAGGAAGCTTGCAAGAGGTATAGTCAGTATGCAGTTGTGGCGGGCAACCCGGGCCTTGCCGACATCATCAACTCAACAGGCATGATACGTGGGACTGAGCAGGTCTTGGTTGATTTGATACTTGACGAGCCTGCCGGCTTGCTTTATATAGACCGCCGTCTTGACATAATGCTGGAGGTCACCAGGCGCACGCTCGAGGCAGCCAAGGGAGGCATTGACCTACTCTGGATCGGAGAGGACCTGGGAATGCAGAACGGCCCGTTGATCAGCCTAGAACTGTTTAGGAAGCATATCAGGCCTAGGCACCAGAAGTTCGTTGATCTCGCCAAGTCGTTTGACATACCTGTCATGATACACTCGTGTGGCTCAAGCAGCTGGGCATATGATGACTTCATAGATATGGGAATACAGGTGATCGATACTCTACAACCTGAGGCAAAGGATATGAGCCCTGCATACCTCAAAGAACACTATGGAGACAAGCTGGCGTTCCACGGTTGCATCTCTACAGCAGGCGCGGTGGCCTACGGCACAGTAGAAGACGTGAAAAAAGAGGTCATGGAGATCTTGGACATAATGAAGCCTAATGGCGGCTATTGCCTAGCACCTACGCATTGCCTCCAGGACAATTCGCCTGTGGAGAATGTGGTTTGTCTCTACGAGACTGCCAAGGAGTACGGCCGCTACTAGCCTGGAGGACAAGGGTGCGGCCATTGAGAGACTGTAGCAGGAGTAGGTCGAACAAACGACCCGAGCAGGCCCATAAAGCGCAGTGGTGACAATTGCCGGTTCTGAAAGGCTTTCGCAAGTAACGGAAAGAGTTCAGACTTGTGGAGGAAACTCCGGCATTCACAGGGAATACTGCAGGTGAACGGTTCGTATACTACCGCACGGCTTTGCAATCGGTGGCAGGCTCGCAACCAAGCTTGTCTGACTGCCCGCTATATCACTGCTCATGACAGGAGAGATGAATCATGAAGCCAACCATGCCTGGAATAACCGGAACGTTCATCGATGAGATCACCGCAGATATCCCGTCTGCCAACTGGAGTCACGATGACTGGCGCAGAGAACTGGATATCATGAAGCTCTTTGGCATCGACACTGTGATCATTATCAGAGGAGGCCTAGGCAGGCGTGTCACATTTCCTTCGCGTGCCCTGGATCTGACTCATGAAGACGACCTTGCCCGGGTGTTCTTTGAGGGTGCACAGGAGCGAGGGATGAAGCTCTTTTTTGGGACTTATGTAAGTACCCTTTCAGCGGATTGCTGGCGTGACGGCGCTTGGAAACGGGAGTTTGACATCAACCGCGCATTCATTGACGAGGTTCTTGAGCGCTATTCATCGTACTCCTGTTTCGTTGGGTGGTATCTCTCTCACGAGGTCGGCATGTACGATGAGGGCTATGTTGCACTTCTTCAACACCTAGCCGCACATGTCAAGAGCATCACTCCAGACAAGGCTACGCTGATCAGCCCGTACTTCATGGGCAAAGTCCTCGCCCCCGAAGGATGGCTCAACCCCGAAGACCAAGCCAAGGAGTGGGACCGCGTATTCAGCTCTACGCCCGGAATAGATATCTGCGCTTTTCAGGATGCTACGGTCCCTCTAGGCGAACAGGGCGATTACTTCGCAGCTATGCGCGAGGTGTGCGACAAGCACGGCGTCGAGCTGTGGGCAAACATTGAGACATTCGCTAGAGACATGATGCCCCGGTTCTCGCCCGTTGATTTCCGTGTCTTGAGAGACCGTATGCTCGGGTCGGCGCCATACGTCTCGAAGTCCATTACGTTTGAATTCTCGCATTTTTTGAGCCCTCAGTCGATGTATCCTTCGGCTCGCAATCTGTTCCGCAGATACTGCGAGTATTTCGGCAAAGATGTCTCTGTGTTCGAAGATATACTCCTATCCAAGGAGTGACCCCAAGCCGCCGGGGCATCGGACAAGGCAGCGCTGCAGCTTCAATCTGGAGATTTTGCAGCCGATTTCAAAAGCGTGAAGAGGGGTGAGCCCATGCCCGATAAGAACAGTGCTGGATGCGGCAGCCAAGAGCTCTGCATAGCCTTGGATTTGGGCGGGACAAATATAGCCGCTGCTCTCGTTGATGCCAGTGGCAGAATGGTGTGCTGCAAGAAGACCCGGACACAGGCGCATAGAGGCGCGCAGGCTGTTGTCGCAGATTTGGTGTCCTTGGCCATAGAGTGCTCCAGTGAGGCGAGCAGGTTGGGTGCGATAGTTAGAGGCGTCGGGATAGGTAGTGCCGGGCAGATTGACCCCGAGTCGGGCGTCGTTGTTTCAGCTACCGACAATTTGCCTGGGTTTAGCGGGTTGCGCCTGAGAGATATAGTTGCAGATGCGACCGGTCTGGAAACCTACGTGGACAACGACGCAAACGCTGCTGCACTCGGCGAGGCGTGGGTTGGGGCGGCAAAAGGCTGCAACAACCTCGTGTGCCTGACACTAGGGACAGGGGTCGGCGGCGGAATAATAGCAAATGGCAGCCTCGTTCACGGAATCCGCGGTTGCGGAGGTGAGCTGGGCCATATGAGTATCAACTTCGACGGCCCGGAGTGCAACTGCGGCAGTCGCGGTTGCCTTGAAAGCTATGTCTCGACGTGGGCTGTTGAAAAAAGGATCAAGGCTTTGGCTCTGATGCGCGGCGGATCTTGGAAAGCTATCTACAATGCAACAGGCGGTGCTGTCAAGGGCCTCTTTGATGCTGCAAGAGACGGTGACCAAGAAGCCATAGAACTGGCAGACGAGGTTGGGCGGCATCTCGGATTTGGTGTTGCGAGTTTGGCGAATGCACTCGCTCCACAGATGGTGGTACTTGGCGGTGGGATATCGCAGGCCGGAGAGATACTGTTTTCTGCTGTAAGAAAGGGATTTCGAGAGAGAGCTCTCTTGCCGCTCAGGGATGCGGTTCAGATAGTCCCGGCCAAGCTAGGGGAGTATTCGGTGGTTGTTGGCGCGGCTGCATTGGTGTGGCGAAACGGCTGCGCTGCATCAAGCGATTAGGCTACCCGGACAACAGGCTGCCGGGAGACTTCGTTAGCAAACGATGAGGAAGTGAAGACTTGGTGATTTCAGAGGCATTTGATCGACAGTCGGATCCAAAGAGTGTGCTTGAGCGATTGCGGGGTTCACTGATAGTGTCGTGCCAGGCTCTTCCGGACGAACCCCTGCATGGATCGTCCATCATGGCAGCCATGGCCAAAGCTGCGCAGATCGGGGGAGCCAAAGGCATAAGGGCAAATACCCCGGAGGACATCAGAGCAATACGGCAAGCCGTCGATTTGCCTATCATAGGCCTGTTTAAGGTAGAATATCCGGATTCGCCTGTCTACATCACTCCGACTGCCGTGGAGGCGAGGAGTGTAGCAGCTGCCGGTGCAGACATCATCGCGGTTGATGCGACGCGCAGAGAGCGGCCAAATCGACAGAGCCTCAAAGCTCTTCTTGATTGCATCCACGAAGAGCTTGGGCTCTTGGCTATGGCCGACGTGTCTACCGAAGACGAGGGCTGCATTGCCGAAGATCTGGGATTTGACATAGTGTCTACGACAATGTCCGGATACACGGAGTACAGCCCCAATATCGAGGGGCCGGATTTCGAACTGATGAGCAAGCTGTCTTCAAGGCTTCAGGTGCCTGTTATAGCCGAGGGGCGCATCAGGACGCCCGAAGACCTCAAGCGGGCGTTTGAGTGTGGCGTCTATGCGGCTGTGGTAGGAGGTGCGATAACCAGGCCTCAGCACATAACCAAGCGGTTTGTCGAGGCGATCCCATCTGCTATTGAGTAGTTCCTACGATCGAGTCCGATAGGCGTAGGTCAAGAGGCACGAAAAACAGAGGCCGAGGTCAGCGGGAGTCAATCAAGGAGGTTGTTGTATGTCCTCAGATAGCGGTCAAAGGCAGCTCAATCCCTTTTACGGCCCAAAGACTGGACGATGCGGAGACTTCATACCTTTTTACTGGGATGGAGAGTATCACCTTTTCTGCATCCAAGGCTCGCCGTGGTATCACATCTCGACAAGAGATTTTGTCAGCTTCGTCGAGCACGGGATAGCTATTCCGAGTGGTGGGCCAGATAGCCAGGATAGGGACATCTACACCGGGTGCGTAATAGAGAAGGACGGGTTGTTTTACATATTCTACACAGGGCACAACGCGGATTTCGACAAGCAAGGGAAGTTCACCCAGGTAGTGATGCTCGCGACAAGCAAAGACCTCATCACATGGACGAAGGACCCTGATTTTCGCCTCGAGCCTGACACGAGTTTGTACAGCGCCGGCGGCTGGCGTGATCCGCACGTTTTTTGGAATGACGCAGAGGGCGAATATTGGATGATCCTCTGCTCCGCAACTAAGGAGATCCTGCACAAACGTTGGGGATGCACGCCTTTGTTCACCTCTCCTGATCTCAAGAACTGGACGAGCAAAGGCCCGATTTACGCACCCCGCTTGTACGATTCTCATGAGTGCCCGGACATGTTTAGGATAGGCGATTGGTGGTATTTGATCTTTTCTACTTACACGCGGCATTGGGAGACGCGCTACCGAATGGCTAGAACTCCTTCAGGGCCGTGGATAGTCCCTCAGCCTGACGATCTGTTTGAGGGAAGGACGTTCTATGCGGCAAAGACTGTATTCGACGGCTCCCGCAGGCTCATCGTCGGCTGGACGGCAGTAAAGGAGGGCGAGAAGGACGAAGGGAAGTACCTGTGGGGAGGCAATCTGCTTGTCCACGAGCTCGTCCAGCGCCCTGATGGGACCCTTGGAGTCAAGCTGCCTGATGAGATCCGCTCAGCGTTTGGCAGGCCTGTGCCGCTGACAGTTGTATCAAGCTCGGCAAGGGGCGGTGTATCCGGTTGCAGCACCGGAGAGTGGGCGGTTGATGGAACGAGCCTGGCGTGTGATTCTTTGGGCAGGTTTAGTTTCATACAGCTGGCAGACATGCCCGACAAGTGCATAATCAGAGCTAATGCCACGTTTGAGTCTGGAACGAGCAGTCTCGGCTTTATGCTTCGCATGGATGGCGACAGGCTCGAAAACTGGTATCAGGTTCGCCTAGAACCTGGGAGAAACCGGGTTGTGTTTGACAGGTCCAACCGCTACTTCGTAGATCAATCCTTCATAGAGGAACGGCCTGTCGAGTTGAAAGCGCAGGTTCCGGTCGAGCTGGAGGTAGTCGTCTCTGGAAGCATCGTATCGATCCATGTAGACAACCATGTAGCTTTGACTGCTAGAGGGTACGACCTGACGTCAGGGTCAGCAGGCCTCTTTGTGGAGGAAGGCAGCGCCAAGTTCGACAATGTGTCTATTACAACCATGTAGCAGCGTGTCTGTGCAGTGACAAAACACGACGCGGCTCAGCCGGGAGGCTGAGCCGTTTTTCAATCAAGGACCCACTTAGTCCGAATCGAAGCTGACAAGGCGTTTGCTCGCTGCCTAATCTCAAAAGCCAGTTGTGAACCGGGCTCAAAAGCGTCTTTGTACGTTACGGAGAGATCAAAGACAGGGGAGATGCCGTCCACGCCGATTTCAGCACCAGCCATTGCCTGATAGTCCAAGACTGTCAAAGGCGATCCGTAGACACCTCCGGAAACCGTGTATGTGATGGTCCCATCAGCAGTATCAAGATGGACACTGCCTCGAGCCGCTGTTGCCACGCTGTCATACTGGTGCCACCTGAGTGTGCCCGAAAGTCCAACTGCACCGGCCTCAACAACGGGAAATTCATGCGCGGCAGTAGCCAGAGCTGGGTCAAAGCGGCAAGTTGCATATGACAACATCGTGGTCAGCGCAACACGGCCTATAGACATCTCGGCGCTCGCAGCTACACCTAGAGCACCGGCTTTGTCTGCGTCTTTGTGATCGGCTATGCCAAAGCCAGCGTCATTCTTGTCGGCTCGCCCGGGGAGCCATTGGTAGCTCAGAGCGATTGACTCTTTGCGAAACACGGCAAACTGTACCATTCGCCGCGTAGTGAGGGAGATGCAGCTGCTAAGGCCTGCAGTCACCTGCCCCGTATCCTGGTTGTACTGCAAAGAGACGCCTCCACCTACGGTGACTTCAGTGCGGTTTATCCTGAACGAAGCCTCAGGGACGATCAGGGCGCTGATCAACGAGCCGGGCTGCTGATCCTGACCGTCGTGGCGTGAATGGACTGCACCAAAGCTCATGTGGGCATCCCTGAATTCGACCTCTCGCAGGCCAAAAAGAGCGGGCACTGACAGAGGTGAAAGGGGGCCGGGGCTGGCAGAAGCGGAAGCAACGCCAAACACCGCCGGGATCATGATGACTAGGAGAAAACCGGCGACCGCCAAAAGCGTAGCAGCGAAGCTCGAAACAGTGGATTTGGAGTGCATTGCTAACCCTCCAGTACGGCGCCGGCAGGAGGTCGATGGATAGGGTGAAAAGGCGAAACCCTGCATGTTGTCAAAACTCGACTATACCCTTGCCCTGTAGTGGGGCCATGAAATCCGCCTTTGTAAGGCCGCAGTTGTAAGATGAGTCAACGAGCAAGAAAGCACCTTTGCTCTCCTCACCAGAGAACTGCTCCAGACGGCAGAGGTGGAAGTTGTCCGGATCTACCCAGATCACAGCGTAGTCATACGACCTCTCTTCGCCGTCAGTCCCATTGTCCTTGGGAGTCGCCTTCAAGAGGCAGTAGTCCTTGCCGTCATTCTGTGCATGGCCCATAGGTTCCAGATTGAAGTTCGAGAGAACGCTAATAGGCAACATCTGCTCAAAGGCTACCATCAGCGAGTCGCTGTATTGAGTTCCAAGACCCAGGCCCGCAAGCTGTGCAGCAGCCAGTTCGGCTGGCATCTTGAACGCCTCCGCGGAGCTCGGTGAAACGAAGTATACTGCGGAATCGTTGTTGTCGAGCACCAGGGTTAATCCCCCAAGCAGAGGATGATCTACCAAAGAAAAAGACAGCATATTCTGAGATCTGCTGTACATGACTCGACCCGATAGCGCAAGAGAGTTGCTGCCTTTGGCTGGGACTTGGATTATTGTCGTGGATATATCGTCAAGGTTGGTAACCAGGTCAACAAAGCCTTGAATTATCGAATCTATTGAATCCGGGTCGGCTGTTGAGGAGACGTCCTCGTCAGCAACTGCTGCTAGAGGGAAGGCCAGAATAAGAGCAAAAATGATAGCATAAAGGAATTTGTTGGCCCTATGGCAGCCGGTAGAAGCCATGTATAGTCCTCCACTCCTGTCACTTAATGGGCGCTACAAAAGGCTCTTCCAAGCGCACCATGTATTCATTATACGGATGCCAGGAAGGCGTGTCAACCAGATAATTCCCAGCTTATAACGCTTATGGTCGGCTTTCTGGGACGGAGTCATTTTAGACTAGCGAGTCCCGAGAATGACTAAGAGAATACCAAGCAAAATGTGTACCAGCTTGGCGGGTCTGATTTCGCCGATCATTCCCGAAATCCCCACCACTGTGACTGCAACGAGAAACAACGGCCCGGCAAGCCCGAGCAGAGAGTTGATTCTGAGGGCGCACTTGATGCTACCACACCGAATGATGGCAAACGCGGCGCATAGCTCAATGAACGACGATAGAGTCCGGAGCAAAGCCATGTTCCTTACGACCGAGGCTTCATTTGGGCTCATAGACGCTCCTCCTTTAGGGAACTAATTTGGGCATTTGTTATGTCTATATGGTTAGGGGTCAATTCAGAACCGGCTGTTGAGACAGCTCGCAGTCAACGATAGAGAAAGAACTGTCTTATCGGAGTGGGCCAGAGTGGGGCCAGAGTAGGCAGAGCTTGTGCGATGGCGCAGACAGTGAACGGAGCCAGAATGACGGACTGAATAGCGAGTAGGCGTCGAGAAATGAACTCATATAGATGGGATCCCCAAATATTGGATGCAACTACACTGATAGTACACCAGACTCATATGCGGTGTCCAACATACGACGAGATTTTTTCTCGTCATTTGCATTTACCCGCATACGCAAATCAGACCCTATATATAGAGCCATCCAGTCTCAGCGCGCATACGCCCGCAGGCCTGCCGCAAAATCCCACGTAGATCAACAGCCACCCCGCAGGACGTCTCGTGCCGAGCTGCAGTGTGCAGCAAACCGTATAGGCCATATGGTATAATCGTCTTGATATTTGCGAGTTGTCAGAAGCGGCCGGGCGAGCGATGGACTCGTCTGCTAGCCTGAAAGGAGGGCATGGGCGTGAGTGATGAAAAGGCAACCCCGGTCGTAAACATTGTCGATGAGAGTCAAACCAGTTTTGGACTCGAGGTCTTGCGAGTTCAAAGCGAGCGGGACGGCCAGGTGACGGCTCTTGAGAGCTTCGGGCTCTCAGCAGACATCAAGGGGCGTCTGGTACTGGAGCGCTCTAGAGAAATACAGGAGCGTGCCAGACTCATCTCGAACGTCGCTAGTCCTGTGCTACTGAGGCTTCACGGAGTACGCAGAATCGACGGCAAGTACTACATCGAACGAGAGGACGCGCCAGGCGCAGTGTACCTCGTTGACTTCTTGAAGGATCGGACTGTATCTCCGGAGGTCGCGGTGAGGTGGATTCTGGCTCTCGCAGAAACATGTCAGAAATACGAAGACATTGGATTAACCTTTCGGGGCTTGTCTGATCGCAATGTGCTCATCACAGAGGACGGGGAAGTGAGAATTGTCGACCCAGGTGTCTCAGCCGCGCTTCGGGAGTTTCGTGGAAACATCGAGGATCCTGACAATTTCCTTGCGCCTGAGTCTGTCTCAGGCGATGAGTGGACATCCAAGTCCAACATGTTTGTGCTTGGAGTCCTCATGTACGAACTCCTGACAGGGGTCAAGCCTTTTGATGATCCGGCCCGTGAAAACATAGCCGAAAATGTGTTGCACAAGAAACACGTAGATCCCAGATACCTCAATCCGGACATAAGCGGGGATATAGCTGAAGTCGTCAACAGGCTCTTGGAGAAGCAGCCTAGTCGAAGATATTCGTCTATGGGCGAGTTCTGTGCTGAACTTCGCGGCATCATTGAAAGAGAAGCCTTTACGTCCTCGCCAAGTGAAAAGGAAGCGTTTGAGCGCAAGCAACACCGTGTCCAGATGTCCGACAGAGCTTGGCGGAGGAAACGATGGTTAAGCCGAAACCGAGCAGCTATCTTGATTGTCGGCATCGTCGTGTTGGCACTGGTCTTGCTGAAAGTCACGACTCCGGAAAGCCCTCCGATTATCACAGCTGACATGACCGCTGAAGAGGTTGTTATGGCCTACTACGAGGCTTATGCTGAGTCAGAACCTGATGTCTTGGAAGAGGCGTTGGCTCAAGGCGTTGAGGGTAGGACTAGCATCATAACACGTGCGTCAACGGTTCACGTGGTTCGCAAGATGCAGCAGATCTACTACCCTCGTCTCCCGATAGCAGGTGGCGATGCCGAATCTGATCGTGAGATACGGGCACCCTTTATCGTCGACGATTTGCAGGTCACACAGATCGAACATGATGACTCGGCCTCATCCGCTCGCTTTGTGGCTACGTATACTGAGTCCTTTGTAGATCAAGATGAGTGGGTGAGGATGTTCAGGCGCGACGAGGTTGGCCTCACCAAGATAGACTCTGTTTGGCGCATAACATCGCTTGAGAGGACAGTGTTGAGTGAGGAGAGAACTCCTCTTGATGTAGAAGGCTCGGACTCGTAAATGTCCGGGTCATTGAGCCTGCTTCAGTGCCCCTAGAAGCTGGTAGAAATGGGATGCTTATGACCGATCTCAGGGTCGATGGGTCAAGTCGGCCGTCCAAAGACGATATTAGAAGAAAGATGCTTCAGCTTAGGTCAAATATCCTAGGAGACGACCACAAGCGGAGGAGCAGTCAAGTGATGCAGCTGGTCATGGCCGATGAGGAGTACTCCAGTTGCAGTAGAGTCTTGGCGTACATGCCCATACGCAACGAGGTATCGACCGAGGACCTCCTATCCCATGCGCTTGGCTCAGGCAAAGCGCTTTACCTTCCAAGAGTCGTGCGTGACAGCCGAGAATTGGAGATCGTGAGGGTTTTTGACCTATCAAGAGACTTGGTCAAAGGCGCTTTTGGTATTCTTGAGCCTGGCCTCGCCCTTGAGCCTGCGGATCAGAGAGAGATTGAGCGGATCGAGTTGGCTGTCATCCCGGGAGTGGCGTTTGATCGCGAGGGCTATAGGATTGGTTACGGAGCAGGCTATTTCGACCGCTTCCTACCTAGGCTGAGCGGGGAGTGCTTAACCATAGGAGTTTGCTTCAAGGAACAGCTCGTTGAGCGATTGCCCAGAGATCCTTGGGATATCCGCGTCAAACGAGTGGTTTCGGGGTGAGTTCATGAGCAACAGCGGTGGTACTGACACATTGAAGACCGTAGAAATCTTTACTGATGGTGCATGCTCAGGCAATCCCGGTCCTGGCGGTTGGGCCGCGCTTCTGATATATGGAGATTATGAAAGAGAGATAAGCGGAAGCGAGCCTTACACGACCAACCAGCGAATGGAGCTGACTGCGGCTGTGGAAGCGCTCAAGCTTCTTAAGTATCCTTGCAGAGTGAAGCTCTATTCAGACAGTGCATACTTGATTAATGCATTCACCCAAGGCTGGGTTGAAAAGTGGGAGCTCAACGGATGGTTGAACGCCCGCAAGGCTCCGGTAGAAAACCGTGATTTGTGGGAGGCTCTTCTTGATTTGAGCCGGGTACATAAGATCGAATGGAACAAGGTAAAGGGACACGCTGGAAATGAGGGCAACGTCAGGTGCGACCGACTGGCAACTGCTGAAGTCAGACGACTGATCGAATCAAGTGTCCCAAACGCCGACTGCGATAACCGCGGCTAAGACAAGGCAAGAGAGTGGAGGACTCTGCATGACGGATTCAACAGCATCGTTGCATCGACGAGACTTGACGATAGGTAGTATACCAGGCCATTTGGTGGCCTTCTCTCTCCCGCTTCTTTTGGGAAATGTGCTTCAGGCGCTGTACAATACAGTAGACTCGATATGGGTCGGCCAATTCGTGGGTGCTGCAGCTCTGGGTGCTGTATCAGCGTCATTCCCTATAATCATGTTCCTTGTGGCGTTGCTCATGGGCGTGAGCATGGCTTCGACTGTCTTGGTCTCTCAGTTCGC
The DNA here is from genome assembly GCA_900016865.1 of uncultured Clostridia bacterium. Classification (GTDB taxonomy): domain Bacteria; phylum Bacillota; class DTU014; order DTU014; family DTU014; genus DTU014. The sequence goes on along the minus strand of FIZI01000035.1, from coordinate 12,394 downwards.
GGGTGCGAGGCAGTACGACATGGTACGCAAGACAATCGCCAACTCACTAACACTGGCTGCATTGGGATCCGCGGTGGTCACAGTAGTAGGGTTTGCCCTAAGTGAACGGATGCTTGCGCTTCTCAATGTGCCTTTGGAAATACGGCCAATGGCATTGAGCTATCTCAAGGTGCACTTCCTGGGCACACTGTTCATGACAGGATATATCTTTGTGTCTGCTATCTTGCAGGGCTTAGGGGACTCCAAGACGCCTGTGAAATTCCTCGCACTTGCAGTCGTTCTCAACCTTGTCTTGGACCCGTTTTTCATTGTCGGTATCGGCCCTCTTCCACCTTTGGGAGTTGCAGGAGCGGCTATAGCGACTGTTATCTCGCATGCTGTATCGTTCATTTTGGCCATATGGTATCTTGGGCGGGATGGCAAGCTCCTTGATCTGCGTGGTTTCAGGCTAAGGCTGGACAAAGAGCTCACTCGCAAGACGCTCGTAGTGGGGCTGCCTTCGGGCGTTCAACAGACTATCGTGTCTTTGGGTATAATGGCTATGAGTTCCATCGTTAACTCATTTGGAACAGCTGTGGTTGCCGCGTTTGGAGCTGCCTCAAGGCTTGATCAATTTGCCATGATGCCCGCTCAGTCTCTGGCACTCGCAACGTCGACTGTAGCAGGCCAGAATATAGGGGCACGCAAGTATGGCAGAGTGAAACAAGTACTTATATGGGCATGTCTGATCGCCGCGAGCATAGCGTTGGCCGTGACAGGGATTGCCCAGTTTACACCGAGGATTCTTATGCGGCTTTTTACATCCGACGAAGAGGTGCTTAGGCTAGGCGCCGAGTATTTGCGCATCGTCAGCATTGGATATGTGGCATTCTCGCTGATGTTTATATTCAACAGCCTGGTGCGCGGGGCAGGAGACACAGTCCCAGGGATGTTTTTCTCTGCTCTCAGCCTTTGGGTCGTGAGAGTCCCTCTCGCCAGATGGCTTTCATCAATGCCGCAACTCGGCAGCAGAGGTATTTGGATTGCCACTGCTGTCAGCAGTTATGTGGGAGCGACTATCAGCGTGATATACTATGCTACCGGACGTTGGAAGCGGATTAGACTAGTGAATGTCGCTGACGAAGCGGAGGGCGAGCCAAGTGCATGAGAGCAGTGCAAGTGCCGAGGTCAGTCAACATAGAGGGTTAATCCAGGTCTACACGGGTGACGGCAAGGGCAAGACTACGGCAGCGCTCGGGCTATGCATGCGAGCAGTAGGATCCGGCATGAGAGCGATTGTCCTCCAGTTCATGAAGGCGGGCGGGACGACCTCTGAGCTGAGGTCGGCAGAACGGCTGAGCCCGGAGCTTACGATCCGCCAGTTGGGCAGAAGCCCGTCCTTTATCACTGGCAGGCCTTCTCCCGAGGATATTGAGCATGCCAAGCATGCCTGGGCAGACGCACGAAAAGCGGTTTTGTCCGGTGAGTATGATTTGGTGGTACTTGACGAACTCAATGTTGTGCTCGATTTGGGGATGCTCTCGTGCGAGGAAGTCATAGAGTGCCTCAAGGAGCGACCACAGCATGTTGAGGTGGTTTTGACAGGCAGGAAAGCCCCAAAGGCGATCTTAGATATGGCTGATCTGATAACAGAAATGCGATGCATTAGGCATCCATACGAGAGGGGAATTCCTGCTAGATTAGGTATCGAATACTGATCGAATCTGCTCGGAAAAGAGGGGTGTTGGCTGTGGCGGTACCTACTGGAGCAGAGCTGCACACAGATGATGATCTCATACTGGCGCTTGACATCGGTACTCGCAAGGTGGCCGGATTGGTTGTCAGGGCAACTGCCAGTTCGGAGCTCGAGCTGGTGTCTGCTGAGATAGCAGAGCATGAGACTCGGGCGGTGCTTGACGGCCAGATCCACGACATACCGTCTGTGTCCGCATTGATCCGCCGCGTAGTGGACGGGCTAGAGGAGCGATGCCAGGTCAAGCTTGAGCGGGCGGCAGTTGCTGCCGCGGGCAGGGCACTTGTGACGCATCCGGGGACTGCCTCCATCAAGATTTCACCCCTCAACAAGATAACTGAGCAGGATGTCCGGACACTGGAACTGGAGTCGGTAGTCTCTGCGCAGAGAGATCTGTTGCGCGCAGCGGCTTCTGCGCCGACTCTCAGTGACCGCTACTTCTGTGTGGGCTATAGCGTAGTTAGATACGAACTCGACGGAAATCCGATTGGCAATCTGATCGGCCAGCGCGGTGAAGTCATTGCGGTCGATACGATCGCTACGTTTTTGCCCAGGGTTGTCGTAGACTCGCTGTGTTCTGCCGTAGAGCAGGCAGGCTTGGAGGTCTCTTCGATCACGCTTGAGCCTATCGCTGCAAGCGTAGTTGCGATCCCGCCTACGATGAGACAGCTCAACCTCGCACTGGTGGACATTGGAGCAGGTACTTCCGACGTCGCTATCACGTCAGGCGGCGAGATCAGTGCATACGGTATGGTGCCGATTGCAGGCGACGAAATAACGGACGAGTTGTGCCAGCAGTACTTACTCGATTTTACAGAGGCGGAGCGAGTCAAACGTTTGATCGGGCCAGGAGGCTCAATCGAGTACACAGATGTGCTGGGAACAACATGCGTAGTAGACGCACAGGAAATACTTGAGGCTGTCGACAAGCAGATAGACCAGTTGGCACAGGCTATTGCCGACAAGATCTTAGAACTCAATGGGTCTGAGCCACAGGCAGTCATCTGTATTGGTGGAGGCAGCTTGACTCCTGGGCTGCCTGCCAAACTGGCGGCGCGTTTGGGCTTGTCAACAGGAAGGGTCGCTGTTAGGGGCCACGAGATAGTCAGAGATGTCTCTGGAATCAACGGAGTGCTCGAGGGGCCTATAGCTATAACCCCGCTCGGCATTGCTGCGACTGCTCGTTCCAGGAGCTCGTCTGCGTTTTTCACAGTAAAGGTCAACGGGCATACTGCCAGGCTCATGCACCTGGGTACTCCTACTGTTGCTGATGCTGTCATAGCCTCCGGTATTGGGGTCCGACAGCTCCACGGCAGGCCGGGGCCGGGCATGACTATAGAAGTGAATGGCAAAGTACACGTTGTAAAAGGCACACCTGGGAGGCCTGCCCAGTTCTTGGTCAACGGCGAGGGGGCGTCGCTCGACACTGCAGTCCACGAGAACGACGAGATCCAAGTGATACCCCCTGTTGATGGTGAACAGCCTTCTGTGACTGTAAGGGATCTGGTCGATTACAAGGAAGTGTCGTTTGTCTTTAGGGGCCGACGGCATACCATTGTGCCGACTATCACGAGAGATGGCCAGTCGATATCTCTAGACACTAGGCTGAGAGACCGTGATCGAGTCGTGGCGGAGTTCGATAGGTCAGTTGCAAGAGTGTTGAAAAATTTGACAGGTGATGACGAACACTACAGGTACATATCGTACACTCTCAACGGTCGCGCCTGCACTGCTCTTGTGTCGCAGGTGGAGTACACGGCCAACGGCGCGCAGGTGTCCGGAGAGTACAGGATAAATGACGGCGATGTTGTCGACTATGAGATTCGTGAAATACCGTTGACCGTATCGGATGTGTTTGCCAAAGGCAGAGAAGAGATCAGACACGAAGTAAAGGTGACCCTTAACGGCAGGGAGATCAGCCTGTACAACGGCGACACGGATGCCGAAGTCATAGTCAACGGTGAACCGTCAAGCATGGAACACCGCATATCCGACGGCGATGAGATCACAGTCAAGGTGCCTGAGCCTCCGACGTTCATCCTGGCGACACTGCTTGAGCATCTCGATCTGGACAACACGGTGAACCGATTGAGAGCCTCCGGACGAGGCAGTGTCCGGCTCATAGTGAACGGCGAACCGGCGGATTTCTCTACGGTCATAGAGAACGGAGATGTTGTCGACATCTCAGTTGACTAACTAGATACCGCTATGGTAATGTTAAAATAATGTTCGCCATATGCTTCATTCAGACCTTTGCTGGAATTCCTGACTAGCACATCGACAGAAAGTGAATATAGAATTTTCCGGCAATTCTGTGTATGAAGGTAATATGGCTGCAACGGTGTATTTGTTCATAGAAAGCTGTTTGGAGGTGGCAGTCGATGGCTCATTATATTACTGATGAGTGCACCAACTGCGGCGCTTGTGCCGAAGTGTGCCCCGTAGAGGCTATCAGCGAGGGAGATGACAAGCACGTCATCGATCCGGATGTCTGCACTGATTGCGGAGCTTGCGCAGACGAGTGCCCCGTCGAAGCTATTGAGGCGGAGTAGCTTAGCTTAGCATTGTGTGTTGGCCTTTTACACCGGCGTGTTGACCGTAGGTCAGCAGCCGGTTGTGTTTAAGTGTGAGGAGGAGTCTTGCATGGAGCTGAGAATCGAGGAGCTGAATGAATCCGAGCTTAAGGAAAAGCGGTTGGACGACCTCAGCTTCGGGGTTCACTTCACTGACAGGATGTTCGTCATGGAATACGACAGAGGCAAGGGGTGGCACAGTGCTCGCATAACCAAGTTCCAAAACTTCTCTCTGTCACCTGCGACCATGGCGTTCCACTATGGACAGGCGGCGTTTGAGGGGTTGAAAGCGTACCCTAGAGAGGGTTCGAAGGTCGCCTTGTTCAGGCCTGAGGAGAACTTCAGACGGATGAACGTGTCCGCTGACAGGCTCTGCATGCCCCCGATCGATGAGGATTTCGTGCTGAGGTGTCTGGAAGAGCTGATCCGCTTAGAGCGCGATTGGGTGCCAAGGGGAGAAGGCCAGTCACTCTATATAAGGCCTACCTATATGGGAGTCGATCCGATCATTAGGGTCCGTGCGTCTGACAAATATCTGTTTTTCATCATCCTAAGTCCTGTCGGAGCCTATTTCAAGAACGGGTTTTCAGCTGCTCGAATACTGGTTGAAACTGAGTACTCACGGGCTTCTCAGGGCGGAACAGGTTATACGAAGTTTTGTGGCAATTATGGAGCCTCGCTCAAAGCAGGGCAGGCCGCACAAGTCAACGGGTACGACCAGGTCCTGTGGTTGGATGCGTGCGGACACAAGTACGTCGAGGAAGTTGGGTCTATGAACATCTTCTTCGTCATAGACGGCAAGCTTGTCACGCCGAAGCTCCAGGGATCAATACTGCCCGGCATTACCCGCGAGTCAACGATCATACTTGCGCGCGATCTCGGGTATGAGGTGATCGAGCGTCAGATTGAGATTGAAGAAGTCATAGAAGGCATAGAGAGCGGCAACGTGCAGGAAGTGTTTGGTACAGGAACAGCCTGCGTGATTAGCCCTGTGGGAACCCTTGGGTATAGAGGTAAGGATTATATAGTCAACGGAGGCCAGGTTGGCGAAATCACTCAGCACCTGTACAAGGAACTGACGTCAATTCAGTACGGTACTACTGAGGATAGGTTTGGCTGGATCCGCATAATCGAGTAGCACCGGCCTGAAATCGCACACCCTAACATAGGTGATCCGTGCTGAGCTAAACACAAGACAGGCTATCACGATAGTGTCGCGACAAGAAATGTAGTTAACAAACGGAAATGCGGAAGTTGGGGAGGATACAACCCAGTGGTGGCGAACTAAATCTTACAGGGCAATTCGCACACTTAACCACGTTGACTATACCACTCTAGTCTTGGAGTGTCAACAGTGAAGCACAGTCATGCACTGTCTCTTCCGGCGCTTCAAGGTGCGATTGCCGGCGGCGGACAGGAGGATTGCATCTGTGGAGATATTTGAGAACATCACTGGGTCCAACGCAGAGCTTGAGAGGTTGCTCCTCAAGGGTCAGGAAACAGGACGGATCTCGCATGACGAGCTCATGGAAGCGTTGGCTCCTCTGGATCTGACTCCGGAAAAGGTGGAAGGTATATTCGAGTCTCTTGAGAGACTGAACATACAGGTAGTAGAAAACCATGACGATCAAGGTGGGGCCACGGACGAATCAAGCAACCCCGGCGATATAGACGACTACGATCTCGATGAGGACGGGGCTTCCGAGGATGACGACGAGGACTCTGACGATACTGACTCGGCGAATCGGCGGTCCCAGCGGTCTGAATACGACGATGAAGCTGACGAGGAAGACTCTGTCAAGCTGAAAGGTTCCTCAGACAAGGACACGAGCGTTTCCGACTCTGTACGCATGTATCTCAAAGAGATCGGCCAAGTCGACCTGCTGACGCCTGAACAAGAGGTTGAGCTGGCCAAGAGGATTGAGGCCGGTGATGAGGAAGCAAAGCGAATGCTGATCGAGGCAAACCTCCGCCTCGTCGTAAGTATCGCTAAGCGGTTTGTCGGCCGCGGCTTGAAACTCCTTGATCTGATACAGGAAGGCAATCTTGGCCTTCTGAAGGCTGTCGAGCGTTTTGATTATCGCAAGGGCTTTAAGTTCTCTACATACGCGACTTGGTGGATAAGGCAACATATATCCAGGGCTATTGCGGATCAGGCAAGGACTATCCGTGTACCTGTGCATATGGTTGAGACGATCAACAAGGTCAAAAAGCACAGCAGAGAACTGTCGCAGGTCCTTGGCAGAGAGCCGACAATAGCTGAACTGGCTGCTGAAGTCAATATGGATGTAGACAAGGTGCGTGAGATCCAGCGCATCGCACAGGACACTGTCTCGCTCGAGACACCTGTCGGAGAAGAGGAGGACAGCAGTCTCGGCGACTTCATCGAGGATGAGGACTCGCCGGCACCTGTCGATGCGACTTCGCACCAGATGCTCGTTGAGCAGCTCAGGGAGTCTCTTGGCACATTGACACCGAGAGAGGCGAAGGTCCTCGAATACAGGTTTGGCTTGGAGGATGGCAGACCGAGAACTCTTGAAGAGGTGGGAAAGGTCTTTGGAGTAACCAGAGAGCGGATTCGTCAGATCGAGGCAAAGGCACTTCGCAAGTTGAGACACCCGAGCCGAAGCAAGAAGCTTAGAGACTACCTCGAGTAGAACGCAATGCCATAGGATGTTTCTTGTATACATTGCCGCATTTAGCAGGGATCAGCAGCATACCATGGAATGAACTATATTTAATCGGTTTTCGGTGCTGCGATCCGATGGCTATATGCGGCTTTTTTGATTGGAGGTGTCAACATGCTGGAGTTCAACAAGCGTACTAACACGCTTGAGCAGAGAGCATATGAGTACGAACTGCAGGATGTCGCTGAGCCTCAGCTCTATCGTTTCCTCTATGAGTATGACACACCGCCGAAGATCCCGTTCAACCATAGACATGTGCCAATGAGAATGCCGGACGAGATCTGGATCACGGATACGACGTTTCGTGACGGGCAGCAGGCTAGAGAGCCTTATACTGTGGAGCAGATAGTTCAGTTGTACAAGTTCCTGCATGAGCTTGGCGGCCCTAAGGGCCTTATACGGCAGACAGAGTTCTTTTTGTACTCCAAGAAGGACAAAGCTGCAGTCGCTGCGTGTCAGGAGCTCGGATACCAGTATCCGGAGATCACTGCTTGGATTAGGGCAACTAAGTCGGACTTCGACCTTGTGAAGAGTATGGGTATTACCGAGACCGGAATACTCGCCAGTTGCTCCGACTACCACATTTTCAAGAAACTCAAGATGACCAGAAAGCAGGCGATGGACCAGTTCCTCGGAGTAGTCAAGGACGCGCTGGACGCCGGAGTGAGGCCTCGGGTTCATCTCGAAGACATCACACGTGCCGATTTCTATGGATTTGTGGTGCCGTTTGCTATTGAGCTGCGGCGCCTGTCGGAGGAGAGCGGAGTTCCCATAAAGGTGAGGGCCTGCGACACCATGGGTTACGGAGTGAGCTACCCCGGAGTGGCTATCCCTAGGAGTGTGCCCGGCATCATCTACGGGCTATGGCACCATGCAGGCATCCCTCATGAGTTGATCGAATGGCATGGACACAACGACTTCTACAAGGCTGTCACAAACGCGGGCACTGCGTGGCTGTACGGTGCTTCTGGCGTCAACTGCACGCTACTCGGAATCGGGGAGAGGACTGGCAACTGCCCGCTTGAAGCTATGGTGTTTGAATATGCCGCACTCAGAGGTACTCTGGACGGTATGAACACGACGGTCATTACGGAGATAGCGGAATATTACGAGACCGAGCTCGGCTATCAGATACCTGCAAGAACCCCGTTTGTCGGGTCAGACTTCAACTTCACTCGCTCGGGGATTCACGCAGACGGCCTGCTCAAGGACGAAGAGATCTACAACATCTTCAATACTCGCAAGCTCCTCAATCGCCCGGTCAAGGTCGCTGTTGGCGAATACTCGGGCTTGGCGGGTGTTGCTCATTGGATCAACAGCTACTTTGAGCTTGAAGGCGATAGGAAGATAGACAAGGGGAGCGAAATAGTAGCAAAGCTGAAAGAATGGATTGACGCTCAGATCGAAGAAGGCAGACAGACCGCCTTTGGAGACCGAGAGCTTGACAGAATGTTGCGGAGGACTTCTCCGGATGAGTGGCAGAGGCTTCACGCCCTAAAGAGACAGCGAAACAGGAAGGAAGCAAGAGAACAGGACAGCGAGGCATGACTAGCCTATGAATGATGCTACTACGGTAGATGATGCTACTGCGGTAGGTGCGCCTGCAAAGGGCGCACCTGCGCGCTATGGATTGCCGCTCTTTTGCATTGTGACGATGCTCTTTTGGTTTTCACTGTACACGTACGTGTCTTTTTTTGCCAACCACGTCGAGTCCAAAGGAGCATCCCATGCTTGGGCCGGAGTGATTATTGCGGCATACGGCTTTACTCAGACAGTGCTGCGCATCCCGCTTGGGATCTTTTCAGACCGTCTGGGCACTCGCAAGCCTTTTATTGTGGCTGGGCTACTTGCCGCCACAGTTAGCGCGTTTTTGCTCATTTTTGCCGAGTCGCCTGTTGCGCTGATGCTCTTGCGGGGACTGGCGGGCGTGGCCGCAGCATCATGGGTCGCGTTTACCGTGCTTTTTTCGAGCTATTTCCCACCTGCTCGTTCAGCACAGGCTATAGGCACGATCACGGTATATCTGAATGCCGGGAACACTCTTGGGTTGCTCTTGGGCGGGAGGATAGCGCACTTCCTTGGCGCCAACGCTGCTTTTGCTTTGGCAACGGGTGCAGGGCTGCTTGGCCTGATTCTCAGTAGGTGGGTAGTAGACAACTTCGATGGGAGTGCGTCAGCGCTTACAGCTGCGTCTGTGCTGCGAGTGGTCGGTCAGCCCACACTTCTAGCCTCGTCGTGCCTGGCTCTAGTCCTTCAAGCAGTGGCGTTTGCTACTATCTACGGCTTTACGCCTGTGTACGCCGAAGGGATCGGCGCTACCAAGGAATCACTCGCCAACCTGGCGTTCATCTCCTCGGTCCCTGCCATCTTGGGCAATTACCTTGCCGGGAAGTACTTCGTCCCCCGGATGGGAGAGGTAGCAACTGCAACCTTCAGTTTCTTACTGCTTGCTGTGTTCACCGCTGTCATACCATTCACAGGTACTATGGCCGGCCTATATGCGACTCAGGCCGTTGCAGGATTTGCAAGAGGAGTGGTCCTTCCGGTCCTAATGAGTCTTTCCATAAAGAACGAGCCTGATGAGACAAGGGCTACTGCAATGGGCGTGTTTCAGGCAGTGTACGGGGTCGGCATGGTCCTTGGGCCGATAATCGCCGGGATAGTAGGGGATTTGGCGAGCCTGAGCTTCAGCTTCGTCCTCATGGGCCTTGTGGCGTTGGTTGCAGCTTTGGCCAGTGCACTGGTGCTGGGCAGGGTGCAACGCCGAGGTTCGCAGCTCAGCGCCTGATTAGGCGACCGGCTAACAAGATCCAGTACAGTCGGTCAGTGCGCGGTCCGCAAGGCAATCGCTAGAGCAGCGACCGCAAGCGAATTGAAGCGACTACCGGAAGATGATCGGAAACGTCCGTCTCGACTACTCCCACTTCCAGCACTTCAATCGGCCCGTACACCCATATCTGGTCTGCACGCACTCGCGGGTCGGACGTCGGAAATGTGTTGCCGTCGCCGTGTTTGATCAGGGCTATGTCCCAGGCCTCTTGACAGATGGCTGCCAGAGGACGGAGCTCCTCTGAGTCAGGCCGCGCGTTGAAGTCTCCGGCGATTATTGCCGGGTTGCCTCTCTCGGTCAGTAGGTCGACAATAGCTTGTATCTGCTCCGAACGCTCTGGCCGCGACAGTCCCAGATGGACATTGATGAAATCAACCTCAGTATTTCCCAGCTTGACACTTATGAGAAGGATCCCCCGCCGTTCGCTGCCGCCCGTCATTGTCATTGACCTTTCTGCCTGTGGATACGCTCGAGACAGTATCGCGTTGCCCTGCGTCGGGCCGAGCATCCAGACTAGTGGTTGGTACAGCGCGACCATGTTAGTTTTAGAAGAGAGGACGACGTCCTGGAGAACTCTTCGAGTTGCTGGGTCATTTCTGCGCACTTCCTGCAGACCCACAAGATCGGGTTGGAGATCGCAGAGGAGCCTCGCTACGTCGTCTATTCTGTCGTTCCCTGAGGCGTCTCTGCCCGCGTGTATGTTGAAACTTACCACCCTTAAGACAGCGTTGCGCGGATATAGCGGGTATGAAGAACCCAGTGCAAGCGGCTTGGTGGTATAATGAGACTTGTTGAGAGAGAATAGCGCTAGGACAACTAGGAGTGCCGCTATGGACGCCGTTGCGATGAGAGGACCGGATGATCGCAATAATCGGCGGTCCATCCTTTCGGTGGCATCAAGCATAGTCTCACCCCAATATGTCATTGGGCGGCAAATGCGCCTATACCTGCAAGAACAATATGCCATTGGTAGCCTGTGAGATGGTGGGCAATGAACATCAGAAAGAGCGATATACCTGAGACGGTCCTGTCAGTATGCAGAGGCTTGAAGTCGCGAGGATTTGAAGCTTATATTGTCGGCGGTGCAGTTAGGGATTCGCTACTGAACAGAAAGAGCCTGGACTGGGACGTCACGACCTCGGCTACACCTGAACAAGTTATTGCTATATTCGATCACACCATCCCAACCGGCATCAAGCACGGTACTGTGACAGTCATCCTCAAGAACGACAAGATCGAAGTCACAACTATGAGGAAAGAGGGTGTGTACGCAGACGGCCGCCGTCCATTAAGCGTATGCTTTGTTACAGAGATAGAGACCGACCTTGCACGCAGAGACTTCACTGTGAATGCAATAGCCTATGATCCAATAGATGACCGCCTTGTTGATCCGTATGGCGGGTGTGAGGACCTTAAGGCGAAGATCATCCGCACTGTGGGAGATCCAGACAAGCGCTTTGCCGAAGACAGATTGCGAATGCTCAGAGCGATCAGGCTCGGGTGCGCACTTGGGTTCGAGATAGATGACAAAACTCTCGAGGCTATTGTGCGCAACTCACCGTTGATAGCAAGTATATCGGCAGAGCGAATCAGAGACGAGTTAATCAAGCTAATGAGCTGCGAGAAACCGTCTAGAGGCGTTGAGTTGCTGCGGACTTGCGGCTTGCTCAAACACATTGTCCCTGAGCTGTTGGAAGGCTACGGCGTGCACCAAAACCGTCATCATGCTTATACAGTGTACGAGCACAACCTGAGAACGGCGGACGCCCTTCCTGGCAATGACCCGCTCCTTCGAATAGCCGGTTTGCTTCATGATGTAGGGAAACCCCGAGTCAAGCAAGGAGAGCGCTTTATCGGGCACGAGCGTGAGGGTGCTAAGATTGCCAAAGATGTGCTGACTCGTCTGCGGTTTTCACGCAGAGATGCCGAACGGGTAGTGCATCTGATCAAGCATCATATGTTTCAGTACACTTCCGACTGGTCCGACGCTGCTGTACGGAGGTTTATCAGACGTGTTGGAGTCGAACACTTGGATGACCTTTTTGAGTTGCGGCGAGCCGACAGGGCAGGCTCGGACCGGCCGGAGGACCCCGGCCTGGAGGAATTGGTCGATAGAGTCAGACAGGTATTGGCTGCAGGCGATTGCCTAGCACTTCGAGACTTGGCTGTAAACGGTGAGGACATAAAAAAGATACTGAAGCCTGGCACTCCGCATGTTGTCATAGGGAAGGTGCTTAGAGGCCTGCTAGAGGCTGTGATCGAAGAGCCTTCGCTAAATCAACGGGACTTGCTCTTGACTAAAGCTCAGGATCTTCTTGATGTTTATGTTGACTAAGCAATAGAATTATAGTAATATTTCACCTGTAAGATATACCCACCAGAAGACTCACGGCGCATCATGATAGCCCCACACGACCCCTTCGCGATCTATCGATCAATCAATCGAGAGACGCATCGGCGGGATGAGGGATCAACTATTAAGCTAGTGAGGGTCTATGAATCCTGGAGTTGGGATTGTCAAGACTAAGCTGATTCCTCCGGAGCTGCCGTGCATCAACATAGAGCGCTTGCG
>FIZI01000034.1 GCA_900016865.1 uncultured Clostridia bacterium | reverse complement strand
CCTACGACGTCAACAATAGCATCCGCCGCCCCAACCTCGTGGAAGTGAACTTCATCAACAGAAGTTCCATGGACCTTGGCCTCGGCCTCAGCGAGCCTTCGAAAGATCGAGATCGCACGCTCCTTCACACGTGTAGACAGGTCTGCTGCGGAGATGATTTCTTCTATGTCAGACAGGTGTCGGGCCTTGTCCTCTGCCGGATATCTAACGATGAATTTCGTTCCTGCCAAGTGAGCGCGAGTCACCGACTCAGCGTCCAAGGACACGTCAGGCAACTCGAGTTTGGCTATTTGATCCCTCAAATGGTCGATCGGCATTCCAGCATCGATGAATGAGCCGACAATCATATCTCCGCTTGCCCCAGAACTACAGCTAAAGTATGCAATACTCAAGTGCGCTCACCCCGTTCATTTGCCAGTGCCTAGTCGGTTTATCTGGCTCGCAATATATCCAGCACCAAAGCCGTTGTTAATGTTGACGACAGCAACACCAGACGCACAACTGTTGAGCATCGCCAGTAGGGAAGCAAGTCCGTTGAAATGAGCTCCGTAACCAACACTTGTCGGAACTGCAATAACAGGACAGTCAACAAGCCCGGCAACTACGCTTGGCAGAGCTCCCTCCATACCTGCGACCGCCACTATAACTCTGGCTTTTCTCAAACGCTCCAGTTGGGACAGAAGGCGATGAAGCCCGGCAACTCCTACATCGTACATCCTGTCGACCTCGTTGCCCATGCATTCGGCTGTCACTGCCGCCTCTTCTGCAACCGGAATGTCGGACGTGCCTCCTGACACGACAAGAATGCCCTCACGTCTCTCCGTGCTTTCAGGTCTCACTACCACAATCCGGGCGAGTTCGTGATATACCGAGTCCGGCAAGACAGACCTTATCGCATCAAACACCTCAGCACTCGCCCGTGTAGCCAATATGTTTGTGTGTTGCTCGGCCAGGCTCTTAGCTATTGCCACTATGTGATCAGTAGTCTTGCCTTCACACAGTATTACCTCGGGATGGCCGTGCCTCCAAGCTCGCTGGAGATCTACCTTCGCAAATCCAAGATCATCAAATCCAGTGCTCAGCAGCTTCACCGCTCGCTCGACCGGTATCTTCCCAGAGGCTACATTGGACAAGATGCGTCTCAGTTCTGGTTCAACCCTCGACTCTCCCAAGGTATTCTCTACCTCCCAATAGGCCTGTTCATGCTCCCAACACTGTATCCCTCAAGGTCTAGTGCTACATACAGGTAGCCTTGCTTCTTCAAGTGCGAGACGATGGCGTCTCGCTGTTGAATGATCAGCTCGAGATCTGAAGATGGCACCTCGATCCTAGCCACTGAATCATGCACGCGGACCCTGCACTGCGAAAACCCGAGCTGCCTCAGAAACTGCTCTGCCTCGTCGACAGTTCGAAGCTTCTCCCTATCAAGCACGGTTCCATATGGAAACCTCGACGCAAGGCATGCCGATGCAGCCCGGTCCCAGGTCGACAAACCAAGCTTCCTGGAGATGCTCCTTACATCGGACTTCGACATCCCGGCCTCCCTTAGAGGACTTCTGATTCCGAGTTCGGCGACCGCCCTGCTACCGGGTCGATAGTCACCATCATCATCGGTGTTGCTCCCCTCAACAACTTGCGACAAACCCATATCCTCCGCCAGGTCGATCAAGCGGATCAGCATGTTTTTCTTGCATACATAGCATCTATCTACGGCATTCTCGCGAACCTCGGGTATGGACAGCACATCTAACTCGATCACATGATGGGTAATGCCGATTTCCTCAGCAACCCTCTTGGTTTGCTCAAGGTCATCTCCTGGAAGCAGGCATGACAAGGCTGTCACAGCATGCGCTCGCTCTCCCAGCTCTTGTTGAGCTACTGCAGCCAACAAAGAGCTGTCTGCTCCTCCCGAGAATGCTACAAGAACGCTATTCATACCCCTGAGAGTTTCGCGCAGTTTTCTAAGCTTTAAACTCTCCTCCTCGGAGAGTTGGTCGGCAGATCTGTGATCCCGCATGAATACTCCTCCGGCACTCAAGTGCACTGTAGTGATACCCTAGTAACGTAGTACAACCTGGGAACGAACACTCCAGTGATGCAGACGCTATACGCCTTATCCGCATCACTGGCATCTCCTTCGCAAAAGACGGTCCTATGCAGAACACTGTGAGCTACACTGTTGGGGGTTGAAACAGAGATACAGAGGCATTGTCTACCTGCTCTGTATGACCCGGAGGTCTAACTGCGGAGAGGATCACCTCTGGAGAATCTCCAATATGCGATCTAGATCGTCCAGGCTGTAGTATTCTATCTGTATTCGCCCTCTACCCTTGCGATCCTTGATAACCACTTTCGTGCCTAGGATTCTGCGCAGAGAGTCCTCCACCTGTGCAATATTCGGATCCTTAGGCGGGGGTGGCGGTGTTTCACGTGAAACACTAGGATCGTGCGGTCCATCCTGCACCCGCTTCACAAGTTCCTCCGTCTGCCTAACCGACAACCCCTTTGTGACAATCTCTTGATGAAGTTGCAGCCTTAAGGCGGAGTCCGTTACACCCAGCAGCGCCCGTGCATGTCCAGCAGAAATTGTTCCACGTGAAACACTCTCCTGGATCTCGTCTTCAAGGCTGAGCAATCTTAATGAGTTCGCAATAGCCGGCCTGCTCTTTCCGAGTCTGGATGAGAGTTCTTCCTGAGTTAATCCGAACTCGTCACGCAGTCGCTTCAAGGCAATGGCTTCCTCGATCGGATTGAGGTCCTCTCGCTGGATGTTCTCTATGAGAGTCATCTCCATAGCACGGCGATCGTCAAAATCACCAACGATGGCCGACACCTCAGTGAGGCCTGCCATCTCAGCAGCACGAAGTCTTCGCTCTCCGGCAACCAACTCATATCTATCTCCATTGCGGCGAACCACCAGTGGCTGAACAATTCCGTGCTCTTTAATCGACTGAGCAAGACCAGTGAGGGACTCTACATCGAAATCGCGTCGCGGTTGGCGCGGATTTGGATCGATCCGGTCTATCGGGATGCTCTGCACTATACTCTGTTTCGCTCCGGGGATTAAGGCGTCAAGACCCCTGCCCAATCGTCTTTTCGACACGGTCTAGTACCTCCTTAGCCAGTTGCTCATACGCGATAGCGCCTTTCGACTTTGGATCGTACTTGATCACGGGAAGACCGAAGCTTGGCGCCTCACTTAGCGTCACGTTTCTTGGTATAATCGTGTTAAAAACCTTAGAGCCGTAATGATTCTTTACGTCTTCTATTACCTGCTGACTAAGGTTTGTCCGCGGGTCATGCATAGTCATTAGAAAGCCTTCGATCTCTAATCCTTTGTTGAGATGGCGCTGAACCAGTGCTATGGTATCAAGCAGTTGTCCCAGCCCTTCGAGAGCATAATACTCACACTGGATCGGAATAAGTAACGAGTGCGAAGCGACCAACGCGTTGACAGTCAGCAATCCCAACGATGGCGGACAGTCTATAAAAACGAAGTCGTAATCAGGGAGGACAGGATCCAGGCAACGAGCAAGTCTGGTCTCACGCGATAAAGCGGACACTAGTTCGACCTCCGCGCCAGCCAGCTTCAAGGTGGCAGGGACAACATCCAATCCGTCTATGTCTGTGCTCATGATCACAGAGCTAATTGGCACTTCATCAATGATACAGTCGTAGATAGAGAACAACAGTGACCCCTTTTGAACCCCGACTCCGCTAGAGGCGTTCCCCTGAGGGTCTGTATCCACCAGAAGCACACGCCGTCCAAATGAAGCAAGATAAGCGCTAAGGTTAACAGCTGTTGTGCTCTTGCCCACACCACCTTTCTGATTTACTACGGCGATTACTCGTGCCACCAGTCACCCCTCCAACCTATTGGGTCACGCACCCGTCTTCTCCTCAGACGCCTTTGTGTTAGCAATCCTAATGCGAACGTCGATCCATTTCTCTGAGACATCTTGACTGTACTCGACATCGATCCCGCTTCTCTCCAGATCTCTTACTGCCTTCTTAATAGAGTTTAGGAGAAGTCTAGCATCACCTAGGATTTTCACTACGTTCTGCTTTTTCTTGAGGCTAAGCACCTTTTTCACTAGATCGTTTGTCTGTTTCACCGATAGTCTCTTGCGACGAATATCATCAAGTACCATCTTCCGAGTTCGCGTGTCCGGAAGACGCAAGATCGCATCCAGATGCCCCTCAAGTATCTCGTCCGTATTGATCTGAGAGAGTATCTCCTTCCCAAGACTCAGCAAGCGAATCCTCGAAGCCACCAAGCTTTCGCTAACTCCGAGCGCCCTAGCGAGTTCGGCTTGAGTACAGCCAAATTGCTCGATTACCTTTCTATAACCCTCTGCCTGTTCAAGGTAGTTCAGATTTCGCCGCTGTATGTTTTCGGATAGGGAGACGATGGCTGCATCCTGATCGCGGAGATCAACTACGACCGCGGGAATCGTCGACATGCCTGCACGCTTCGCGGCACGCAGCCTTCGTTCGCCGGCAATCAACTCGACGCTCGCGTTGACTTTACGGACAATTATCGGCTGAAGTACTCCATGCTGGCGTATTGATTCGGTAAGTGAGGCCAAGTCGTCTTCGTCAAAGGTGCTGCGGGCCTGAAATGGACTGACTCGAATGCTTGAGACGGGAATATGCTCTATCTGGACTCCTTGCAGCTGATCGTCATCTTGATTCGCCTCACGGCCACGAAGCCCCAGCAACGCCGAAATACCTTTGCGCATATCATCCGACCTCGCATTTCTTTATAGAGGCACCCGTCTATCCCAAATCGAATCAGTCTTGCAAATAAGGGTCACCTCATCGACGAGCAATGTCAACACACAATCGCTCTTGAAATATCACTTCAGCACTTGCTATTCAGAAACTACTTCGCCGTTCGCATTTTGACTCCTTCATACCAGTCCTTTCTGCAGAGATCGGCGACTAGCGGGCAATCACACTCCGCTCACTAGAGAGAAGGCGATGCCTGCGCTGTATCTGTCGGTTAGTTCGTGCAGTATAGGCCGATCTCTGTTATCCAGAACAACTGTTGCAACAGCTCCGGGTCGGCAATGATACAAGAACTGTCGATCCCAGAGCCATCTCAGCATAGCAAACGAAGCAGGGAGGGAGGAGAAAGCGCCACGTGGGCGAGGCCTTAGGTCCCCCTTGTCTCTGCCCAACCTGGCCTGCAGCAGCCTGACTAGGCTGGTCGAATCATGGTCAGAGAGGGCGCTTCTTTGGAATTCCGGCTCTGCGGGGATAGGCGGGAGGAGTAGGGCTAACCTTTTTGACAACAGCAAGGCTCCTTTGACCCATATCGAGCGGAAGGTCGTACTGATGCAGGGCAGACAAGTGGCCGCCGAGAAGCTGCATTGCTCTCTCGCCTGCTGCGATTTCGCTATCAACGTCACGGCCTTTCATAGCAACGAATGACCCACCTATGCGAACCAGCGGCAGGCAATATTCGCACAAAACAGCGAAAGGCGCAACTGCCCTGGCAATCACCAAGTCATATGATTGACGATATTCTGGATTAGCACCAACGCTCTCAGCTCTTTCACCTACTACTTCCACAGTAATCGAAAGCTCTTTCGCTGCATTTCGCAAGAACTCTGCCTTCTTTGTCGTAGACTCAATCAGCGTCACGGAGAGCGACTCGTCCCATATCTTAAGTGGTATGCCTGGAAAGCCGGCTCCACTCCCGACGTCTGCGACTCGGCTTCCAGCAGGCACTAAGGCAAACGCCAGCGGCATGAGACTGTCGACAAAGTGCTTAATGGCCACCTCCTGATCACTGACAATGCGTGTGAGGTTGAGACGGCTGTTCCAGTACAACACAAGTTGACGCAGCCTATCCATCTGCCTTAACTGCTCCTCGCTTGGCGCCAATCCAATCTCAAGGAGCGCTCTCTCAAGCTCCAACAAAAACTCTCCACCTGCAATCATACCAAAACCACCTATACTGTCTCTGCCGGAGTATGCGGCGAGGGGAATCACTGCTCTGTTTTCCTTAGATGAAGCATCAACATAGTGATATCCGATGGGGTCACTCCAGAAATGCGCGAGGCCTGCCCAAGAGACCTGGGACGCACTTTCGATAGCTTCTGCTTGGCTTCAGTCGAGATATTTCTCACCTCATAGTAATCCAGATCGGGTGGAATAGCTCTCGACTCCATATGTGCAAACTGTTCGATCTCTCTCTCTTGCTTCCTAAGGTACGCATCGTATTTCAACTGCACTTCAATCTCGCTGATTACATCCGGCGGAAGGTCCTTAACGTCAAAGCCAAACCGAGCCATGTCCTGATATGAGAGGGATGGCCGCTTGAGCAGATCCGCCAAGCTGACTGCACTGTAAATAGGGCTCTCGGACATATCACTGAGGGTCTGCAGAACCTCAGAAGTCGGAGTGATCGACCAGGCCCTCAAGCGTTCGAGTTCTGATTCGATTGTGCGACTCTTCCACACTACTCTCTGGTACTTTTCATCAGACAGCAAGCCGATATCATACCCTATCTTGCTTAAGCGCAGATCCGCATTGTCGTGCCGCAATGAAAGACGATACTCTGCTCTGGCTGTCATCATTCGATATGGGTCGCTCACGCCTTTTGTCACCAAGTCATCTACAAGGACTCCGATGTAAGCCTGGGATCTTGTCAGGATCAACGGCGGTTTTCCCTGGCAGGACAATGCTGCATTGATGCCTGCCATCAATCCCTGTGCCGCCGCCTCTTCGTAGCCGGACGTCCCGTTGATCTGACCAGCGAAGTACAATCCGTCTATGGACTTGGCCTCAAGAGACGGCTTGAGACTCGTTGGATCAATCGAATCGTACTCAATCGCGTATCCATACCTGATGATCTTCGCCCTCTCAAGCCCGTCGATTGACCTTACCAACTCAACTTGGATGTTCTCAGGTAGGCTGGTTGAGAGCCCCGCCAGGTAATATTCAGATGAACCTAGTGCCTCCGGCTCAAGAAACAGTGGATGTGATTCTCTATCCGGGAACTCCATTACCTTTGTCTCGATCGACGGGCAATACCTGGGCCCGATGCCACAGATGGCGCCTGTGTACAGAGGCGAGCGGTTGATATTGTCCCTTATGATCTTGTGCGTCTTGCTGTTTGTTCGCAAAAGCCAACACATCGCACGGTTAACTACAGGCTCATCGCTCCAAAACGAAAACCCGCCTTTTACATCGTCGCCCGGTTGCTCAATGAGACGATCGAAGTCTATCGAGCGTCCATCAAGCCGAGGAGGAGTGCCTGTCTTCATCCTTCTTAGCTCAAACCCCAGACGCGCCAGAGACTCCGACAGGCGCACGGCAGCATGCTGTCCGTAGGGCCCGCTCAAGAAATTCGCTTCACCAATATGTATCCTGCCTGACAGATAGGTTCCCGTGCATATGACTACGTTGCGAGCCCGATAGACATAGCCGGTATTTGTGCGCACGCCTATGACTCTTCCCTTTGACTCAAGTATTTCGTCGACAATCACCTGCTTCAAGTCAAGGTTGGCCTCTCGCTCAAGTGCATTTCGCATCTCTCTGTGATAGCGCACTTTGTCCGCTTGGGCACGCATGGCACGCACAGCCGGTCCTTTCTTCGTATTGAGCCAGCGAATCTGGATATAGGAGCGGTCGATGTTGGCAGCCATCTCGCCTCCAAGGGCGTCAATCTCTCTCACCAAGTGCCCTTTGGCAGGCCCGCCCAGTGACGGATTGCATGCCATAAGCGCAGTGTTTTCTATGTTAAGTGTTATCATGAGGGTTCGGCATCCAAGCCTGGCAGCAGCCAAAGCTGCCTCACAGCCGGCGTGGCCCGAACCAACAACTATGACATCGTACTCGTTGACCAACGGCCATCCCTACTTCCCAACACAGAAGTCGCTGAATATGCGATCAATCACGTCCTCGTCTACCGTATCGCCTGTGATCTCTCCCAGAGCACTCAAGCCCTCTCTGATATCTATGACTATGAGGTCATGCGGGACGCTTCGCTCGAGTGCTGACAAGGCATCCTCCAAGTGGGACTTGCACCTTCGGAGAGCGTCTTCGTGCCTTGCATTAGTGACTACGACTTCTCCTGCGCTGAAGTGCCCCTTGGTGACCACCTGCACAATCGCCTGCTCCAGCTCGTCAAGGCCTTCACCTGTTGCAGCTGACGTCTTGACCACAACCTCGGGCGCTGCATCGCCATAGAGCTGTGCGTCAACCTGTCCGGCGGCTAGATCGATCTTGTTCAGGACGAGTATTGTCTCGTCCTTAGGCAGCGCATTGAGCATCTGTATGTCATCGTCCAAATTCACACCGGTCGCAGCATCCGACGCATCCACAACATATACAGTCACATCTGTTCGACCCAGCAACTCTCTTGACCTACTAACTCCCTCTCGCTCAACTACGTCTTCGGTTTCGTGTATGCCTGCTGTGTCCATCAATCTAACGGGCACGCCTGACAGATTGACATATTCCTCGATGACGTCTCGAGTTGTGCCAGGGATGTCAGTGACTATTGCCCTGCGCTCGCGGACCAAAGCGTTAAAAAGACTTGACTTGCCGACATTTGGCCTGCCCGCGATTACGACGGAGACTCCGTCCCTGTATATCTTGCCTCTAGCAGCCTCACTGATCATTGCCTCAACCTCTGATATGCTTGACCTAAGGCTCTCACGTATAGAGGCGGCTTCCAATTCGTCAATGTCATCCTCGGGAAAGTCGATACTCGCCTCTATATGGGCTACTACTTGAACAAGGCTATTCATAGTTTCGCGGATCCTGGCAGACAACCTCCCAGACAAACCGCCAAGAGCAAGTTTGAGAGACTGCTTTGTCTTAGACCTGATGACATCCATGACAGACTCCGCCTGAGCGAGATCGAGTCGTCCGTTCACAAAAGCGCGCTTAGTAAATTCCCCCGGGCCCGCAAGCCGAGCTCCCTGCCGAAGTACCTCCTCTAGCACACTATGAAGGACCATCCGGCCGCCATGGCAATGGAGTTCTGACACATCCTCACCTGTGTAGCTACGAGGAGACAGCATGACCACAGCCAATACCTCATCGATCATCTCACCTTGTTCGGAGACGACCTTTCCATAGTACATCTTGTGGCTCTCAAATGAAGTGCGGCTGCGGCCAAACTTGTCTCGGAAAACGCGGCTGAGAATGGGGACTGCCTCACGTCCGCTAATGCGAACAATGCCTATGCCGCCTTCTCCTGCAGGAGTAGCGATTGCAGCAATTGTGCCTTCATCCACATAATCTCTATCCATTAGATCACCGCCAAACATTTGTTCGGTGGCCCTACTTACTACAGTCTATCCGTCACCTATACTGTAACCCTCGTGACCGCAAACCCAAACGGACTCATCCGCCCGTCGCTTGACACTTGTCCGGTACAACAACAAAAGCCGCCTTCAGCTCGTAAACAAACCAGCGAGCCCTGGCGGCTTCACAAATCGAACGATCGAAGGGTTCCGGTCCGTCCGGTTCCGCTGCGACCCCGATCAACCCTTGTAAGCTATGACAACTCGCCTGAATGGTTCCTCTCCCTCACTGTAGGTCTCAACGGACTCGTCGTCTTGAAGGGCCGTGTGGATAATCCGCCTCTCAAGAGGGCTCATTGGTTCGAGCGCTGCACGACGTTTCTCCCGTTTGACCTTCTCAGCCAATCGATAGGCCAGGTTGCGAAGCGTGTTCTCTCTTCGCTTCCTGTAGCCCTCCGCATCGAGGATAACCCGCACTCTCTCGGCCTGATCGGTTTTGTCGCGGTTGGCCGCGAGGTTGGTTAAGTATTGCAGAGCGTCGAGGGTCTCACCTCGTCTGCCAATAAGGATGCCCAAGTGATTGCCCTCGATCTGCAGAACTGTATACTCACCTTGCTGTTCGACGTCTACAGTGGCCTCCACTCCGAGAAGCTCTATCACTCGCTCAAGGAATGCTCTTGCCTTGTCCACTCGTGACGGTTTTACAGTGACCCTAACACGCGCTAGGCGACTTCCCACCAATCCGAGAAAGCCCTTAGAACCCTCTTCGATAACCTCTATCTCGACATTGTCTCTGTCAACATCGAGTTCAATCAGTGCCGCTAGTATAGCATCATCAACAGTCTTGCCGGTCTTCTCTACAGATATCACGCCTTCTGGACCTCCTCTGCCGAACCTCCCAGCTTCCTATAAATCATTAGGTACTGGATAAGAGTAACTGCATTGCTGATAGTCCAATATATGACAAGGCCTGCCGGGAGCGTTGTAGTGATGAAGCCAATGAAAATGGTCATGATCATGTTTGTAGACGACATATCCGGAGCATTCCCTGAAGTGGCCGGTGGTGTTGGATTGAGCTTCTGCTGGATCTTGTGCTGGAGCAACATAAAAGAAGTGGACAATATCGGCCATATATAGTATGGATCGCGCTGAGTCAAGAGAGGTACCCACAGAAAGCCCTGGTTCTTGAAATCATGACCGCGGATTGCGCCAAGGAGAAGATAGATGATGGGGAGCTGCAGCAGGAGAGGCAGACATGCACCGAAAGGATTGTAGTTATGCTTCCTGTAGAACTCCATCATCTTTTTCTGCATCTCTTCAGGCTTCTTCTTGTACTTCTCCTGGATCTTCTGCAACTCAGGAGCGTACTTCCTCTGTTCCAAGAGAGCCTTCTGCTGCTTGAGGGTAAGGGGATAAAGCGCTGTCTTCACTACAATAGTAAATGCAATAATAGCAATCCCATAACTGCCGGTAATCGACTCAACATAATCCAGGAAGGCCTGCAGGCCTTTGATCAACATACCCCACACATCTGCCAACCTCCACTCTCTCGGACGCCGTGACGCTCACGGCCTCCTGCAGAGCCATCAACTCGCTGACGAATGCTGCCATTCAATAGCTAAGCTCGAATCGACACTGTTATGACTACTTGACCGGATCATATCCCCCAGGGTTAAACGGATTGCACCTCAATAGGCGCCACGCAGCCATACAACTCCCGCGGATCGCACCATATTTCTGTACAGCCTGCAAAGCGTACTCTGAACAAGACGGATAAAACCGACATCTAGGTCCAAACAGGGGAGAAATGAACCTCTGATAGAACCTGATGAGCAAGGCTATCAGACTAGCAGCAATACTACGCTTCACGACTTGTCTCCTTCACTGATCAGTCCAGAGCGAAGCTACCCTTAAGAGATGGACGAAGTCAGGTTCTACTTCACGGAGCCTCCGGCCTCGAGTCACTGAACGCGGAATGAACACGATGTCAAACCCAGCCTTGATGTGCTTCTCATATGCTCTATAGAGCTCTTTGATGATCCGCTTGATCCGGTTTCTCAAAACGGCGCTTCCATACTTACGACTGGTTGAAACCCCAACCCTGTTGTGATCTAAGCCGTTCCTTCGAATATAGACAACGAAACACCGGTTTGAATAAGAAAGACCCTGTCTGTAGGTCTTTCTGAAGTCGGCATTATTCCTAAGTGTCTCACACTTTTTCATATCGCACTGGCCAATCTGTCACCCGCCAAAAGCAAGCAACATCCGAAACCAAACGACCAGACGCAAAGGCCCGGACGATGTTGGCTGCATACATAAACAGATTACATCGCCAGAGCCCAGTCTATGCACTCAGGACCTTTCTGCCCTTCAGTCGTCTTCTCTTTAAGACACGACGCCCAGCCCGCGTGCTCATTCGCTTCAAGAACCCATGCACGCGGCTTCTCTTGCGTACCTTGGGTTGATAAGTCCTTTTCAACTGAGATTTACCCCCCGCACCAGTACTCTTTTAGACTCTTACGATTATAGCCTAGCTCGCGAAGCACTGTCAAGGATTGCGACCGCTACGACCGTTCGCCATAAAGCAGCAAAAAGAGGCACTTGACAGGGGATTCTGACCGTCGCAGAATTGCGATTTATCCACAATTGTGGATAAGTAATTGTGAATAAAGGTACTACTAATTGTGTAAAAAGCATTTTCGGCAAACTGAAATGCCGGTTTTTGGCGAGCGTCCACGAGTGAACCGCTGCTTACTCGGATGTTGAAAAGGCCAGCGCTATCTGGTATATTAGTAATGCTCGTCCACATGTGCGCTGTTTTACAATTTTTGCATGGTCTTTTGGCTTTATCCTGTTAGACCATGCTTTATACACAGACTGTGGATAACTCTGTGGATAAAGTGTTGATTAGTAGAGTGAATTCATACCCACAGCATAGATAGTTTTCCACCGGTACCTGTGGATAATCCTTTCCACCAGCTAAGGCCTATGAAGAACACCGGAATCCCCTGTTAGACGGGATTCCTGGTTATCAACATTTTTCTGGGGATAACGTGTGGATAAGTAGAGGACAAAAACTGGGTTGTCCCGCGAGAAAAGCGGCGTTCCCCTGTTACGCTTTAGATATGGTGATTATACCTTATTAAGGTTTTCTGCGCTTTTTTCTCCAGGAATGATTGTGGCCTCGTCAGTCGAGGCACTTAACATGTTGTACTAGCGGATGTCCGGATGTTAGGGAGGATTCCAATGGGCTTTCCGTTGCTGAGTTTCTTTTTTCGAAAATCGAACAACAGGAGTTCCTCGGAAGCCCAGTCCACAGGCTCTAATTCTCCTTTAGTAAGCATTAGGTTGGCTGTGTACGACAATTTCACCAGTGAACCGAGAATTATTGACATGGAGAACGGCGATGCCGGGGACCTGATTGCGCGCGTATCCGAGCGCGTGCATGCTGAATGCAAGAAAAACGGCGGTCGTATTCCATTTGCTGTAATAAGAGAGGTTGTAGAAAACCTAATTCATGCGGACTTCAGAGATTCGGTCATATCGATCTCACCGGACGGATGTGAGATATCCGTTTCTGATCACGGTCCAGGGATTGTGGATAAGAAAAGCGCTTTCTTGCCCGGTTACACTACTGCCACACTCCAACACCGCAAGTATATCAGAGGAGTCGGTTCCGGGCTTCCGATAGCAAAAGAAACAATTGAGGTTCTCGGTGGGAGCATTACGGTTGACGACAACCTTGGGACCGGCTCAGTGGTTACCATAACGTTGCCGGCCAATCAGGAGTCAGATAAAGAAGGCCAAATCCAAAGTAGCGCCGCTGCTTCCTCACAAGCATCTGTCGAAGCGGCTTCAGCCAAGTCTACAGAAGTTCGTCGAAAGGCTGCGGGGGCCGAATCAACGACCAAGGATCACAAACGTTCGGCGGTGAGCACAGAGGCGGCGCGCGAAATCATCAGGAATTCGCTGTCAGAACGCCAGCGGAAGCTGATGATTCTAACCGCTGAGTTTGGGGAAATAGGCCCGTCAATCGCATCCAAAGAGTTGGACATGAGTCTCAGCACCGTCTATCGCGACTTGGTGGCTCTCGAGGAGCTGCACCTACTCCAGTCTGTAGAAGGCGGTAAACGCAGACTCACTGATCAAGGAATCGAGGTTCTTAGTCTATTGATGGACTAGACTACGGCACCGAGTTTTGCTCTGGCTGTTGATTATCCTAGTCACTGAATGGGAGGCAGACAAATGTCAGGGAGGCTGGACGAAGTATGGGCTCAGGTTTTGCATTTGCTAAAAGGCAGGGTGCAGCAACCAAGCTATGGGACGTGGCTTCAACCCACAAGTGCAGTCGACCTAAGAGGGAACACTCTGATCGTCCGGGCACCTCATCGCCTTGCAAAGGAGCAATTGGAGTCCCACTATACTGAGCTCATCAAAAGCGCTCTGACAGAAGTCATTGGAGGAGATCTCGACCTAGAATTTGTTGTGATGGACCCAACCGAGCAAGACAAGAAGCTCGCCAGAAAGATAGATGTCGCAGCGAGTCTACCTAGGAATACAGCCCAAGTGCAAACCCAGACGATCCTCAATCCCAAGTACACGTTTGATTCCTTTGTCGTAGGCAACAGCAACCGTTTTGCCCATGCAGCTGCACTTGCGGTTGCCGAGTCTCCAGGAAACGCTTATAACCCGCTTTTTATCTACGGAGGAGTCGGGCTTGGCAAGACCCACCTTATGCAAGCTATTGCTCACTACATATTGGGGCGCGACTCGTCTGCACGAGTAGTCTATGTATCGTGCGAGGCATTCCTCAATGAGATGATCGCGGCACTAAGCCGAAAAGACATGGCTGTCTTTAAGTCGAAATACCGCAATGTCGACGCATTGATGATCGACGACATCCAGTTCATTGCCGGCAAAGATCAAACTCAGGAGGAGTTCTTCCATACTTTCAACTCACTGTATGAGGCCGGTAAGCAGATAGTGATCACGAGCGATCGACCACCCAAGGACATAGCTACTCTGGAGGATAGACTGAGATCTAGGTTTGAATGGGGACTGACTGCAGACATACAGCCCCCGGATCTGGAGACTCGCATGGCAATCCTAAAGAGAAAGGCTGATGATGAGAACCTTGTGGTTCCAAATGACGTAATAGTCTATATAGCAAATCAGATCCAGTCAAATATCCGCGTCCTAGAAGGGGCGCTGATTCGGGTAATCGCTCATTCATCCTTGATTGACAGTGAGATAACTATAGATTTGGCAAAGCAGGTCCTTCGCGACATCATCCCAATAGACAAGCCTCGCCAGATCTCGATTGAGTTCATCCAGCAGGTCGTGGCAGAGAGCTTCGGAGTAAAGGTAGACGATATGAAATCAAAGAGCAGAGCCAGAGCTATTGCCTACCCAAGACAGGTAGCGATGTACCTCTGCAGAGAACTCACAGACTCTTCCCTTGTGCAGATCGGGCAGGCATTCGGTGGCAGAGACCACACTACCGTCATACACGCGTGCGACAAGATCGCTGCCGACAGCCGCAAGGATTCAGCCCTTGCAAAGGCTCTGAAGGAAATGATCGATGAGATAAAGTCTCACTCATAGTGTGGATATGCGTCTGGATCACTTGTTGATGGATTGTGGACAGGCTCTGACCATGTGGATATATAGATTGGATGTGGATTGACAGATGGAGTTATCAACACTCTATTCACATACCGCGATGTTGTCAACATCTCGACGCGATCGACTTTTCCACAATATCCACACGACCTATTACTAATGCTACTAAAGTATGTACATGTACAATAGAAATAGTACTTCCGCTGTGAAACTGTGAATAAAGACTTTTGGAGGGATATACATGTCAATGCAATTCAAAGCCCTAACCAGTGATCTAGTTCCTGCACTCCAACTAGTATCCAAGGCAGTATCCCCTAGAAGTACAATGCCTGCCCTTACTGGTATTTATATGAGTTGCCAAGACAATACTCTCCAGCTGGTTGCTACGGACCTCGAGTTAGGAATAGAAGTGCTGCTGGATGTACAAGCACAAGGATCAGGCAAATCAGTCTTGCCCGAAAAGTACATAACTGAAATCGTTCGAAGAGCTCCAATGGATCAGGTAGAATTTTCATTAGACGAGAGTACACAAGATATGAGAATCACGTCCGGGCAGGCTTCTTATACAATCAAGTCTCTTGACCCCACTGACTTTCCGCTTTTTAGTAGATTAGAAAGAGGAACATCCTTTTCAGTAAATGAAAGTGTTTTGAAAAGATTGATTCGATACACTAGTTTCGCAGCCGCGACAAATGATACGAGGAGATTTCTCACTGGTTGCTTTGCCTCTTTTTCTGGGAGCGAAATCACGTTTGTCGGGACCAACGCTTATCGCTT
>FIZI01000033.1:218-25455 GCA_900016865.1 uncultured Clostridia bacterium | reverse complement strand
AGCGGAGAAGTGGGCTTGTTTGGGCCTGGCCTGCCTGATGGAGTGGAGTCGATCGTCAAGGTTTCAGGAAGCGCCGGTCACTCTCTGGTGATCCGCAACAAGGTCAATGACAACTATGTGTACAGCTTCGGTTTTTATCTCGGATTGGCTTCGAACCCCGTCTGGGGAAGTGCTAAGCAGCAGACTCCGTACAACAAGCTCACGGGCCTCTACAGGGGTATTCTTGCAGAGAGCGGCATTGTTGCAGAGTTTGAGGTACCTGACAACATAGGTGTCTACATCTCAGACAACAAAGAGATGGTCATAGTCAAGGAGCTGTATGGCAAAAAGGTGTCGACGGTTCTCAAGACTGACGAGCCCGGCTTGGGTGTCTACTCCGGAGCCACGACTGTCCTGAGCCCGGATGGCACAGTGACCATCGAGCGAGACATCGAGCCTTATCAGACCTACTACATGAGACGCGTAGCTGAGATCATTTCCTATGAAGGGCAGCTTTCTGCAACTTACTCCAGACGGGACGGCGTCGACTGGATCGTCGTCGAGGGGGACGGTGAGCTTGAGCTCAGTGTCGACGGTTTAAGTCCGATCTCTGTCGGGGTCGAGAATGGCGAGGCGCTGCTAGTTCCGATTACGCGGCGGTAGCTAGCGAAATCCGTTTAGGGTAATAAGAATATCAAGTTCCGGTGTCCGACTAGACACGCGGAAGCAGGAGGTTACTATGTTTGCCAGAGCTGGACGGTCCACTCTGTTGTTTGTGATGATTCTGCTGACCATGCTTGCTTGCTGTGCAACGGCAGTATCCGGTGAAGGCTCGGGCCTGAGAGAGCAGAGCGAGATCCTCCTCAGAAGCCATGACGCTGGTATGAGGCTGGAAGAGGCCGACCTGGTGTGGGTTCCTCAGAGCGAGAACTCCGGATCGTTGTTTGTCCCGTTTCGAAAACAGTTCACGGTCGATGAGCCGATCGTCTCAGCAGGTGTGTTCGTTGCGGCTGACCGTGGAGTCACTGTGTATGTAAACGGAACTCAACTTGGCTTTGTGAAGCAGAAGCTCTTGGTGTCTATGAACGACTACCCAGGAGTGCGATGGATGGCAGGCGAGTATTTCGACATCACAGAGCTGGTCCGAGAAGGGCAAAACACCTTTGGCGCAAGAGTCGCGTCAACTGTTGTAGGAGGAAAGTCAGAAGGCGGACTGTTAGCTCAGATTGTCCTGCACGGCGCAGATGGTTCAGTGACACGCATATCCTCTGACGGCAGCTTTGATGTATGCGGCAGCAACATCTTCACTACCGGGTGGACGCTTCCGCCAGACATGGGTGGCGATGATGCCGGACAGACTTGGGTGAAGGCAAGCGTCTACGCACCGGGATGGGAGAGAATCATTGCTTTCGGAAGGCGGGCCAGTGGCGAGGTTGACTACACCCTAATTACGAGCCTGTGGAAGGACACGGGGAATGTGACAACATTGGACGCCTCAGAGGAGAGCACCATGGACGGTTTTGTCACGGCCGATGGTGCCAAGCTGATGCTCAACGGCAAAGAGTATCGCGCCATTGGAGTAAACGTGCCGCATCTGCACTCGGCGTACAACGGCACTTGGCATCACATATCCCAGATTTATGGCAACGCAGAGAATGCCAAAGAGGCGATGGTCGCAGCGATTATCGACGCCCATCGCAACAAGGTTGCGTTTATCAGATTTTTCGCCAATCCTGGGTATCCAGTCGATGCTGAGAAACTCTACTTCAAGGACCGCGACGAGTACTGGCGCCAGATGGATGAAGTCTTTGACTTGTGCCGAGCTCACAACATAAGGCTTATACCCTGTCTTGGCGTCGTCAGTGGTTGGTTCTACATCTGCGGAGAACCAAAACAGGCTCTCCTAGACCCCAACTCCAAGACTTACAACGCAACTTACAACTACGTTGAGGAGTTTGTTACCCGCTACAAGGACGACCCGGTTGTCCTGATGTGGGAGCTCGAGAACGAGGCGTTTCTCGCTGCAGATGTCAATATGCAGGGACGCTCAGGGCTTGGCGCAGGCCAGTTCCCTGCAGGTTCACCGTATGTCAAGCCGACTCTCACTCTTGAGGACAGCCTGACCTTTGATATGACGCTCCAGGTGTATAAGGAATGGACTTCGATCATCAAGAGCCTAGACCCGAATCACTTGGTGACCAGTGGAGACGCGCATGTTAGAGACACAAGCGAAAGTCTTCGCAGATACTTCCCAGGCCAGGTCTGGATCTTAGACTCTCTGGACCAGCACGTTGCCAATTATATCGAGTCCCAAACAGAGCCTCTTGATGTGTTCAGTATCCATGCGTATGGTCCGCAGCCGTCTGCTCGCTGGCCTGGGCATGTTTCGACCACGGACTACTACACATCTTTGGTAAGGGCTGCTCATTCGAAGCCCGCCCCGGTCTTTATCGGTGAGCTGGGCAATGGCGGTCCGTCTTTTGGCGAAGACCCTGAGGCGGCCTGGACTCGATCGTTTATCGACGCGATGGAGCAGGAGGGAGTCTCCTTAATGGCTCTGTGGGTATGGCATTTCCCGTGGCAGCCAATGAACACCCTCGACGGATTCAGTCATCCCAAGTTGATGCAGCAGGTGAAGGAGTTCAACGAGAAGTACGCGGGCTATTAGTTGCGTCTTTGGCTTACTACTGAAGAGAGGGTTTGGTGGATATGGTCATGAGGTTGGGCCTGCGGAAGGTTTCAAGAATATTGGCAATTTCCGCAATACTCCTGGTTGGTACACTGATTGTTGGGGCCGGTGTGTCCGGAGCGGCAGTACCGTACCGCAGCTACATCTACGACTACTGGGCAGAAGTCGTCCCAACGCCGAATGCCTATGTTCCCACGAAGGTTATTACAGGCAGAGACCTGGGACTTGGGCGCTTTAGCAGCCCGCATGACCTCAGTGTGGATACCGAAGGCAACATATACGTGTTGGACTCCGGGAACAACCGCATTGTGGTGCTCAACTCAGACTTCGCCGTCGTCAAGATAATAGACTCCTTTGACAACCAAGGGGTTAGTGACGGCTTCAATGGCCCGCGTGGGATCTACGTTACCGATCAGGGGAGAATTTACATAGCCGACACAGGAAATGCCAGAGTGGTTGAGCTCACAAGTGACGGTGAGCTTGTCAGAATGATCCTGGCACCGGAGGTCGACGACCAAGGCATCATTGGTGAAGACTTCAGGTATGTTCCTACCAAGGTCGCTGTTGACCCCACCGGACGAGTGTACGTCCTGGTCGCAGACGAGTACGAAGGGCTGCTGTCCTTCACCAAGCGTGGCGATTTTACAGGGTTTGTCGGTGCTCCTAGAGTGACACCCAAGATCATTGATGTGATTTGGCGGTCCTTGTCAACTCGTGAGCAGCGCGAACGATCAAGCCTTTTTCTTCCGACTGAATATGCCAACATGGATGTTGACCACAAGGGGCTCATCCTTGCAGTTGAGACAAACAAGATACGCAGGCTCAACCCGGCCGGTGATGACGTCCTGATCTACAGAACCACTCTTCCTCCGCAGGGAGACCTCAAGTTTCCCGGGCTCTGGGACCGTGGCGGCCAGCTGGCAGGACGAGCCACCTACGTCGACCGGTCGACCTTCGTTGACGTTGTCTCTGGTCTGTTTGGGACGTATAGTGTCCTGGACGGCAATAGAGGCCGTGTCTTTACTTACGACCAGGTCGGGCGGTTGCTGTACGTGTTTGGAGGCCCGGGCCAGCAGACAGGCCTCGTTGTCAACCCCGTTGCTATCGACATGCTGGGTGACAAGGTGCTGGTGTTGGACAGAAGCACTGAAGCGATCACCGTTTATGAGCCTACCCTGTATGGAACTGCAATCCTCAAAGCGTTGGGGTACTACCAAGCCGGCTTGTACGAAGAATCGACGCGTATGTGGCAGCAAGTGCTCAAGCTGAACACCAACTACTCAATCGCGTACGCTGGCATCGGTGATGCGCTCCTTAGACAAGAGCGCTACGTCGAGGCTATGAGGCACTATCGTCTGGGCGATGATCGGATCGGCTACTCGGAGGCCTTTTCGTACGCTCGGAAAGAAGCGGTCGACAAGTGGTTTGGCGTAGTTATTACAGCTGTTATAGTGTTGATTATCGTGATCAAGGCAATCGGGTGGCTCCGGAGGCAGGCGCCGCCAAAGCCTGCGGCACCCAGGAAACCCGAACCCGAGGGCGGACTTCGTGCATGTCTGCTTGAGATATATCGTGGGTTGAAATACGCCCTTCATGTTGTTGTCAGTCCCTTGGACGGATTCTGGGAACTGAAGCATGAAAAGCGCGGCAGTACAGCTAGTGCCACGGTAATTCTCTTGCTGGTGTGTGCTACATACATCTTCTTGCGGCAGTATACCGGCTTTGTCTTTAACACGCGGGATACCTCGAGGATCAACATCTACACAGAGGTTGCCAGCGTCTTGGTCCCGTTCGGGCTCTGGTGTATTGTCAACTGGTCTTTGACTACCCTTATGGATGGCAAGGGCACCATCAAGGACATATACATTGCTACCTCCTATGCCTTGGTGCCACTGATACTCGTATACGTCCCGCTGACCATTGTCAGTAACTTCATGACAATCGAGGAAGGGGCTTTCTACACCTTGTTCCTTGTCCTCGCCTTGATTTGGGTAGGTCTCTTGGTCATTGCGGGCAACGGTGTGGTACACGACTACACTGCATCCGTGAGCGTTTGGACTTCGGTGCTCACAGTTGCAGGTATGGCCCTGGTCCTGTTCATTTCGTTGTTGTTCTTCAGCCTGATAAACCATTTGTTCGGTTTCTTCTCAGACCTGTACACCGAACTCATGTTCAGGCTTTGATCTGGAAGGGGGATTTGGGTTGAGCATGAGCTACGCATCAAGGACAAGGGTCACGCTATTGCTCGTTATACTGGCGATGATCGTCGCGATATTGACAGTATCGTCCACTAGAACTGTGACCGCAACTGTGCCGGACGGCATGGAGCTCGTCGCTGAGAATGAGTACCTCTCGCTATACATAGATCCCGATACTGCGGAGATTTCGGTGCTCGACAAGCGCACTGGATCCGTTTGGTATTCGAATCCGCCTGATAGGAATAGGATGGAGACTATCGCTCGCGGCACCGGTAAAAAAGCGTTGGGTGCTCAGCTTACGATTGCTTACTTCACCCCGGACGGCCTGCGAAGAGTCTATGATAGCTACAACAACAGCGTTGAATTGGGCCAGTTTGAGATACAGCCTATTGACCGCGGGGTGAGGGTAGAGTATCTGCTTGGCCAGAAGTGGAGGGCAGAGGACTATCTGCCTGTGATGGTTGACAGAGATAAGTTTGAAGACCTCATTCTGGCTAAGGTCACTAAGGAATCAGACAGGAAGCTGCTGCTAAACAGCTACGACTTGATCTCATTGCAGCCGCTCACAGATGAATCGGAAGAGTCGTACAACAAGAGCTTGCTTGGAGACTACAAGCTTGTGCTTCACGAGTCGCTTACGGGAGAGCCCGTTGACGCCACGCAGGAGGATCTGTTCGATAGAGTAGCGAGTCAGATCGTGAAGTACAACGACAATGTCAAGAGCCGTGCTGAGCTGAAAGAGCAGCACTTCGCACACTTGAGAGAATGCCCCACTTATGTGCTTAGGAATACGGTCATTAGGTGGGATTTGGCCGATATCCAAGACATAGTCAAGAATGTGGGCTATTCACCCGAGGAGATCCAAAACGACCATCGGGATCACCAGTTGAACGTCCCCGTGCCCAACCCAGAGGTTTTTGAGGTTGCGATTGAGTACACGCTTGATAAGGACAACCTTGTAGTCAGGGTCCCGACAGCAGACATCGTGTATCCTCTGAATGCTGTTGCGAAGGATGGCAGCATAGTCACTTATCCACCCTACACGCTCAATGTCTTGCCGTATTTTGGTGCTGCGGACAGAGACCAAGAGGGCTACATCTTCGTTCCTGACGGGTCGGGCGCGCTGATTTACCTCAACAATGGAAAAACAACTGCGCCTCAGTACCTCAGGCCGGTCTATGGCAGCGACAGGTCATTGGGCCCGGTCGACGAGGTCATATCAGTGGAGCAGCAGATACATCTGCCGGTGTTTGGTATGAAGCGCGGTGACCAGGCGTTCCTTGCGGTCATCGAATCAAGCGATTCAACCGCACGGATCAATGCCGATGTCGCGGGACGGTCGGATTCATACAACAAGGTGTCTGCTCAATTCGTATTGATCGCTCAAGGCGAGACGGCTCTAAAGGGAGATATCAGCGGCAAGTTCTCTGTGACCAACATGAAGGTCCAGACCAAGATAAACGTCTACCAGTCAAGGATGTTCCTTGAGGACATATGCATCCGCTACTTCTTCCTCGATGGCGATGACGCTGATTATGTGGGTATGGCCAAGAGTTACAGGGACTACCTGATCGAGAAAGGCTCGCTGAGAAGGCTGGAGGCGAGTGACAACGTCCCGCTCTATCTTGAGATCGTGGGAGCAGCTACCCGGGAGAAGCCTATAATGGGTCTTCCTCGAAAGGTTGCAGAGCCTCTGACTACATACGAAGAGGTTGGAAGCATCGCAACAGAGTTGCTGAACGCCGGAATAAAGGACATTCGCTTGGTGTATTCCGGTTGGATGGCAGGCGGTGTTAAGCATGTGTATCCTCAGCGTGTCAGGCTTGAGAAAGCTCTTGGCACCCGGGACGACCTGACCAGGACTATCGGTTATTTGAAGTCTGCAGGTGTTAAGGTCTTTCCTGAGGTTGGGTTCTTGCAGGTCTACAGAAACACTCTGGGCGACGGTTTCAACTCGTGGAGCAGTGGCGCGCGGTTTCTCAATGGCAAGATAGCCACTGTTTACGAGTACAACACTGCGACTATGCAGTACGACCCGGCGACTGCTCGTGTTGTCGTATCGCCTTCTATACTGGATCGACTGATTGATCGCTTTTGCTTGGACTTCGCAGAGTACCGGACCGCAGGTATTGCTCTGACTCATATGGGCAGACAGATTAACTCGGACTACCGGGAGGATCCAAACGAACTGATCGATAGGCAGCAAGCTCTTGGAGTGCAGGAGCGGCAACTGCAGAAGCTCAGCGGCGAGCACGGCTACGATGTCATGGTCAGGGGTGGGAATGCTTACGTTCTCCCATACGTATCCGACATCGTTGAGATGCCTACAGCGAGCAGTGCGTACCGGATATTCGACCGTTCGATACCGTTTTACCAGATCGTTACACATGGCTTTATTGGGTATGCTGGTGAGCCAATCAACTTCTCTAGCGATTACCTAACAGCTGCCCTGAAGACTATCGAGACGGGCTCCAACCCGTACTTCAAGGTGTGCTGGAGAGATGCGTCTGTGCTAAAGGGCTCTGAGTCTCAGTATCTGTACTCACTCGACTTCGACCACTGGAGAGAGACTATTCTGACGTTCTATGCCAGCGTGAATGACATGCTCAGGGATGTGCAAGATCAGGTGATCATCGGCCACACGCAGCTAGAAGAAGGCGTGTTCAAGACCACTTATGAGAACGGGGTCGAGATTATTGTCGACTACAACACCAAGCAGGTCTATCGCAGGTAGTGCGTTGGCCGGGGAGGTAGGAGAACGTGAAGCTTCTGAGTAGATTTCGGCTTACCCTGGATAGGAGAGAGAGCTTGGCCGGGTACCTGTTCACCCTGCCGTTCACTATCGGGTTTATACTGTTCTTTCTTAGGCCGTTCATCCAGTCCGTGGTGTTCAGCCTCAACGAGCTAGTGATCGTGCCTAAGGGCTACGAGCTGCATTCGGTTGGTTTTGAGAACTATAGGTACGCTTTGCGCGTTCACCCGACATTCGTGAGGACGTTCGTCGATCAGGTGATCGCGATGCTGACCACAGTCCCGGCGATTATTACATTTAGCTTTTTCGCTGCGGTCTTGTTAAATCAGGAGTTCCGAGGCCGTACGCTCGCTCGAGTTGTGTTTTTTCTGCCTGTCATAATGAGCGCGGGAATCGTTCTTAGACTCGAACAGACGGACTACATGACCTCGGTAATGAGCACGACCGATAGC
The DNA here is from genome assembly GCA_900016865.1 of uncultured Clostridia bacterium. Taxonomy (GTDB): domain Bacteria; phylum Bacillota; class DTU014; order DTU014; family DTU014; genus DTU014. The sequence continues at coordinate 17,385 of FIZI01000033.1, read as the reverse complement.
GATACTCAGATTTTCAGTATGGCTTCATTGTCCGGGTTTTTCATGCAACTGCAATTGCCGCAGACACTGTTGACGTACATCATGAATGCGGTCAATTCACTTGCTCAGATTATTAGGGCATCGGGCGTACAGATACTGATCTTCTTGGCTGGCCTGCAGTCGATCCCTCCGTCGCTGTTTGAAGCTGCCGACGTAGAAGGCGCTACGAAGTGGGAATCGTTCTGGAAGATCACGTTCCCGATGCTAAGCCCGCTGATCTTGACCAACATCGTATATACGATTATCGACTCGTTCACCTCGCCGGCCAATGCTCTCGTGAGGTTGATCAGAGATACGGCGTTTGGCGGAGTGGGCTACGGAGTGAGCACCGCTATGGGAGTTCTGTATTTCCTGGCAGTCTCAGTGGTCTTGACTATAGCGATTGCTATCATCTCACCGAGGGTGTACTACCAGCAGTAAGGCAGTCGCGATAGCGGACAGCGTACCTGACGCGGCTTCTACATCTCGTTTCTCTGGTGAGCATGTGCGTTCGATTAGGACAAAGAAAGGGGCCAGACCGATGGCGTTAGCGCAGAAGATGCGAAACAGAGGTGCGGCCGATCTGCGGAGAAGGCTGCTGCTGGATAAAGCGGGTTCGATAGCGTGGAGCCTGATCAGAGGCGTCCTGATACTGGGTATCTCTTACGTAATATTGCTGCCTTTGCTCACAAAGATTTCCGCCTCGTTTATGGAGGAGCGGGACCTGTTTGATCAGACGGTGAAGTGGATTCCGAAGCACTTCACTCTTGACAACTACAAAACAGCGTTCAAGCATATGAAGTATCCGATTGCTTTCCTCAACTCGGCTGCGTTCGCTGTTGGTATAGCACTCCTTCAGACGCTTGCTTGCGCAACCGTAGGTTATGGCTTTGCCAGGTTTAGGTTTAAGGCCAGTGGTATCCTGTTTGCCTTGGTCTTGTTCACCATAGTAGTTCCGCCACAGATGATCTTCATTCCGCAGTACTTGAACTTCCGTTTCTTTGACATATACGGCCTTATTAAGGATGGCGGAGTAAACCTTATCGGGACGATCTGGCCGTTCGTCGCTATGTCGTTGACCTGTACCGGATTGAAGAACGGTCTCTTCGTCTACATCTTTAGGCAGGTCTTTAAAGGGATGTCGAAGGAACTCGAAGAGGCCGCGTATGTCGATGGAGCCAGCCGGTTCAGGACTTTCTACGGAGTGATGCTGCCGGGCGCTATACCTTCAGTAGTCACGGTGTTCTTGTTCGCCTTTGTTTGGCAATGGAATGACGACTTCCTTACAACGGTATTCCTCCCCTCCGCGACTATACTCCCTGTGACTCTCTCGCAGCTTGGCTACAGCGTGTCGTGGGGTACAGGAACAGAGGGTGCGACAAGCCAGTACGCATCGCTCATAATCAACACGGGCAGTCTGCTGTTCATTCTGCCATTGTTGATCCTATACACCTTCATGCAGCGGTTCTTCATAGAAAGCATAGAGAGAACCGGGCTTGTAGGTTAGATTGGGCGCTGTCTACGATACCGTAGATTGGCCTGTGCGGAGAGGGGGTGTTCAACAGGACTACTGCATCAGCCCCTTAGGGTTCAGACACATTGCTGCCGAACGGGCAAGTAATCACATCAAGGAGGTAGCAGAACATGAAGCGGATCCATTACGTTACCGTGTTGTTGGTGACACTAGCACTAACAGTAAACGGGCTCGCTCTCGCCGCGGAGTATGTGATTGAGGGCAAACCCTTTGACTTCGGTCAGGAGTTTGACTTCGGTGGCGCGACCGTTACATTCATAGGTCACTACGATAAGCTGGCTTACGACGAGGCGGCCAGCCTGGCGGACAAGATGGGTGGCGTGCCTCCGGAGCGAATCAAGGAAGCTGAGGAGAAGTTCAACTGCAAGATCCAGTCGATTGTTGTGCCTGCCAACGAGGCTCAACAGGTTCGTCTGGCGAGGCTACTCTCAGGTGAGTCTGCATGGGATGTCTGGGTAGGTGTTAGCACTCCTGCATTTGAGGAACTTGCTGGTCAGCAGGTCTTTTTCCCAATAAGCGACATTGTTCCTCAGGAGTACTGGGATTCAATGCCTGCTCCGCACCGTGCAATCTGCAAGACGCTCGACTACAAGGGCAAGATCTACGGCTTTGGTACAGCTAGTGCCGCGCTTATAAACACCTCGCTGATCTCTTACAACAAGACCATGTTTGAGCGAGAAGGCCTACCAGATCCCTACGAGCTCTACAAGAACGGGGAGTGGACATGGGAAGCTTTCAGAGACATCGCTGTCCAGGCTACCCGTGACTTGGACGGAGACGGCACAATCGATGTGTATGGAATAGCTGCAATAGCCGGTCACGACGGCCTCGGGCGTCTAGCTTACTCAAACAACGCTTGCTTCGCTGACTTCGATGAGGAAGGACGCCTCGTGTTCATGCTGGATTCTCCTGAGGGGCTCGAAGCGTTCAGGTTCTGGAAGGAACTCGTTGACCTCAAGGTGATCGCTTTCGGTGGTGAGAACCTTACTCAGTTCATAAATGGCCAGGCAGCAATGGATCTCGGCTTCATGCTGTGGCACCTGCTCTATCCGTATCAGGACATGCAGGATGAGATCGGGTTGGTCCCGGTTCCGATGGGTCCTTCTGCTGACGACTACGTGTTCGCACCCAGAGACGGAGAGGGCTTCGTGCTGCCTGCAAACAGCGAGAACCCACTTGGCTTGATCGCACTGGTCAACTTCATGTGGCCGCCTGAGAGGTTCAACGATCTCTACTTTGACACCGTTTTCATGGACATGTCACCTAGCCGCGAGGTCTATGAGGTCCTGAAGAGATCACATGCTGAGTGGGACGGCACCCACTACAGAGTATGGGTCCACGTCGCACGCAATGGCCTGTGGGATGCAATGGGCAAGGTCGAGCACGAAGGAATGGCACCTGCTGCTGCGCTCGAGGAAGTCAAACCTCGCATTCAGGCCGCCATCGACGAGTTGTACAGGCAGTAACCGTAGCTGAAGCAGATGAGGTTGAGTAGTAGGAGGCGGGTTGGACCCGCCTCCTACCTAACATGCTCGTTCGCTGCAGACCCGTCTCTTCGCCGTCCTCTGCAGATTTGCCTCCTATTTCAACAATCGCCCGCCATCCACTACGATCATCTCGCCTGTCATGTAGCTGGCAGCAGGAGAAGCCAAGAAGAGTGTGGCTGTTGCTATCTCGTCCGGATCGCCCATTCTCTGAAGGGGTATCATCTTGGTCATTTCATTGACAACCTGTCTCATCCTCTCGGCTTCTGGGCCTTCGCCACTCATTCCTTTGGCCACGCCTTCTGTCGCAATCGCTCCGGGAGCCACGGCGTTTACAAGAATGCCGTAAGGAGCGACCTCTAGAGCGAAGGCCTTGTTGAACATCGCCACTCCGCCTTTGGAGGCGTCGTAGGCGGCCAGGCCGACGGCTGAGGGGTGAATAGCGTCAATGGATGCGATGTTGATTATCCTCCCACCGGTCTTCTGAGCGATCATCTGAGCAGCTGCGGCTTTGGATGCGTACGCTAGTCCGGTGAGATTGATGGCCAAGACTTTCTCAAACAGCTCCCGATCCATTTCCATCATTGGCACATTGGGGAAAATTCCCGCGTTGTTGACGAGGATGTCAACAGACCCGAACTCGTCAACACACTTTTTGACCATCTTGTCCCCTGCGTCAGGCTGACTGATGTCAACCTGCATGGCCACTGCTTTGCCAGGCCCTCCTGATAGCTTCTCGGCTGCGGCTTCAGCCGCCTTAGCGTCTATGTCAGCAATCACAACGTTGGCGCCAGCCCATACAAACCGTTTTGCGATGCCGAATCCTATTCCCATAGCCCCGCCGGTCACAATCGCATTTTTGCCACTGATGTCAAACGGGTTGCTCATATTTAGGGTTGTCATTGACAGCCATCCTCCTCTCATACCTTTTAGCCTCTATGTCATCCATCGCCGCAGTGATTCTTGCTGAAGTGGAGGCTGTTGGGCCTCGACCAGACCGCATCCACTCAAGCGGTCTCGGCCGCATTGTCGCCCAAGATAGCCTTGAGGTCCTCATCTGCGGTGGTGATGGGCATTACATTGAACTTCTCTTTCAAAACGTTGTATATGCTCGGTGTAATGAACGAAGGCAATGTCGGCCCGATCCTCATGTTCTTGATGCCAAGGTAGAACAGTGACAGCAGGATCGCAACAGCCTTTTGTTCATACCACGACAGTATGATTGACAACGGTAAGTTGTTCACGTCGGTCTCGAACGCTTCTGCAAGAGCCAACGCTATCTTGACTGCCGAATACGCGTCGTTGCACTGACCTACATCAAGGAGCCTCGGGATACCATCGATGTCGCCGAAGTCCAGCTTGTTAAATCTATACTTGCCGCAGGCCAGGGTGAGTATCACGCAGTCCTGTGGGATCTTCTCAGCTAGTTCGGTGTAGTAGTTGCGGCCCGACTTGGCGCCGTCACATCCGCCGATCAGGAAGAAGTGCCTTATGGCACCGGACTTGACTGCGTTGATCACCTCGTCCGCGACGCCGAGGACCGCGTTTCTCGCAAAGCCGACCGTTATATATCTTTCCTCGCCGTCCTCTTCAAACCCGGGTGCCTCCAGAGCAGCTTGGATCACAGGCGTGAAGTCCTTGTCTGCAATGTGGGTCACTCCAGGCCATGCCACCAGTCCGGTAGTGAAGATGCGGCCCTTATAGGTTTCGCGAGGCTTCTGTATGCAATTTGTTGTCATCAAGATCGCACCTGGGAATTCGCTAAACTCCCTCTGCTGATCCTGCCATGCACCTCCGTAGTTGCCTACCAGGTGAGAGTGCTTTTTGAGCTCAGGATAACCGTGAGCCGGAAGCATCTCTCCATGAGTGTAGATGTTGATGCCAGTGCCTTCTGTCTGTTCGAGCAGCATTTTCAGGTCCTTTAAGTCGTGCCCGGACACGAGGATTGCATTGCCCTTTACAGGCGTCACTCTAACCTTGGTAGGTTGGGGGTGCCCATAAGCGCTAGTATTTGCTTGATCGAGCAACTCCATGACTCTGATGTTGACTTCTCCCACCCTGAGCGCTGTTTGGAACAGTTCCTCAATGTCGTGGTTTTCTTCTGAGAGGAAGCTCAGGATTTCGTGGACAAACGCGTAGACATTCTCATCCTCCACACCGAGTATCTGAGCGTGATCGATGTATGCAGCCATGCCCTTTAAGCCAAACAGTATGAGATCTTCAAGTGCTACGATGTCATCGCCGATTTCTTTCAACCGAGCGACCTTGCGTTCGTTGATCTGGTCTCGCTGCGCGACTAGCTCGGCGATTGAGGCAGCGGGTGACCATTCAACTACATCCGGCGCTTGCTCAGTAGCTTTGCCTGATGCAGCAGCCGATGATTCATAGAGGGCGCGAGCCTTCTTTCTAATCTCAGTTGATTTTTCGATTAGTCCTCTTAGGCGATTGGAGTCAAAGTTGACGTTTGTGACAGTGGTAAAAAGGCTCTCGACCACGAAAACGTCGATGTCCCTGTCTCTCTTTCCCAGATTGTAAGCGCGGTGCGCATACCATGAGATCCCCTTACAAGCATGAATCAACAGGTCTTGCAGGGCGGCTGTCTCTGGGTCTTTGCCACAAACCCCAAATGATGTGCATGCTTTTTCGCGTGCTCTCTGTTCGCACTGGTAGCAAAACATACTTACTCCCCCTGTGTTCGCTTCAGATCTGTGAGCCTCTTGCCAGCAAGGTAGTCCCGAAACTGCGCAGTCGTCGATGACACGAACCCGTTGAACAAACAACTTCCAAGCAAGCAGTCTTTCTTTCCTAGGTAGCAACTAGGCATCTCGATGGGGCCTTCAATAGCCTCGTACACGTCCAGCAGAGTGATCTGATCAGCAGGCTTTGCCAGGGTGAAGCCTCCTCGCGGTCCCGGAGTTGATTTCACCAAGCCTGACTTGGCTAGCCTCTGAAGCACTTTCGATAGATGGGCGTGTGATGCACCAGTCTCGCGAGCAATCTTCTTTGTTGTAAGGTGCTCGGACGGATGCTTGGCAAGAAGACCCATACTGTGGAAGGCAAGCGATGCCGCTTCGCTTATATGCACGACTGTGCTCATCGGCGATCACCCTTTCTAATATTATGGTACTCGAATACTAGATTGTCGTCAAGTACTTTTTTTCATCTTTTTTGTCTTGGTGTTGTCGGTACAGTAGAAAGCTGCCGGTCTATGCTTGGACCAGCAGCTCGATAGGCCTGAGATATAAGGCTATTTCCCGGAGATAGTCACACCAGAAAGCGCTATCCACGGAATGATTGAGCTTCCGAAGTCTACGCGCTCTCTTGAGATCCCTGTTATGTTCTTGTACGCCTCTGCAAGATTGCAGGAAATCATCGACTCGCTGATCGGGTACTTGATCTCGCCATCCTCTATCAAGTAGCTGTTTTTTGCGACTCCTGAGAAATCCCCGTAGCTATTGGGCGCACCACCCGACAGTCTGCACAGCAGAATGCCTCTCTCGACGGACCTGACGAGGTCTGAGAGAGATTGATTGCCAGGCTCTACTACGATTGCTCCCCCTTGATTTACTGCACGCGCTCTCCCGGTCTTTCGTGACCCATAGATGCCGAGGAGTAGGCCTTTGAGCACCCCACGCTCTATGAGAGTGCTGTTCTGTGCGGCGTACCCGTCGCTCGTTACAAAGTAACCGTCGGCTATTTCGTCTGCAACGGGTCTGCAGTGGAGGGTGAGTTGGGGACCGGCTACGAGCTCGCCGACTTTGTCCTTGTAGATGCTGGTATCAGAGACTACGGGACCGTCAGTCAATGAGCCGAAGAGGAACCCCCATATACTGCCGAATGCGTCTGGAGTGACTATGACGTCTCCGACGAATTTGCCCTCTATTGGGCGGGTTGCGGTCTGTTCGACGGACTGCTTGAGCAGCATGTCGACTGAACCGCAGTCGATGAGCTCTCGATCGAGGTCCAGCATAGAGACTCCAGTACCGTTGAGTGAAGAGACTTTGTCATCCTCGCTGGCCGAGAACATGGCTACGAAGTGATAGATGCCTTTGAATGTTTTGAAATCAACGCCGTTAGAGTTCATCACATAGTTATTGGAGCGCGTGAAACTTAGGATTACTTGCCTGAGGTTGATAGTCGGGTAGCGTTGGCCGACAGTAGCCACGAAGCTCTTGAGCCGATCATACATAGCGTCCAGATCCGGCTCCAAGGGACCTTTGCAAAACTCCGCAGGTTCTTGCCGCTCGGCGATATCGTGTGCTTCATCTGGATGCGCTCCGGCTGCTATGTCCATGACATCCGACACAGCCTTCTCTATAGATGCCTCGTCCGAGCTGCTTATGCCTATGTGGCCATTCCTGGAATCCTTGATCACACCGAGGTGTAGAGATGTGTTGAAAGTGGTTCTGAGCAGGTTGATCTCCCCGGCCTCTATGTTCATCTCGTGCTTTTCGCTAATTGAGAGGTTGGTCTGGGCTTTGTCTGCACCTGCCTTCATCAAAGCCTCTAAGCTGCGCTTTGCGATCCTCACGTCTTTTTCGACATCGTGACGCATCTCTACCTACCTCCTATGCTTACTTGGCACTTGACAGCAGGGCCACCCATTCCAACAGGTATTGGCTGCTTCTTTCCGCACATCCCTGCTCCGCTCCAGTGCATCTCATCGGAGACCATGCTCACTGTCTTGAGGACGTTATATGCCACGCCGGAGATTGTCGTGTTCTTGATAGCCCGTCCCAGCTTGCCGTTCTTGATCTCGTACCCCAGCTCAATGCCGAACATAAACTCACTTGTCGAGTCGGCCTCGCCGTTGTTGGATCTGATCAGGTAGTACCCGTCGTCTATGGAGGCGATCATGTCTTCGAGTTTGCTGGTACCTGGGAGAATGGCTGTGTTTCTCATGCGGATGAGAGGTTCGTCAGAGAACTGGTAAGCCCTGGCGTTGCCTGTGGGTGCGACGTTGAAGTGGCTTGCGCTCTCTTTGCTGTGCATGAAGCTCTTGAGAATGCCTTTGTCTATTATCACCGCATCCTCGGCCTTGGTGCCTTCGTCGTCTACATACACAGGAACTGGACAAGTCTGACCAAGAGCGGTGTTGGCGAAGTCAACAAGAGTTATGAGGGGGCTCGCAACCTCTTTTCCTAGCAATTGCTTTGCCACAGATCCGCCGAGGACAATGTCAGCTTCGGTCGTATGCCCTATTGCCTCGTGTGCCAGGATCCCTGCTAGCTCTGCGTCCAGGACACAGGTTCGGACGCCTGCATCTGCATAAACGCCTTCTCTCTTTCTCATGAGGTGTTCGTACTGCTCTTCGATTCCTGGAAAGAGAACCGAGGGTGATTCGAACACGTCCTCAAACTGACCGAGGCCGCCATATACCTGATAGAGGTCAACAGGCTCGCCATCTTTTTCCACACACAGAGTGATATAGATATGGCTTCTTGGTGTCATGGAGGTGAAGCGAGAGCCGTCAGAAGTGATCACGCTTTTCTCCATGTCGAGACAGTTCAGAAACACCGTTCTGCTTTGGAGATTGGGGTATCTTGTCGCTATGTGGTCATCGATCTCCTTGATGAAATCAACGAGCTGTTTTTGAGTCAGTCGAGGCTTGTTTGTCGCAAAGCTGCTGTCATGCGACGCTGCTACTACAGGCAGTGGGCCTTTGCTATGTTCCCTTCTTGAACCAAGAAACTCTGCGTTGTCTGTCGCAGCCTTGATAACTGATTCGATAGCGTCTTTTTGCAGTTCAGGAGTTGAGGCAAAGCCCCATGACCCGTTTTTGTAGACGCGGGCCGATACCCCTCCTGTTGTCGACCGAGTGTTTACAGTGTTGTTGCCCTTGACAAATCCCACTCTTACGCTGCGGTTTTCTTGTACTCTCAGTTCAGTGTACGAGCTGAAGAGCCGGGAATAATCCTGAAGGTCCACTGTCGTCATACTTCCACCCTCCGTTTCCATACTTTAGCGCGTTAGGAGTATTATTCGCTACCACTCCCTGAAATCCCTTATTGCAAGCGACAAAAACTGGGCATGATTGCAGACGGCAGGATGAAGGACACACAAGATGTGGGATATGTACGAACAGGCACTGCGATCACTTCGCAGTGCCTGTGACTTGATTGGTCTCGCTTGAGTCTAGGTGCGGATTTTTACACGCCGAAGATCTGGCCTCCCCAGGTCCCAAGAAGGAGTAGGATGAGAACCAGGAAAATGATCCAGGCGTTCCGCCATCCGAATCCGCTAGTGCCCCAGCCCATAGAGTCATCCTCCCTCTGCTTCAGTCTCAATACTATGTATACGCGCGCGCTGCGGTCCTGTTCATGATGGAACTGCAATCGGTCATGAGTCACTGAGTGGAGGAGACTAGTCAGGAATTCTGGCAAACCACTCAAGGCCTTTGTTGGAGAGCTCGATTACGCCGCGCTTTTCTGCTGCTTCTGCCAGCTTTTTAGACCTGCTGAAGCCGTAGTCCTGGTAGTCGCACTTGCGCGAGATAAGAGCATTGTTGATAGTGGAGAATGGAACCGGTCTTCGTTCCTTCCCGCCCCCGAGTTCTGCCACGACACGTCGCAGCGTAGCGAAGGGTTCCGGGATCTCGGCGGTTTTTGACCTGCGTTCGGGGAGCTCAAGATAGAGGTCGCTGTCCCGGTCAATAACCTCCACAAAACCGGCATCTCTGGCTGCTATGACAAACGACTTCCAACTTGGAAAGCCAAGGGCAGCTTCGTCGAAGTTTTCGTTGAGGAGTTTCACCCGGATCTTCACTGCACCGAGCGATGTGCGCTTGCGATCCTGCTTCATCAGTGATACTGCCTCGGCCAATTGCTCGAAAGCACGCTTCTTTGCGAGCGCTGCAGGCTGGGGCTTCGGTGTCTGTTCCTGGTGGCTGTCAACAGCGTCTTCATTGAAAAGGTCTCGGTAGTCCATGTACATGTCAGAAAGCGCCAAGAGTTCCTCGTTGGCGTTGGTTGCATTGCAGATTACGATGCTCCTGGCTCCTCGCCTTCTGATCGCCTGCAGCAGTGGCCGGAAGTCCGAGTCGCCCGTTACGAGGACATACGTGCTGATGTGGGGGTAGAGAAACAGTGTCTCGATTGCGTGAGTGACCATTGAGATATCAGCACTATTTTTTGTCGAGCTAGGGACATGAATGAGCTGAAATGATTCCCGCGCCAGTAGAGCGTCGGCTCGCTTTAGGCTTCGCCGGGTCCAGTCCGCAAATGCCATTTGCACGGATACGTGTCCGTGGCCGCGCGCAAAGTCTACAATCGTTGAAGCCATTGTTGGTGCAAGTGTCGGTTGGACGTTTTCGGCATCCCAAAGGATAGCGACGTTGTCTTGAATCATAACTGCTCGTTTGAGTCTCCCTAGTTGCGAAGATTCACGGTATTTCTATCAATACTATACACCGGATCAACCCAAGAACAAAGCCGTATCCATAACTTACTAAGCGGGGATGGCGCTCATACATCAACTGTGCGGCCGGCCTTCTGATCGGCAACCCGATCCGGGGTCGGCGAAGCCCCGAGTTCCGAATACACACATAAGGTCTGAAATACGTATATGGTCAAATGCAAACGTCGAGAAAAAATCTTGTCTTGTGTTGGGACCCGCATATGAGTTCGAGATATAATCAGTTGCAAGTGCATCCAACCACTAGGCGCGGACTGGACCTGCCTTATGCTCACCTTTAGCAGCGGTTTGGTCGATGCGTGCCAGAGCGCAATTGCACAGCACAAATTGCGCATCGCTTCTGAGGCGATGCGCTTGTTTTTTGTCTAGTCAAACACAACTTATTAGGAAGTACTCGGGTTGAAGAAGGATTTTTCTAAGGATTTAGTGAACACAGACAATAGGATCGTCGGGTCCTGCTGAGTAGTTGTCTTAGAGCAAAAGTGCGCAATTCGTGCTATGGTCAATACAGCTGCTCTAGAGTGCCAGTATGATGGAGGAATGGGAAGATGCTGGAGCTCAAGCGGCTCGGGGTAGTCCTGAAGCCGAAGGACGGTCCAAACGGCAGATTCGCCAAGTTCAACGCTGGCATGGTCGCAGAGAACGACGCCGTTCACATGCTGTACCGGTGGGGCGAGAAAGAGGTCCCGCGAATGGATAACACCGCTATATATCACGATTCTCCTTATCTCAAGAACTTCATAAGCTATGCCCGGCTGAGCTTGGATGGCAGATTGGTGTACGATTCGGATGAGCCGGCCATCTATCCTACCACTCCTCTAGAAGCAAAAGGATGCGAAGATCCGAGGATAGTGCCGTTTGAGGGCTCCTATTACATTTTTTATAGCGCGTACGACGGGACAAGAGCGAGGGTAGCTGTGGCGAAAACCACCGATTTCGAGTGCTATTGCAAACTCGGAGTAATCGGCCACTTCACTTGGGACAAAGACGCCTTTGTCTTCCCGGAGAGGATAAACGGCAAGGTCGCGTTCGTCCACCGGATCGAGCCTAATATCCAGATAGACTACTTCGACTCTGTGTCGGACCTGCTTGATCCTAGGAGTTGGGACGGCTACGAGAAGAAGGTTGAGTCAAGCACAGTTCTGCGAAGAACCTTTGATTGGGAAAAGCGAAAAATCGGTGGCGGCGTGCCTCCAATAAAGACCGATGAAGGCTGGATCCTGATATACCACGGCGTAGACTCGCAGCGAAAATACCATGTGGGCGTCGCCCTGTTGGACCTGGATAATCCTTCTGTGGTAAAGGCAAGGCTACCTTACCCGGTGCTTTCGCCCAAAACGGACTATGAGACCGTCGGCCACTATCAGGGCTGTGTTTTCCCGCAAGGAGCCTATGTGCGCAACCGTGAGTTGTATGTATCGTACGGTGCTGCTGACGAAAACGTAGCGATCGCAACAGTGAACTTGGACGAACTCGTTGATGAGTTGGTGAAATATCGAGTGAACGAGTAGGAGGATCTATTTGCAATGGCTGTCACTCTGAAGGACATAGCAGATGCACTAGGAATGTCGATCAGCACCGTATCGCGTGCTCTCAGCAACAAAGGACGAATCAGCGAAGAAACCCGAGCGCTTGTCTTTGAGCAGGCTCGAAAGATGGGATATGCGGTGAAAACGCCGACAGGCAAGAGGGTTCCAGCAAACATCGGGATTGTGTTTAGCAAACGGCTTCATTCCTTGACCCAAGACCCGTTTTACAGCACTGTAATGGTTGGTGTAGAGCAGGAGTGCAACAAGTACAACTATCAGGTGATCTTTCTGACAATCGACGATGATGACGCGGGTCGCCTTTGGGGTTTGTACAACGAACGGCGAATAGACGGGCTCATCATGGTCGGCGGGGATATCAAGCAGCAACTGGTCCAACAGGTATTGGATAATAAGATCCCGTTGGTTCTGATAGACAACAGATTCGATGATCTGGACGTAGACTGTGTTGTCACGGACAATCGCGGCGGAGTGCAGAAGTCGATGAAGTATCTTTATGAGCTCGGGCACAGGCGCATAGGCTTTATTGGCGGCCCACTGAGCCATAGCTCGCTGAATGAGCGTTTTTGCACGTATCGGGAGTTCCTAGATGAGGCCGGGATTCGATCGAGCGACCGGTGGGTCTGGATTCACGAGGCTCCGGGGCCTCAGACCGAGAAGGGTTACGAAGGAATCAAGGCTCTTGCCAAGGACGGCCTAGAGATAACAGCCCTCATAACAGACAATGACAACACAGCCATCGGCGTGCTCAGAGGTTGCGCCGAGCAGGGAATCAAAGTGCCGGAGGATCTCTCGATTGTAGGGTTCGACAATACTGCTATGGCCGAGCACGTGTCTCCAGCCCTGACAACGGTCCATATTCACAAGATGGAAATGGGCGCATTCGCCGCTCGGCGGCTGCATGAGATAATGTCGGGAATCAACCCAGTTCCAATCGTCATCACGCTTTCAACCGAACTCATCCACAGGCAGTCTGCACGGTCACTCACTGTCTGACGGCGCAACACACAGCAAGGTTTGTGCAAAATGTGGCGCAACACAATGCTCAGCATTTGCGCAGCTCGGCGCAACTTCGCTGTGCTTCGGTGATCCGCTATTTGGATTTGCTCACGAGGCGTCGTCGCCTAAAGAAGGAATATAGCGCTAAGTTAACGAATAAAAAGGGTAAAACCAAGTAAATGGTTTGGCGAGCTTGGTGGAGCAAAAGTGCGCAACTCATTGCCTCGACCTGTACGGATTAGGAGGGATAGGGTTGCTGAATGGAAGATCCGCCAGATTTCTAGTGGCATTGCTTCTGATTGCAGTTGCCCTGATCAGTGGCTTACCAAGCATGCTCATGACAGCTCACGCAGATCCCTATCCGAGCTATACGTACGACTTTTGGGGTAACCCTGTACCTGCTCCACTGCCGTACCTTCCCAAGAGGATCATTAGCGGCGACGACATTGGCGTCGGGCCGCTTAACCAGCCTAGAGATCTGTTTGTAGATAGCAACCGTAACGTGTACATAGTCGATACCGGAAACAACCGCCTCGTGTGCCTAGATGAAAACTGGAACCTAAGACTGGTCGTGAGCGAGTTTATGCACGACAGTCAGGTCGATCGTTTCAGGACTCCACTCGGTATTTTCGTAACAGATGACGGCCATATCTTTGTAGCGGACCGTGGGAACAGCCGTGTAGTTGAACTCGACGACAAAGGGCGATTCATCAGGCAAATCGGAGAACCCCAGCGGGACATCGAAGGTTTGGTAGCAGCTGATTTCGTGTATCGCCCATTTAAAGTAGCTGTGGATCGTGCTGACCGCGTGTATGTATTGGCCGAAGGTGTCTATGACGGTGTGATGGTTTTTGACCTAGCCGGAAACTTCAGAGGATTCATCGGAAGCCCGAGGGTGAAGCCGACGATCGCCGACATATTTTGGAAGCGTTTTGCTACAGAAGAACAGCGTGAGAGGATGGCGCTGTTCTTGCCTACTGAATACAACACCATCGATCTAGATCAAACCGGTTTCCTATACGCGTGCGAAAAGAATCAGGTGAGGAGGCTAAACCCCGCGGGCACTGACGTCCTCAGAAGGGATGGCTTCCATGACCCGTTGGGCGACGTTTCTGTTGCAAATCATGCATGGCAGGACGCATCGTACTTCGAAGACGTAGTGGCGAGGGAGTCCGGGATATACAGCGTGCTGGATCGCCAGCGTGGCCGGATCTTCACCTACAACTCGGACGGCGAGCTTCTATACGTCTTCGGTGGTATTGGAAATGTCAGGAACCTCTTTTTGAGCCCTGTAGCTATGGATTGTGCCGGGATGGAAGTGCTGGTGCTCGATCGGCGCCTCAATCATATAGTGGTGTTTGAACCAACGGCGTATGCTGCTGCGATCCATACTGCGCTTTATCTTTACAGTATTGGCCGATATGACGAATCAGCGGCAGTATGGCGACGCGTCCTGGACATGAACTCCAACTATGACCAGGCATACAGCGGAATAGGCCGGGCCCACTTCATGAAGGCGCAGTATTCAGAGGCTATGCACAACTTCCGATTGGGAAACAATAGAAAAGGCTACTCGGACGCCTTTCGAAGATACAGGGAGCAGGTAGTCGGGACCTACTTCAATGCCATTGCACTGGGCACTGTGTGTTTCGTGTTTGTCCTTTGGGGGCTTACTAGGCTTCACAGAGCCCGCAAGGCTCGTGACCTCGATAAAGCCAAGTCGGCAGTCGAACAGCCTGCAGGTTTGGAGACAGATAGACCGATAGGAGGTTGGCTGCGACAGCTTGGCAGCGGGATGTACTACGCCGTATACTTGGTCTTTCATCCCTTTGACGGGTTTGATGCGCTCAAGAGGCGCGGCCGGGCAGCGGTTCCGGCGGCAACAGCGATACTGGCTCTTGTGGTCCTGACATATGTAGGGATGTATCAGTACACGGGGTTCATCTTCAACACCAGAAACCTTTCAGAGGCCAACGTCCTGTTTCTAGCTATATCAGTATTAGCTCCGTTTGCCTTATGGTGTGCAGTCAATTGGTCTTTGACTACGCTGGCGGATGGAAAGGGCACACTTAGAGATATCTATGTCGCAACAGCGTATGCGCTGTCGCCTATTGTGATCATAAACATTCCGCTTACTTGCATAAGCAACGTGTTGGTCCAGGAGGAGGGGTTGTTTTATTATCTCGCCTTGAGTATCAGCCTTGCGTGGTCACTGGTGCTACTCCTCATAGCGATGATGTCCATACATGAATACAGCTCAGGCAAGGCTATCGTAACTAGCGGCTTAACTGTCGTAGGCATGGGAACAGTGGTGTACCTCGGGATTCTGTTCTTTAGCGTGATCAACGTCATCGCAGGATTTGCTTCTTCGATCCGCACTGAATTGATACTGCGATTGTAAGGTAAATACCTGCACTTGGTTTGCCTTGTCAATAGTCTTGAGACCTTGGCGGTGTTTGCACCTAGAGACGCAGCTTGGTTAAGCGTGGGGGCTGTTATATGAAGCAGAGGATTCGCACAGTCTCAAAACTAAGCCTGTTTGCCCTGCTCATTGCGTTTGCAGTCGCCGCGTCATCGCGCAGTGTGGCTGCTTCAAACGTCCTCGATCGCATGAGGCTTGTGGCTGAGAACGAGCATTTGAGCTTGTTCATAGATGACGCCACGACTGAGATCGCAGTGCTTGACAAGAGGACGGGCGACTTGTGGTACTCGAATCCGCCTAACAGGGACCGCCAAAGAGGCGTGGCTTCTGAGACGCTTCGAATCGCTTATGCAACGCCAAACGCAGACAGAGTTGAAATGGACTCATACAACCACAGCGTGGTACTTGGGCAATATACTACAGCCTCAATAGACAACGGTGTGAGAGTGGAGTACCGCATAGGCGATGAGTACAAGGGCGTCAAGTACATCTTGCCGCATCTTATAAGCGAGCACCGGATGCAAGAGATCCTCTCAAGGGTCGAGAGCGAATCAGACAGGCGGTTCATCCTAGACAATTACGTCTTGATTTCGCTCGAGCGCGACCCGGATTTGCCTGAGATCGAGGTTAGTGAAACCACGCGCCCTTGGTGGAAGTTCTGGCAGGCCAGCACTCAGCCGACGGTCGACGAGTCGGACGTTGAAAGCGTTGAGACTATTCTGTTTGGGGGGCATAGGTTAGTCGCCAAAGACGACACACTTAAGTCCCGTCAGCAGGCAATAGAACGCCTTGAGAGCGAGATAGAAGAGCTGCTGGCAAGCGGCGCGGGCGAGAATTCCTCAGAAGTTCAGAGACTTATCCGAGATCTCAACAGAGCTGTATCCTACTACGAGAACGACCGCGCAAAGCTTATATGGACTCTCGTTTCGAAGTACAGAGGGACCATCGTTGCGCAATACGGCCGTGTTGGCGGCCGTAGTGACGTTCAGTCGATCAACGACCTCACACAGGACGATTTTAGAGCTCTTCGCAACACCCGGACCTACATGCTCAACACTGATACGCCGTTTTACCTTGAAGACATGGCGCACATATTTGCCGAGGCCGGCTACACCATAGCTGATATGTACCAAGATCACGTGCAATATAGGCTGGAGCCGCCGATCAAGAGCCTCGAAGTGTTCACTATTCCTGTGGAATACAGGCTTGAAGGCGGCTCTCTGGTAGTCAGAATTCCGATGGGTGAGGTAAGTTACCCACACGAGATCCCCACAGAGCTTGAGTTTGATTTCGATGACCCTGACGGCAACGTCGTCAGGTACAAAGACGACAGCAAGAGACAGACATTTCCGTTATACCAGATCGATGTGTTGAGATATTTCGGAGCCGCGGGGACAGACAAAGAAGGGTACATCTTCGTGCCTGACGGATGCGGTGCGCTTATTTACCTTAATAACGGCAGAACCGATTACCCTATCTACAGTGAACCGGTCTATGGAGCGGACAGGTCAATACCTCAGGAGCAGGCGTTGCCGTATGAGAAGCAGACCAACTGCCTCCCCGTGTTTGGCTTGAAGCAGGGGGATAAGGCCTGGTATGCAGTTATTGAGAAAGGCGATGCAGTAGCCAGTATTCGAGCAGACATAGCGAGGACACGGGATTCGTACAATGTTGTTCTTGCGTCCTTTAACACCATGTCTCGCATGGTTGTCAACACAGGCAGTGGGAGGGTAATGACTTATCAGCCCAG
>FIZI01000033.1:0-125 GCA_900016865.1 uncultured Clostridia bacterium | reverse complement strand
ATTGCTAGGTACGGTTTGGAGCGGGTCGGTGAGGACAGCTTACCGATGTTCGTAGAGTTGGTAGGTGCGGTAACCAAGGTGCAGCCTGTGCTGGGCGTACCTGTGCGGGTTCCTGCAGCACTTAC
>FIZI01000032.1 GCA_900016865.1 uncultured Clostridia bacterium | reverse complement strand
GCGATTGGAACTGAAATCTCGCGGCCGCTAATCTCATAGGTGTTCTCGCCCAATCTGCGTACATCCACACCGAGGTCTTGGAGTATTCGTGCAAGCGTCAAGACATCTGTGTTTGCCGGAATATTGTCTAGAATCACAGTATCGTCTGACAGTGCCGCTGCAACCATTGTAGACAGGCTACTGTTCTTTGAGCCGCTTAGGTAGTATTCTCCACTCAAGCGTGTTCTGCCTTCTATTACAAGCTTAGCCACAAACAAGCCTCCCGCGCCTAGGTTCGGGCATCTCAATCATGGAGTATGCCCATTACCCGAGACTCAGTTGCAGCGCCGCCTCTGTCTGCGAACCAGCAGTCGACTACGCTGGCTATCCAGACAGTTAAGGACGGCACAGTTGCAAGCACGTACCTCAACCGTATTGAACCGAGCCTCCTCAGATGCTCGTCAATAGGGCCAAAAGCGACGATCGCAGGCTGGTACATGTGCATGCAATAAAACAACGCAGCCACGGCCAAGGGTGGTATTGTAGCAAGGAAAAAAACCAATCCCCTCAAACGCCTGCCTCTCAGCGCCTGGCCGAGGCCTGGAATAAACGCGCTTACCTTATGAAACAATGCCTTCAAGGTCCCGATACCTCCAGTAAGATCTCAGATCACACTGTACCCTACAGCCAACTGCTCGGGACCATCAACAAGTGCATGGCCAAATCGTCCGAATATTGCAACAGAAATCCGGCCGTCGCCTCTGACTGCCGCCAACTTAAAGCCTCCGCCAAGCCCCGGGTTGCTCATAGCAAGCTGTGCGTAGGCGTCTCTAACTGCATTTGAAAGGGCGATTTTCTCACGAGACACCTCCTGCACCACTCCCCGAGCCACTGACGCAGCTATCATGCTCTCGCGGAGCTTGAGCGCCAGCAACTCCGCGCTGGTTCCCACTTGAGTGACAGCAGCCTTGTACCCGAATCCTTGGAGCCTATCCAGCCAGTAATGTTCGTACTCACGGCTTCTAGTCATTGCCAGGTATATTGCGCCGCTCTCAACAGACACACGCGTCTTCTCTTCCCTGAGATATCCCCTAAGTATATCCCTGGCAGTCAGCAATCCGACAAGAGCACCGTCTGAAGTGACCACAGGCAAGCCGCCCACGTCGTTGTCGATCATGAGATTGCCGGCCTCACGAATCGTCGTGTTTGGACAGACTTTGCGGAAACTCGTGGTCATGACGTCTCTGACCAGGCGATCCAAATCATCAGCTCTTAGGATGTCACTGTCCACTAGGATTCCGACGATCTCGCCTCCATCGCAGACGACAAGCCTACTCTGACGCTCCGACCGCATGGTCGCTACGGCTTCCCTCAGCGTAGCGGAGGGATGGATTGTGGCGGGGTTGACCTGCATCATTTCGCGCACCAGCACGACTCTCATCTTCCTTTCGCAATTTTAGGATCGCCTCTACGAGTGCAAGGTCCTCTCTGGTTGTGATCTTGATGTTTTCGTAACTGCCTGATGCTACCGCAACTCGTACGCCCAGTCTTTCTACAAGAGCAGCATCGTCCGTTCCGACGTACCCATCCCGAGCCGCAGCCTCATGAGCCTTCACGAGTAGTTCGGCGGAAAAAACCTGAGGTGTTTGGATAATCCATACAGTAGACCGTTCCGGCGTAGAACAGAAAAATTTGCCGTCGCGGGAAAGACGGACAGTATCCTTTGAGGGAACAGCAGCCACCGCAGCACCAGTCTCGCTGGCGAGCGATATGACAGATTCGATAATCTGATGTGTAACCAGGGGACGTACAGCGTCATGAACCAGATACAGATCAACGTCAGGACTCGCAGCCAATAGGCAGTTCCAGACAGACTCCTGCCGCGTCGATCCACCCGCAACAACCCGGAGACGATCTGCATTCACCCTACTGCTCAGCTCACGGCCGCACAGGTCGAGATCTTGCTCCCCAACGGCTACGACTATCTCATCTATAGACTCACACATGCCCAAGACATGTAGGGTGTGGGCCAAAACAGGCTTTCCCTGAAGCGGCAGGAACGCCTTGCTTTGACCCATACCCATCCTTCGCCCTCTACCGGCAGCAGGCACAATCGCTGCCACATGCATCCAAAACCACTCCGACTAACGGTCCAGTTACAGCCTACTGGCTCCTACAGTACTCTCTCCATCTTTGCATGGTTGCTGCGATGATCGCGGCCGTTGCGGCTAGAACGGTACCTGGTGTACCTGCCGTTGCGTCGCGTCTCGCGCTCCTCGGCCTGCTTGGGCTTTGCGAAAATCATCCGCCCGGCTGCGGTCTGCAGCACACTTGTTACCAGCACGTCTACATGCTCGCCCAAGAATTGCTTGCCACCATCGACCACTATCATCGTCCCATCGTCTAAATACGCCACACCCTGTCCAGACTCCTTGCCATCCTTGATCACGTGGACGACCATCTCTTCTCCAGGCAGTACCACGGGCTTGACCGAATTGGCAAGCTCATTGACATTGAGAACCCTTACTCCCTGAAGATCTGCAACTTTGTTGAGGTTGTAGTCATTAGTCACGATCTTGGCGTCCATCTCGACTGCCATACGCACTAGCTTGCTGTCAACCTCGGACAGATCATCGTAGTCCTGATCAGAAATCTGGATCACCACATGCGGGTCCTTCTGCATTGCCCTTAGTATATCCAACCCGCGTCTGCCTCTGTTACGCTTAAGTACATCGGATGAATCGGCAATGTGCTGCAGTTCCTCAAGGACGAACCTCGGAACCACGAGGACCCCTTCGACAAATCCGGTCTTGCATATGTCTGCGATCCTACCGTCAATGATCACGCTGGTGTCGAGTATCTTATACGACACTTTGTCGTTCAGAGGCGGCCGCCTCCTTACCCGCAGGAACGACGCAGACCTGTCCGAGCCCCTTGAGTGCAGTGATAGCAGACTGAGAAGATCGTCTTTGCGAGCCAAGGCAATCAACACCCCGGCAAGGCCAAGAAATACAGTACTCACTATCTGAAGCTGAACACCTATGACAGGAATCTGTCCCAGAGTTGGGGCTAACAACAAGGCGATCAACAAGCCGATGATCAAGCCAAAGAGACCGACGACCAGTCCACTGGTAGAGATTCCCCGGTAACCTGTAGCGGGTCTGCGAGACACCCTTGAAAGGAACCTGACCAGTACCGGGGCGACTAGTAGGCCAATGACTCCCCCTAAGACAATCATCCCGACGAGCAGAAACGATGTGCCTTCCTGTACGGAGTCCAAGTAACCGATATTCGGTAGCATAAAATAGAGTTGACGGCCAAAAGCCATCCCGCCTACCAAAAAAAGCAAATGGATTAGCTTGCTTAACACGCATTCACCTCCCTCCTTTGTAGTACTACTGCATGAGCCTATCGGCTATTCACTAACAAAAACACCGCTGGATTCCAACGGTTGCCGCTACTGGAGGGCCTCTTCTATCTCTGCTGACACTGACTCTTCATCACTATCCATAGCAAGGACGAGTTCGCTGACGAGGATCTGGCGAGCATTGTCCAGCATCTTCTTCTCACCGCTGGACAACCCCTTTTCCCGATCTCGAATAGATAGGTTACGGACGACTTCAGCAACCTCAAGTATATTGCCGCTGCGTATCTTCTCGAGATTCGCTCTGTAGCGCTTATTCCAGTTGGAGGACATTTTGGTCTTTTCGCCTCTTAAGACATCAAATACTTCGTCCACCATGTCATCGCTGATGATTTCTCTGACACCGATCTCCTCAACGTTGTCTGTAGGAATCATGACCTTTAGGTCACCCATAGGAAGTCTCATAACATAGTACTTGTGCTTCGATCCAAGCACTTCTCTTTCTTCTATAGACTCAATGACGCCGGCTCCGTGCATTGGATACACGACCTTGTCGCCTACCTTGAACATCCAAGCAACCTCCAAGCAAACCACATTATTTCCGCATTATATTGATTGTAACACGAATTTACATTGGATTCAATTGGACGAGGATGACATGGTCGCCAGTACCTAGATATGTCTGTCAAGTAACAGCTGCTGACGCAGTCTCCTGAGGCCCTCTTTGATCGCCTTGGCGCGCACCTCGCCTATGCCTTCCACTTCGTCCAATTCTTCGATGCTGGCACGCAGTATGGATTGCAGATCTCCAAATCGCGCGACGAGGTTTTCGATGACTGCGTACGGCAGCCTAGGGATTTTGGAAAGAACTCTATAGCCCCGAGGTCGAGCTGGAATATCCAGTGTATTCATACTTCCAACATGGCCTAGAGCCCGACCGATGAACGCGAGGTCGAACAGATCCTCTGACGACCACTCAGAGATCTCCTCGCTTATGCTCTCGGGTGTCCGGTCTTTGGACTCTACCATGTAGTCGCTTATGACATAAAGGCCTTCATCCTCAACGTCCACCATAAGTTCCTCTAGCTGCATCTTTACGAGGCGGCCTTCAGTCCCCAACTCACAAATGTAGCGCTCGATCTCGTCCGCTACCCTTCTAACCATCTCCATCCTCTGTATTGCCACAACCACCTCAAATAGAGTCACTACATCCTCAAATTCAAGCACGCTCAGGTTAGACAAAACCCGGTCTAGGACACTCTTGTAGTTCTCCAGAGTCTGAAGTGCCTGATTTGCTTTTGCCAAGACTACACCAATGTCATGCATCACGTATTTGTAGTTATCCTTGTACAATGTTATGACGTTACGCTTCTGAGAGATGGCGACAACCAACTCGCCAGTCTGCTTGGCCATGCGCTGAGCAGTGCGGTGTCTTGTTCCGGTCTCCGAAGAAGGTATGTCGGGGTCGGGTATTAGCTGAGTGTTCGCGTACACGATCCGCTTCATGTCGCTGCTCAACACTATGGCGCCGTCCATCTTGGCCAGCTCATAGAGACTAGAGGGGTCAAACTCGGTGTCAAGCCTAAACCCGCCATTGCAGAGCGAGAGAACCTTCTCGGAATCGCCTATGACTATCAGTGCTCCTGTCCGAGCCCTGATGATGTTCTCAAGCCCGTCGTAGATAGGCGTTCCCGGAGCAACGCGCTTTATCATCGCCCTCAACGGGTCCTCTTGTTGCTTGGTGTTCCTTGGCATTACAGCTCTCACCCCTCAACCCCCACTAACAACGCTTCTTCTATACTTGATACTGGAACCAACTCGATCTCCGGCTGAGGCTTGGATGTGATCCTCTCGGCGTTTCTTGTTGGCACAAGGATCCGAGTGAAACCCATCCTAGACGCCTCTGCAATCCTCAGTTCTGGCCTGCTTACAGCTCTGAGTTCCCCTGCAAGCCCGACCTCGCCAATAGCCACCGTTCCTTGAATTACAGGACGGTTCTTGAAGCTTGACGCCAATGCAAGCGCAATGGCCAAATCCGACGCAGGCTCCGGGATGCGAACGCCTCCAGCCACGCTCACGTAGACATCGTGATTCTCGAAGCAGAGGCCTGCACGTTTCTCCAACACAGCGAGGATTATGGCTGTTCTGTTGTAATCGACACCAGTGACTGTGCGCCTGGGAGTCCCGAAACCGCTGCCAATAACCAGTGCCTGCATCTCGACAAGGATTGGACGGTTTCCTTCTATACTGGCGGTAATCGCAGAACCGGGAACAGATTGCGTATCGTTCGACAGAAAGAGCGCTGAGGCGTCATCGACGCCGACCAAACCGTGTTCGCCCATTTCAAAAATGCCGACCTCATTGGTAGAACCAAATCTGTTCTTGACAGCCCTCAACACCCGATAAGCATGATTTCGGTCACCCTCGAAGTAAACCACAGTATCCACCATGTGTTCGAGGACTCTCGGGCCCGCGATCGCACCTGACTTCGTCACATGTCCAATGATGAAGGCTGCAATCCCACGCTGTTTGCACATCTGCAGAAGCTGTGAAGTGACTTCTCTGACCTGTGAAACACTGCCAGGAGCAGAAGAGATGTGAGGGTCATAAAGTGTCTGGATGGAATCAATAACCAACAAAGACGGGGGAGCCGCAGAGATGTGTTCTCTCAAAGGATCTAGGCTTGGTTCTGACATCACAAGGAGATTGTCGTCAATCGCGTTGATGCGCTCTGCACGCATCCTAATCTGGCTCAGTGACTCCTCACCTGACACGTACAAAACAGTGGCACCTGTCCGTGCCACTTGGTACGCTGCCTGAAGTATCAACGTTGACTTGCCGATACCCGGTTCACCGCCTACCAAGACTAGCGATCCATCCACCAACCCGCCGCCGAGGACGCGATCAAACTCACGGATCCCGGTCGAGCGACGCATCTCCTCTGAAAGGCCGACTTTGCCTATTGGTATGGGGGTATCGCTGTCCCTGCCCCAAAAGGCCGGATCAACATACCTCGAACGCAAGGGGCCTTTCTTGTCAGGAAGCCTTTCCTCAACCAGGGTATTCCACGATTCGCAGTCAGGGCATCTGCCCAACCACCTCGGGGACTCGTACCCACACTCCGTGCATATATAGTGCGTCTTGAACTTGCTCATTCGGTCTCCCCAACAAACCTATCGACCCTACCACAGTAATATTATAGCAAGCCGCACTGCCGTTTACAACTGCGCACCTTCGACTATAGCGTCAATACAGCGAACGCCCGCCCGATTGGCATGCGTCGGTCACAACAAAGCCCCCGGGGCACAGCGGGCAGACTGCCACAGCGCATGTCCCAGGGGCCTGCACCAACGTTTGTCTCAATCTGCTAAAGCTGTGCTTGGGCCGTTAGTCTTCATCGGATGCTCGAGCAACAGGCTCCTCGTCGTTCTCCTCTTCGCGTCCGCTCGGAGTAATGACGAACTCCCCATCCTTCACGTCTACCACTACGCTGTCGCCTTCTTTGATGCGCCCGCTCAGAAGCTCCTCTGACATCCGGTCTTCGACCAACTTCTGAATAGCTCGTCTGAGAGGACGGGCACCGAATTCACGGCTGTAACCCTCGTCTACTAGTTTGTCCTTGGCCGCCTCGGTGACTTCTATCGTGATTCTGCGCTCCAGCAGCTGTCTCGACACCCTGTTGAGCATCAGGTCAACGATCTGCCTCAAATGCTCCCTTTCCAATGCGTGGAACACTACGATTTCGTCAACCCTATTTAGAAACTCAGGCCTAAACGTTCGCTTCATTGCCTCGAGGACACGCTCTTTCATGCGCTCGTACGAAGCCTGAGTATCGCCTGTCGGTCTGAAACCAAGGCCCGCATCCTTGTCGATAAGGCTCGCACCGACGTTGGATGTCATGATTATGACTGTATTGCGGAAGTCGACAGTCCGGCCCTGCGAGTCGGTAAGCCTGCCATCCTCGAGGACCTGAAGCAGGATGTTAAACACCTCCGGATGGGCCTTTTCTATCTCATCAAAGAGCACGACTGAATACGGGCGTCGGCGAACCCTCTCTGTTAGCTGTCCAGCCTCTTCGTATCCCACGTACCCCGGGGGAGCGCCCACCAACCTGGATAAAGAATGCCTTTCCATATACTCGGACATGTCGAGAGTGATCAGCGCATCCTCGTCGCCAAACAAGGTTTCAGCCAGCGCCCTGCTGAGTTCTGTCTTGCCAACCCCCGTAGGTCCAAGGAACATGAACGAGCCAACCGGGCGTTTCGGATCCTTTAGGCCAGCCCTTGACCTCCGGACAGCGCGTGACACTGCTCCAATGGCCTCGTCCTGCCCGATGACTCTCTTGTGGAGCTCGCTTTCAAGGTTGAGAAGCCTCTCGCTCTCCTCCTGCGCGATCTTTGTTACAGGCACACCGGTCCACTTGGCCACTGTTTCTGCAATGGCCTCTGCGGTGACGATAGCGTCCTCCGCCGCGCTCTTGGCTTTCCACTCCTTCTTCTCAGCCTCTATCTGCCTGTTTATCTCCTGTTCTCTGTCTCTGAGTACTGCCGCCTTCTCGAATTCCTGGTTCTTGATGCAGGACTCCTTCTCGGACCTCACCTTCTCCAGCTCATCCGTAAGCTTCTTGATCCCGT
The DNA here is from genome assembly GCA_900016865.1 of uncultured Clostridia bacterium. Lineage (GTDB taxonomy): Bacteria > Bacillota > DTU014 > DTU014 > DTU014 > DTU014. The sequence continues at coordinate 53,070 of FIZI01000032.1, read as the reverse complement.
CAGGCGCCATGATGGTCTCAAGCCGGACGCGAGCGGATGTCTCGTCTATCAGGTCAATAGCCTTGTCCGGCAGGAACCTGTCCGATATATATCTGTCCGACAGCTTGGCAGCTGCCCTAATGGCATCATCGGTGATCTTGACCCTGTGATGAGCCTCGTACTTATCGCGCAAACCTTTGAGTATTTGGATCGTTTCTTCGACTGTTGGCTCGCCTACAATTATGGGCTGGAATCTGCGCTCTAAGGCCGCGTCCTTTTCAACGTGTTTGCGATACTCATCGAGAGTTGTAGCACCTATACACTGCAGTTCACCTCTAGCCAATGCAGGCTTGAGGATGTTCGCCGCGTCTATCGCACCTTCTGCGGCGCCTGCTCCAACGAGAGTGTGCATCTCGTCGATGAACAAGATCACGTCTTGTGACTGACGAATCTCCTCCACGACTCGCTTGAGCCTCTCCTCAAACTCGCCTCTGAACTTGGTGCCTGCCACGAGTGAGCCGAGGTCAAGCGTATGCACCCGCTTGTCCAACAGAGTCTCAGGAACATCGCCTGCTACGATCTTCTGTGCCAGCCCTTCGGCTATCGCTGTCTTGCCCACACCGGGTTCGCCGATCAACACCGGGTTGTTTTTTGTCCTCCGGCTAAGAACCTGGATGACCCGGTCTATCTCATCCCTGCGGCCGATCACCGGGTCGAGTTTGCCTTCTCTGGCTTCCTCAGTCAAATCTCTGCCAAACTGGTTGAGCGTCGGAGTCGAACCCCTGGCCTTCTTCTGAGTCTTCGCCTCTCCCACGGCTGCGGGGGATCCAACGATTTTGGATATCTCTCGAACTACTGCTTCAGCGTCAACGCCCATGCTCTTGAGCACTTGGGCGGCAACGCCCTCACCTTCTTTGATCAGGCCAAGGAGGATATGCTCCGTGCCGATATATCCGTCACCCCGGACTCTCGACTCCTGGAACGCCAGATCGAGCACACGCTTTCCCCTAGGCGTGAGTCCAATGCGAGTGACGTTCAACGGCTGTCCTCTGCCTACCAGCCTCACTACTTCCTCACGTATTCGATCGGCCTGAACGTTCAAAGCGCTGAGAACCTTCGCAGCAACACCGGTTCCCTCTCGCACCAGCCCGAGCAGAATATGCTCGGTTCCCACCAACTCATGTCCCAGTGCCCGGGCTTCTTCAGCCGATATATCCAATACCCTCTTGGCTCTTTCAGTGAACGAATCAAAGAACATGGCAATCTACTCCTTTTGCCGGTCTATCTTTAAGCGTTCTCTAACCAGGTCTGCCCTACGCACATCCCGCTCCTCTGATGTGAGCTCTGTTCCTATGAACTCTTGCAGATGTGCCGGTCTTGTCAGGACCAATAGCTCTGTAAAGGCGCTTGGATCTACTCCCTCAAGCATACCCAGATCTATACCAAGCTTGACATCTGACAGCAGCCCCATAGTTTCATGGGAGCTCAGCATCCGAGCGGTAGTCAGAATCCCGTACGATCGATGGATCTTGTCCTCCAACTTGATTCTGAGGTCCCTGGCCAGTGCTTCTCTTGCAGAACGCTCTTGGTTTATCAGTTGAAGTGTCATCGCCGACAGATTGTCAACGATCTCCTCTTCAGAGCACCCGAGTGATACGTGATTCGACAACTGCACTATATTGCCAACAGAGTCCGTTCCCTCTCCGTACAATCCCCTCACTACCAAACCAACCCGCGACATCGCCTGTAGTATACCCTGCAGCCGATTAGCGAGAGCTAAGGCAGGCAAATGCAGCATGACAGATGCCCTCATACCGGTCCCGACATTTGTTGGACAGGTAGTGATGTAGCCAAGCCTCTCGGAGTACTCGTAGTCGAGTGAATCCTCCAGTATGTCGTCAACCTGGCTTGCCAGAGAGAGTGAGTCAGTCAGTCGAAGCCCTGCGTTCATGGTTTGAATGCGCAGGTGGTCTTCTTCGTTCACCATCACAGATATAGTCTCATCCGCACTGATAAACACCGCTCTGGCATGAACTTCCTGCACGTACTGGGGACTGACAAGATGTCGTTCCACCAACACCTGACGCTCGATCGGCGACAGCTCGGAGATCCGGACCCATCTGCCATCCTTGAACAGGGGCGTCCGCGACTCAATCAACTGCACTACTACCTGTTCCACCTTAGCTAGAACGTCCTTGTTCTCGGCATCCGTTGACCGAGGCGGAAACTTGCAGCCTCGCAGGTTGCGTGCGAGTCGAATCCGAGAACTCAACACCACGTCTGATTCCGGGCCGTCCAAGCTCATCCAACCGCTAATATGACGCCTCATCATATCTCTCAATGACATCTAAGATCCCCCGTTCTCCTCCGAAGATGCCAGGCCATCCTGCAGTGCTTTGATCCTGTCGCGCAACACGGCCGCGCGCTCGTAGTTCTCTACTCGTATGCACTCCTGCAGTTCCTTGCGAAGTGATTCGATCTCTCTAGTAACCCTCGCTCGGCCTCCACAGCGAAGCGGGACCTTGCCTTTGTGCTCCGTATCTCCGTGAATCCGCTTGTAGATAGGCCTCAACTGTTCGTCAAACTGCTGGTAGCAGTGTCCGCAACCGAGGAAGCCGGTCCTAGCGAACTCTCGGAATGGAAGCCCGCAGTTGCTGCACCTAGCCTGGATTGCAGGAGAAGACCCAATCTGGGCACCACCTGCTGAAGACAGCAACCCGGACAAGAGGCTCTGCATGGTCAAATGAGGCTGAACAAAGAACCCCATATCTTCCCATTTGGTCCTGGCGCACTCCTGACACAAACGTTGCTGCATCTTCTGGTTATTGACGATCTTGGTAACGTGAACACTTGCCGGCCTTTTTCCACACTCCTCACACAACAACTCGCAAAACACCTCCTGCTCGTCCTATTAGTGCAAGACGAGCTCTACCGCAATCGGACAACTGCCCTAAAGGGACATCCGGCGTTACCCGGTCGCTACATATCTTCCTCACATTCACGCCGCACGCTCAACAGCGTCGCAAGTACGGCTCTAAGAATCCTCGCCCGCACCAAGGAAGCGCTTCTTCCGCGTAGATCTTCACTCTGCTGGCGCACGATTCCCTTAATAAGCAACTCGTCTCGTCTATCGATTATGCCTAAGTCCTTCAGGCGAAATAGCACGTCCCCCATCTCCTGATCAGAGACCGAGTCGCCTACCACACTGTTGACGAACCCGAATGGGTGAGTCGATGTATCCAGATGCGTACGGAATATCCTGATGTAGCCACCCTCGCCCCTACGGCTCTCGACAACAAAACCTCGTTCTGCAGTAAACCTCGTGCTTATTACATAGTTTATCTGGGAGGGCACACAGTTGAACTTGTCCGCCAAGTCACGTCTCTGGATCTCGATAGCCCCGCCTTCAGCCAGATCTAGCAGGCGCCTCAGATGTTGTTCGATGTAGTCAGCCAGATTAGCCACGTTATCACCCACTTCGTACTCAGCTTGCCGCAATATTGATCGTCAATGCGAACCAAGAGGCAGACTAGCCGAAGATCCTTTGACTTATTCTGACCTTCACCGGTATTATATCACACACCAGACGAACCTGGTCAACATATCCATAGTTCTGTTTTGCTGATTCTGCCCACTCAGGTCCAAGTGAGCCGAAAGAGAGTGACTAGACTCACAAATTCTCTGGTTGCCTCGCGACTAGCCACCTAGATGATACTCCTCTAAGATATTGCCAATCTCCCTAGATTGGAGCCTGTTCAGGACAAAAAGGGCGGGCATACGCCCACCTATTAACCATTGGGGATTTCTGCAGAATCGCTAACTCATCGGCAACACCGAAGCGTGCACCACTCCTGCAATAGCCTGACCTTCCGGATGGAGCCGCACTACGTCATTCGTATGTGGCGCTTAAGCTCGTCTGGATTCGACGCTCTGAGCAGAGCCTCTTCAGCCGAAACCTTGCCCTCCTGGACCAAATCTATCAGCGCCGAGTCCATTGCCTGCATGCCGTACCGGCCGCCGGTCTGAATGATTGATTGGATCTGATGCGTCTTTCCCTCACGAATCAAGCTGCGAACTGCGGAATTGACGACCAAAATCTCAGCTGCCAACACCCGGGAAGCTTTGTCCACAGTCGGCAGGAGCTGTTGAGAGATGATCCCCTCCAGAGCAAGAGAGAGCTGAACTCTAACCTGCTGCTGGTGATGCGGAGGGAACGCGTCAATGATGCGGTCCACTGTCTGCGCGCAGTCGCTGGTATGGAGAGTTGCAAACACCAGGTGGCCGGCCTCGGCAGCCTGGATCACTGTTGAGATAGTCTCCAGATCAGGCATCTCACCAACGAGGATCACGTCTGGATCCTGCCTGAGGCACGCGCGCAGCCCCGACGCAAATGAACGCGTATCAGTGCCAATCTCTCTCTGGTTTATCACTGACTTGTCGTGCTTATGCAGATACTCAATGGGATCTTCCAGTGTGACTATGTGGCAGGAACGGTTTTTGTTGATGTAGTCGATCATAGAAGCAAGTGTGGTAGACTTGCCGCTGCTTGCCGGTCCGACAACAAGCACTAGCCCTTTGGACCTGCTGCAAAAACTGGCGAGCACATCTGATGGAAGGCCTAGTTCATCGAAGGACCTGATCGAAAACGGAATAGTCCGTGCCACCAGTGCGTACGTACCTCTTTGCCTGAACACACTGACTCTAAACCTGCCTACACCCGGCACTCCGAAAGAGAGATCGACCTCTCCTGCCTGTACCAGCTCTTGAAACTGGGTGTCTGTCAGGACCGATCTGGCGATGCTCTCTGTGTCTTGCGGGCTCAGCACCGGAAATCCTTCCAACACGACCAAATCGCTGTTGACCCGCACCAATGGACCACTGCCTGCAGACAGGTGAAGGTCTGAGGCTTTCCTGTCCGCAGCTATCTGTAGCAACTCCATCAAATCGCACTTCATAGCAGCACCTCTACTGCCACACTGCAATCACTGCAGCGGCTATTGCCGATCTCGCGAAGCTACGGCTGACCTATACACCTCTTCAAGCCTCTTCGCACATCGAGCCGAGGACATCTCGTCGGCCTTTTCACGAGTGCGAGCAGCCAATCTGTTAAGAAGAGACGTGTCTGTCAACAGTGAAGTCACCGCGCGTGCGAACTCTTGCTCGTCGTCTGTTGTCAGCAGGCCGTTTACTCCGTCGTCTACCATGTTCGCGGCCCCATAGGCCCGTACTGCCACAACAGGCAGTCCGGCGGCCATGGCCTCGGTGATGACCATTCCCTGCGTATCAGTCTTGGATGCGAATACGAAGATATCACCGCCTGCGTATGCTTTAGGCATGTCACTTGGCGGCATCGGCCCGGTAAAGACCACGCGTGAAGCCAACCCTGTATCGTCGGCAAGCCGTTCGAGCTCCTCTCTCAAAGGACCGCCTCCTACCAACACCAAAGTGGTCTTAGGGTTTCCTTCTGCAATCATTGCAAACGCGCGCAACAGGAAGCGGACGTTCTTCTCCTCACCCAGCCTCCCCGCAAACAGCAAAATCCGGTGGTCTGCGGGAATGCCGTACTTCAGGCGCAGCCAGTTCCGATCAAGGTTCTCGTACTGACTCAAGTCAATGCCCGTAGGATTGACAACAATCTCTGTCTGCACGCTGTATTGCAGCAGCAGGTCTCGGATTACCTGTGTGGGCGTGATCACGATGTCGCATTTGTTGCAGTAATCTCTGCTGATCTTGCGCATGAGTCGCTTGGCTAGTCCGCGTGCAACAGGCGAATAATGGACGTATTCCTCGTACAGCGTGTGATAGGTAAAGACTAATGGCAGGCCCAGCTTGTGTGCACAGCGGGCTCCCAATCCTCCCAAGAGAAACGGCGAGTGGGTGTGGATCACATCTACCTTCAGACTGCGCAGGCGCTTAACAACAGATAGCGACAACGGTACAGCGAGGCGGAAATCCGGGTTGGTAGGTGCCTTGATCGAACGAAACCGGAATATCCCCGGCTCATCATCTACATATCCCGGGTAGCCCGGAGCAAATACATAGCAGGTGTGCCCCAATCTGCGCAGCTCACGGTTAAAAGTGTTTATGGAGTTGACAACCCCACTCACGTATGGTTTATAGCTGTCAGTGAAAATCGCAATGTTCAAAAAGCCACCCTCCACAGAGCGGGTGCCCTCTCCGCTATACGGCAAGACTGCCATCCCAGTGTAACCCGGCAATTGCAGGCCTTGTCCCGAGTTGTTTCGCCACGATTATATCATACTGCCAATGCTTAGCCAAACCGTTGGGGACTGATCTATGGCCTCCTCCACAGCTTCACCGGACCACGCACGCTGTTCTTAACGTCCGTCTGAGTGAATAAAGTGTCTTATGGTCGGCACATGCAGGCATTGAGATCCCTGCTGCAGAGGAGGGTAACCTAGGATCGAATGCGACTCGGACGCCGTGATCGCGCGATTGCAGCGGTCGTAGCAGTGGCCTGCCTATTCGCAGGTATAGGACTTGCGATAGCAACAAGCCAAAATCGGAGGCCCATTGGAGACACACTCGAGGTCTTTAGCCATTCCTCCTACCCACCCGCTGCAGTGTACGTCGACGACTACCAACAGGGCATCACAGTGACCGCCAAGGCCGCTGTACTGATGGACACAACGACAGGGACTATTCTATATGGAAAAAACGAACACCAGAGGCGAGACCCCGCAAGCACGACAAAGGTGATGACTGCCATTTTAGCTCTAGAACTAGGCAAGCCCGACGACATTGTCACTGTTAGCAGCAGAGCAGCTTGGACACACGGTTCGTCTTTAGACCTCCGCCCCGGAGACCGCCTTGCCCTCTCTGAACTCATCAAGGGCATGATGCTGGTTTCCGGCAACGATGGCAGCGTTGCGATCGCCGAACACATCGCGGGTAGCACCAGTAGGTTTGCAGAGATGATGACGCTGAGGGCTCGCCAGATTGGTGCGTACAACACTTCGTTCCGCAACCCTCATGGGCTCACCGCAGTGAACCATTACTCCACTGCCTACGACTTGGCAATGATGACCCGACATGCGATGACGTACCCCGAGTTTCTCGCAATCACTTCTACGGCCTCAGACACAATGAGATATGAGGATGGCAGGGTGCAGCCGATACACAATACCAACAAGTTGCTGTGGAGCCTTCCAGGAGCGGACGGCGTAAAGACCGGCACTACAACTGCTGCTGGGCAATGCCTGATCGCGTCTGCGACACGCGATTCATGGCAGCTGATCGCGGTGGTCTTGGCCAGCGGGTCTAGATGGTCTGACGCACAGCGGCTCCTCGAATACGGGTTTTCGTCGTTTGTGCGCAAACTGCTCGCAAGCCGGGGGGATGTCGTAGCCGAAGTCGCGGTTGAGAGCGGCAGCTCTCAGAGTGTCGCGGCAGTGGCCGAAGACGACTTGCTCGTTACTGTGAGGCGAGAACACGAAGGGCTGGTGCAACTGGTTGTCGATCTACCGGATGCGATACGTGCTCCTGTCAGAATGGGGTCCAAGATCGGCGAGTTGGTGGCGCAAATCGATGGCGTTGACATAGGGTCGGCGAATCTAGTAGCGGGGTGGTCAGTCCGAAGAAGAGGGCTGGTCGGAATCCTTTTCGACAGGTTCTAAGAGAGGTGGTATGTGAGCACATGTACTCGAAGCTGAAACAACTCAAGTGGTGTATACTCGGCGGTGACAAGCGAGATGCGCATTTCGCCCATTCACTGCTGAAGTGCGATTACGACGTCAAGGTGTGTGGAGTCCCGCAGATCGATGAGTTGCCAGGCAGAGCGATGGTCAATGATCTCGAGGACGCAGTCAAAGATGCGGATGTCCTGGTATGCCCTGTGACAGGTACCGACCCGCAAGGTGTCCTCCGGAAGTCAACTGTCCCCATCGACCTTACAGCGGTCCTTTCAAGAACCTCAAAACTCAAGGTCCTTGTCATAGGCACAGCCAACGAGGCGGTCAGCAAAGCAGCAGCGCTTGCAGGGGCACTCGTCGTTGAGTCAATGCGTGACGATGAACTCGCTATCCTCAACTCCATACCTTCGGCCGAAGGTGCCATCCAAATAGCCATGGAAAACACGGATTTCACCATCCACGGATCGGCATCCATCGTATTGGGCATGGGCAGGACTGGGCTAACGCTGGCATCGACTCTGCTCTCGATGCACTCCAACGTGTCGATAGCAGCGAGGAAGCGATCCGACCTGGCCCGCGGGAGAGCCTTGGGGTTTAGTCCAATCCACTTTGACGATCTGGCCTGCGAGTTGCCTGTGTTTGACTTGATCTTCAACACCGTTCCATCACTAGTGCTGGACGCCAAGCTAATGAGAGTTGTCAAGAAGACGGCAGTCATAATCGACCTCGCGTCGCCTCCGGGCGGAACAGACTTCGAATCTGCAAAGGCGGAAGGCATCAAGGCGATTCTGGCACCCGGGCTTCCTGGACTAGTGGCTCCCCGGACAGCTGGCGAGATTCTGGCCTCAGTCATACCCAGGCTGGTGCACGAGTCCCTCGAATCGCTGTCGTGAGGAAGTGACACTATGAGGCACATCCGCAGCATTGCCAGACCACACGTAGTAGTCATAGGTGCAGGATGGGCAGGATGTGCAGCTGCTGTATCAGCAGCCGCTGCCGGAGCCCGTGTAACCTTGCTCGAGCGAACTGACATGATACTAGGCACGGGGCTGGTCGGCGGCATTATCAAGAACAACGGGAGGTTCACTGCACTAGAGGAGTTGCGCGCCATGGGAGCCGACCTCCTGCTTGGAGCTATGGAGTCCTGTGTCCTCCATGAGGGAATCAGTTTCCCGGGGCACAAGCATGCATCTCTCTACGATGTGACGCGCATCGAGCCGACCATACGAGAACTGATCGCTGCAATGGACATTGATCTACGGCTTCGGTCAACATGCATAGGCTTTACCCAAGAAGCGGGCTGGGTCACACGCGCACATCTGCAATACGGCGAAGTCGTTGAAGGCCACGCGTACATCGATGCAACTGGAACCGCAGGCCCCGCAGCCAACTGCCGAACCCATCGATCCGGCTGTGTCATGTGTGTTCTCAGGTGCCCCACGTTTGGCCCACGTATCAGCCCAACGCGCTCAACCGGAGTAAACGAGGCCCCGGCAGGCCTTACTGCAGCTACCTCCGGGTCAGTCGAAGTCCTCAAAGAGAGTCTTGCATCAGACATAGCATCTGAATTGCAGGCCTTGGGCCACGTGGAGATCCCTCTTCCCAAAACCGTGCAGATAGATGTTCTTCCGCACGAGAAGTCGTGTCAGCAGTACTCCAGCAAGGCCTTTTACGACAACCTCGTAGTGCTTCATAACGGTGCGGCAAAGGTTATGGTTTCATACCTGCCGCTGGAATTGCTAAGGTCGATTCCAGGCCTGGCCAAGGCCAAGTACATAGATCCGTACTCAGCTGGCATCGGAAACTCAGTGAGGTTCAACTTGATAACTCCACACGACAAAGCCCTGAGGGTCATCGGACTAAACAATCTCTTCTGTGCAGGAGAAAAGGTAGGCTTGGTCGTTGGACATACTGAAGCCATACTTACAGGGATGCTCGCAGGGCACAACGCGGTTCGAGTAGGGTTGCGGGCAGAGTTGCTGCAGCTTCCAACAAGCCTGATGTGCGGCGATTTCTTGGAATACGTGGCAAATGACTTGAAGGAAAACCGCTCCTTGCAGAACAAGTACACTTTCTCCGGGTCCGTATACTTCCAGCATGCAGTCAAGCAAGGCCTATACACTGTCGATATTGCCGCTATTCAAACGAGAGTCAAGGAATCCGGACTGACTGGAATTTTTAGGTCTCGCCTAGTCGGTAGTTGACATTTCAAGCCGCCAATCCCAGAAGGATACCCGGCAATATGCGTAGAAGTCCAAACCTGGACAACCCTTAGTGTCGTCATAGGAGCGGTTTGCACATGGTCAACAGTGGGCTCATCAGCCGAAGCCTCCGAAGAGATCGCTTGCTTCTGATCGTGATCGGCAGTCTCTTAGCAAGTCTGTCGATCAGACTATTTGTCCAGCCTGCCGGCCTCCTGTCAGGTGGAGTATCGGGCTTGGCTTTGATGCTTGAGTATTCTCTCGGAATCCCTATTACCCTGAGCGTGCTAGTCATGAACATACCGATCTTCTATCTTGGGCTTCGTCAGCTCCATAGAGGATATATGTTGAGAAGTCTGGTTGGCATCCTCAGCTTCACGCTTTTTCTGTTCTGTTGGGGACTGCTCATACAACCGGACAAGCCTGTTGTGGATGACCTGCTACTTTCTGCGTTGTTTGGAGGCGCCCTGAACGGAATAGGCTATGGCCTGATCTTCAGAGGCCGCGGGTCTGCTGGGGGGACCGACATCATCGCTCTGGTGCTCAACCGGACATACTCATTCAGCCTGGGCAGTAGTGGCTTTGTGCTAAACGCTATACCGCTGTTTATTGGCATACTGCTCTTTGACATCAAGCTTATCGGCTATACGCTAATCGCCATGTACCTGTCGTCAAGGCTGATAGACAAGGTGCAGCTCGGTTTCATTACCTCGAAGACCATAACAATAGTGTCAAGCCGACACGAAGAGCTCGCCCAGGCCATAATGCAGCGAATCGGCAGAGGCGTCACTCTACTGCAGGGCCAGGGAGCATTCAGCGGCAGCAACACCCGCGTTATTGTCACCACTGTGTCTTTGACTCAAGTCGCCAAGCTAAAAGACATAGTCGCCGAGCTGGACCCCGGGGCGTTTATGACTGTGACAGACACCTCCGAGGTGCTCGGCAAAGGGTTTGCAGAGGTGCGAGAAGACGACTTGTAAGAATTGCAACAAGCGGTAGTGGCTTTACTGCCTACAGATTTGCCTGAAGTATGCTCATCACATCCTCCTTCTGCGCCTTGGGGCGATTTGCCGCAAGAGATCCGGAGGGCATGCTCTCCTCTGCAATGGCTTCGATGTCTTGTTCAACTAATCCCACTTCTTTGAGCTTGCGTGGAATACCCATCTTGTCATTGAGCTCCTCCACAAACCCGATCAGGCTGGCAGCAAGGACCTTAGTAGACGCCCTCCTGTTTGTAGCCCTGATATCTGCAGCGAGCGTCGCATAGTCGTCCATGCACTCCTTCATGTTAAACCTCATCACATGAGGAAGGAGTATCGCGCATACAACGCCATGCGCGACCTTGTAGCGAGCACCGACGGGGTGTGCAATGCCGTGTACAGCTCCCAGCCTGCAGCTGCCAAAGGCCACCGCGCCCATGAAACTCGCTTTGAGCAGCGCATCCCTTGCGGAGATATCATCGCCAGCCACATATGCCCTATACAGGTTCCTCGCCACCAGTCTGACAGCCTCTCTGCTCAACGGCCTTGTCAGCTCATTGGCGTGTATCGAAGTGTAGCCTTCGATTGCCTGTGTAAGCGAATCCATGCCCGAAGCGGCTGTCACGTCGTTGGGCAGTGTCAGAGTCAGAACCGGATCTAGTATTATCAGATCAGCAATGAAGCTGTCACTACGGATACTCGCCTTTATCCCGCGCTCGACGTCTGTCAAGACGGCGTTGTTGGTCGCCTCAGACCCTGACCCTGCAGTGGTGGGTATAGCGACGAAGGGTACTCCCTTTGTGGTGACGCCATGACCCCTGAAAACATCCAAGGTGCTGACAGACTCGTTGACGAGGCCGGCTGTCGCCTTGGCTACATCAAGCGCACTTCCACCCCCTATGCCTACGACTACTACCGGGCCGTCGACAACACTCTGAAACTGCCTCAAGTGCTGTATACAGCTATCTACTGTAGACACAGATGGCTCGCGCTCCACTTTGTCAAACAAAGAAACGTCTAGGCCTGCGTCCCTCAAGCTAGACTCGACTCTCGACAACACACCGCTATGCCGCAGGCTGGACGAACCGGAGACGATCAAAACTCCTCTGCAAAGGTCCTTTAGCTCTGTAGGTAGATGATCAAGGCTGTTGGCTCCTGAGATGACCCGCCTAGGATATCTCATCGTAAACATGGGATTTCTACCTCCGGATTGACGTTACGACAACCGCACCCAAAACGGGCGACGGATATCCTATGCTTTTCGTTGACGACAAGCCAAACCCTCCTATGTTCACCCGGTGTATCCTGAAGGAAACCGCCTAGCTATGACGAAATGTGACGGAGTGAACAAGAGACTTGCTGCTAATGTAGGACTACTTATCACGGCTGTCATATGGGGATCGACGTTTAGCATCACCAAAGTCGCTTTGACAGATGTTGACCCGATGCTGTTCTTATTTGTACGCTTCGCTGCGGCTCTTGCGACTCTCGCACTGCTGAGCGCCGTGAGGCTCTTGAGCAGCCGCAATCGCCCAGAGGCATACCGATTGACTCTGACCAGAGCTCTACGGCCCGGGATCATCCTCGGGCTCATCTTCGCGATTGGGTATGTAACGCAAACTGAAGGCCTGCGGTACACCACGGCTACTGCGTCCGGCTTCATCACGGGGATGAACGTGGTGTTCGTCGGACTGATGTACTCAATACTCAATCGCAGAATACCTGCCAGGCACAGCCTTATAGGCATCGCGTTGGCAACTGTCGGCCTGCTGACGATCTCTGTGTCAGGACGACTCACTATAGCCCGGGGCGATTTGCTCACCCTTATCTGCGCAGTGTTCTTCGGCCTGCATATCGTAGTCACGGAGGTCTATGCAAGACACGTCGACCCTGTCGAGGTTGCGCTGGTTCAGGCTGCGGTCCTTTGTCTAGTCACTCTTATCTTGACCCAAGCTCGGGGCGTTTCAATGCGTCCCTATGAGATTTCTGCCCGTGCGCTCGCAGCAGCCCTCTATTGCGGTATATTCGCAACGTCGGTGGCTCTCGTGATTCAAACGCTGGCCCAGAGAGTGACTTCTTCTGTAGACACTGCAATCATATACTCCATGGAGCCTGTATTCTCCGCGGTGTTTGCATTCGCGTTTCTTAGAGAAGCCCCTACACTGCAGACACTCGCAGGCGGGCTCTTGATCTTTGCAGGCGTGGTCACAGTAAACCTCTCCGAAGCCCGCGAGCCTGAGCCTAGAGTATCTTGCTAAGAAAAGCCTTTGTTCTCGGATTCTGCGGATTTGAAAAGAGCTCAGAAGGGGTATTCTCCTCCACGATGACTCCGCCGTCCATGAAGAGCACCCTATCAGCGACCTCTCGTGCAAATCCCATTTCGTGAGTGACGACCACCATCGTCATACCGTCGCTGACTAGGTCTTTCATAACATCGAGCACTTCTCCGATCATTTCCGGATCAAGTGCTGATGTAGGCTCATCAAATAGCATCACCTTTGGCCTCATCGCAAGCGCCCTCGCAATGGCAACTCGCTGCTGCTGACCGCCTGACAGCTGAGACGGGTACGCCTCCGCCTTTTCACTCAAGCCTACCCTCTCCAGCAGAGCAAGTGCTTCTTTCAGGGCTTGATCCTCGGAAATCCCCTTGACCAAGACGGGAGCAAGCGTGATGTTTCTTAGGACATTCATATGCGGGAAAAGGTTGAAGCTTTGAAACACCATTCCAACTTCTGCACGCACTTTGTTAATGTCTACGCGGTTTGCCCCGTGATTGACTACATTGACTCCTTCGATGTATATGTCGCCCTCGTTTGGCATCTCAAGCAGATTGAGGCAGCGAAGAAACGTGCTCTTGCCTGATCCGCTTGGCCCTATGATCACGACGACCTCGCCCCGGCTGACGTGGTTGGTCACACCTCTGAGGACGTGCAACTTCCCGAAGTATTTGTGCAGGTTTTCAACTCTGATCATCGACAGCCATCCTCCTCTCAATGAACCGGACCAACCTGCTCACAGCCATGGTCATGCAAAGATATATGATGGCGACTGCTACCCAAGTCTCAAAGAACATGAAGTATTTAGTCATCAAGAGCCTTCCCCTGGTCATCAGCTCATTGTACCCGATGGCAAATACCAGTGAAGAATCCTTAAGCAACGCGATGAACTCATTTCCAAGAGGCGGGACAACCCTCCGAAAAGCTTGCGGAAGGATTATGTGGCGCATGGTCTGCCAGTACGTCATCCCCAAGGACCGCCCAGCTTCCATCTGCCCCTTGTCTATCGACTGTATACCTGCACGCACTATCTCTGATACATACGCCCCGCTGTTGATGCTGAGAGCAGTGATTGCCGATATGAACGGAGTGATATGAAACCCGGGAACGTATCGGCTGACAACAGCCGGCAAGCCGTGGTGGACAAGGAAGATCTGCACAAGCAGCGGAGTTCCCCTCAGGAAGTCAGCGTATGCAGCTGCAGCCAAACTGATAACCTTGTTTTTGCTAATGCGGCCGATTCCAACGACTGTTCCTATCACGGTTCCAAGGGCAACAGATACTGCTGTAAGCTGTACGGTAGTCCAAGCACCTGCTAGGAGAAACATCTTGTTCTCCCACAGAAATCTCAACGTTGAAGCAATCACGTTGCTTCCTCACCTCCTGAGGAGACAACAAAGCAATCTGCGTAGCACCTATAAAGGACAAGATGCTACGCAGATGCTCATTGCACACCCAATAACTCACAAGATAGATCGATAGCTACAGAGCGAAGTACTTGTCGTATATCTCCTGATACTTACCGCTCTCTCTCAAAGCCGCAAGAGCAGCATTGACACGCTCGAGGAGATCTGTGCGCCCCTTCTTCATGCCAATGCCGAAGTACTCCGGCTCCCACTCGTCAGGGTCACCGACTATTTCGAACCCTGGGAACATGTCCTTGTAGTATACGGCAACGGGCCAATCCAAGACTACTGCATCCACGCCTCCGGTCATCAGTTCCATGATGGCTTCAGGGGCTGTCGGGAACCCGCGGACGTCCTTGTCTTCATTGATTCCTTCGAGCTCTCTTACTGCGAAGTCGCCAGTGGTCCCCTGCTGGACACCTATCTGTCTGCCGATAAGATCAGCCTGACAGCTGATTCTCGTATCGCCCTGGCGCACCAAAATCGCTTGTCTGGAGTCGAAGTACCAGTCGCTGAAGTCGATCTGAAGAGCCCTCTCCGGAGTGATCGTCATCGCAGAGATGAGCAAGTCGTAGGAGCCGTTCTGGATCCCTGGTATCAAGCCCTCCCAACCGACGTTGTAAATCTGGATTTCTGCACCCATCTCCTCAACAACTGCTTTGATGAGGTCGACGTCAAATCCCCATATCGTCTCGTCGGGATCCATCTGCTCAAACGGAGGATAAAAGGGCTCGATAGCAACACGTATAACCTCTTTCGCAGCAACAATCGTCGCCGACATGGCAATCATCATGACTAACAGCATAGATACCAAGAGTATAGAAGATTTCCTCATCAATCACACGCCCTCCTCAACTACGCGGTATTAGAATAATGCACAAACTGCGTACAATTATACTGGATATGACTAGGGCTGGCAATGAGCACTTTGTGCTACCGCCAGCCCCAACATCACCCAATTGGAGGGATTCGTCTCATAAAGCCAACGTTATGCTTTTCTTGACAGGCCTAGGACGAGCAGTACCTCTCCTGTTCCAAGGCCGAGCTGCTTTGCGATCTCTTCGGGCCGTTTTCCTTCCTCGGCCAGTGCATGGACCTCTCGATACGTTGTCGAGCGCTTTGTTTGCTCCGCACGCGGCCTGCGACTTGGTGCCTGTTTGCGCTGAACATCACGTTCCATCCTCTTCTCCTGCTGCCGGCCTTCACTCGGGCGCTCTTGATTCCGGGTGCTGACATCGGATGCTGCGGCGCCTCGGTACACGTTTTCTGACCTGGCCAACAACTCGGCCAAGGTTGCAATCGTCTCGTCTGCCTCCCTCAGGAGATCTCGCATAGATAACGCCTTGGCCTCGAGGTCATTTGCAATCCCACTGGCCGTATCTCTCAAAGCGCCGAGGAACTCAGCTCTAGCCTGCTCGCGCTCTTGCTCATATGCAACTTCGCTGTGATGTCTGTTCAGCCGCCCGCTTGACGACACGAAGTGCCGAGCCGCGTAAACCACAACTATTACACCGGCGACTGATACCAGCAGTGCCTCTAGGACTCGTAATACCAGTTCCAATCAACCTCACCCTCCATGGGGCTACGCCTTGACGTCGATATGCCGGCCCTTAAGCTGATCGCCCGGCTGACAGCCCAAAGCTTCATCCCCTCTGTCTGGCCTGCTGTCTTGGCGTTCCCTTTCGCTCGCATGCTGTCTCTGCTTGCCCTCGTCTCTCCTCTCACGTATTCCCGCTACAGGAGACTCCTCAATAAACCGAACACGCCTTAGATTCGCCTCCGCCTCTCTGCGAAGCCTTTCTGAAAACTGCTCCTGCGACAGCACAGGATGATGCTGTTGGACGCGATGCAGGCGCTCGATATCCTGGGTCTTTGTGACGATTCCCTGCAAGTCGATCGGACGCACTGCCACCACCCCTTGAGGGCATCCGAAGTCTCCAGATCAGTTCATATCGCATGCTGTGCTCGTGCCCTAGTCAACCTGCCCCTGAGCCTGAGAATGGCTTTGGCATGCAGTTGCGAAACACGCGATTCGGTTACTCCCAGGACCTCGCCGATCTCCCTCAGAGTGAGCCCGTCTTGGTAGTACAGCGATATTACCAGCCGCTCCCTTTCCGGAAGACGATCAATCGCCTCCGCTAATATCTCGATAGCGCTCGACTCGGCGACTAGCTCTTCCGGCGCAGGGACGGACGTATCCTCAATCCGGTCGGCAACTGTCATTGAGTCGTCCTGGTCTGTCCCAGGCACTCGCTCGTCGAGCGACATGAGGTGCGACGCTTCGATGTCCTGCAGCATCTTGTCAAACTCCTCAATCGACAAGCCCATTTCACTCGCTATTTCCCAATCCGTGGCAGATCTGCCCAAGCGGTTCTCGACTACCGAATACACGCGTTCGAGCTGCCTCGAAGCTTGCCTAACACTCCTTGGGACCCAGTCGTCTTTCCTGCACGCATCGAGAATAGCACCTCTGATCCTTGCTGCCGCGTACACCTCAAATCTAGCGCCTTTGGACGGGTCAAACCTGTCAATAGCATCCATCAGCCCAATAATACCGTTGCTCACCAGGTCGTCGTACTCCGTACCTGGGAGCCGCCTGACACTCAAACGGCCTATAACGGTCTTGACGAGGCCGATGTAGTTCAGCACCAGCCTCTCTCTACAGGAACGGTCGCCCGTTTCTCTATATGCTCTCCACGTCTCGTCAAGAGTAGCCAAAGCACCACGCCTCCGGACTCAAGAGCTAACGGCCAATTACTCCGCGTTCAATGAGTTCTCGTTCCCTGTCAAACACAAACTTCATAATCGAGTCCTGGTCACTTAGGCTAATGCCGACAAACCGAAAAGCTACTCGGTAGTTGCGTTTGGGGTCTGCAACCTCCTCGACGCTATCTCTCGGCCCTGATTCGGTGTCTATGGCGTCGAGAGCTGGCGCTTTCGCTCTGCCGAAGTCCTCTATCCGCACTACCTGAGCCATCAAGTCAAAATCCCGCCTATCCTCTGTAGGAATGCTAAACCTTAGTTGGACGTATGTTCCAAGTCTGATTCCAACGACAACGTCGACAAGTCTGACTCGCATTCCCCCGGAGCTGATGTCCACACATTCTGCCTGTTTGAAGTCCAGCGTGCCAGGACCCATTTCGATCGCGTCAGATTCGATCAGAGCATATCTTACGGGAAATCTCGCTTCTATGCGCTTGTGGTGACGCCTCTGTGCCCTCACTATTTCGTCAGGCCGAGCGAGCTTGAGTCTGGGCACCTGCCCGGCGAACCTCTCGAGAATCCCCGTGTCAAACGAAAACAGGCCCTCTCCTGTCACATATGTGACAGTCACCCGCTGCCCAGCTCTCAATGGAACAACCTCTCCGCTGCTAATGGGACAAATGACAGTAATGAAATCCTCTGAGATGTCCTCCACCTTGGTCAGGTACACACGAGTCTCATGCAACTCAGGCACTTGAAGCTCTACTTTCTGATCTAAGATAGGGAGATAGCGCTCAAGACTCAACATATCGCCCTCCGATTGCAGACAGCATTCGCCTGATAAACCCGGCGATTCCACTGGGCGCAACAGGGCTCGACCTGCCGGTCACCAGGCGTCTGGCCGCGGCCCTTATGCACTCTGAGGCCGATGAATGAGGATACAGGAGGACGAACGGCTTTTGCGCCCTGACCGACCTTTGGACAGCCACGTCCACAAGCACATAACCAAGGTTGTCCACGTGCACGTTGAGAAATCTCCGAGCTACAGACAGAATCTGATCTGCTACTTGTTCTGCCTCTGACTCACTGCGGGCTTGGTTGACCAAGAGTCGGATGTACACATCTGAGTCAGTCTGCGACAGCACCTTTATCATCGCATATGCATCAGCGATTGCTGTCGGCTCCGGCGTCGTCACAATCACCGCCTCATCAGACGACACTACAAAGTCCATGACGCTACTCGACAGGCCCGCTCCTGTGTCAATCAACACTAGATCCGCCTGTTCCTCCAGTGACACCAAGTCTGAGAGAAGGGCATGTCTCCGCCCAGCATCCATTTGCGCTAGATCCTGCAGGCCCGAGGCACCGGGAATGATTCGAATACCTGCAGGGCCATTGATGATCACTTCTTCAAGAGACTTCTGCCCCTGCACGACGTGACCAAGGTTGTACCGCGGGTACAAGCCGAGCAACACATCGACATTTGCAAGGCCTAGGTCTGCATCTACAACCAGCACCCGCATTCCAGCCTCAGACAATGATATGGCAAGATTGGCGACGATGTTGGTCTTGCCTACCCCACCCTTGCCGCTGGTAATCGCCATAACTCGAGTCCGCCTGAGCCCACTGGAACTGGTCCTCATCTGCCTGTCAGCAGCAATGTCCCTTTCCACTCCAGCTCTACGGTCTGCCAGTGCGGAGTCCGATCTGCCGGCGAGCTCTGCGAGCTTCCGAAGTCTATACGCTTGATCCGCCATGTATCGCACCTCCGCAAGCCCTAAGAACGAGGATGTTCGTAGCCAACATGCTGTTCAGTATCATGTGTGGTGTCCAGCTCAAGAGGGCTTCCCCAGTCACCTACAATCATGTGTGCCAGCTTGCTCGCCGAAGCGTACTCAAGATCCTCAGGGACATCCTGCCCTGTACCTACATATGACAGCGGGCGCTGTGCCCTCACAAGAGCGTTGAGTATCATCCCGTATGTCGAACTTTCGTCCAGCTTCGTGATAAGGAGCCGGTCAAACCTGACCTGCTCAAACCTATCGACGATTTCGATCGCATCTCTGTTCTTTGTCGTAGCACTTATCACTAGGTGCACTTCGTTAGGTTGAGCTGCTCTGATAACTCCTCGCAACTCGAGCATTCTTGCAGGGTTCCTGGGGTTTCGCCCTGCAGTGTCCAAGAGAATCAAGTCGGCATCCCTGTGCTCTTGGATCGCTAGTTGGACCTCTTCTGGAGAGTACACGACTGTCAACGGAACACCTATGATATCGCTATATGTCCTGAGCTGTTCTATAGCAGCGATCCTGTAGGTGTCGGCGGTTATGAGCGCAACCCGCTTCTTGCGAGACAGAGCGTACACGGCCGCCAGTTTTGCGATAGTCGTTGTCTTGCCGACACCCGTAGGCCCCACCATGGCTATGACTTTGGGGCCATCCTTGTCAAACTTAGTCTCCTGTGCAACGGGGATCAGCCTTTCGACCTTGTTGACCAGCATGGCATGAACCTTCGCCAAGTCATCGTGCTCCCTCTGACGAAGATCACCTGCAACTTCTTCGACTAGTATCCGGGCAGTCTCTTCTTCGATATCGTTGTCTACCAACCTGCGAAAAACAGAGAGCAAAGCTCCGCTAAGCGGGACCCGGTCTGACTTCACTCTCGTGCCGTCAACCAAAGCTGCTACTTCTCTGCGCATCCCTTGCAGCTCTCTGTATATTTCCTGCAGTTCGGGAGCGGTGATCACAGGCTGAGTATAGGTGCTTGGTTCGCGTGATTTCAAGTCAAGAGGTTCCCTAGCTGCCTCCGGAGCTGGATCAACTGCAGCGGTGACTTCTACCTTGGGCTTGCCAAAAAACCCAAACAAACCTCCGGAGCGTACAGTCTTTGATCCTATGATAACTGCATCAGGGCCTAGTTCGCGTTTGACGCGCTCCAACGCTTCTTGCATGGTCGGCGCTGTAATACGCTTAAGCCTCATCAGGTAAGCTCACCATCCCTACTGATCTCACCTTGACGTCCGGAACGATCTCGTTGTAAGACAGCACGACTAGACCCGGAATCGCCCGTTCGGTCAAACGCTTGACATGCAGTCTGACTACAGCGCTCGTCAGCACGATCGGCTGGGAGCTGAGCATTGCAGATTTCGCTATCTGCTGAGACAAGCTGTCAAAGAACCTCTGCACTGCAGTGGGATCTAGGGCTAGGTAGGAGCCCTGATCGGTCTCCTCGATAGCGTCTGCAATCATCTGCTCTAGGCTAGGACTGATCGTGATTGCGCTTATTGAGCCATCATCGCCCTGGTACTGGCGACAAATGGTCCGCGCCAGGGCTTGTCTACAGTATTCGGAAAGCACATCCACATTGCGAACGCTGCGGGCATAATCGCCCAGGGTCTCGAGGATAGTCACTACGTCTCTGATCGGGACGCGCTCTCTGAGAAGGTTTTGAAGTACCTTCTGTACCTCGCCAATGGTGAGCAGCTCAGGCACGACGTCCTCGACAACTGCAGGATGGGACTCGCGTACGGAGTCGATCATCTCCTTGACGTCCTGCCTTCCAAGCAGCTCGGGTGCATGGCGCTTTATGATCTCGGCCAGATGGGTCGTTGCAACAGACGCCGGGTCCACTACAGTGTAACCGGCGAGCTCCGCACGATCTCTATCTGCCTCAGTCACCCAGATGGCGGGCAAACCAAATGCGGGCTCGACTGTCTGCAACCCGTCGACCTTCTCAGTCACGGCGCCTGAGTCCATTGCCAGATAGCGGTCGGGATAGATTTCTGCCCTCGCGACTTCATTTCCTCTTATCTTGGCCACATACTCGTTTGGCCCAAGTTCCAGGTTGTCACGGATGCGGATTGGCGCAACCAAAAGCCCCAGCTCAGCAGCGATCCGCCTCCTGACCATAGTGATCCTGTCAAGGAGGTCACCGCCCTGCCCGCGGTCGACCATCGGTATCAGGCCGTACCCTATCTCCACCTCGAAAGGCTCGACAGCAAGTGAAGCGGCTATGTCACTAGGCCTGACTGACTCTTGTACTGCCGCCTGTCGTTTTGCCGCCTCTTCAGCCTCCATCCTGGCTTGCTCTTCCTTGGCAGCCTTGGTTACCACATATGCGATAGCGCCGGTCACCAACGAGAGTATCAAGAACGGAAGGAAGGGCAACCCCGGAACCATCCCAAGGAACAACAGCACGACCGCAGCTATTGCCAAGCTTCGAGGCTGTGCCAGCATCTGCGCAGTGAAGTCCGCGCCGAGGTTTGAGTCTGAAGCCGCCCGCGTCACGACCACTCCAGTTGCAGTGGAGATCAGCAGGGCTGGGATCTGCGTGACCAGGCCGTCCCCGACTGTAAGCAGTGCGTACCGCTGAGCCGCCTCTTGGACGCTGAGGCCGTGCATAAGGGCGCCAACAGCAATCCCGCCTATGATGTTGATCAGCGTAATGATAATACCTGCTATCGCATCGCCCTTGACAAACTTGCTGGCACCGTCCATAGCACCGTAGAAGTCTGCTTCTTTTTCAATCAGTCTGCGGCGCCGCCTCGCCTCCTCTTCGTCTATAAGCCCGGCGTTGAGGTCTGCGTCTATGCTCATCTGCTTACCAGGCATCGCATCCAGCGTAAACCTCGCAGCCACTTCGGCAACACGTCCAGCGCCGTTCGTGATTACCACAAATTGTATTATGACAAGAATGGTGAAGATCACTAAGCCCACCACGAAATTGCCGCCTACTACGAAGTTGCCAAAACTCTCAATGATCTGGCCAGCGTATCCATGCAACAAAATCAACCGTGTAGAAGACACATTGAGTGCGAGTCTGAACAGCGTTGTAACAAGTAGCAGCGATGGAAACACGGAGAAATCAAGAGGCTCAACAACGTACAAGGTGACCAACAGCACTGTCAGACTGATTGTGATGTTGACTGCCAACAAGATATCCAGCAGCGCTGCAGGTAGCGGGATAACCATCATGACAACAACCAGAACAACTACTCCCGCCATCAGTATGTCGCTGTACTTGACAAATCTGCTCAAAGAAACTGCTCGAGTCGCGTCCGCCATATTGGTTCTCCTTTGTCTCAGAGGCTTGCACCGACTACTCCATAGGAGGGTGCCGTCCTGTTACAGCCTGTTTTCAAGCCTGTAGACGTATGCAAGCACCTCTGCTACTGCTTTGTATAGCTCAACGGGTATCTGTTGTCCGATTTCCACACTCTTGTAGAGCGCTTGCGCCAGAGCTTTATTCTCCACAACCTGCACGCCGTGTTGTCTTGCGACCTCCTTGATCCGCTCAGCGATCAAGTCCTTGCCCTTTGCCACCACAGTCGGTGCATCCATTTCAGCCTGGTCATAAGCCAATGCAACCGCGTAGTGCGTCGGGTTGGTTACGACTACATCTGCCTTTTCGACAGCCTGCATCATACGAGACATCGACAACTGGCGCTGCTTGGCACGAATTCTTGATCGAATCAGCGGGTCGCCATCGTATTCCTTGGCTTCTTGTTTGATTTCTTCCTTGGTCATCCTGATGCTCTTTTCAAATTCATACCTCTGAAATGCGTAGTCGCCTATTCCCAGCACCAGGAGGACCAAGCCCGTCCTGATCCCGACATTAAAGGTCAGCCTGCCAACATACACAACCATTTGACCGACGCTCATGTCGGCCATACCGAAAAGGTTCTCATACTCTCCCGCTATAGCTTTGTACCCCACATATCCTACAGCAACGACTTTGATAATAGCCTTGAGCAGCTCAACGAATGCCCGAGCTGATACCATCCGTGACAGGCCAGCGATTGGGTTCAGCCTTGCCAGGTTGGGCACCAAAGGCTCTCCGGAGAGGACGAAGCCTACCTGGACAGAGGTCATTGCAAACCCAATGACACCAACTGCCAACACGACGGGCGCCAGTATGAGCAGGATGTTCAGCCCTGTCTCAACGAGGTAAGTGTAGAGCTCATTCGCTGAGGGAGAAATGGTAGCTGACCGACTGATCGCACTGGCCATCAAGTTGCCGAGTCGGCCATACATATACTGCGAGCACACGCGCAGAGCGACAAAAGCAACTATTAGCACCGCTGCAGAAGTCAGCTCAACACTCTTGGCGACCTGCCCGCGGCGTCGGGCTTGTTCGCGACGCCTTGGCGTTGCGGCTTCCGTGCGTTCCTGTGTCGCCATTTCACTCCCCCTGCGAATGCAATGCGGATCTACCTACCACCCACTACTAACCAACAACACTATCAGCCACCCAGCGTTCTCACAATGACCATGATCTCGCCAGGCAGTTCCCCATAGAGGCGCCTGAGAACCGCAACCACAAACGGGACTGCTGCAGTGGCAGCCAGCAGCCCGATTCCTATCTTCAAAGGAAACCCTACCATCAAGACGTTCATCTGTGGAACAGTCCTAGCTACGATGCCCAGCCCTATGGTCGCAAGAAACAACGATGCGATTATCGGCCCGCCGATCTTGAACGATGTAATAAAGGCTCTTGCTAGCAGATCCCAAAAACTGTACATCGTACTTGCACCAATAGCGGTCCCGGACAGCGGCACTACTGCATAGCTGCCCACTACTGCACGAATGACCACATGGTCACCTCTCATGACAATGAACAAGAGCGTCGCCAATATGATGTACAACTGTCCCATCACTGTGGTCTGAACGTTTGACAAAGGGTCAACGACATTGACCATTCCAAACCCCATCTCAAAGTCAATGACTGTCCCCGCTACCTGAACACATGTCATCACAAGCGCAGTGACAAACCCTATGCACAGGCCAACGAACAACTCGGCTGCAACAGCCAACGCATACTCAAAGACGTTATCCGGGACTGTGTAGCTCGAGGTGGCGATCACCACTTGAAAGGTCGTAACGGCGATGAAGAACGACAGCCCGATCTTGACCTGCATAGGAATCTGCATGCCGCTCAACACGGGTGAAAACCCAAATATGCCGCTACACCTCGCCAGGACCAGGAAAAAAACCGCAAACCCTTCGTGAGTCAGATTGAGAGCATTCATTGTGCGAATCTGCCGAGATTGCTGAATATCGACGCAGCAAACGACACTAGGTTTTGCAGCATCCACGGGCCAAACACAGCCAGAGCTACGAAGACTGCCAAGATCTTTGGAATAAAAGTGAGGGTCATCTCCTGGATCTGAGTTGCAGCCTGAAATATGCTCACGAGTAGCCCTACCAACAGACCAAAGCCCAGCATAGGGGCTGCCAACTTGACTGCCAGCAGAAGCGTTGCCCTACCTAGCTCAATGACAAGAGTCTGAGACATCTCGACCTGGACTCCTTCACGGGATGTGCAAGCTCAGGGTGCTGAAATAGAGGTGTCGCGGCCAGCGGCCACTACAAGGCGCACCCGGTTGAGCGGCTTGGATCTCACCGAATCGTGTAACATGCAATTAGCGTGCCATCACAGAAGGCTCCGGCATAGAAATGTGCATATTGAGGCTGTATTGACAGATTGAGGCGGTTCTGGATGCCGCTACATGAAACTAGCTACTAGCGATTCGACCACAAGATGCCATCCATCCACCAGCACAAAGAGAAGCAGTTTGAACGGCAGCGATATCATTACAGGCGGGAGCATCATCATTCCCATTGACATGAGAGTGCTGGAAACCACTATGTCTATAACGAGGAATGGCAGATATATGACAAAGCCCATCTGGAACGCCTTCTTGAGTTCACCCAAGACAAACGCGGGGATCAACACGCTTGTAGGCACGTCGTCCTGGTTTCTCGGGCGCTCGATCCCTGCCAGAGATACAAACAGGCCTATGTCGTTCTCATTGGCTTGGCGGAACATAAAATCCCTGACAGGCGACAGAGCACGCTCGAAAGCTTCTTCTCTGCTGATTTCCAAGTTCAGATATGGCTGAAGCGCCTCCGAATACACCGCATTCCACGTAGGCGTCATGACGAAAAATGTAAGAATCAGCGCCAGTCCAATAATCACTTGATTGGGCGGGACCTGCTGAGTGCCTATCGCGTTTCTCACGAGCGACAGCACTATTACCGTTCGAGTAAACGAAGTCAGAAGGATCAGGATTGCAGGCGCCAAAGACAGTATAGTCAAGAGGAACAGAATCTCCAGTGCCAGACTGACCTCACCTGGTTCATCTGCTTCGTCGACTCCGATTGTGATAGTAGGAATTGGAATGGTTTGAGCTTCCGCACTGCACCAAACAAGACCAAGTACGACTGCAACAGTAAGTGCAGTCAGCGCAGCTGACCGCAGGGTCTGCCTTGACTTACTCATCAACATCACGTCTCTCCGACCTAGCAGCCAAGGACCTAAGCCTCTTTAGGCTGGCTTCACGCCCACTTGACTCGGCCTCTTCACCGGCAGCTACTTCCTTGTTGAGGACCTCGTGGAACGGAGACAGGCCGTGCCTGATCCGCTGTGCCTCATCCCGCAAAATGGCAGCCTCGTCCGGCTGCGTATCTGGTCTCATATCCCGTCTTGCCTTTAGGACACGGGCGATGCCATTGGATGCGGCGCTGCTGAGGCGATTCAGCCAGCTGTCAAGGGTTTTGCCAAGGCGCGGCGTTGACCTCTCCAAAGGATCGGCAGTCTGTACGTCTACGGCTCTCAACTCTCCGGCGCCCGCAGGAGCCTGTGCCTCTCGCTCCATTGCGGGAGAGAGGTCTCCTGCAGGCACATCCAAGTCGCACAGGTAGGTAAGCGTTTCCTTTGATGAGCCAATCAAGACCTCTTTGTCGTCGACCCTCACAATATGGAGAGCCTTGTCTCCATATAGACGCGCCGTTTCTACCACCGTTATGCGCCCTCTACCGCTCTTGTATCCTGCAGAATCAACCGCCCTCTTGAGAAACTGCACGAAAAACCAAAAAATCAAGAGCACTATAAAGGTCACCAGCGCGTATTTGGCGAGGGTAAGCACCATCGATGCCAAGTCAACACCGCTCCCATATCCTAGGTCAAGGCCGCCTTCGGCAACAGCGTCGGTTACACTCTCGGTCACTTGGCCACCTCCGAAGCCGAACCGACTATCTCAGTGATGCGCAGTCCGAAACTCTCATCGATTACGACTACTTCTCCACGGGCGATAAGTTTCCCGTTCACCAGCAAGTCAACGGGTTCCCCAGCAGCCTTGTCCAGCTCAATCACAGAACCCGGGCCGAGCTCGAGAATATCTCGAATCAGCATGCGAGTCCTGCCGAGCTCAACTGCCAGAGGCATCTTGACGTCGAGAAGAAGATCGAGATTGCCTAAAGCGCCACCCTTTGGACTGGGAGCAAACTGAGCAAACCGCACTGTCTTGACATCTGCGGTCGATTGATCTTTGGCTACTGCCGAATCAGCGGGTGTCGTCTCTGCCTCCTCATCCTCCTCTTTGGCGTCTTCAGCACTAGCCTGGCCTTGCCCAGGCATTACAGGCGTCTCAAACTTCGGCATCATATCCTCCGTCCATTCGATCTGTTCATCTTCTAGCTCCTCGAGTTCGCTACTGATCTGTTCAACGATGGCCGAGGTATCGACGCCTCCGCTCGAGTTGTCAACTGATTCTTGCATCTCTTCTTGAGCCCCTTCTTGTCTGATCGTATCGTCAGCCATCATTCCACCTCCTCTGAGCCAATCAGCTGAGTTATCTGAACTGCCAACTGTTTCCCTTCGGCTCCAGGCACGCAGCGAAACTTAGGAATCCCGCCGATGTACAATGTGAGCTCGTCCCCCACGTGACTGTCTAGCTTGACAATGTCGCCTACCTCAAGGTCTAGGACTTCGCGCATCGTCGCCTCACACTCTCCAAGCTCAACTCTGATCGGGACTTCCACCTGTCCTAGCACCTTGCCTTCCAATTGGCTGCGTCTGGACGTTCCCTTGCGCGGGGACTCCATGAACCAACGCTGGGCGCTGAGTCTCCCAGTGATCGGCTGAATCACAGAGTATGGAATGCACATGTTTAGGCTGCCGAAGGTGTCACCCATCTTGATTTCAAATGCGAACAATATGACAGGGTCGTGCGGAGGCACGATCTGAGCAAACTGCGGATTCGTCTCGTAGTCCTCGTATTCCGGATGAATCTCAGCCAACTGCGCCCAAGAGGCGCCCAGGTCCGCAAGCAACCGATCTGTGACTGTCCTCATGAGCGTCTGTTCTATGTCAGTCAGTTCTCTGACTCGCATTCTGGCCTTGCCTGGGCCGCCCAGCAGCCTGTCGACCATACAAAACGTAATACCCGCGTTGACCTCCAGGATAGCCGATCCCTCCAGCGGAGGCATTCTAAATATGTAGATCACAGACGGGTTAGGCAAGGTTGTCAGGAATTCATCGTAGGTCGCCTGCTCTATGCCAACCAGACTGAATTTCACGGGCATTCGCATTAACACCGACAGGGTCGTAGATGCGTACCTGGCGTATGTCTCATGCAACATCTGAAGCGTGCGGATTTGATCCTTCGAAAACCTCTCGGGCCTTCGGTAGTCCCAGGTCTTGACAGGCTTGTTGATCTTGACAGGCGCGCCGTCAGGGCCTGGAGCAGTAACTGCGACCTCCACCACTTCTTCAGGCTGGTCCTTTCCGTAGGCACTCAAAAGCGCATTTATTTCCTCTTGCGTCAGTACATCCGACACTCGATACTCACCTCTGGCTCCACTCCATTAACAGCGCAGCAACGGAGCCTACTGCATTACGAAGTCTTGGTAGTACACGTTCAGGACAAGCGGAGACCCTATTACCTCATTGAGTTTGTTGACGATCTGAGTCTTTAAGGCTTGCTTTGCGCCAGCCGTCTCGAGATCATCCAAAGTCTGCGAGCACAAGATCCCGATAATGGCGTCCCTCATCGATGCATTGAGAGGCTCCACCGCTTTGACCGCACTTTCGCTTCTCAGCTCTAAGGAAAGTGTAGTCTTGAGATACCTCTCGCCTCTGCTTCCTGCAAGGTTTACGACGAACGGGTCGAGGGTCACAATCGGCCCGATCTCCGTTACCAGGGGCTTTTCGAATTTCTTCGCGATGTTGGCAAGCCCGCCGCCTGCAGCAAAGAAGTAGCCGGCAACCATCCCTATGGCGATTGTCAACAGCACCAACAGCCTAAACCGCCTTCCGGAGAGCCACCCAGCCTGTTGTTGTGCAGGAGCATCGGCAGCACTGCGTGCGCTGAATCTCTGTGTCATGACGAAACCACCCCACCTATCTCTTGCCCGTCCTCAACGGCAGTCTGCGCCGGGACCTCGGGAAATCCCGCATCACCCGAATCCGGAGGCACCAAGATGACTATATCGACTCTGCGATTGAGGGCTCTGTTCTGCTCGCTGTCATTTGCTACAATCGGCCTGTATTCACCGTAGCCTGATGCAGACAGCCTCTCCGGAGGGCCAACTCCTGCCTCTTCGAGGAGAAAACTCAGCACGCGAACAGCCCTCTTGGTTGACAGATCCCAGTTTGACTCAAACTCGCTATTCGGCTTAACGGGTATGTTGTCCGTGTGCCCCTCAATGACCAGGTCATTGGGTATCTCTTGCAAAATATCCGCAATCCTAAGCAACAGCGGTTTGGACTCGGGCTTGATCTCTGCCTTTGCAAAGTCAAACAACACCGCTTCTCTAAACCTGATGACAACTCCACGACGGTAGTCGACAGCGACTTCGACCTCCGCGTCTATTCCGCTTTCTTCCAATAACGCGCTGATCTTTGTCGCAATACTGGCAATCTGCAGGCTTCTGTCAGTCGGGTAGTCGTCGTGTACAGGATCAGGTTCGACCGGCAGCAGACTGTCATCGAGCAAAGCTGGGCCGCCGTCCAGAATACCCAATGCCCCTCTCAGTGACTGAATAACAGCCTTGAACTTCGCTGTATCGAGAGAGGAGTACGCAAAGAGCAAGACAAAGAAGCACAGGAGCAAGCTCATTAAGTCCGAGTATGTAGTCATCCAATTGCCCGAACCGTCCGATTCTTCGGGCTCGCGCCTTCTTCCCACTCTTCACCGCTCCCTTCTTGGCATCTTATCTTGCACGAACAGTCGATATGGCTGGGCTGTCGGCAGCCTCTCGTCTGGCTTCAACAGCTTCCTGCTGCTCGGGAGCCAAGAATGACTTCAGCTTCTCTTGGATTATCCTCGGGTTCTGGCCTGATAGGATCGAGAGTATTCCCTCCAGCATCATTTCCTTGATGAGGATCTCCTTCTTGCTGTTGATCTGAAGCTTCCTGGCGATCGGAGTAAGTATCAAATAAGACATGAGAGCACCATACAGTGTGGTGAGAAGCGCGGTTGCCATACCCGGACCTACAGTCGATGGGTCGTCCAGTCTTCCCAGCATCTGTATAAGGCCAATAAGGGTTCCGATCATGCCGAATGCAGGGGCAAGCGAAGCTGCGGTCTCAAACACTGAGCGGCAACGGGCATGCCTAGCCTCCATGTAGTTGAGATCTGTCTCAAGGGCATCTCTGACCATATTGTGATCGGTGCCGTCCACAACGAGCTGTATGCCCTTTCTCAAAAAGGGGTCGTCTATCTCAACCAAGTCGTCTTCCAGAGCCAACAGGCCTTCTCTGCGAGCTTTTTCGGCTAGGCGAACCAGGGAGTCCAGCGTGTCGTCTGCAGAATAGTCCTGCCTTCTCAATGCCTTTACGACTGCCCGCGGAATCATCTTGAGTTCATCGAACGTGTAAGCTATCAGGATAGCACACACTGTGCCGCCGCAGGTGATCATAATCGACTCCCACTGGAAAAAGCCCTCTGCGACAGCACTCTCGGACGTCATCGCTTTCGCAAGCAAAAACAAGCCACCTATTGCTCCGACAATCGTAGAAATGTCCATTCAAACACCCCACTGTCTCCTATGGACGCATGATCCTTCGGCGAAACTCGACGACCTTGTCAACGATGTCCCTAGAGCTCTCCTGGACAACATACTTGGTGCCGATTGTGAGAGTCACGACAGTATCAGGAGTCTCCTCCACAGTCTCTATAAGGTCCGAGTTGATAACAATGGTCGTCCCGTTTAAGCGGGTAAGCTCGATCACGTTCGCTCCCCCTCGCTCAGCAGAACAAAGAAGTTGACACCCATTCGACCCGGCTTCACACTGGCGGCAGGAGGCGCCACAAACAGCGCCAAAAACTAGGTGCTGGACAGACGCCTCCGTTTTCCGCAGATCGCAGGCTAACGCTTCAGCTGAATCAGTTCTTGGAGCATCTCCTCGGCTGTCGTGATAAGCCTGGCGTTGGCCTGGAAGCCTCTCAGGGTGATAATCATGTCTGTGAACTCCCTTGCCAGGTCTACGTTGGACATCTCAACCTGTCCGCTCATGATCTTGCCTCTGCCTGATTCTGCTGCTGAGCCTATATTCGCCGTACCTGAGTTGGCGGTTTCGGTATACAGGTTGTTGCCGTCACGACTCAACCCTGCAGGGTTGGTAAACTTGGCCAAGACAATCTGTCCGAGTATCTCATTCTGTTGGTTCGAATATATCCCTGTAATTGTACCATCGGGATCAATCTTGAACGACTCAAGTGTTCCTGACGGGAATCCGGTCACAAACGCATCAGCCACCGAAGAGCCCGCGCCAAACTGGGTTATGTTGCTGAAATCTAGAGTCGCGTTGATGAGAGCAGCGCCATTGGCAGGATCAACAACGACCTGCTGAGACATGTAGTCTCGATCGACTGTCCCATCGGCTCTGAATATGACAGTTCCTTCACCAGTCGCACCAGGGCTCACCGCCCTCCATACCCAACGGTTGTCGTCCACTTTGGTAAACACCAAGTGGAGCTCGTGCTTGACGCCTTGCGAATCGTATATTTCCGTCTGAGTAGACCACTCTGACGGAGCTGCCTGGGCGCTGGCTAGCAACACGTTTGTGCTGTCGAGAACGTCTCCAACAGCGTCTCTGACATCTGCGGGAGTAGCGCTGTCATCGGCTGCCGCCTCCTGCGCCGCTTCTGTGGCCCTAGCTGTCACAGTCGCAACAGTGTTCTGGATCCGCTCAAGAGCAGATATGACATCCTGTGCAGTAGCGCCGGGTATAGCACTAGCCACCCTGTCGCAGGCGTCAGCCACTGCGTTCCGCAGGTCTGGGTCCGTCACAGTAGCGTCCTGCCGGATCGCGGCCACTACATGTGTTGCAGTTGCACCTGAGCTCGACGCAGCGTTATTGGCCGCAGTGAGTAGAGCGCTGATGTCAGTGTTAATGCTGGTCTCCCTACTTTCCACGCCCGTGGCTACGTCCGAACGGTTGTTCGCGGTTTCCGCCGCGGCCTTGGCTGCATCATGCAGCATTCGGGCCACTTCGGCGCCTATGCCCAACGCCTCTAGGTCAAAGAGGCCCGAGGATTCGGCGTTAAGGTTGCCTCTGTAGCGGACCATGTCTGTTGCCTGCGCAGTCATGCTCTCGCCCAGCTGGATGCGGATTGCCTTGAGAGACTCCGACTTGTCGATCTTACCGTCGGTTGCCATCCAGCCCATCACCTTGTACCCCGAGCCCGGGGCAACCAGGTATCCTTCGCCGTCCAAGGTAAACGATCCGTCTCTGGTATACTTCGTAGCCTCGCCATCGCTCAGCACGAAGAACCCGTCACCGTCAATGGCCATGTCAGTCAGTTTTTCAGTGCTCTCCAGGCCGCCTTGAGTCATGTCGACGTCAATGCTTCTGATCATATTGCCGAGACCAATCTGAGCAGGGTTGGTGCCTCCGATATTTTCGCTCGGCCTAGATCCCGACCTGATCGTCTGGGCAAACGCCTCCTGAAAGGTCATTCGAGCACTCTTGTAGCCTATCGTGTTCACGTTCGCAATGTTGTTGCCGATAACGTCCATCCTGGACTGGTGGCTCCTGGAGCCGGTCACTCCAGCAAACAACGAACGCAGCATTGTCAATTCGACCTCCTTTGGTTGCTGTTGTGGGTTCATCGATCAGTCAGAACCCACGGGGCATCCTCTGTGAGGTCCTGCCCCTATGCCACAGCATCCGTGGCACTCGCAGCCACTAGGCAATCACTGCCGAATCAATGTTCGTAAAGACGTTCTGCTTCATGCTCTCTCGGTCCACAGCCGTGATTACCGTTTGGTTCCTTACACTGACCACAAACGCAGCGTTGTCCATCATCACCAAGGACTCTCGTGCACCTTTGGCTCTTGCTCTATCCACCGCGTCGCGAAGCCTCGCCAGCTCCACGTCTGACAAGCGGATATTGCGATCTCTCATACGCTGCTCTGCGTGAGCGGAGAACTTGAGCGGCATTGCCGCAGTCTGTTGCTTGAGAACGTCCGCAAACGATACCTCTGGTGCCGCACTTCCTCTACCGCTCTGTTTGACTTCCGTTGGTCGCCTGGTGACTGGCTGTGGCCTAATCGCTGACAGATGATGGTGTATATCTAAGTGCTTACCCACCATACTCAGTCACCTCTTGTAGCAACATGTCTTCATGCATCTGCAGTCGCCTTCAATCTGATTATGTCGGACAACCTGACCCAGGACCCGTCAACTGAGACGACTACGCCTTCGCTACCAAAGCTGACCTCAGTAACCTCGCCCGATACAATGACCGACGGATCGTCCATCGATCTCCCCTCAACCGTTCGGCCAAGGAGTGTCGAACCGTGAATCATCATCTGCGCGGATGCCAGCTTTTCAAGGCCGGATGCAACGTTTTGCATCTGCTCCAGGGCCGAGAACTGAGCGAGCTGCCCCATGAACTCCTTGTTGTCTGCAGCTGCGAAGATATCCTGATTTCTAAGCTCCACCACCAGCAACTGCAGGAAGTCGTTCTTGCCAAGCTCGTTCTTGGTCCGCTCTGCTCGCTGAGGGCTGCTGCTGTAGTAGGTATTGGGTTGGTTCACTGCTGTTGTGTGCAAAGGCATCTAGTCACCTCCTCCTCTAGATTCAGTCACTGGTCGCGTCACGCTCTCAACTCCAACCGTCCAAGTTCAGCGTTCATCGTGTCCTCGCCATACCCGTTCCAAGGCAGGTTGGGCTGTGCCTCGTAGAAGCTGTACGGCCTGCCGTGGTCACGCTGCCCCGACTGGCCAAATCCGGCTGTGTGCGAGTTGGAATCGCTCATGTTTCCAGACTGGCTTTGGGCAAACTCGCTACGCAAATCGTTGTGAGCCAACTCCGACTGTGCCGGCGGGCTCACTGCGACTCGTATCGCTGTGACATCAAGTCCTTGGGCTTTGAGTGCGTCGACAAGCTTGTCTGCAGACAATCTAAGGATCCTTCTTGTTTCCGCAGTCTCTGCTGCAAAGCCAGCTACAACTCTACCTCGCTCCACCTCGAGTCGGACCTCCACTCTACCCAGGCTCTCAGGTTCAAGACCGATGATCACCTTCTGCCTTACAGCTCCGGTCTCTATGTCGATTTTCTCAACGATCTGGTCAATGACTGAACGCGAGCTGATCGGCTCATCCAACTGAGTAGGCTGGGCAGCCGGTTGTTCCAAACTCTGTGCCTTGATCTCTGCAGTGCCGGCTTGGTCCGAGATACCGGGTGCTTGATGATTGGCCGTTGCTTCGCGCTGCCTGGCAATCGCCTGGCTGCGCTCGATTTTGGCAGCCTCGCCGAGTTCTACGGCGGGTGCTCCCCTGCCCTGACTCGACACTGGTCGCCTTTGTTGGGCCGCAGCCGCGTCACTCTGCCTGATCACAGCTACTCCGTCCCACTTCTCAGGAGGGATTCCCTCTGGAGACGCAGTGAGCCCTACTGTGGCAGAATGTGGACCGTCTCCAAACCCTGCGCTAGTGCCTGCCTCGTCACTGGCCGTACCGATCATGTCGAGCGCTGCGCTCGTGTCGGTCCCGTCACCGGCCGTACCGATCATGTCGAGCGCTGCGCTCGTGTCGGTCCCGTCACCGGCCGTACCGACCGTGCCAAGCGTCTGGACAGGTCTGTTAGCGGCAGCTACGCCTTGACTGCTAAAGCCTTGAGCGCTCTCGGTTGGACCGCTGATCTCCGACTCGCCAATCGGCCGGGAGTTCAACACCCCGTAGGCGTCCCGCACCAACTCCTGGATCCAATCCTGGTCCGCAACGCTCTCTACGACGCTCTCTTGGAGGTCCGAGAGCGCGCTGCTCTGGCTCCCGACTGCCTCGGAGAGCACGTACTGCACGTTGATCGGCCTGTTGTCAACTCTCACATGGTGCTCGACTCCAGTGCCGACTATCGACTGCAAGCTATGAGCAGTTGGTCCGGGTCTGTGGACTGAGGCGCCCGGTCGATGCGAATGCCCGATCCTGCCCGGCAGGTCTGATGGATCAATGGTCTCATGCAGCCCTTGGGATTGAGACGACACCTGCTCGCGGCCGCCGACGTATGACCGCCCATTCGGTATCCTAATGCCGCCGTTGAGCGACGCGCGGTTACTGCCAGCCGCCCCTCGGCTCACTGCTCTGCCGCTTGTTGCCTGTCCACGCCGCTGCAGCTGGCCCGCAGATCGGCGAGCAACGCCGACTCGCTCAAGTCCTGATCCACGTTCAGATAGGGCTGTTTCTTCAGTGTTGGGCGTGGTCTGAGCGAGGCCAGACGAGTCCTTTTGCCTGATCCATGTGCCGACGCTGCTTTGACGCTGGTCAATACCAACCGGGCCGTCGGTCATTGGAGACTCGGCGTTGATCCCAAATGAGCCATCCATCAATGTCCCCTGCTCGGTTGAGCCTCCTACCGTCCCTAGAGCCGCCGGTCCAGGTCCGAGCCCATCAAGTGCAGTGAGTCCGGCCTCCTCACCCATAGCTGGGATGCCGAACTGGCTGTCGCCGCCTTGCGCTTCCTGCATTCGGTCAGGTTGGCCGTGGCCAACCCCCTGCACAGGGCTGCCAATGGACGCAGCCTGGCCCATAGCCGGGCTTATCACCGCGGGGCCCGACGCCTCGAGAGGGCTCTCAACAGATCCAACCAGCTCAAAGGCTTGCTCGCTCCCTGAATGCTCCAAGATCTCCTGAAGGACGCCGTGGACAGTAGAGGCACTAGCTGCTGACAGTATGCTGTTTAGGCCCGCCCCCTGCTCGCAGGCATACGCCTCATCGATCAACTGAGCTGCACGCTTCTCTGACCGCTGGATTGGCCGTTCACCTGCGCTATCTGGCTCGGCGAAGTCGTTAGACTGTGTACCTGCAGGCACTGACTGAACCTCCTTGCGAGCTTCCGATCCGGCTGCTCCGGCAGATTGAGCCAGTAGAGCCTGAGCCAATTCGGCGTCGAATTCCGCCTGCGCGGCGTGAGATGGCGCCGTGGCTCCATCGAAGGTCGACCCGGTAGCGGCCTGCTCAACGCCTAACACATTGACAGAGGTCAGCAACTGCGGCATCGAGTTGGTACTCAAGTGTTTGTTCACCTCCTTTCCCATAAGGCTAACGTCTATCGTGCTGACTCCGAACCCTCAATGAGGTGGTTAACAACGTATCTTGTCGTGGCTAAGTCATCGAGAAATGCTTGTTCTTTCCTAAGCTCGTTCAACCGGAACTCCTCAAACTTCCTATCTCGCAGGCTCTCCACTGTCTTCCGCTCGCGCATAGCCTCTACGACGCGGTCGCGCTGAGCGTCGAGCTTCTCGTTTAGCTCGCAAATCGTTTCCTGCTTGTCCTCTATCCGCAAGCACAGATACGAGTAGAAGTTCCGGAACAGCTGCTCCTTCTCAACATCAACTGTCTCTGCGGCAAACTGTGCGTGCCTGGCAGCCGCCTCCCTTAGGCCTCTCTCAAGCTGTTCCAGGGCTTGCTGCTCACGCATGATCGCTCTCTGAATCTCGCCGAGACCGCGCTTTAGCTCGTCTTCTTTACGCAATCTGTGGTCCAAGAGAGTCTGAAGTCGAAATCTAAATCGCGCCATACTGGAGCTCCGCCTCCCCGGTTGGAGACTCTACGTCAGACTGATCTATGCAAGAACTGAGCCAAACAACTCTTGAGAACGCACGCTCAACTGACTATTTCCTTTAGCATCGCAACGGCTTCCTCAAACGTCGACCGCTCATTTATCCCCTGCCTCAAGAAGCCGTTTACAGCATCTATCTTGTCTATGGCGAAGTCTATCTTTGGATTGCTGCCGCGGTTGTAAGCTCCTATGTTGATCAGGTCCTCAGCTTCGGAGTACACAGACAAGATCTCTCTTAGCACTGATGCTGCGCGCTGATGGTCATCATCTGTGATTTCAACCATCAGACGACTGAGGCTCGAGTTGATGTCGATGGCAGGGTAATGGTTTCTCGCAGCCAGCTTACGAGACAGAATGATATGCCCATCCAGGATACCCCTGGTAGCGTCTGCTATGGGCTCGTTCATATCGTCCCCGTCAACGAGCACTGTGTACAGGCCGGTGATGCTTCCCCTATCCGACGTCCCCGATCTTTCGAGAAGCTTGGGAAGCTGAGCAAAGACAGACGGGGTATATCCCCGGGTTGCGGGAGGTTCGCCTATGGCCAGCCCGACTTCCCTCTGGGCCATCGCAAACCTAGTGACTGAGTCCATCATCAGCATCACGTCTTTGCCCTGGTCTCTGAAGTACTCGGCAATAGCCGTAGCGACAGAAGCGCCCTTGAGCCTGACTAGGGCCGGCTGATCCGATGTCGCAACTACTACTACCGAGCGTGCCAACCCGTCTTCGCCGAGATCGCGCTCGAGGAAATCGCGCACTTCACGGCCTCTCTCGCCGATCAGGGCGACAACGTTGACGTCGGCCTCGGTGTTTCTGGCGATGATGCCCATGAGAGTGCTCTTGCCGACCCCGCTGCCTGAGAAAACGCCTATCCTCTGGCCGCGGCCAATAGTCAAGAGACCGTCGATTGCACGCACTCCAAGGCCAAGATGCTGAGTTATTCGCTTTCTCGCAAGCGGTGGCGGCGGGGCGTTTGTCACGGGGTAGAAGGCTTCCGCTTCGGGTGCTTCCTTTCCGTCAATAGGCCGCCCCAGGCCGTCTAGCACTCGGCCTAGCAGGCCCGGCCCTACAGGGACTCTAAGCGAATGCCCAGAAGCAACCACCTCACTGCCAGGCCCTACGCCGTCCATCTCTCCAAGAGGCATCAGCAAGACCCGATCGCCCCTAAACCCCACCACTTCTGCGCCGACAGGCTCTCTACGGTGCCTTGACCTGATCTCGCAGTACTCCCCTATCTGCGCCTCGGGACCCGCAGACTCGATAGTGAGGCCAATGATCTGCTTGACCCGTCCATTTGCAGTTATGGGATCGGTCCTGCGGATTGCAGCTATGCTTTTTTCCAGGTCTAGTGGATTTGCCTCCAAGAGGTCTATCAGGCTGTCCATCTCAGCCCTCCTGCACAGAGTCGTTGAAAGCCTCTGCGACACGCTGAAACTGCTGACCTATCCTGCCGTCCAGAAACCCGGAATCTGTCTCTATCAAACACCCGCCTCGCTCTACAGAGGGGTCATCCACGACCTCTATTGACTCGAGGGTCGGGTATTTCGCCTCCAGGTCGCGTTTCGCATCGACGACGACCGGCAGGTCAGACAAATTGACCCTGATCGTCAGGGTCGTCGGTGAGCTGGCTTTGCGCAGGCACGCTTCGATGACCCTTAGCACGGTGGTGTCATCCTTGTCTATCTGAGCGCAGGTCACCATTTGTGCCATCTCTATGACGAGCTGGACGATGTCGGATTTGTACCGATCCACCAGAATAGACCTGAAGCGCAATATTTCGTCCAAGACGGTAGCCAGCTGCTCTAGCCGAGTATCCCACTCTCGTTGATAGTGGGTCTTTGCCTCCAGCTCCCCCTTGGCATATCCCTCTTCGTATCCTTTGGAATAGCCTTCTCTGTACCCCGCCTCTCGCGCAAAGGCCATGGTTTCTTGTGCTTGTGCCTCCGCACGTTTTGTGATTGCGCTGGCTTTTTCCAGCGCCTCCGCCTCAATCTGAGCCACGCGGTCACGCCACTCCTCCAGTGTCAAGCCTGGAGGAGTCTCGAACATACTAGCCTCTGCCGCCTGCCGCAAAGAACTCCTGAGCACCTTCACGCCCATTGCCCTTAGGTCAGTCTCTAGGTAGTGGCTAGCCTTCAGTATGTTAGACAACGATCTCATCTCCCTGACCGCGAGACACCACAATCTCGCCCGCTTCTTCAAGCCGCCTGATCGTCGCTACTATGCGCTGCTGCGCCTCCTCTACGTTTCTCAGCCTTACGGGCCCCATGAACTCAATATCTTCCCTCAACATCGTCGCGGCTCGCTCCGACATGTTCTTGAACATCTTTTCCTTGACGTCGTCGCTTGCGACCTTCAATGCCAGCGCCAGGTCCTTTTGGTCTATGTCGCGCAGCACGAGCTGAACGGCTCTGTCGTCCAGCAATATGATGTCTTCGAACACAAACAGCATCTTGGAGACCTCTTCGGCTATAGCAGGGCTTTCCTCTTCGAGGCGCTCGAGTATTGCTTTCTCGGTTGCGCGGTCAACGTTGTTGAGTATGTCAACGAGGCTCTTGATCCCGCCTGCAGAAGTCGTCTCCTGATTGCCTGCAGAACTCATGCGCCGCTCCAATTCACGCTCAACATCTCGGACGACACTCGGGTTGGTGCCCTCCATGATCGCCATTCGCAACGCCACCTCTGTCTGCAGCTCCTGAGGCAGTGCAGACAGCAGGACAGCAGCCTTAGCAGGCTCAAGGTGAGCGATAACAAGAGCGATCGTCTGTGGGTGTTCTCCTTCGAGGAAGCTCAAGAGCTGCTCAGGAGTAGCCTGCCTTACAAACTCAAACGGCGTCGCTTTGAGTGATACCGTCAGCTTGGAGATGATCTCCATGGCTTTTTGCGCACCCAGAGCCTTTTCGAGAACGTTTTTTGCATAATCAATGCCGCCAAATGCCATGTACTCTCGTGCCAGGGCGCTGTGGTAGAACTCCTGAAGAACAGCGTCTCTGGTCGAAGTAGGGATCTTTCCCATAGTTGCGATTTCCATAGTCAACTCTTCGATCTGTTCGTCTTCAAGGTGCGAGAAGATTTTGGCCGAGAGCTCCGATCCGAGTGCAACCAAGACAATCGCAGCCTTCTGTCGGCCTGTCAAACCGCCCTTGCCTTGTCTCAACGCCACAGCTCTCACCTCACTCCTCAAGAAGCCATCCTCGAATCAAGCGCGCTACCTCCTCGGGATTTTCGTCCACCATCCTCTCCAGGTTCTTCAAAATCGCTTCCCTTTGCCGCTCTTCTGGCGACTTCTCCTCATCAGGGATACCTAGGAGCTCTTCCTCTTCTTCGGCTTCGTCTTCGCCTGCTGCAAGCTCAAGTTCACCGACTAGCCCCTCCGGCACAAGGTCACGATACACTTGACGCCGCATCGTCCTGATGACGATAGCCCCGAATATCAAAGCGATAAGTCCTAGGAACGCCGGAACACCCAGCTTGATATACTGCCGCAGCGCTTCTCTCGCTGCTTCTCGCTCGGCCTCCAACTCCATTTGAGCGAGTTCCTCATCAGACAGTCTCGGCCTAAATGCCATGGTGTGGACGACGATCTCGTCCCCGCGGGATTCATCAATGCCTGCGGCAGCAGCGATAATCGCTCTCACGCGCTCCGTATCGTCTTCAGTCAACCCAGCAGAGTGGATTAAGGCTGAGACTGATAGTCTCTCAATACGTCCGGGCCCTCTCTCCACGCGGGTAACCGTCCGAGAGTATTCATAATTGCGTATTTCCTCACTTCTAGTCGAAGTGCTGTATTGGTCGTCTGTGATTGCTTGGTAGATCGGCACATCTCCATCGACGTTGGTTGCTGTACCGGGCACACCCTCCGCCCAAACACTCGGGCCCCGGGTTTCCTCTGCATACGTCTGCTCGCTGATGACCGCTCCGGCTCCGTCAATGACAGGCTCAAGAATCTCGCTGTGGCTCTGCTCCTGGTCGAAGTTAAACACGGCGTTCACCCGCACTGCTACATTGCCGGGACCTACGACCTTCTCAAGCATACTCTCTATACTCGCCTGCAAGCTTTTTTCATAGCGTTCTTTGGCCTCAAGCTGGGCTACGCTGAGCCTGTTCTGGAAAGCGGATTCACTGTCATCCTCAATCCACAGGATGTTGCCAGAAGTGTCGACAATCGTGACATTGGAAGGTTTCAAGCCTTCGACAGCTGCAGAAGCCAGGTGCACTATGCCCCTGATCTGGGCCTGGCTAAGAGTCCTTCCGGGTTTCAGCTTCAAAGACACAGAAGCAGTCACTGGTTCTTCCTCATCGGAGTAGAGCGTAGGCTCTGGTATTGCCAACATGACCTTTGCATACTCTACCTGTTCGAATGCTGCAAAGGTCTTGGCAAGTTCGCCCTCCAGCGCCCTTCTGTAGTTCACTCTCTGCGTAAACTCTGTAACCCCGAAGCCCTGCGTATCAAACAGCTCAAATCCGGCGCCTCCACCTTGAGGTATGCCCTCGCTGGCAAGCTGAAGACGAAGCTCGTGCTTTTGAAGGGACGGGACAAGGATGGTTTTTCCCTCATCAGCTAGTCTGTAAGGTATGCCGTCTGACTTAAGTCTCTCCATGACCTCATAGGCGTCTGCTGTAGTAAGCCCCGTATACAGTGGAACATAGTCATCCTTGCCTGTAAACACGGCCAGACTAAGCAAACCTATCAAGACAGCCACTGAAATAGCAACTACAGCTATCCTCTTGCGGGTGTCAAGAGCCTGCCACACGGTCAGGCCCTGATTGCGCATCTGCTCTAGCCTTTCGTTCATACGCTCACCTTACGTCCGACGAGATACATAGCAGGGACCACTCAACACACTCGACAGGTCAGTCTAAGCGCGCAGACTAGATCTGCATCCTCATGATCTCTTGATAGGCCTCAATAATCTTGTTGCGGATCTGCATGGTCAACTGAAGCCCCAGGCTGACCTCTTCAACAGCCATCAGCACTTCGTGAACGTCGTTTACCTCTCCAGTAGCGACCTTTTGCGCCATACGGTCTGCGTTGATCTGGAGATCGTTCACAGTGTCAAGGGCTTTAGCAAGCATCTCCTTAAACGACGGAAGAGAATCATTCTTGACCTTGGTCGTGTTGTTCAGGTCGAGTGAGACCCCCTGCGTCCTCCGTCCCTCAATCGCCACCTTACCGGTCGCCATTGAAGCTGCCCGCATCAGTGAAGTCGGATCAAAGCCTGCCATTCACTCGCCACCTCCTGCAACTATGCAAAAAGCCTCTATGTTATCTACCGATCTCAAGAGCTCTCAAGAACATGGCCTTCGCAGCTTCGATGACTGCGACATTTGACTCATAGGCCCTCGACGCTGAGATCATGTCCACCATTTCCCTGACAATGTCGACATTGGGCATCTGCACGTACCCGTTTTCATCCGCAAGTGGATGCCCCGGATCGTAGACCATAGGGCCGGGAGTCGGGTCCTCAACGATCCTGGCCACTCTCACTCCGTTCATACCACGAGAGCCGACGCCTACCGCCTGATGCCTCAGGCTGCCTGACAGCCTCCCGGCAGACAACCGGCCGCCGGATGCGAGCTCGCGGTCCAGAGCTTCAGAAAAGACGACCAGTTTGCGCCTATAAGGCTCATTTGACGAGTCCCGAGTCGAGTTGGCGTTCGCGACGTTGTCGGCTATTACGTCCATTCTCAGCCTTTGCGCAGTCATGCCTGATGCAGCGATTCTGAATGAATCAAAAAGACCCATACACTACCGCTTCCCTTCACTTATGGCGTGTCTCAATAGGCTGTATTTCTCACTCACAAGACGCGTGAGAAGGCTGTACAACAACTGGTTTTCTGCAAGCGCAGCGTTTTCAGCCTCAGGGTCCACGTTGTTCCCATCCGCCCTCGCTTCTGTACCTGTCCTGCGAACCAATGTAGGTTTGACCTGAGACAATCGCGGTGTTGATCGCAGGTGGGCCGGATGAGTGACCCTCAATTGGATTGAGTCACTCCCTGACAGAGCTCTGCTGAGCTGTTCTTCAAAGCTGACTCCGAGAGCTTTGTAGCCTGGAGTATCTACGTTTGCGAGGTTTTGGGCTATTGCCTCTTGCCTCAACGAAGCTGCTTGCAGGGCCTTCGAAAGCACGTCGAGAGTCACTCGATCAGTGCGATTCACAGCCA
This sequence comes from uncultured Clostridia bacterium, assembly GCA_900016865.1. Lineage (GTDB taxonomy): Bacteria > Bacillota > DTU014 > DTU014 > DTU014 > DTU014. Next base: position 10,862 of record FIZI01000032.1, on the reverse strand, counting down.
TCACCTCATCGTTACAACGGTCGTCTGTGAATCCATGCAAGACTCGTGCCACATGAGTACAAGAAGGCCTTGCTTGCGCAAGGCCCTACCTTTGCAGCTCTTCGTCCGATTGTACAGATATCTCGCATCACGGCGAGATATCCCACTCGCTACGTGGCGCTACATGCCTCTGATTGCAGCTTCGGTGTCACTCGATTTCCGACGCGACCACCGGAAGCCTCACTGTGACAGTACATCCTTTGCCCGATGGGTTATTGCATACCAGTATCTGCCCGCCGTGACTCTCGATTATGCTGTGCGAGATCGCAAGGCCAAGACCTGTCCCCTCCGGCTTGGTCGTAAAGAACGGGTTGAAAACCCGGTTTATGTCCCCCTCACTGATACCCGGGCCCTCATCCGATACGCTTACCTCCACATATCCCAGAATACCTGCAGATCCCGTAGACAAGAACTGCCTGATCACTGCGGGGTCACCCTCTCTTCGCTCTAAAAATCTGGTGCTGACACAGATGCGCTCACCAGGCTTACTTGCTTCGAGAGCGTTCAGGACGAGATTGAGAAAGACCTGTTTGAGCTGCTGCTCATCGCCGATGACATTGGGAATGTCCTCAAGCAACAGCGATACCTCGATCTGCTCCTTGTTTGCACGAGGCGATACGAGGAGCATCGCGTCCGATACCAGCGAAGTGAGGTTGACGCTCGAGCGCTCGAGCTTGGACTGCCTCGCGAACACCAAGAGCTTCCTGACAATCGCAGAACACCTGAGCGCTTCCTCTTGGATTATCCTTAAGCGACTGACAAACCTCTCTCTGTCAATCTCATTTGCCTCGGCTCTCGCAGCCAGATACTCTGCACACGCTGATACAATGCCGATGGGATTGTTGATCTCGTGAGCCATTCCTGCAGCAAACTCACCGACTGTGCGCATCCTCTCCATGCGCCGCAGCTGCTCTCCCATTCTCGCTTTCTCTGTGACGTCCTCGATACTCAAGATGACTCCGCTGACTTCGTCCTTGCTCGCGCGCAGCCGTGATACCTTGACGTAGCCAATGAACTCGTTGCCTGCAGGAGTGCTGAACGTGTAGTTGCGTATTTCTCTTGGTTGTCCGTCTGCCAGAGTTTCAGCTATCCGTTCTCTGAGTTGGCTGTCCTCACGGTCGGAGAACAAATCAAACAGATTCCTTCCGAGAGCTTGGTCGCGCTCGACCTTGCTGATCTGCTCCATCCCGGTATTCCAGGTCAACACCTTGAGCGACCGATCCAAGACGATCAAACCGCCTGCAACTGACTCAACTATGTCTTCGTTGTAATTGTTTAGAGCTGAAAGGTCCTTATTGACACAGGTGAGAGCAGTGTACAAGCGAGCGTTTTCAAGAGCGATAGCAGCGTACGTAGCCAAAGTTGAGAGCGTCTGTATGTCTTCGGGAGTCCCCGTGTTGACTTTGCTGGTGACTAGGCGCAGCGTTCCGATTTTCACCCCGCCCACTTCCAGCGGAGCAGATAACTCGAATTGTTGCTTGCCACCGATGTCTACGTCTGCTCTGCCGGATTCGCACACTACCCTTGACCCGTGCCCACCTATACGAGGATCGTTGATCTCCAACACAGCAAAGCCGTACCCCACTGTCTCAGATACGGTGTCAACTATCTGCTGTACGACAGTCTCCGGGTTGTAAGTGCTGACAATCCGCTTGCTCACTTCAAGCAGACGGAGAAGCCTCACTATGCGCTGGTTGAGGCGGGTATTGATCTCGATGAGGTCATTTTGAAAGACTGTATCACTCTCTATGAGGTCGTCTGCAAAGCGTTGCACCTGGTCTAGCCTTACCCTCAGGCTTTGAGCCGCCTCCTCCGAACGCTCACGGGCTGCAGCCATGATGCAGGCTACAACCGTCATTGTCACTGCACTCAGAGCAAGGAAGGCAGCGACAACGGGCAGCTTGATTCCCTGTGGCAGTAGAATCAGGGAAGGTATGACGAAAATCAACGACAGCGCCGCTAATAGTATCACACTGACAACAGGTCCGGCCAACCTAATCCGCGCAATGACTCTCTGGAGCATCCGCAAGCCTCCATAGATGCGCCCACTCGACCAGGTGAGCACAGGTGAAATACGGCCGTAGACTGCCGCTCCTTGGGCGAGCTGCTGTCACGGCTTTCGGTGCGACTAGGAATCTTCTGCAGCAGATGCAGCCTCCAGGTTAGAAGTTCGCAGTTCTTCGGCTGCCACCTCTTGTGAGTCATCAGGCGGTGCATTAATCGGACGGTGGCTGAGATAGAGGTCCTTTGACTGGATTTCCTCGCCCTTTGAAAGAATAACAGCCCGTTCTATGCAATTCTGCAGCTCTCTGATGTTTCCGGGCCAATCGTAGGACTGAAGAGCCTGCATCGCTTCTTTGGAAAAGCCGGTCACTGGTTTGGCGGTCTCCTCTGCGTACCTTCTCAAGAATGACATTGCCAGCTCCTCAATGTCCTCTCGCCTATCGCGCAGAGGCGGCAGCATTATCGGAACCACCGCCAGCCTGTAGTACAGGTCTTCTCTGAACTTGCCTTCTCTCATGGCTTCCATCAGATTGCGGTTCGTAGCTGCGATGATCCTGACATCCACCTTGATCGTCTGTGTGCCGCCTACTCTCTCGAACTCTTTCTCCTGCACGACCCTTAGGAGCTTAGATTGCATCGCCGGACTCATCTCGCCGATCTCATCGAGGAAGATGGACCCGCCGTCAGCGAGCTCAAACCGCCCGGGCTTCCTTGCAACGGCATTGGTAAACGCGCCCTTTTCATGCCCGAACAGCTCGCTCTCGAGCAGCGTCTCGGGTATGGCTGCGCAGTTGACCTTAATAAACGGCTTGCGGGCCCTGAGGCTCCGCTTGTGTATGTACTTGGCGAGCAGCTCTTTGCCTGTTCCGCTCTCTCCGTAGATCAGGACAGTGGCGTTTGTTGGAGCTATGTCTGTGATCATCTCAAACACCTGCCGGACCTGCGGAGAACGTCCGACTACTCCGTCAAAGCCCTCGCCATCAGCACCGGCAGCGGCAATCGTCCTGTTTCTCGATCCGGCGACAGCGTCATTGATGATCTCCTTAAGCCTTTCGACCTTAAAAGGCTTGGTCACATAATCATACGCTCCGAGCTTCATCGCTTCGATGGCAGTATCTACGGTCGAATACGCTGTGATCATCAAGATAATTGTAGATAGATTGCGCCTGCGGATCTCTTTGATCACGTCGATCCCGGATATGTCGGGCAACTTGAGATCGACTATAGCTACATCGTACGAGTTCTGGTTGATGAGCGAGACCGCTGTAAGGCCGTCTGCTGTGACGTCAACCGACATTCCTTCATCGGCAAAGACGTCAGCCAGCACCTTTCGCATGTTTGGCTCGTCATCAACAATGAGCATCCTAACAGTTGGCTCCTCTGCTGCCATGACTTACATCACTCCCATATTCTTCGCCAACAGGAACCGTAGGCTGTCCTCTATCCTCCATTCAGAAAAAAGGTCAGGCAAAACCAGTACCTACCAAGCGATTATCCAGTAGTATCGTTTCTTCCTATAACACTTCGATGGAAAGGATAGCTATCCTCTAATCGCTGGACTACGCCTACGGTGGCTCGAGATGGGACCTGACAAGTTCATGCAAGGAAGGAGTGCCGAGTGTGAAGAAAGTGAAGGGACTAAGCTAGTCCCTTCAGTCTATGTTGCCCGTGTCTTTGCGGTAGGTTGGAATCAATACGACGAAGCTCAGACCTGAGCGCTTGGATTTCGGATTCTAGAGCGCTTATTTGCTTCATCAGGTCGCTCTTGACCTGCGAGAGACGGACTACTTCTTCCATCTGTCCGTTCTTGGCCGCACGGTGCTGCTCGAGGCAAACGCCGTGCAACACACGATAGAGGTCGAGTTCGTCCCTGTACTTGCTTTCCATCCGTCTGACGATCTCATCGCGGGACAAATGCCCAACCCCCTCTAAGAAGGATATGCTGTACCTCTAAGGATGACCTTGGCTAGGCTACGAGTTCGCTGCAGATGATACGGTCACAGCTTCCGCGCGCCCTGTGGCTCCACCGCCTTCTCTGACGACCTGTCTCCATGTCTCTCTGAGCTCCAGCAACATGGAGATCACTTGATCAAGAGGTTCTGTGTCCTTCTTGATGTTTGCCTGCACCAGCAGGTGCATCATGTAGTCATACAGCTTGGCCAGGCCGTCGGCTATATCCGGACTGCTGTCATGGTCAAGTGTAGCAGACAATTCTGCCACAATATCCTGCACTCGAGTCAGCCGCAGGTGAGCATGGGCAACTTCTCCGTCTTCTATGGCCTTCTTCGCTTGGTTTGCAAACTTGATTGCCCCGTCATAGAGCATCAAGAGAAGCTCTCCTCTGCTAGCAGTCTGTATCTGGGTTCTGCGATAGGCCTCATACGGATTGGCAATAGCCACTTGATATCCCCACCTTTGCTGTATTCACTTCCTCGTATCCACATAGCGAGGCCGGCTGGCAACGAGTTTGTCGTAGTAGCCGGAAACGCTGGCCCTACGTTTGCGGATTTCTCCAATACGTTGTTGAGCTCTCGCTTTGTGCCGCTTCAGCTTGGCATCGATCTGTTTCTGCAGTACCATCAATTCCTGCAAGACGTCCCTGATCTCGCTCGATTCACCGTCTAGAGATGCATTACTGACATCACCGGCTCCGGTACCTATAGCCTCCCCGCTAACGCTGCAGCTGACTGAGGACTGCTGGCTCGTTGCCCGGGCGTCGAGCTCATTGATCCGGGAGATGAGAGACTCCCTGGCCTCGACCAGCAAGTCTATGATGCTGAGGTTGTCCGAGGTAACCTCCTCGATCGTAAGCGCATCATCGAGATCTCGAGTCACAGCCAGCATCTCTCGGAAGAGTCGCAGTCGCATATCCATATGTTCGGTGTCGCTGCGGCACTCGGGCAAAGCTCATACCCCCAAAACCCCTAGACTCATCTACTGATTGCCACCATACGTGTTGAACATACTGAGCAGCCAACTGCTCTGGGCGTTCAACTGACTTACCAGTCTCTCAAGTGCTGTGAACTGTCTCCAATAACGGTCCTCCAACCTCTGCAGCCGGTCCTCTTCTCTGCTAATCATCTTGTTGACTGACCGGATCTGCTCGCCGATAAAGCTTGAGTCTCCAAGGTCGCCATCGGAGCCTGCCATGTCAGTGATGCGGTCCACAGCATCGACGAGTGTGTAGTACAGCCTCCTGGCAATACCCATCTCGTCTTCGTTCCCACTGCTGTGAGTAAACAGGGTCATAACCTGCTCAGGATTAGACTCGATTGCCTTTCTCAGAGCATCCTCGTCTATGTACAGCTTCCCGTTTTCCTCGTACTCACCAGTCTTGATCCCTATGTCTGCTAGAGACCTGTAGCCGTCCTCAATGCCTTTGACTATCCTGTAGACGGCCATTCGGATCTTAGTCATCTCGCCGGAGATCAGCCTGTCGTTCTTGAGCAGGCCGCTGCGGGCTTTCTCTTCCCACTTGTCAATCTGCTTGTCCGTGAGCTGTTCGCTCTCGATTTGCTCATCGGTCAGCGGCTTGTAGTCAGGATATCTCTTCTCATTGAGCTTTTCGTATATAGACTCAATCGTGCTGTTGTACAACTCGACCCATTCGCTGATCATGTTGTAGATCCCGTCGGTGTCAGTGCTCACAGTGACTCTTGCAGGTTGGAGCGGGTCGGGCGAGACCCCCTGTAGAGTAAATGTTACGCCGTTGAACACAAAGGTGTTGGTGGTCCGTTCGGTGGCCAGCCCGTTTATTGAGAACTGTGCGTTTTCTCCACCAGTCTCGACCGCTCCAGAGAACTGCAAGAGCCCATTGAGAAAACCTGAAGGGTCGTCGATGACTATCTCATCGCCGGGCCTGTTGTCGCCGGTGCTCTTTGTGGTAATAACGACTCTGTCAGTAAACGAGTCGTACATCATTGTGACTTTGGCATTCTCATTTGCACTGACCTCGGCAAAGATCCTATCGAGAGTGACCGTGTTAGCGAATGTGAACTCCTCACCATTGATTGAGAAACTGAAAGTATCTCCTTCAGAGCCCCATTCGAAGTTCACCGATGTATCTGTGTCGGCATCGGTCCCGTCGGCAAAAAGGTCACGCTGAGACCACAAGCTTGCCGACGTGTCGATCTTGGCTGTAGGATCCGCAGACAAGCTCCTTCCGACTTTAGTTGCAGAAGTCGCCAGCCTAGTAACTACGATGCTATATACCCCTTCACCGGTCGTACCTCCCGTGGCCGTGACAACTGATTCCTGGCTGCTCACAGCCACCTTGCGGAGGTATGTGCCTTGCAGCCGCAGATCAGAAGTAACGTCACGGAGTCTGCGAAGGAGGTTGTTTATGCTGCGGTAATCCTGTTGTTTCCACTCAAGTATGGTCTTGTTTTGTTGGTAACCGGACAGCTTCAAGCGCTGGGCTTTGACAAGGTCCTTGATGATCTGGTCAGTGTCAAGGCCCGAAACCAGCCCTCCGATGCGCAGGTTACTTGAAGACAAGTCAGTCACTCCTCATCATAAGGATCTCAAAAAGCGCTACGCGGTCTTGTCTACGAAAACACCGATTGCTTCCCACATCCGGGCTATCATGTCCAGAATCTCGTGGGGAGGCATCTCCCTCAGGACCGTGTTGGTCCTCGTGTCAATGATCTGAAGGATTTCAAAACCTGTTTCCTCGTGAACAGTAAACTCAACGGTAGTCCCGAATACTCCAAGTATCTTGTTTGCTGCATCTGCTGCAGCCCTTGCCACCTCGCCAGTGATTTCGCCTGCCTGGCACGGGCCGCCTGCAAGTATGTGTGGAGTATCGGCGACAGCAGGGCGTTGAACGCGCTGTTCCTCGTGAGCGCCGGTGCTCAACGCTGTCTGCTGAAACGGCAATGTTCCAACCCGCATTGCGACTACCCCCTATGTGGACCAGACACTGTCTGTTGTGTAGCCTCTTGAAATGCTCTAAGCTGCTGAACCGACAGTCTGTCCGAAGTGGAGATGCATCTGTATTCACTATCTATATCGGACAGAAAGTCCGCCGAGTTGATACCTGAATTGCTCTTATTCACGAATTGATACCTGAACCGGGCTTATGCACAAATCGTACCACAGAGCCATTTCGGACGTAGAAAAGCGCTCCAACCTCGAGCAATCTTGCGGTCTGTATAAGAATCTTGCTCTGACTTGAGGCTCGCTGCTGTTAAACGGAGGGTTTTACAGACTGCCTGTTTAAACTCTTGAGTGAACAAACCCGCGCACTGGCGGGACTAGTAGGAGGGTTCGAGATGAGTCAAGCGCGCAAGACAGTGGTACTTGTTCTGATTGTTTTGACAGTGTTCTCTCTGGCAGCGCATGCTACAGATCAGATCGAACTCCGAGTCGCATGGTGGGGTTCACAGGACAGGCACGACCGGACTCTCAAAGCAATTGAGCTCTTCGAACAGAAATACCCACACATCAAGGTGCTCCCCGAGTACTCAGGATGGGCTGACTACTGGCCACTCCTGACCACCCAGGCAGCAGGGCGAAACCTCCCTGACGTCATGCAACAGGACTATGCCTACCTGGGCGAGTGGGTCAAGCGGGGCCTCCTGATGCCGCTAGATGAGTTTTCTGCAGCTGGCACATTGGATTTGTCCACGATCGCAGAAGCTCAACTGTCCGGCGGCATGATCGACGGGAAGATCTATGCGATCAGTCTCGGAACAAACTCCCTCGCCATGGTATTTGACCCGGAGCTATTTGAGAAGGCAGGAGTCGAAATACCCGACACGCTCTACACCTGGGACGAGTGGGTTGAGCTCTGCAAGACACTCCACGACAGACTTGGGATCTTCGGAGCAGGCGAGAACTTCCGGCATGAACACATATTCAAGACGTGGCTAAAGGGGCACGGACTGTGGCTCTACAACGAAGATCAGACCGATCTCGGATACGACGATGACAGCCTGTATGTCGAGTTCTTTGAAATGCTACTCGATCTCCAGAGGAGCGGTGCTATGCCGACACTCGAGGAGGAGACTGCGCGTGCAGCCATGGGCCTTGAGGACGCGTTGATCGTCTCTCAGCAGGCTGCGATGGACTTCGCATGGAGCAACATGATAGTTGCGCTCGTCTCATCTGCAGGCAGGCCGCTGAAGCTTGGACTGATGCCGCAGGTAGGAAAGCCGGGTGCCGTGTATTGCAACTACCTCAAGCCATCCATGTTTTTCTCCGTTACGTCTCAGGCTAGACATCCCGAAGAGGCCGCGCTCTTTGTAGACTTCTTCACCAACGACATCGAGGCCAACAAGATCCTGATGGCCGAGCGCGGTGTTCCGATTGCGCCTGCTGTGCGTGAGGCATTGCTGCCTATGCTCTCAGAGGCGCAACAGGAGATGTTCCGCTTTATCGACATAGCCGAGCAATACAGCACGCCGATAGATCCTCCGGATCCGCCCGGACACAACAACATAATGCAGAACGTATTCGACATCTTGTCCGAACAAGTCCTGTATGGAGACATCGATCCTGCGGTAGCAGCCGAGGAGTTCAGGATTCAGGCGATCAGCATTTTGAAGAGCCAGTGAACACATGTCTAGCAACCGGCGTTTGGCCGGTTTGAGAAAGGGGTCCCAGATTTCGTCGAGGTGCCATAGCGGGATCTGGGGCCCCATAGGCCCGCACATAGTCGCGCAGGGGATGGTGTTGATGAAACCCAGTGTCTCTAGGCGAAGACGTGCTAGCAACATAGCTGGCTATTTGTTTATTAGCCCGTGGCTCATCGGGTTCTTCTGTTTCACGCTCATACCGGTAATCGCTTCGTTCTATTTGTCGTTTACGAAATACGACATAGTGGGCTCTCCAACTTGGATTGGACTCAGGAACTTCGTGCGGATGTTTACAGAAGACATACGGTACAAGCGTTCCTTGAAGGCCACGTTCTACTATGTTTTCACAGCGGTACCACTGAGGCTAATAACCGCACTAGCACTCGCTCTACTCCTACAAAAGAGCAGCAGGTTGATCAATGTCGCAAGAGCTGTCTACTACCTTCCCTCCATTGTCGGTGGAAGTGTCGCAGTCGCAGTCATGTGGCGACAGATTTTCGGAAGGACTGGATTGGTAAACGCCTTGCTAGAGATGCTAGGGGTCGTTGGTCCCAACTGGCTAGGCAATCCAAAAACCGCGATATGGACGCTGATCGTCCTTGCAGCCTGGCAGTTTGGATCTCCCATGCTGATAATGCTGGCAGGGCTCAAGCAGATACCTCAGACCTTGTACGAGGCAGCTGAGATCGATGGAGCAGGGACTGTAAGGCGTTTTGTGTCCATCACGCTTCCCATGCTGAGCCCGGTGCTCTTTTTCAACCTAGTTATGCAGATCATCAGCGGATTCATGATCTTCACCCAAGCATACATAGTCACAGGCGGCAGGCCTCTAGATACCACGCTCTTTTACACTCTCTACGTATACCAGAAGGGCTTTAGAGACTTCGAGATGGGATATGCTTCTGCTATGGCCTGGTTCTTACTTATAATCATAGCATTCTTCACCTTACTGGCCTTTAAGTCGTCCTCCTTTTGGGTCTATTACGAAGCGGGGGAGCGAGAATGATGAGACGGCGCGAACTCAGGCGGACGGTAGTGCACTACGCAGTAGTCATAGCTATCGGCGTCGTGATGGCATATCCTCTCGTATGGCTCTTGGCGAGCTCCCTCAAAGAGAAGACAGAGATCTTTCAATATACCACCTCGTTGATTCCGAAGAAGTTCACACTGGAGAACTACAAGTCCGGTTGGGCCGGGTACGGCAGTGTTTCTTTCGGCGTCTACTTCCGCAACTCGTTCATAATCGCAGGTCTTGGCACAATCGGAACAGTCCTGTCGTCTCTATTGGTAGCTTACGGCTTTGCGCGCATCAAGTTTGCAGGCCAAAGGTTCTGGTTCATATGCATGCTCTCAACTCTCATGTTGCCATTCCAAGTGCAGATGATCCCGCAGTACATCATGTTTAGAAAACTGAACTGGATCAACACATTTCTACCTCTGATCGTGCCGCGCTTCCTCGCAGACCCGTTCTTCGTCTTTCTCATCATGCAGTTCGTTCGGGGGATCCCTGCAGAGCTGGACGAGTCCGCTGAGATAGACGGAGCAAACAAGCTCGGCACTCTGTGGTGGATCATCCTGCCGCTTGTAAAGCCTGCGTTGATCACATCAGCGATCTTCTCGTTCTACTGGAAGTGGGATGACTTCCTAGGCCCATTGCTCTATCTCAACAAGCCAACACTTCACACGGTCTCTCTGGCATTGAGGAACTTCGCAGACCCGTCAGCTGTAACCAACTGGGGTGCAGTCTTTGCCATGTCTGTCCTCTCCCTGATCCCGGTCATGGTAATCTTCATAGCGTTCCAGAAGTACATCACTGAGGGGATCAGCACGATAGGGATCCGTGGATAAGAGCGAGAAAGCAAAAGGCCCCGGAGGATCCGGGGCCCAGAGCACTACTACATCACATCAAGAACACAACATCGCCATGTCGTCACTAAGCTGCTAAGCTATCTGAGGAGCTGGAGAACGCCCTGAGGTAGCTGGTTCGCCTGTGCCAACATCGCCTGAGCAGCCTGGCTGAGGATATTGGCTCTGGTGAACTCCATCATCTCCTTGGCCATGTCGACGTCTCTGATTCGAGACTCAGCTGCGGTCAAGTTCTCAGAAGAGGCTCCGAGGTTGTTGATCTCTGATTCGAGACTCCGCTGCGGTCAGGTTCTCAGCAGAAGCTCCGAGGTTGTTGATCGTGTGCTCCAGCCTGTTCTGGTAAGCACCGAGCTTGGAGCGCTCTGCGGATACCTT
>FIZI01000031.1 GCA_900016865.1 uncultured Clostridia bacterium | reverse complement strand
CCGTTCTTTCGCATCCACTTACCTACCTCGCGGAGGATGTCTATGGATTCTTCAGGGATCTGGCCTCTGGCGTTGGGGCCGACATTTAGCAGAAGGTTTCCGTTCTTGCTGACGCACTCAACTAGTGCTCTGATGACCTGTTTGGGCGATTTGTAGTCACTGTCCGTTGCGCAGTAACCCCAATGGTTGTTGAGAGTAATACACGCTTCCCAAGGTATGGGGTCGCCTTTCTCATTGACAATGCCTTCAGGTGGAATGATCTGCTCAGGACAAGCGAAATCTCCGGCGTAGATCTCCGGTTTTGCGCTCTTGAGATTGCCTCCAAGACGGTTGTCTATGATGATATCGGGTTGCAGTGTGCGAACCATCTTGACGAGGTCGGTGGCTCTCCAAGCCTCACCACTCATTTTGCCGTAGGAGAAGTCAAACCACATGATATCTATCTTTCCGTAGTTGGTGAGAAGCTCTCTCACCTGTCCATGCATGTAGTCCAGGTAGTTGTCAAAATCGTGTGTCTTGCCTTTGAACGCTTCGTTATCCCTCATAGGGTGATGCTCATCACCATAGGCAGGATAGTCCGGATGGTGCCAGTCTAGAAGCGAGTAATAAAAGCCTACCCTCAGGCCCTCTGCCCTGAAGGCCTCGGCGAACTCAGCTACGAGGTCACGTCTGGCAGGTGTGTTGGTAGCCTTATAGTTCGTCAGCCGACTGTCAAAGAGACAAAACCCATCGTGGTGCTTGGCTGTCAAGACAGCGTACTTCATCCCGGCGTCTTTGGCGACTCTGGCCCATTCTCTTGGGTCGTAATCATCCGGGTTGAACTCATCAAAAAACTGTTGGTAATCCTCGATACTGATCCGCTCCTGGTTGCGAACCCATTCTCCTCTTGCGGGGATCGCGTACAAACCCCAGTGAATGAACATTCCGAATCTCGCGTCCTGGAACCACTTGATGCGTTCGTTGCCGCTAGCCCCCATCTCGCCAGTCCCTCCCTCTGATGCTCGTTCAGTAACACATATCATGTATTCGAGTCGCACCTCTTCTTTATCCTTCCAGAAAGGAGAGTATAAACAGCGCGTCTGTGCCAGTACAGCAACGCAGCCCAGTACGGCAACACAGCGCCACGCAATCGCCATCATGGCGCTGTGTTGACCTGATATTGCAGTTGGATGTGGGCTTGCAAGCTACTTAGTCAAATCGTTTATCCAGACCCGCATCTCCCCAAGCCCACGATTGTCCCACATAAAGTAGGGAATCGCTCTGATAGTACATGGCTTGTCGACTGGACGCTCTGTCGTGTAGAGAGCGTCAGACGAGGAAACTCTCCTTACACCTTGTCCGACTATTGCGGGCACTTTGAGCACTGGGTCCATCTCTACCCGCAACTCGGCATCCGCTGGCAGCCACAACTCAGCCAAGTTGGGGCCGTTGTCCGCCTCCTCTACGCAGTACACAACCGGTCCGCGCTGAAGAGCCACTTTCCCAACGTTATCCGATACGCGCGTGCTTGCCCACACTTTCGTAACAGGCATGGGCAACTCCAACACGACCTCATCTCCAGAAGTCCAGGTGCGGTGAATCCTTACGTACCCGTCCTGCGGAACAGTGACAACAATAGACTCACCACACACTACAAGCTTCGGATCATCGCACCAACCGGGGATGCGGATGTTCAGGCCAAATCCTAGCGGTGCATCCATTTCAAGCTTGATGCGGACCGTCCCATCCCACGGGTAATCCGTCTGTTGCACCAGCTTAACCCTTGAACCGCCGATCGCGAAGGTCGCCTCGCTGGCGGCGAACAGGTGCATGTAAAGCCCGTCTTTTCCTTGACTGTATATGTACTGCCCAATCGAGGCCAGCAGTCGAGCTATATTTGGCGGGCAACAAGCGCAGCCAAACCACCCCTGTCGAGTAGGCTTGACGTGATGATGGTCGTATCGACCCTTGCATATCTCAGGGTCAACTGAAAGCGGGTTCACATAAAAGAACTTGGTGCCCTCAAGCGACATCCCGCTTAGCACCCCGTTGTACAAGGCACGCTCCATCACGTCAGCATACTTACGGTCAGGCGTGATCTGCAGCATCCGCTGCGCCCAGAAGACCAGGCCGATTGAGGCACACGTCTCAGCGTAGGCAGTATCACTTGGCAGGTCGTAGTCGATTGTGAAGCCTTCCCAACGTGCCTCAGAACCTATGCCTGCTGTGATATACATCCTCCGATTGACTACGTTGTCCCATATGCGCTCACACACCTGGAGCAGTTCGGCGTCCTCTGTCTCCAGTGCCAAGTCGGCGACAGCCGTGTACAGGTACATCGCCCTTACTGCATGGCCCACTGCCGTAGTTTGCTCACGCACTGGCATATGCGCCTGGTGATACCAGTAGTCTCCCAGACGCTTGGAGGGCTTCTCACCTCTGGCCTCAGCCTCGAGGTCGAAGTAGTGGGGCTGGCGTCCTCTCTCTTCGATGAAGAACTTGGCTAGGTCAAGATGCCGCCGATCCCTCGTCACGCGGTACAACTTAATCAAGGCCAGCTCTATCTCTTCGTGCCCGGGATAACCACGCTTCTGGTTCTCTCCCGGACCAAACACGGACGCAATGTGGTCAACGAATCGGCACATGATCTTCAGGAGCTCATCCTTGCCGGTGGCCTGGTAGTACGCAACTGCAGCCTCAATGAAGTGTCCCGCGCAGTAGAGCTCGTGATTGTCCCGCAGGTTGGTCCATCGTCTGTCAGGAGCAACAACTGTGAAATACGAGTTGAGATATCCGTCGCTCTGCTGGGCCCTGCCTACGAGGTCAATCACTTCGTCAGCCCGGGCCTCAAGTTCCGGATCGGGATGGGTCATCAGGCTGTATGCGACTGCCTCCAGCCACTTGGCCACGTCGCTGTCTTGCCACAACATGCCGTGGAATTCGCCTTTAGCCTCTCCTGCAGCAATCCGAAGATTCTCAATCGCATGACTCGGTTCAGCCCCGGGGATCTGATCGTTAAGGGCTCTCCACTGATACGGCAGCACTTCGCTTCTCACCACATCGGCTCGCTCTGCCAATAGGCCCCCTGTCAGCTTGACCTTCTGGATGAACTGCGTCGCTCTCTCCTTAAGCATCTCCATCCTCCTACATGGCGAAATTCGACCGCCCTTTTTCGTTACCCCTTAATAACTCCTATAGTGAGACCCTTTTCAAGATACTTCTGCAGGAACGGATATCGAAGAATCAAGAGTCTACAGCCTTTCCTCTAGCTACGCCTTCTGATTGCCTTGACTAAGGCCACGAAGGGCGCCAGTATTAGGCCCAGCACCGTGCCGCCTGCCATAAGCAGAGGTATCGCAAGTATGACGGCGATAGGTATCAGGATAGCCAATCCGACAGAAAAGGCTATGGTGACTCCTACTAATGGAAGGACAACAAACATCACTAGACCAAGCACCAACGCTACAATGACTATCGCCAAGATACAAATGAGGGCCTTCGCTACCGGATTCGTAACTTCCCTATTGCAGAAGACTATTCGACTACCCATCTATGTCCCCCCTATCCAACAGAGATCCTGTCTGGGCTCAAGCCTTTCACTAATGCCCGCCCCTTCCCATTCGAGATAGTGACGCTGAGGCATGCCTCTCTTAAGCCGGGATACGCGATCGCTTCTGCCTTCGGTCAACACCGGTCTGGAGCAAGATGTTACCAACAAATCCATTCGACGCACAAGATCTGAAGCCTGCCGCCGAACACTGCTATCACCTGATCCCATACTCCCCTCTGGCAACGCTTCTAGGCAATTGCTTCAGACCCCTCACATGAGCTATCCCCACTGCAAGAACAAGTGCCTCAGCTATGGGGAATGCCAACCAAATGCCCGTTATCCCCCAGATTGCAGAGAGAGCGATCGCGAGGGGCACTATCACAACACAGCCGCGCAAGACAGCTATGAGGAATCCCGTCCTAGGTTCTTCGATTGCGCTGAAGTACGCCGATAGCAAGAGGTTGATCCCAGCAAAAAAGAAACCGGAGAAATAGATGCTCAGGCCGTTTATCGCAATAGCTCTGAAGGCTTCGTCCCCATCACGGTTAAACTGGTCAGAGATGTTACCGCCAAACAACAGGACAACAGCAAATATCAGCGATGCTAGGCCCAACGAGAGGGTCACGGCGTATCGGACCAAGCGCCGGACGTTGGTCGCTTTCCCAGCTCCGTAATAATGACTGATCAGCGGCTGAACCCCTTGGCCGATGCCTACGAATATGGCACCTGCGACAAGGGACAGATTCGCGATGACCCCATAGGCAGCAACCGCAATATTGCCCGATAGGCTGAGCAACAACAGGTTGAACACCACCAATACGACACCCGATGCGACCTCTGTGACCAGCGCCGAGACCCCAAGGGAGCAGATATCTGTATATAGGCTAGGACTGCCCAGGCCTCTTCGCAGATGGAAGCCATGCCTGCCCTTGATGAAGTACGGAGACATCGCTGCAATGCTGATGATCGGTGCTAGACCTGTGGCAAAGGCAGCGCCGAACATCCCCATGCCAAAAGGAAAAATGAAGGCATAATCAAGCAGGATGTTCGAGAGACTTCCAGCCAGCATCCCTGTCATGGCTACTCCAGGACTGCCATAATTTCGGATGAACGCTATTAAGATGTTATTCAGAATAAACAGCGGAGAGAAGCACAGTATCGTTCTTAGATAAGTCGCGGTCATTGTCAGAGTATCTTCGTTGGCGCCGAGGAGTCTCGCTAAGGGCTCGGACAAAAGGAGGCCTACGCCGAAGCAGAGCAACCCAATAGGCAAACCCAAGCGCAATGCCGCACTGAATGTCTGATCGCCGTTGCCACTGCAGTTTCCCGACTTTTCGATGCTATATCGCGTTGCCGCACCGATCCCGAGCATCAGTCCAGTGCCATGGATGAGGCCATAAACAGGAATTGCAAGGTTCAGTGCAGCCAATCCGTCTGAACCAATGCCGTTCGCAATGAAATAGGTGTCGGCCAGGATGTACAAAGACAGCCCAAGCGTGCCCGCGACACTCGCTAGCACGTATCTAGTGAACTTCGAAAGCAAACCTCTCCTCATGCACTCTCTCCTAAAGCGAAAAAGTGCCTGAGCGCACTCCTTCTGAGACCTAACGGAGTGTGTCAGACACTTCCGTCGCTTACCCGGTGGCAAGCGACCATGGTCAATATGGTGTCAGCCACACCAAGATAGCAGGTGTCTAGAACTTTGTCAATGGCTAAAACCATTATAGTCACGCAGCGCATGCACGTACTTTTCGATCTCCGGCCTGGGCACATCAACACCTCCTCACAGAACTCAGGCAGTATAGGTAACCGTCTCGGCTTCACCTGTGCTTCAAACTGCTTCTTCATTGCCAAACCATATCCTGCGCATCTCCTCACACGACTCGAGAAGGTCGTCGAGTTTTCCCTGCGCCTCGACTCGGCCATTCTTCATGACGATGATGTTGTCAGCCTGGCGGAGCGCCGCAGTACGTTAGCCGGAAGCTGAAAGGACAGCATGAGCACCATCATGGCGCAGAAGTTGGCTATCCACAGCCATGGGCGAAAGCGGATCATTGCGAAGATCGCCTTCCAAGCAGGCAGCGCAGTCCTACTCATGCGAACAACTCCTCCAATCCTGCCTGTCGCAGCTTGTAGAAACGGGACCCAGGATCCTGTACCACTCCGCCAAGCCGAGCGCCTCGATCACTTCGAGGATGCGGGCATCCGGAATGGACCGGTCGAAGAACGTGATGTTGTCCCTCACGCTGGCCTGAAACAGCTGCACATCCTGAGTCACATAGGCGACTCGCTGTCGCAGTTCTGCAAGTGTAGCCTGCTTGATGTCGATCCCGTCCAGCATGATGCAGCCGTCGGTCGGATCATACAGTCTGAACAGCAGCCGGGCGATCGTGGTTTTTCCTCCACCTGTGCAGCCGAGGAGCCCCAGCACACGGCCAGCGGGCAGCTGAAAGGAGACGTTCTTGAGGACCGGCTTGCCTTCGGTATAGGAGAAGGAGACGCTATCGAACTCGAGCGTCAGCGGCCGGCCAGCCGGGATTGCAACGCTCGGTCCGTCAACGATCGTACTCTTCTGATCGAAGAGCTCCTGCAGACGCTCCACAGTCGCACCGATGTTCTGGAGACTCTCCACCAACCCAATGCTGCTGCAAACCAACATCACCAGCAGGGCGAAGCGGCTCCACTGATGCTTCAGGTAGCGCGCTAGAAGCTGGCCGTACGCACGCAAAGAGACGCCCATGAATGACCTCCTCTCCGAAACTGACAGCGGAAGCAGTCTGCGTCCAGACAGGATTGACAGCAAAAGCAGACTGCGTGCAGACAGGGGGTTGTGCGAAACTCTGCCCTACTTGCGCTGCTTCCTCAGTGCGTCTAGACGGGCCTTGTTCTCGTAGGGGAAGATGAACCTTTCTCTGTCTTCGTCAGGGATCGAGAATCCCTTCGCTTTCTGAAGCTCCTCAAAGACTACCCACCGGTAGGCGAGACACAGGTCGCACCTATAACCACACCTGCTCAGGATCTCTCCCATAGACGGCACCTCGTCGGACGCAGCGAGCAGAGCCTTCCTTTGCCCGGCGGCCGCGTATTCCCTGCCGACTGCTCAGTAAGTGAGGCTATTCAACGTCTTGGGATGAATTCCTTTGTATTCCTCTCAGATCAGCTGCGGGTAGCTTGGTATCTCACAGGTCCTATAGGCAAGCATACCAAGCACTCGTCAGACATATCTATCTTAAAGAAGGACATGGCGTCCTAGCCCAATCTCTCATGTGTCCACGAGAGCCAGATGAGTCGATCAGAAGACGCCTGAAAAGCAGCTTGCAGTATGGCATCAAATTCTATAGGAGGTGTCCTGCGTGAGATCCAGGACTGTAGTGTTCAAAAGGATGGCTACCGTTCTAACCGCTTCATTGCTGTTCATCTGCGTTCTAGGAACGTCTCTGGGCGCCGCACAGTACAGACTGACATTCTGGAACATGCCGTTTGTGACTCAAGAAGTCTCCCCTGACTACGTACTCCTCTGGCAGAACGATGCAAAAACAGCTTTACCTGACTATGTGATCGACGACTACTACGGCCCCGGCAAGTACAAGGATCAGAGAGATAGGTTTTTGCTCCAGGCAAGGACAGGAATACCTGATGTGATCGAGGGACTTATCGAGGACATGGCAGTGTACGTCAACAACGGAATAATCGAACCGCTCGACTCGTACTTCGCTGAATGGGCTGATGGCGATCAGTTCGTGGAGAGCACGCTGGAGCCTCTTAAGATCGATGGGAAACTCTACGGGATACCGTACAACACTAATGCCCGCGCTTTGATCTACAGAAAAGACGTATTGGAGCAATACGGGCTCTCTGTTCCGAAGACATGGGATGAGTTGATCGAAACAGCAAGGGCGATAACAGAGAAGTCCAACAAGCAGATATTCGGGTTCTTCGTATGCACCGAGATCGGAGATCCGAGGGCGACGCAGGAGTTTATCACGTGGTACTTCCAGGTGAGCGACAGAAACAACCCGTTCATCGTCTCGACTGTCGACGGAGAAAGAGTTGTCGAGGTCACAGCTACTGTAGATCAGCTCGAGAAAGTGCTTGACCTGTACAAACAGCTCTACGAAGGCCCCTTCCCTGCCTGTGATCCAAACCTGAGAGGAACGGGCTGGCCAACCGAAGATCCCGGTTATGTAGCAGGGAAATTTGCGATGGCACCTATGGGGCCGTGGCTCTGGGGAAGAAGAGCAGAAGGCGCTACTGCTAAGGACATTCTTGAGAATAGAAGTGCACTCACAAGAATCCCATACCCCAAAGACGGAGTGCCTGCCACCTACCTAGAAGTAAAGCCCATAATGATGAATGCATTCTCCAAGAACAAGACCGCTGCCTGGGACTTGATCAAGTACATCACTTCAAAGGAAAAGATGGCTCAGTGGCTAGTGGATTCCGGCGGAATACCGGCGAGAGTTGACTCGCTGCAGATGGAGATCTTTGATGAAGCCGGCATCAGGTGGTGGATCGACGGCTTTGCCGCTGAATTGCCAATAGCCGTGGCCATGGCACCAATCAACTGGGGCCCTGTCAATGAAGCCAATCTACGAGCCGTGAACTACGTGATCTACAACCAGATGACTCCAAGAGAAGCAGCTGAATGGCTAATCAACGAGTACCATGAGCTCAATAGGCAGGGTACTCTATAGGTAGATCGAGCTCGACCTGGATGCTTGCCTGTTGAAAGCCGACTCGCGCAAATGCTCAAGCGGGTGCTTAGATCGGGCAAGCATTCAGGTCGAGCCCATATCCACGCCTCGAGCTGACCCCGAATAGGTTCAAGCTGAGAAGAGAGATAATCTATGAACAGAAAAAACGCTTACTTGCTCATAATCCCGGCTCTTGCAATAATGTGTGCGTTCACCGTCTATCCTTTAGCCGAGGGGATCAGGCTGTCATTTACAAATGCGAGCATGCTCAGGCCTACATACCGGTACATCGGCCTCGGCAATTTCAAGCAGATGATCAATGACCGCGTCTTCTGGCTCGCACTCAGACACTCGGTAGTGCTGACCGTAATTGTCGTCCTCTTGCAACTCGTTCTTGGACTGATCTTAGCCTGGGCAATGAAGCAGGAAGTGCCGGGCATGGCAGCCTTCAGGAGCGTCATCATGGCGAGCTGGGTGATTCCAGTCGCAGCTACTGTAACGATTTTCAAGTTCATGGCCCAGCCAGACGTAGGCTTCATAAACATAATACTCAGGAGTATTGGGCTGGACCGCCTGGTTAGATACTGGTTTGGAGACCCGTCAACTGCGTTTGCCTGCATTATTCTCTTGCACCTGTGGCGAAACGTGCCGTTCTACGGGATAACCTTTCTTGCAGCTATGCAGACGATTCCAGAGAGCCTGTATGAGTCTGCAGAGATCGACGGCGCAAGCCCTTTGCAGAGCTTCTGGCACATAACCCTTCCGGGGATAAGCCACATGATCATGGTCATGGTGACCATACACGTGCTCTGGACGTTCAACAACTTCGACTTCGTTTATTTGGCGACCGGTGGTGGGCCGGTTGATTCGACACAAGTGCTCCCGGTCTACGTCTACAAGCAAAGCTGGGACAGGTACGCAGCTGGATATGGTGCAAGCATTGGCACAGTCATGCTCTTGCTCTTGGCTGTGTATTTTGTGATCTATTTGCTGATTCAGAAGAAAGGGGAGTATGAACGATAGCTATCGTTAGGCTAAGCAGGAAGCAGGCAAAGACCAGAAACGCAGTGATCGCATACGCAATCATGGTCATATCCGTATGCTTCTTTTTGCTGCCCATGCTGTGGATCGTCTACTGCTCGTTTAGGACTCAGGAGTCGATCTTCACGGCCAAGATCTTCCCCCCACTAGAGGGTTTCACCCTCGACAACTACAGAAGGATATTGAGTGTAACAGACTTCCCGCGCTACTTCCTAAACTCACTTCGAATATCAAGTCTGGTTACTCTCATCAGCCTCGTCGTCTCGGTGCTGGGAGCCTACGGATTGAGCCGCTATGACATCAAAGGCAAGGATGCCATAATAGTTGGCATATTCTCGACTCAGATGTTTCCGCAGGTCTTGATGCTGATACCTCTATTCTTGGTCGTTTTTTCACTAAATCTGATGGACACAACAACAGGAGTTGCTCTGACTCAGTTAATACTGGTCCTGCCTTTCTGCATGTGGATGCTCAAAGGATATTTCGACACGGTTCCAAAGGACCTCGACCAGTCGGCTGAGGTCGACGGAGCAAACCTCTTCCAGAGGCTAGTCCACATCATTCTGCCCGTCGCGAGTCCCGGCATAGCCGTCGTGGCCTTTTACTCATTCGTCGTGTCCTGGAGCGACTATCTCATTGTCTCTGTGGTGAGCCAGAGCCAGCGCACTGCAACTGTGACGCTGACCATCAGCCGGCTCACGGCATCGCTCCTCGTACGCTGGGGCCAGGTATGCGCTGTAGCGACCTTGACTATAGTCCCGACGCTCATTCTCTTTGCGTTCGTGCAGAGGAGGCTGGTCGAGGGTCTGACAGCAGGCGCGCTCAAGGAGTAGACGCTCATCTCCGAAGCTCTTACAGCGGGATGCATATCCCCGACTGTCGAGAAGCGATCTCAAGTCGGTTTCCTGCCGACTGACCATCTGACGGATGAACTCGCCCGTCCTCTTCGCCCGAAAGGCAAACGGCAAGGGTCTATCGAACCGCGCTCTTGCCAACTCCAGAGACAGCCTTGGCAACGGCGTCCACAAACGCATCCACTTCGCGGCTCGATGTGAGACGCACGAAGCGGATGTGCGACCAGCGCGAATCAGCCATATATGCCAATGCATCCCTGCGCTTGCGCTCATACTGAGTGACCATCCAGCGCAGCAGTGACTCCTCATCCCAAACCTTCAACTGAGTCCAGAAGTCCTCGTAGTTCGTACCCCACAGCAGCTCCTTGGTGCGCCAACGTCGCCAGGAGCGTCTGAGGAGCCGCCAGACTAGCTGTGGCAGAGGCAGGTCAAGCCAGATCACTGTCTCCAAGCGGGGCCAAAAGGCCGCCTGTGAAAAGCGCATATAAGAGCCTGCAACAACCCAACCGTCACCTGCGGTTGCCTCTCTTATTCTTCGGTCAAGCTCCTCCGGATCTGTGGTGTTTAGCCCAACCCAGTTTGGTTGCCAGTTGATCGCGTCTAGTTCGACAAACCTCACACCGAGTATGTCGGCAAGCCGCTTTCCCAGTGTGCTCTTGCCTGAGCAGCTGCTGCCTATCACGTGAATACGCCGTCCTACGGGAGAGAGACGGAGCGAAGCTTCAGAGTGCGTTTCCACTATCGGCGCCCTCCAATTGATATGCAATTCCTCGATACTTGGGAAAATGTTCTAAATGTGTCTGGCAGGCTACATGAGTCTAGCGCCTATCGCGTCATACGCCTTGATGCGATAGCTTGCGGCGGGACTCTCAGGATACTCGTCTTTGAACAGGGTCCAAATCATCGCGTCCCTAAGCTGCCCTCCGCTGCCCCGAAGGCGCTGGCGAAGGGTCGCCTCGCGAGTAAAGCCAAGCTTCTTCGCAACTGCAGCGCTCGGGGAGTTCGAGGGGTCACAACGGATCTCCACCCGATTGACCTGGTGCACCTCAAACGCCACCCGAGTGAGAGCAGCTGCGATCTCAGTCGCCAGTCCCTCAGAAGTACTCACTATCCTCACTCCACTCCAATCAGACTCAGTCCTCGACTTACCTGTTCAACGTCTTCAGCGAAGCATTACAACTGACGACTGGCGCTCCGAGTCCTCTAGTCACTCGCAAACGTATTCGCACGCATTACAATCATGACAACCAGGACGGCCTCACCTGACCAATGACTGCCCAGGCGTCTGCGTCCGGATTGTGCCTCGCAAACCGGGCCAAACCCACGGCAGGATCGCCCTCTACTCGCTCGACTGCCACAGAGCGCGACATAAACTCACTCTGCAGGACGGCCCATAACTGCTCGTCGCTCACAGCTCCGCCTCCGACGACGATGCCCGGAGTCTCGTCTATGGCAGCGTACCTCCACACCACATCTCTAATCTTGGCTATTGAGTCGGCTGCTGCGGACAGGAAACCTCTGACCTCTGGATATTCGAGCACTTGAGCCATAAGGGGGCCAAGAGTTCCCCATCTATCACCGGACTGCTCGATACTGTCCGCACCAAGCCTTTCGTACACCGCTTGCCTTAACGAACCCTGATCGCCCAGGTCATCGCGCTTTGACAGCCTAATCAACATCTCTGCGTAACTCCTGCCTGACAATGGCCACGCTGGCATGTCGGCGAGGACGTCTTCGCCTGGCCAGCACACTGTGTTTGCCTTGTCTATATAGACCATCTGCGGCCAACTGCCGCATCCTCCGACGATCACGTTGCCTCGCATGTCGGTCAATCCGTATATTCCGACTACATCGTTCAGCGCCTTGCTGCCGACCACCGTCCATCCAGTATCCTCAAAAGCTTCGAGCACTCCTGAGTGCTCATAGCAGTAGCCTGCCAGCCACACCGGTATATCAGCAAATGAGTTCAAGCGTTCGAGCAAGACGTTGAGACGAGCAAGTGCCACCGCCCGTGAGTGACCGTCGCCCCGAGGCAGGTGCGTGCGCTCAATAGCCAAGACCTGGCCGTCCTCATCAATCACCGCAACGCCCATGTGAGAGTAACCGCAATCTACGCCTACCCACCTGGCCACGACGCATTCACCACCCGTCATTTCCGCAGATCCGCCCGCAGCCCCACAAGCTGCCAGGCGAGATGTCAGCCGCCTCTGCCGATCCGGCTCAAAATGTCGGCCTCCAAATACCTTCCAGCACATGCGCTTAGCTCTGAGCGCAATCGCGTAGGCGTCAGCGGCTCGGATAACAGCCGCCAAAACGCTTGCCTTCTGTCTTCTGCTCGGTCCAAAAACGCTGCCACGAGATCTCCGCCGAGTGTGTAGTTGTAAGTATAAGACCTCGACAGGGGATCCTTTAGAAACCGGAGAGCAAGCCGCTCGTCCTCGTGAGTGGTGAGTGCATAGCGAACTCCGTAGCCGACAACCTCATCGTCCGACGCATGTCTGCCGTAGAGCAGCAGCGCCTGGTTATCGACTACCCTTTCGAGCTGGCGATAAGCCTCGGCGAACGCAACTGCCCGCTCTCCATCGCTTTTTTGCAGCCCTGCCCTCTCGTAGCATTCGACTAGCATAGCCTCTATCTCATCCCTGGATGCGATTACTTCAAGAGCATTTGTTGCAATGCCTTCTGAAATCAATGCTGATGGGGTATTGTTTAGAGCTATGCAATGCTCGAGGCGCTTTTCTTCCACGTATAGCCTGTATTCCTTGACTGTCCGCTCAGTATGATGGCCGGGATACATCTCGTGTGCAACGGCGATCGGGATATCCCACATCTCAAACGGGGCATCGCGATTGAACTCTATGCGAGATTTTCCCTTGCCGAGGTACCAATTGTAAGCACGCCAAGGCCTGTCAGCCACAAAGGAGATCTCGCAATCCTCATGAGTGGGAAGACCAAACACACTGCGTGTACGGGTGCGAATGGTGTCTGCTACCCAAGAAATGACTGACGCAGCAACCTCTACCGGCACGCGCGATCTATCGCGAAAGGCCTGAACGCGCTCACGTAGAGGTTCGGGGCCTGGCAGAACTTCTTCGAGGGTGCTATGCGCCCCCTCAAAGACACTCTCATCAACCCACTCGGCCTTCAAGCCGTACAAGAGCTCGACCTCATCAACGATGCTAAGCCCGTTCCCAGCCAGGATCTCAATCGTTGTGCACATGGCGCGCAATTCCTCCTTGAGAAAAGCGCGGCGATCCGGGGTAAGTGTATTATCCTCCACAATCGACTGTCTCAGCGATGAAGCAGACTCTCGCAGGACTTCTAGCGACGGCTTCTCGCCGGACAGTGCTTCGGATCTCAGCTCGGGTGGCCCGCAGTAGGCATCTATGTATCCAGGAAAGAGACGGTCTATCATAAAGGCGAGTCGAACGTATTGCGCTGGAGCATCAGATCCCGATATCAATGGCGGTCCTCCTTAGGGGTTTCTTTGTGCTTATTCTAACCAATCTCGTAGACAGTGGGCACCAGGCCGTGCAGGCTGATCCTAAGTAGCGGCTCCACTCGCAAACAGATCTTCAGACACGCATCCTCCACAGCTTTAGTTTGATCAGTAAGCAAAACGATCTTGCCGCTAGCTGAGAGGACTCTCTTCGCTTCTCCAATAAACTGCAGGTACAGCTCTGCGATTTGATCAACTTCGCCCACCTGTATTCCCCAAGGGGGATTTGTGACGATTTTTGTGATCTCACCATCCTCAAGCCCTAGACTGCGGCAGTCCCAGCTATGAACCTCCACCTGACTGGGGCAGTTCTTCCGTGCAACAGTGACCGCGTCGGGAGATATGTCGCTCGCTATGATCCTCTTTGCTTCGTAAGTAGCTCGCTCACTTGCTATGGTTCCTGATCCACAAAACGGGTCAAGAAAGACGTCTGTTGGCTGTGGGTCAGATAGCAAGACCAGAGCGTGCGCAATCGAAGGCCTCAAAGCAGCTGGTGAGAACCCTCTTGTCGAACCCCGGAAGCGGAAGCTTGGCGGAGTCAGTTTGACCGATAGAAATCCATCATTCCCGATGACGTCCAGTCGGAAGGCAATGTCGTGACATGAGCTATCGCCTCGCTTGAACCCATAACAGTCCTGAAGTGCCTCCAAAGCTGCGTTTGCTGCGTCAAACCGACTGTATGTATGCTTCCCTGACCGACTGGCACTCACGATAATCCTACATGCAGTATATGGTTTGTCCATCTCCAGATGACTAAGAGCCGGCATGATGTCTAGTTTGGATATGGTCCTTTGAAGGTCCACCAGATCAGACTTATGTGGTCCGACCCTAAAAGAGGCGATATAGGCGTATATGTTGTCGACACATCTCAGTTGAAGAACTCGCTCAAGGGGAGCCGTACACCCGAAAATGATGCGACCCCTGAGGGTCGCCTGCACCCATGCTTGTTCCAGCTTCGATACTATCTCTGATTCAGCCACACTCTCAAGCCCAGAGGCTGTAGTGACTAAGAACGAAGATGATTCCACAATACCCGCCTCCAAGGGCTGCGGTCCAAATCAAGCACCATGATGCTCGCAGGCCCGCGCCTAGAGCGACAACCCCGAGTCCTCAGTCTGCAGAGATCCGGTGTCTACTATCGACGACTCCTCGAAAGACCCTCGCTCCTCTGGAGTCAGTCTAAGCCAGTCAGGCAGCCATGACCAAACCCACTCGCTCAGCCGATCTGGAAGGCCATTGATAAAGACTTCGATCACATACTTCAGCCTCTTTCGACTGACGAAGGCGATTAAGGCCACCCAAGCGATGTACAACCTGATCTCAGGGCAGCCGTGGACAAACGCCAACACCGGCAGGCTGAGCTGAAGCGGGAACATGAAAGTCAGGACCAGAGTAGTGACTGGCCTGACCGCGTACAGGACTAGCATAGCACCAAGCCATGCCAACAGGAGCTTGCCGGGTATGTAGCCTGACCGGGCAAGCGCAACCCCTGTTCCGAGTGTCAGTGCCGAATCGACCAGCACGTCCCGCTCGCCAATCCAAGAAGCAGGC
The DNA here is from genome assembly GCA_900016865.1 of uncultured Clostridia bacterium. Lineage (GTDB taxonomy): Bacteria > Bacillota > DTU014 > DTU014 > DTU014 > DTU014. The sequence goes on along the minus strand of FIZI01000031.1, from coordinate 11,329 downwards.
GTCTGAGAATGACGGGCGATTCGGCCATCAACAGCATCCGTGCTCCAGAGGAGCAAGTTGTACTTGATCAGCTTGCCCAGGGAACTAATGGTCTTTTCCCAAGGTATCAACGCTATCGCGACTCCCCCTATCAGACGAGAGAGTGTCAGTAGATCTGCTAGTGCTCGGGCCCACATCAAGGGCCCGCCTTGCTGTACAGGCGCCCCACTTGTTGCAGTATTGCCCAAACGCTCGCCCATGGATTGCTCCCCTCCGTTCTACTGACTCATATTGCGCCCTGCCAGACCCTCATTGTACAGGGGTATATCACTCATCCGTGTATGCTCCCAATATCATTATAGCAAACCTCACAAGGCTTGCTTAGCACTCGTTGCAAAGCTCACCTGACATTACTTGATGATTCTGAACCGTGAAAAGAGGCTGTGAGCATCGTCAAGATCGCAGTAGAAGTGCGGCAGGACTGTCCCGTCTTCCTCTGCTTTCATCCTCACGTTCGTGTCGACCACTGGATTGTGAGGATCCGAGTACGTCGGATTCGTCTTTGAGTTGAGAGTCAGATAGACCTCGCCTCCCGAACTCTGATCGTGCTTCGGTTCATACGGCGTTCATCAGCTGGGCGCCTATATCGTGCCTTAGTTCTGCAGCACTCATCAAATGAACACTCATCTAGAATCGCTTTCAGACGAAACCAGATGCACAAACCGCCGCTTGCCTACCTGGAGAACCATGTCGCCAGGCACAACGACATAGTCGACGGACTCAACCAGCTTGCCGTCTATGCTCACACCCTTCTGCTGTACAAGGCGCCTTCCCTCGCTCTTGCTCTTGCACATTCCGGCTGCCACTAGCAGATCTGGAATAGCCGTCGGCTCGCTGATTACGAACTCCGGCATGTCCTCCGGCAGTTCTCGATTCTGATGAACTGTCTCGAAATGCCTAGCCGCAGCGTCAGCCGCTTCACTGCCGTGGAAGCAGTCGACGATCTCCCATGCCAGCTGCTTCTTGGCCTCCATCGGGTGCAGTCTGCCTTCCTCGAGATCAGCCTCCATCTGCTCCACGCGTTCCGGAGACCACCGAGTGACCAGCCTGAAGTAATTGCTCATCGCTTCGTCCGGAAGGCTCATGACCTTGCCATACATGTCTTCTGGAGGCTCGGTTATTCCGATGTAGTTGCCCATGCTCTTTGACATCCGGTTATGCCCGTCCGTGCCAACAAGGATCGGGAACGTGATGCAGACTTGGGGGCGCTGTCCAAACGCCTCCTGCAGCTTCCTGCCTGCCATCAGGCTAAAGAGCTGCTCTCTGCCGCCGATCTGTACGTCTGTATGGAGCGCCACTGCATCATATCCCTGCAGCAGGGCGTACAGGAACTCGTGCAGCCAGACCGGATCGCCTCTCTCGATGCGCTGATGGAAGTTGTCGCGAACGAGAAACTGCTGGACAGTGAAATTGCCAGCCAGCTTGATCGCGTCAGCAAGGTTCAGCTTGCTCAACCACTCGCTGTTGTACCGGACTTGTGTGCGCTCAGGATCAAGCACCTTGAATGCCTGTTCAGCATAGGTGCGGGCATTCGCTTCGATCTCTTCCTCGCTGAGCTGCGGACGCAGGCTGTCCTTGTCGCTAGGATCTCCCACCCGCGTCGTGAAGTCGCCGATCAGAAACGTCACCTCGTGCCCGAACTCCTGGAACTGCCTCAGTTTGCGCATTGTGACTGTGTGGCCAAGGTGCAGGTCAGGCTTTGTCGCGTCGTATCCACAATAGACTCGCAAGGGACGTCCTTCAGCTTGCGCCTCCAACAGCCGTTCGCGCAGCTCCTGCGTCATCGCTTCTTTGATCTGCGGGTCCCCATACTCGGACCCCTGCATCAGTACAGCGACTTGATGATCAACAGAGGTTTTCATAGCTTCGTCCCCCCATCTCTTACTCATATGGATACGACCTGATAGGTATTTCTACCAGTATACCACAAAGAGTCAAGACGCGGGCAGCGGGTATCTAGTGCGGGTTCTCGACCGCTTCAGCGCAGACGGAGGATAGACAAGCGAGTGTCTCTGAATCAGAAATACCGAAGATACCCTGTACGCTCACAGTACCACCTTTCTCTCTGGCTACATGGCCACTGAAGCATGATCACTCAAGGTGTCGTCATGCCCCTAAGCACACCAGACGAAGACAGGTCGCTCGGCTGACCGAAACGAAACAGCGCTTACGTCGTCACGCCTCTAGACACGCCGGCCGAAGCACAGTGTCGTCCGAATAGGTATGACGATCTCTCCCCCGGCATCGTCTATCACCGCTGCCATCGACCTGAAGAAGTCATCGCTCAATCCAGCGTGATCTGACCATGTATTCATCAGACTCACGAATCCTTCTGCAGAATACCGAGCTGTGTCGTAGTAGCGGATGACCCTCCAGTCGGTAAACCCGGCCAGCGACAGGACTGTCGTTTCCCTTAGCCAATCCTTCATCTCCTGCGCTGCCTCGACGTCCGCCTACGTCCAGAACGCTTCCCCCGCTCTGGATCCTGGAAAGCCGCAGCAAATCATCGATCAAGAGCGATGAATACCCTGGTCGCGATGATTTATAGAGCTCCGTCACAGTGTCGAAATGCATACCCCTTTCCATGACTCACTACCTCACTTCTTGCGACAGACCAACACGCCTTTCTCTATGCCCACGACCATCGCGTCCACTCGATCATCGACCAACGCATAGTCGATCATGGGTTGCAGCGTGTCCCGATGGTTGATGGCATTGTCAGCCACAAGGAGTGCACCGGACACCATTCGCGGCATGACCAAATCATAGCAGTCCCTGTAGATCTCCTTCTCAGCGTCAAGAAAGCAAAACGCCACATCCTGCAGATCGGCCAGGTGTTCCCTTGCGTCGCCATGCACCAGCTCAACAAAGGAGTCGAACTGAGTCGACACGAGGGTCTCCCTTGCCATCGCGACCTTGTCAGGCAGTATCTCATACGTGATCAGCCGCCGGCCTAGCTGCTTGCATGCAAGCCCGAGCCACAGAGTCGAGTAATCGGCACTGGTGCCTATCTCTATGTAGGTCCCGGGCGGAGCTATCGACGCCATCAGGGTGACGAACCGGCCCGTCACGGGAGTGACCTGTCGAAGGCGCTTCATCCGCGACGTGCCGTCAACTCGGTCGACGCGGTCTATCTCCTCGAGATACCTCATCCGAGCTAGAACTGCTTCTGGCATCTCACTGAACAAGGCCAGTCCCCTTCTCGTTGAGTGTCGTTGGCATTCCGGTTTCGCTTCCCGCCACCTGCAAAGACTGGAGTGATCTCATGGCGAGAGCTACCTCATTGCCTTAAGGCCCAAAATGCTCTCTGCATCCGTCTGATGGGTGGAAAGAAAGGAACCCAGACAAAATGTCTGACTGGAGTATTGCTCCTATTGTGATCTATTTTACCGCTGATGTCGAGTCCATTTGGAGAAATCATGAAACTCTGGGCCAAGATGCTTGGAAATCGTTTGAAGGCCTGGATCGAGCCAGTGAAAACCCCGTGTTCAAGACCGTGGTTTGGAACCTTAGTTGCCATCATAGCCTCTCGGCTGGAATGGCAAGAAGGCGCCCACATGAGCTAAGTAGGTACGCGAAACCCGGAAACCGCTGTCTCCTGCCGCAGACAGAAGCGATCAACCGTTATCTCCTACCAGAAAGAGAAGTCCGTCACGAAGATCGAAAGCCGCCGCGGCAATAAGCTGATCGTCGGCAGTAACTTCGATCTGCAGAAGGTGAGGGCCTGCGGCTGGGGCGTCAGGCACAGAAAGGTAGAACTCAGCAGAGATGGTCCCGCGTGGCCGAATCGCGATCATTAGCAGAGTACCGGGCTCGATGTTCCAGCCGGCTGGAGGGGTCAGGGTGAGCCATCCTTCTATCCTCTGGTCTGTCAGGTTCTTGAGAAGCAGAAACACTTCCGCATACGAACCCGGCGGCGGAAACGGCCGAATGTACTGCAACAGAGGCTGAATCTTGTCGACTAATCCGCCCTCTATGGGCGCCAGCAAATGCTTTTCCTTGCCGTCTGAACGACGCTTTCGGTGCGGCGCCATCTTCCTCCCTCTCCTTCAAACAACCGGATCTGGCAAGTACCACCTAAGTAATCGTACCCTAACAGGAAGGTCTCCCATGCGCCGAAGTCAGCAAAAACGTCTCTTGCGCCAAGATTCGTGTTCCAGAGCAGTCTCTGCATAATCCTTCGGCTACAAGCACGAGTTCACCTTCCTCACACGACCGTTTAGGCGTCCGTCCGGGTGGGCTCAAGACAGGAAAACGCGACCTAGACAGCGAGCTCCATCGCGTCGATAGAGCTCGCTGTTCCTCGCAGCTTATCAGTGCACCGTGTGTGCTCGGCAAGACTTCCCACACATTCTGTCGTCCATACAGTGCGCGGTCGCCGAAAAGCTGCTGATCGCATCGGGTGAAGGTTGGCTACGATGAATCGACCTCCCTGGTGTTCGCCTCGAAATCAGGAAGGTCGCATTGGTTCAAATATGAAACTGCGAGATCAAAAGCCTCGTCATCGATGAAACTCAGATCTTGAACGTCTGCAAGACGGTATTCGTCACGGCCGGATTGCAGCTCCTGAGCTGCCTCAATCATGAGCTCACAAGAGTCCAAGCCCAACACATACCTCGCGCCGCGCTCAACGAGGATCCTGCAGAAACGGCCTTCGCCGCATCCGCAATCGAGGACGCTCAAGCCCTCGACATCGCCGCAGGCCTCTAGGATCGGCGGATCAAGCAAACCATTGCGCGTGGAATTTCTCCCTTCCCTAGCCTCCTTGACCCAAAGCGGAGCCAACTCCATCCACTGAAGCCTGAGTTCATCTCTGTTTCGCCATTTCCATCCTCCCAGTCCACCGTCTAGCTCAAAGAAGTGCAACGTCTTACTTGATGCTATCACATCTGGTGGCGGAGGTGGATATCCCCGGGCAGGACTGCACTACTCCGTTTTTTTGTCGGTCATCTCAACCAGACCCCGAGCGTCGATTACCGGCTCCACGAACAGAATCCCCTTCCCGGGCTCATCCAGATGCAAACCCTCGGTCAGTGCTTGCACCACTTTGTCAACCAGGTCGTTGGGAGTTAGGATGATGACAAGCTCTTTTTCTGGTTCTATTTCGACCCCAAACAAGCTCGTCGCCATCTCCGCACCGGCCCCGCGTCCATGCAAAATCGTGCCGCCGCGGACTCCTGCCTTCAGTGCTATGTCCATCACATCACTGGACAGGCCACGGTCGACTATCACAGTCAGTTTCTTAAACATACTCTCTCTCTCCAGACATTCAGCTGTACTTATGGCGTTCTGCTCTTGCTCTACTTCGTGTTGTGGAGATCCTACTGCACATATGACAGGTGTCGTGTAGGCGATGCCATGGCCAGGCTCTGAAAGCTGAAACACCTCATCGAAGTAGTCCATGGCTTCCTGTGCCTTTCCTTTTGGCAATAGCAGCTGAACAACGTCTTTCCTCTGGCTCTTGATCCCTAGCAGGTTTAAGATCGCGCTACTCACCGTTCCTCTTCCGATCATGGCAACTCCGCCTCGGATCCCCTGCTCTCTGACCAAGCGGATGCATTTGCCGCTTTGGTTCTCACTGAGGATCAATGTGAGCAGCTGAATGCCGCCCGTATTCAGAGCACTACTTACTCTATCCATGGCTACCTCCAAGCACTTCCTACTCAGACTCAGAAACCGCTACTCCCGGTGACTCAGAAACCATCGTTTTTGGTGCCTTGCGCGTTTTCAACTGATAGAGGGCTCCCAACAGCTCAATGGCGATTATGGGCATCATGGCGACGATAGCGATCATGCCGAATCCATCTGCCACCAGGTCAGCTGTAGGCACCTTAGCTGCTATTCCCTGAACAAAGGCCAGTGAAAAGGTGGCGGTCATAGGACCGGAAGCAACACCGCCTGCGTCATATGCTATACCTACGAACAAGTCAGGCACGAAATACGCCAAGGCGGCAGCTATTCCAAACCCGGGAAGCAAGTACATCCACAACTGAAGGCCGGGTACAAGGATTCGCAAGGCGGACATAAAAATGGACAGCCCTACTGCGACTGAGAGGAACGCAAAGACCAAAATCCGATTGACATGCCCTCCTGTGACGTCTTCTATCTGATGGGTCAAGACATGAACAGCAGGTTCAGCGAGTACAGTTGTCAGCCCTAGCACAAGCGCCAGGACCAAGACTGGAATCGGTGAGTCCATTGAAGCCAACTGAATCCCTGTCTGCACTCCTACTGCCATGAATCCGCCATTTACACCCAAAAAGAACACCACTAGGCCTAGAAATGTCAAGAGCAGCCCTCGTGCGATGTCAATCACCCGGTTTTTGCTGTGCTTGAAAGAGAACACCTGGAACAGCACATAGACCACGATGATTGGCAAAAGCGACATCAGTGATTCCCAGACAAGCGGCAACAGCCTAGAGGCATATGTGTCGAGTAGACCCGAGCTAGTGATGTCCTGCTCAGGCAGAGTGCCGGGTAGTTTGTCTATGCCAAGTATAAGTCCTGTCACCAAAACCCCCAATATCGCCCCTGTCGATGAGATCCCGACCAATCCGAAGCAATCTGCCTCGCCGGACTTACTGTCCGACTTCAATGTCGAGATGCCGGCTGCCATAGCCAACATAAAGGGGACAGTGACAGCACCTGTCGTCGCTCCTGAAGCGTCAAATGCAATAGCTATGAAGTCAAATGATGAAAATAAGGAAAGAATGAAAATCAGGCCATATGCAGCTGTAAACACAAACTTCAGCGCAACACCCTTCAGTATGCGCAGCATTCCTAGAGTCATCATGGTGGCGATTCCGACGGACACTACGACAACCATCAATATGTTGTCAAACTGACCGGCAGTAACACCATCTACCTGGTTAGCCAAGATGCGAAGATCCGGCTCTGCATAAGAGATGAAAAACCCCAAAACCAAGCAAATAGTAATGATTATAGCGAAGCTTCTTGAGTGAACCAATGTGTTTCCTATGCCGTGCCCTATGGGCTCCAATCCCTGGTCAATACCAAAGAGAAACACTGTCAAACCGATGATCACAAGTGCAGAACCTATCAGAAAGGCAAGTAACATGGTTGAATCCAGTGGGCTAATAGTGAAATGGAGTATCAAGACAGTGATCGTGATTGGTAAGACCGATGCCAGTACTTCTTTGAACTTGTCCTTTAACGCATCCAAGGCAGCACCTCTATTGAAAGCACGTTACAGAATTTAGATATGGTTCTCTCCCCTGCTTTGGTTCATCAAGTGTGAACGATAAAGCAGTGACTGTGGCCTATTCCAATAATATCTAAACTCTGGCGCCACATCAAGACGAAATTCTTCGCGATTTTCAATTTTTGATCTTGGCCATCATGGAATCGTCTGGGCATCGTGAAGGAACACAGGTTTGATGGCGTATATGAAATTATTACAAGATCCTGAGAGGGGAGGAGTCTCAGTGAAGACAAGCGCCTGCCAATAGCTTGACACAACTGCCTTTTAGCTCTAGACTACTCTCCAAGTAGTCTTAAGTCTGGAGGTCCGGCAATGGCTTTCTTGGCACAAGACACTTCTGGAGATAAGGTCATCACGAAAACTACTCCAAGAAGCGCATCTATGGACTTCCGGTATGGGCTGCGGAAAGGGATCCCCATTGCCCTGGGGTATGTCCCTGTGGCCTTCACATTTGGCCTGCTGGCAGCCAGCGGTGGCATTTCACCTTGGATGGCCACTGTCATCTCATTGACCAACCTGACCTCAGCAGGGCAGTTTGCCGGCACAAACCTGATCATAGCCGGAGCACCGCTTCTAGAGATCGCGGTGACTACGTTTGTCATTAACATCAGATACCTTCTGATGTCGCTTTCCTTGTCACAGAAGCTTACCTCCGGGACGTCCTTGATCAAGAGGGCGATCATGGCCTTTGGCATTACGGACGAGACCTTTGCCGTTGCCTCACTGGAGCAGGGCGACATCTCGTTCAGTTATATGCTGGGCCTCGTCTCCTCTCCCTACTGGGGATGGGCAGCCGGGACATTCGTTGGTGCCCTGATCTGTTCAGTTCTTCCTCCGGCAGTACAAAGCTCTATGGGAATCGCTCTATATGCCATGTTCATAGCCCTGATCGTCCCGAGCGCCAAACGGTCAAAGCCTGTACTGGCCACAACTGTGATCGCCGTTGTAGTCAGTTGCCTATTTACCTGGGCACCTCACCTAAGGGATATATCTGCTGGGTGGGGCATCACCATAGCCGCAATAACAGCCAGTGCAGTTGGAGCACTCGTCTTCCCAAGGGAGGAGGTCCAAGATGAATAAGACATTGATCGCTGTGCTCTTGATGGCTGTTATCACCTATATCCCGCGTGTGACACCGATGGTCCTAGTAAGAGGGAAACTTAAGTCGCGCTTTTTGCGCTCTTTTCTCTATTACGTGCCGTATGCGGTACTTGGAGCAATGACCTTTCCTACGATCCTGTATTCTACAGGGCATGTCGGATCCGCAGTAGTCGGGATGATCGTAGCCCTTGTGCTGGCACTCTTTGAGAGAAGCTTGGTGACAGTAGCTGTTAGCGCGATCGTTGCAGTCTATCTCATGCAGTGCTTGATCTAGAGCAGCTTCGGAGCCCCTATCTCGCTCTACACTCACCCGGTCTCGAGCGTCTGGGTCTAGATGCTGATGAATCTAGGCATTTGGTTAAAGGCGTCTGTGGTGCGGCAGGCTATTGCTAGTCGAACCAGCCACGAGTGGCTCTACCGATATGCCACTGACCTTCATCCGGGATGCAAGATCTGAGCGGGGTGGAAAATATGAGGCCGCTGACTCTTGGACTAGTCTACCACTTCAACCAAAACACTGTTCCAAGTGCCCTTGTAGCCGACCGGGTGTGCTATCACCCACTGATAGAAGCCTTCCTATCTCATCCGAAATGCAAGTTCACCATCCATTTCTCCGGTACTCTGCTCTCAGCTCTACAGTGGTACTCGCCCAAGACAATCGAGCTGTTAAAGGTGGGCATCGACCGCGGGCAGTTCGAAATTCTCGGAAGCTCGTTCTCACAGAATATCTTGCTCGCCACAGACGAATGGGACAACATCCAGCAACTCAGGCAGCATCGACAGCAGCTCAAGGACATGGGGTATGCCGACTGGTTTGACTATGCCTCGCATGCAGCGAAGAACATCGAGACCCGTGAGGTGTACTACCAAGTCAGCAGGAGACTTCAGGATCAAGAGAGACGCCTGACAGAGCGCAGCCAAGAGACACCTGGGTATGCAGCTGGCAGACGGCTGTATGACCTTGCTGTTCGCACGCTCGTGGCACACCAGTATGAATTTGGCTGCACAGGCCTTGAGTTTGACAAAGAAGCAGCCTGGCAGCTTGCGCGCAGCGCACTTGCCGTGCTGTGGGCAAGCCAGGCTGCTTTAGGGGAGCACCAAGATCCGTTAGTCAAGAAGGAGGATGTCAACGGTGACGGCGTAGATGAGATAGCTGTCATATGTGACACGAGTGCTTACCTGTTTTCGCCAAAGGGCGGAAGGCTCTTGTACTGGTTTGATCTACGAGACGGCTTGCAGCTAGTCGGAAACCAGAATGCACTCTGCTACTTCGAACTTTATCGAGACGACCACAGCTACGTCCCGGATTTCTACGGAGAGAAAGATGTCTTTTCGGAGCTCAAAGGCAGGCCGGAGATTGCAGATCTAGCAGAGCAGCGCTATGTAATGCGGCGCCGATGCCTAAACGACGCGATATCCTTCGATGACATGAGGATGGCTGGGCTGCATGACCTCGTGTTCGACGTCGATGTGGTTGCAGGTCAACAACGCCCGATCCTCCAGTTTCGACACAACGGCAGGCTGTTTAGCCTCCAAAAAACAGTGACCTGCCTCCCAGATGGGATAGAGGTTGAATATACGATTGACTGGCACCTTGATGCTAGGAAGTTGCGCCTTTTGGTCGAAAATGAGATAACTCCGGACTACCTGTCAGTGCTTGACACCGGCAAGCAATGGGTGGAAGTCCAGACAGACGGGTGCAATGCCACAGTGGTGAACAAGGCCCGGGCCTGTGCAGTGACGGTCACACCACTCGGGCCGCCAGGGAGTTCTGTCGTGTCTCATGTTGAGCCAGGGTTCTTGGCGTGGCTGTGTAGCACCGAAGTCACAGTTGATCTCGCAGCTAGGGCTCAGCAATCTGCTCGCGTGGGCCTTTCACTGCGGCTCAGCTGACACAGCATCAAGCTAAGCCGCTTGCTTTGACTTGAGAGATAGCGGTTGGCGGGAATCGGGTCCAGCTGGCTGCACATACATAGTGTCTGAAGTACATATGTGGTCAAACGTAAGTGATGAGAAAAAATCACATCTTATACTAGATACCGCATACGAGTTGAGTACATCACTAGTACAAGCATATCCATAATATGGTAGCGCATCAAACATCTTTACGCAGTCTCTGGCAGCGCATCAAACATCTTTACGCAGTCTCTGGCAGCGCATCAATCACCTTTACGCAGCCTAATGAAAGCTGCGTAGAGAACGGCAACCACCCTCAATCGCTGCTCGAAAACAGTGATACCGCAAGTGGCTCAAATCGCAGTTCCATTGACCAACCAGGCAGCAAAGCGATAGAATCATTGTAGGCTCATCGAGCAGAGCTCTTTCGATGTGAGGAGGCTTAAAATGTACGCTGAAAACATTCAGGCTCTGTTTATCGTCATCAATGATCCGGACAGACTCGATCAAGTCCTAGAGATTCTGCTCGAATGCGAGATACCGGGCGCTACTATCATCGAATCCCAAGGAATGGCCAAGGTCTTGTCCGATCATATCCCGATATTCTTTGGATTACGGGGCCTGAACCTCAACGAGCATGAGAGCAACAGAACTATCTTCGCCCTGTCCAAGCACCCGGAGAAGATCGACAACGCGATTGAGAAAATCTCAGCGATGTTCCACGGGTTCGAAGAGGCGGGCACCGGAATGATGTTCGTTGTTCCGGTGACAAAGGCTGTTGGATTGGGGCGGAAGTCCCAACGAGAGTAACAACTAACTTCTTGAAATAGGGGTCTGAGTAATGAACATGGTGCTCTATTTAGGCCTGATTTTACTGGCCGGCTTCACCGCTGGTAAGCTCATTAACTACGTCAAACTGCCGGCCGTCACCGGCTATCTGGTTATAGGTTTGCTGTTAGGTCCATCGCTTCTTGGTCTAGTGACCTCGGAAACTATCACTGCACTGACACCGATCAACACAATTGCTTTGAGCATAATAGCCTTTACAATCGGCGGAGAGTTCGCCATTAA
>FIZI01000030.1:9615-10304 GCA_900016865.1 uncultured Clostridia bacterium | reverse complement strand
TTGTCACCAGGCATGACCATCTCTACGCCTTCAGGCAACGTTATTGTCCCTGTCACGTCCGTCGTCCTGAAGTAGAACTGAGGGCGATACCCACTGAAGAATGGGCTGTGCCTTCCACCCTCCTCCTTGCTCAACACATACACCTGAGCGTGAAACTCTGTGTGCGGTGTCACTGAACCAGGCTTCGCCAATACCTGGCCTCTCTCTACCTCGTCCTTGTCTATTCCTCTCAAGAGACAGCCAATGTTGTCTCCAGCCTCAGCCTCGTCAAGCAGCTTCCGGAACATCTCAACTCCAGTCACTACCGTCTTGCGGCTCTCCGGAGCCAATCCAACTATCTCCACCTCAGTGCCAGGCTTGATCGTACCTCTCTCAACCCTACCAGTCACAACAGTGCCACGGCCGGTGATCGAGAACACGTCCTCTATCGGCATCAAGAATGGCTTGTCGACTGCTCGCTCAGGAGTCGGAATATACTCGTCGACTGCATCCATCAGCTCCCATATGTGCACACACCACTCGCAGTCTCTGCTGCCGCACCCGCACTCCATTGCCTTGAGTGCAGACCCCTTGACTACGGGTATCTCATCACCAGGGAACTCGTAGCTCGACAGTAGATCCCTTACCTCAAGCTCTACAAGCTCCAACAGCTCAGGGTCGTCTACCATGTCGATCTTGTTCATGAACAC
>FIZI01000030.1:0-9549 GCA_900016865.1 uncultured Clostridia bacterium | reverse complement strand
TGAGCGTAGTGCCTGTTCTCTGTCTCATACTCAACGTGCTGGGTTGCTATTGTAATACCCCTCTGACGCTCTTCAGGCGCGTTGTCGATCTCCTCGAACTTCCTAGCCTGTGCGTACCCAGCACTCGCCAGGCAATTCGTTATCGCGGACGTCAACGTCGTCTTACCGTGGTCAACGTGACCAATAGTACCAATGTTTACATGCGGCTTTGTCCTCTCAAACTTCTGCTTGCCCATTCTTCTTCCCCCTTGTGACTGTGGCCTCCATTCGAGAGCAGTTCCTAAGATTGGTTAGGTTTGCTGACGCCTGCCAACCTTGTCTCCCCTCCAAAGCGCTGCGGGGAATCCGAGTGTACAAAAAATCTCGGTGCAAGCCAAGGCCCCTCAATTGAAGCCCGCCTGCACTGCGCTAAGAAGAGTTTGGACTTGGTGATGTGGAGCCCCCGACCGGAATCGAACCGGTGACCTCATCCTTACCATGGACGCGCTCTGCCTACTGAGCTACAGGGGCATATTGATCGCCGTTAGGTTGGAGCGGGAAACGGGACTCGAACCCGCGACCCTCAGCTTGGAAGGCTGATGCTCTAGCCAACTGAGCTATTCCCGCCCGCTCCAAAGCTCGCTAGCTGCCGATTGTGACCCAAAAATAGCTCGGCCCGGATGGAACTCCTGCGAGCGCCCTGTTGAGCCGAACTACACAAGTGAAGTGTGGTGGAGGGAGCTGGATTCGAACCAGCGTAGGCATAGCCAACAGATTTACAGTCTGCCCCCTTTAACCACTCGGGCATCCCTCCATATTTGCCTTTCAACGATCCACTAGGACCCAAACAGCTTGCAAGCACGTTCTCCGAAAAGCTGCTTCTCCATTATAGCAGGGGCATTTGCCTTTGTCAACAAATCTTATGCAGGTGTTTTTTGAGCGAAGATTGAGTCTAGGACTTCCCTGTGCAAATCCTATCCTGCCTCCTAGCTCGATCTCATTTCTTCTCCATATTGCTAGCTGCTGCGACAGCAATCTTTCGTACATCCTCGTTGATGCACCGACCTATACTCGCTGCATAGGCCGACAACACACTCGCCATGCGTCGTAAGTCATCGGCAAAGCTAAGGTGTCTGTAGCTCCGCTGCAACATCTCCGGTGCATCTATGGTCTCCGGAGCGACTGTTGAGGCAACTCGCAGTCAAGGATCACGAGAGAGCTGTCCCAACAGAGCAAGCAAGGTTCATGATGGTGCCGGGGCGAACTGTGGTCTCCGGAGCGACTGTTGAGGCAGCTCGGAGTCAGGAGGACGGAGAGCTGCCTCTCTCAGAGTGAACGGAGCCAGGACGGCGGAGTGAACGGCAAGCCCACAGTTCGCCCTTCCAGGACAGCGGAGCGAACGACAATCGAAGGAGACCTCACATCGCCCGCATCCGGAGATCTCACGATCTGTCGATCCTGCGATAGAACCATATCACGCCTGAGCGCTTAGGGATAGATACTGTGAATCCAGCTTTGAGCTCCACTCCGGGGAGCTCCATAGTCTCTCCAGTTTCACGGTTCTCCAATCTGTAAATCGCTGATTCGTCTACAAACGGGTAAACCGTGAAGCTGTCCTCTTTGACCTGCGTATTGCGGACGATCTGAATGAACCCTTTCCGCCTCTCAAAATCGTCGAACTGCATTGCGTAGTAGTCCTCCGGGCTCTTTCGGCACTCTGTGAGCGGGTAGTAGTCTCCAGATAGCATCAATTCAGCTGCCTCACGCCATATCGGATGCATCTGCTTGGCGACGTCGAATAACTGGTCGTTATCGTAGAATTCTACCATGGAAGTAATAGCAGGTGCCATTGCGCAGTGGTAGGCAAACTCGTCCACCGGTTTGCCCCCGTTTTCGTACGTCCCCTCGTCGTTGTCCCAGTTCATCGTGTGTGCCCGGAAATACGGTATCCACTCAAACATAGCTCTATGCTGTTTCTGCTTTATTGGATGCACTCCATAGCCGACATCGGTATAGTGCAAAGGCACAGCTCTCCGCATGGTCTCCAAGTCGTTTCTCCTGCCCCCTGATGCACAGGAGTCTATCCAAAGCCCGGGGTTGCGCAAAATCAGCTCGTCCCAGTATCGCAGGTATCCTTGTACGTGGAAGTTCTCAAGTGCGCCTATACGGTCATCCTCTTCATTCTGTATCCAGCACTGCAGGGGACAGAAGTTGAAGTCCTGACGGTATATCTTGATGCCGCACTCTTTGATCATCTTGTCGACATACTCAATTAGCCAATCACAGCAGTCCTCGTTACCCAAGTTCAACAGACGGCTCGACGCTTCATTTCCATTCTCATCATAAGTGTAGAGCAACCACTCCGGATGATCTCGATCCAGCTCAGTGCCACTCTCAACACGCTCGGGCTCAAACCATAGCAAGAACTGTATGCCGTTCTCCTCGCACAGCTTGCCGATAGGAGCCAAACCGTTTGGGAAATGGTCAGGATTTGGGCGCCAAGTGCCTGTTTTAGGCCAGAAGAAATCGCACGGGTACCACCCGGCATCTATCCACCATATGTCGGGCTTAAGCCCTTTGGAGAGATACGTCTCGATCGCCTCTCTCTGGTTTTCCTCAGTGCAACCAGTGAACTCCGGCTTCCCATTAATCATCCACGTGTGCAGGACTAGTTTAGATGGGATAGGATTTCCGTCTTCTTTCGGCAAGATGTGTTTGAAGTACCAGCGGCGCCAGAGATTGCGGCCCCGGCTCTCACCTCCGGTGTATCCCATGAAGTTGACTCTCGGTGTGCGGATCGTCTCCCCCGGCTTGAGGTACATATGTGTTCTTTGCTGCCCGACAGTCAGCCGCACACCGTTTTCTGCCGGAGAGACCGTTGCCTCCCACTGCGCAGGCCAGCCAACCGCGATATTGATACCGTAGTCTTTGAACATGAGCCGCATGTACGGAAAGGCTCCGTTGCAAGGGGTACCGTCTACAGGAGCAAGCGTAACTGTGCGATCGCTGATCGCATCGTAGAAGAACTCATATCCGTCCGGCTTGGTAGTATCCCCGTTACCGTGCATCAAGACAGGATCAGCACCGATCAGCTCACAGTCGATGATCTTGATGTCTGACAATATGGGCGTATTGCTGCTGCCTTTGTTCGTTATGTATGCGACCCACTCAGTGACAGGGAAGTCCCTGTATTCGATGTACTCAGCACGGACAGTCAGTCCATTCGGATCCGTGCCTTCTACAACGATTTGCACCAGGTTGCAATCAAGCAGCCTGCGAGTTACATGGGGCTTAAAATCTGCAGGGATACCAGTGACAACCCTATCGCCATAGGTGAACCTAATCGGAATCTCGTCCGGAGTCGAATAAGGCAAAAGTCTGGGGATAAGAGCCATGTCTGCACGTGATACTCTGTTGGGATCCTCCATAGGTACGGTAGCCTCCGTTCTGTCTAGTAGTCTGGGCAATCCGCGATTTCTCATGGTGTTACACGAGAGGTATCACCTTGATCACGCGTCAATAATGGACGGCTTTGTCAAAAAAACGAGTCCCTTTGGGTGATCCCAAAGGGACTTCTAACTGGAGCCGACGATGGGACTCGAACCCGCAACCTGCTGATTACAAATCAGCTGCTCTGCCAGTTGAGCTACGTCGGCGCGCTATACGAACTACATGTCATGCAGGAAGCCTCCCGCACCTGCACGATGTTTCTCAGCATCATTATTATATACAGATCGAAACGGTGCGTCAAGCTCACTTGCTTCGACTCTCTCGTCGGAGTGATTGACGGGCTATGAATCCCGCTTCTCGATGTACCTCTCGAGCTTCCTCTTTACCCTTTGAAGTGCGTTGTCGATGGACTTGACGTGCCTGTTGAGGTCAGTAGCGATCTCTTGATATGACTTGCCTTCGAGGTAGGCCATGAGGACCTTCCATTCGAGATCACTCAAAAACTCCTCCATCTTCTCCTCAATGTCGATGAATTCCTCACGGCTGATCACAAGCTCTTCTGGGTCTGTGATCTTCGAAATTGGCAGAACATCCAGAAGAGTCCGGTCAGAATCCTCGTCGAAAATGGGCTTATTGAGTGAAACATAAGAGTTGAGTGGAATGTGTTTCTGCCTCGTGGCGGTCTTGATCGCTGTGATGATCTGTCTAGTAATGCACAGTTCTGCGAAGGCTCTAAAGGACGCCAGTTTATCCGAACGGAAGTCTCTGATCGCCTTATAAAGCCCGATCATGCCTTCTTGGATGATGTCTTCTCGGTCAGCTCCTACCAAGAAATACGATCTTGCCTTGGCTCTCACGAAGTTCTTGTACTTGTTGATCAAGTACTCTTCTGCAGCGCCGTTGCGGTTTCGGGCATACTCTACTACGTCCTCGTCGTCCATGCTGTCGTACAAATCAAACAGCTCGTCTCTACGTAAACTAGCCTCCACCGCAGTCCCTCCTACGCGTCGTGACAACTCTGATGTCCCGGTGCATTGGATCTCCTTGTCCATTATATAAACAACGAAAACCTGCGTCAAGCTGACGTCCCCTGTCCAGGCTGGTCTGCCCTACATCCGCGTACCCACTCTTATTACTCGGTTGACAGGCAGATACGTGTCTCTGGACAGGAGTTCTTCTGATAGGAGCTTGCCGTCATTGGCGTAAACCCGCCTGTAGGTTTCTATCACGAATCCATCTTCGGCTTCCTGGTCTACAACCTCAGTGCCCGCCGGGAGAGAAGCATCCTCCACCCGTTGCACACTGGGCTTGAGAGTAGCAGCTGTCCTTGTCACTATCTCTACTCGTCTTCGTTCAGCTGAGTTACTGAGCACCGCCGTGTACAAGACGTTCTTCTCAACCTGCGCCGATATCATGATAGGCCTATCAAGGGTGTTCAAAAACCTTAGATCTATGACTGGGTAGTAGACCGTGGCATCTCTTCCTGCCGGTATGTAGGAAGAGATTCTTGAATGCGGACGGCGTTCGATGATCTCACACTGTGCCAGTAGGGCCGCGTTGTACAGCGTCGACGACACCTGGCAGACACCTCCGCCTATCCCGATCACATACTCGTTGTCCACAATCTCCTTCGCCTCTAAGAACCCGGCCTCTCGAGTACGAGGGCCGACCCGGTCGTTAAACGAGAATTCCTGTTGTGGCAGCAGAATAGTGCTATCTATGAGTTCTGCTGCCAGCCTGATATTCGAACTCCTTGGCGCATCATTGAGATTGAACGCAGTCTGATACGACGAAATACAGGTAGAGATGCCGAGCCGATCAAGCAAACTCAGCGTGACGTCCGGTTCAACTGCTTTCAAAGGCAGGGCAACGATCACAGGACCGCTTTGCTGAAACCCGGAAAGCAGGGCGGACACAAGCTCTGCTCTGTCAACTGCGATGCCGAGAGTCTCAGGAATAAACATCTGGCTCGTTATGTCATATCTCGCATTAATGGCAGGCCTATCAATAGCGGCAGCCAATTGCTCGCACAGCAAATCCATGGCATCCCTGTCGTACTCCATTGGAAGGGGCCTGTGAATATCGAGCTCTGCAGACCTGACAGAGTCAAGAACTCTGCTGATCAGATTATGCGAACCGACAAACTCGTCTACCAGCCGCTTCGCTTCCTCCATATTGATGCGTACGTTCAGGTCTTGGCTTTGGACCCTGTAAACATGGCCCTGAACGTCTAGCAAGACTTCTCTTTGCCGGATTGAACCGTCAAGCCATTCGAACAGCTCTATTGCCTCGGAGCGAGTTCTGCCACCCAGGTAGAGTGGCCCAACCCACGTGTTCTCAGGGATACTGCCGCTGGACAATCCGCTGTACACCAAGACACCGCAGACAAACCCGAGGGCTGCAAGAATTACCAGGCCAAGTATGCTCTTGAGCTGTCGGTCCATAGCTCAGCTCACCTGCACAGCCGCTGCCTTACAGCTTCGTACATCATGATCGCGGCAGCAACTGCAGCGTTTAGGGAACTGATCTTGCCAAACATAGGCACGGAGACAGTGTAGTCGCACGTCTCGCGCACTAGACGAGACAGCCCCTTGCCTTCGCTGCCTATGACAAGTGCCAACGGAACAGTGAGATCCGCCTCGTAGTAAGCCCGGCTGCTGTCCCCCGTGGCTCCGACTACCCAGATGCCCGCGTCTTTGGCTTGTTCCAAAGCATTACGTATATTGCTCACTCTGCAAACGGGGAGGTGCTGAGTAGCACCGGCAGCGGCTTTTTCGACTGCAGGAGTCACGCCCACAGCACGCCTCTCACGTACGACGACTCCGTCGGCACCTGCACACTCACTAGTTCTGATGATTGAGCCGAGGTTGCCAGGATCCTCTATTCCATCAAGGACTACCAGCAATGCAGGTCTAGAGGATTGGCGAACTGACTCGAGGAGACGGGTGAAATCCCCGTATTCATAAGGAGGGCACACGGCGATGACTCCTTGATGGCTTCTCGACCTCGAGAGCCGTGCCATCTCCTCCTGGGTGACTCGTTTGACCCTAATGTGCCTGTCCTGCGCAAGTCTGACTATATCTCGCAGTCCGGGTGACGACGGGCCAGCTGATATAATGATCTCGTCTATCTGACAGTGGCCCAGCAAAGCCTCTCTAACTGGGTTTCTTCCCTCGATTATGCGCTTATCAGCCATACTTCTCAATCATCTCCGCAGCTCTACCGCATGACAGCTTCCCTTCGGGACAGCGCCCAGATCTGACGCAGTTGGGACCTGCGCCGTTAAAGATGTAAGGTGCAACTGTCCGCACAATCGACAAGATGGCTCTAGCAACACTCCTGATCTCCCATTGCGCCCGGTTGCATGTGCGCAGAGCGATGAAATGCAGGAGCTCTCGGGCATTCATACTAAGAATCACGTCTACTAGACTGCCGCAAAGCCCCAAGTAGACCCTATCTCTAGAGCCAATACCTGCCAATGACATCTGATGCTGCAGTCGGCGCGCCGCAGAAGCCGCCTCAACATAAAGAGCCTCTGAGGCCGACGAGGACCGAATGCTGTCCGGAAGCACGAACCTCGCAGTCAGATCAGTCTTGCCAAGGTCCGGGATGCACAGGCTCTGCATCCTGTGGCGGGTGAGGTGTGTCAACCCCGCAAGCGAGAGGCCTCGCACTGCAAACGTAAACACAGCATGCTCGAGATTGCGAGCCCACCTGCCATCGGCTGCCAGATCGACAAGTTCGCCAGTAGAGAGCTCGTCTATGAGAGGAGCAGCTGTGCCTTCTGATCTGAGCTGGGCAGCGACTGCTGCTGCAACTACTGCGTCCGGATCGGGTGTGTAGCTGATCAGCTCGACCCCGGCCTCGCCACACTCAGGGGCTTTCTGTAAATCATATGAAACCGCTGTCTCGCTGTATGCGCAGTGCTCATCAAGCAGAAGAGCCGATTGTGGCTCAAACACATCGGTCCCGTCTAGGAAAGGGGCTATCCCCAAGAGGTAGCCTCTGATACTGCTGCCTATGGCCCGAATCTCATCGTATTCTGACCAGGGTACAGAGAGCGCTCTTGATACCAGGTGGCACAGTTCCCTGAGATTCATAGTACAGATAAAATTGCTGCGCAGGCAGTACGGAAGCACAAATCGCGCGTCTTCTCTGGGAACTCCACTTGCCTGCAGCCGACTGTAGCAATCAAACAACCAGTCGGCATGTCTGCAAAACTGCTCGCCAAGACCGCTGCGCATGACAGCAGCAGGTATGTAGTACCCGCTGGAGCTGAAATCGACATAACGACGTGACTTCACTGTAAAGGAGGCGAGCCTAAACTGAATGACAAACTGCTCTGCGAGAAGAGACACGTCCTCAAACGAAAGGGTAACAGTCGCGTGTTCTATGACTGACAGGTGACCCATAGACACCAGCTTGCGAACCAATCGTTCGTTGGAGTCGTGGTCCTGCGCCTTACTCCATAGATCTTTCCCGCGTGCCTGGGTAGTCACAAGTCTCGACGCAGCCCCGATAAGGCGCTGTATGTCAGGCGTGTGAGCCAACAATCTGACTTTACCCGGATTCCCGAGCATCTAGCCATCGTCCTCCAAGTCTGCAATATCATCCTCAGACAGCATGAGAATCTGAACCAGTCTGCCCAGGTCACCGTGCCAAAACAAGTAGCCTAGCAGCGCTTCCAGTGCTGTGGCCAGTCTGTACTCTACTGGGCTGGCGTTACGAGGTACCACGCCTACCTTGGCATTCCTTGCTCTTCTGACAAAATCCCTTTCTTGCTCGGTCAAGCTTGGCTCCAGCCGCCTAAGGATGACAGCCTGGGATTCTGCACGGACTCTTCGGGCGGTGTCACGGTGAAGAGACGCTCCAGAGGCATGTGTATCCGCTGCGACAACGCCCAGTCGAACCCATAACTCATAGACTGAATCTCCCAGGTACGCCAAAGCGCTAATACCCGGTTCCTCAGCTGCGGGCTGTTGGGCATTGCTGACAGACCGAAAACAGCTGAGCAGATCCAGAAAACCGTGTTTGTTCATCCGGGCATCACCGCTCATCGACTCTTGTTATTCGAGCTCCTAGCTTGTTCAGCTTCTCCTCCAGCCTTTCGTATCCTCTGTCCACCTGCTCGATGCCATACACCTCTGTGATCCCGTCTGCAGCGATTCCTGCCAAGACGAGAGCCACGCCACCCCTGATATCCTTCGGCGTCTCTACTGGAGCTCCACTCAGCCTGTCCGTTCCGCGAATAAGGGCAATGTCGCGATCAACGTCAATACTAACCCCCATTCGCCGCAGCTCGTCTGCATAGCCAAAACGGCTCTCGAAGATGGTTTCACGAATGGACGTCACCCCGTCGGCAAGCCCTGCTACAACTGCCATCTGAGGCTGGAGATCTGTGGGGAATCCTGGGTATGGAAGAGTTTCGATAGAAAATGATTTGGGCCGTTTTGGGCCTTTGACGTAAATGCGATTTTGCGACTCCTCTATCTCTGCCCCTGCCTCCATGAACTTGAGGATCGGAGTGCGCAAGTGCTCGGGGACACAGTTCTCGATGACAACCTCGCCACCAGTAGCTAGAGTCGCAGCTATCACCGTACCTGCCTCGATCCGGTCAGGAATAATCTCGTGAGTACCCCCGCCCAGCTGCGGGACTCCCTCGATCTTGATTGTGCTTGTCCCAGCACCCCTTATGTTCGCACCCATAGTGTTGAGGCAGATAGCAAGGTCTACTATCTCAGGCTCTCTTGCAGCGTTTTCGAGCGTCGTGACGCCTTCCGCCAAGCATGCAGCCAGCATCAGGTTGACGGTTACGCCTACGCTCGAACGCCCGACATATATGCTGGTGCCGACCAACCGGTCTGCCCTGGCTTTGACGTACCCGTGCTCGATGCATATGTCCGCTCCCATGGCCCTGAATCCCTGCAGATGGAGGTCAATGCCTCGAGCCCCTATTGCATCTCCTCCAGGGAACGGCACCTCCGCCCGCCCCACCTTCGCGAGCAGGAGGCCCATAACGTAGAACGATCCTCTCATACGCCTGACCAGGTCATACGGTGCGATTGGAACTGAAATCTCGCGGCCGCTAATCTCATAGGTGTTCTCGCCCAATCTGCGTAC
>FIZI01000029.1:12312-42020 GCA_900016865.1 uncultured Clostridia bacterium | reverse complement strand
TGGGGATCAGCTTCGACGACAAGAATGAGGGTCGTCTATGGCGTGGGTTTCGCTATGAGCTCTAATCCGGAATGCTCTACGGTAGCTCCAGGGTTGTAGTGCTAGGGGAGTGACTTCCAGTCGTACATAAGCATCGGACTAAGAACACCTGTGTGAGCTGTAGTTCAAAGGCTCCTGTCAGTTGTCGCTGGCAGGAGCCTTTATACGTGAAAGGAGCAAGCTTATCTGATCGTTGCATTCCTTAACCAAGCAGCGTACGCCCAACGTCTGTGAAGCTTGCGCACACGGCCGGGGAAGCTCCTGTAGTTGGATACTGCCGCAGAAAACATGCGTTTGGCACCGTCTTTGTCGCCGACTTGCTGAAGCGCTACGCCCGATCTGTACAAGACTTCAGGTGAGCCATATGACAAGATCTTTTCTATCAGGTCAGCGATCACCGCTGAATCACCGGATTCGCCCAGACGCAGCTCGTTCATGAGAAGATAGACGTTTGGCAGGCCGTATCCTGCCTTTGGGTTTAGCTTGATTGCCTCTTGGATCTCAGCTACCGCCTGCTCGTACTCGCCAAGATTGTACAGAGCGATACCTAGCCCTAAGCGCACATTGGAGTTCTCCGGCATGCGTTCGAGAGCGGACTGCAATCGTTTGGCTGCTTCCTCATAAGATCCCTGCTCAACCAGCAGCAGTCCGAGTTCTTGTGAAGCTGCGGCATTGAAAGGGCTTCGCTCTATCTCCGCCCGAAGTGAACGTATGCGTGAATTGCGGCGAAACGGCTTGGTGAAGTCGGGCAAGACGCCGATGAACTGCTGATCAATAACTGCGTATATGAAAGCAAGCACTATCAGTGCCAAAATCGGGTTTCTCAAAATGGCTGATAGGAGCCAGAACGAGTACAGCGGCCTCATGCCAACGGCCCTCCTCTTATCCTTCAGATGGCTTTCGAGATTGGTCGAGAAATCTCCTTCACCATGAATTTACGGATTGCTGAAGGTGGTTGGCACTTCGTGTCGAATTGTACAAATGTCGTAACTTTTACGAGAACAATACGCATATTTGCGGCACAATTTCATACTTGTGGCAGAGCAGAGAGGCGGAGGTGCACTATGCTCATGCGGTTTGACTCTACGATCTCGTGCCTGTTGTTGGTGTCAGTCGTCGCGTCTTTGGTTGTCGTGTTATGTGCTTCGAGTTGCTTGGCTCGAAGTGACAGCGCTCCAAGCAGCACTCAAGGCGTCATGTGGCAGTTTGACTACGACGAGGGACCGGGAGACTGGGAAGGCGATGACTACGCCACAGTAGGAAGAGACGGCCGATACCATCTCGATGGAATCACGAAGGGTTCTGATATCGTGGTTTACGCAAGCGAGCACAGCTTCGATGACTTGGCCATGGAGCTCACCCTTACTGCACAGAGGTTCCTGAGAGACGGAGTGATCGGCATTAGAGTCAGAGCTAGTGCAGACGGTTACTACGAGTTTCAGGTCAGGCGAGGCGCCACAATGAGTTCTATTAGCGCCGCCATTGTCAAGGGCGGCCCCGAATGTGTAGAGCTGGCGACTGCCGAGACCAACCTGACTTCTATGGATTTCAACCATGTACAAATCACGGCTTATGCAAGGGGGAATACCCTAAGCTTATGCTACGGCGACGAGTTGCTGGTAACGACAGTGGACGATGAGTTCACAGGTGGGATGGTCGGACTCCACGTCAATGAGAAGGTCCTTCTTATGGTTGATTCTATCGAAGTTACACCGGCCGTAATCGATATCGAACAGGCAGATATGCATAGACTGCCAGGTCTTCTTGATGGAGCAGGTACGACAAACCTGCCAGAACCGTCCTGGAACAAGCTTCCCGAGTGGCGAGGGTTTAACCTCCTTTTCATGCTTGACCACAGTGATACATATAACAGTCATTTCTACCCTCCTCTTGAAGAAGAGTATGCCATGATATCCGAACTAGGTTTCAACTTCGTGCGGCTTCCCGTTGACTATCGTATATGGACAAGACCGTGGGATTGGGAGTACATCGACGGAGAGAAGCTCCAGTGGCTGGACCAAGCGATCATGTATGCGAGGAAGTATAACATCCACGTCATGCTGTGTCTGCACAAGGCTCCGGGCCATTCTGACGGTAGGCCGGACCTTATCACGGATCCAGAGTCCCTCAGGGTTTGTGCGCATCATTGGGCGTACTTGGCTCGCAGATACAAAGGCATACCAAGCAAGGAGCTGAGCTTCAACCTGTTCAACGAGCCGAGGTGGCACGTGACCGATGAGCAGTACTTGCATGTAGTGAAGACTCTGGCAGAGGCAATCTGGAGCGAGGATCCCGACCGCTTCATCGTTGCTGACGGCCTCGATGTGGCATCCAGGCCTGTGTCTGCCATCAAGGAGCTCGGCATACCGTTGGCAGCTCGCGGATACGAACCGGTGAATGTGTCGCACTATGGTGCATCCTGGCATCCGGATTCACCGCTATATCCGATGCCGTCCTGGCCTCAGACCTATCTGCCCGGAATACTGTACGGCCCTATTAAGCGGAACCTGACCGGCCCTTGGACCCTAGAGTTTGAGGAGCCGCTCGCGTCCGACTACAGGTTTGGCATAAAGATCAGGGAGGTCAGCGACTCTATACGGTTGGTCGTCAAAGCAGATGGCCGGGTAGTTTTTGATTGGTCTGTCAAGTGCACAGGCGGCGAAGGCGAGTGGGAGTCTTATTATTATGACCGGCAATATGACTTGTATCGCAACTTGTTTGATAAGTTCTACTACGCCGTCTTGCCACAAGGAACACAGAAGGTCACTGTGGAGGCAGTCGAGGGTGACTGGGTGTCCTTCTACGAGGTCGTCATATCGCCTGAGTCTGGAGGCGGAGTTGCCTACACGATCCCTGTTGCTCCTCATGTGTGGGGCCAGAAAATCGGTGACATCAGGCTGCATGCGTCCGGAGAGGTAACCCCGTTCGATGAGAAATACTGGCATGACATTGACTGGCTGCGAACACATGTCTACGGTGACTGGAAGGAGTTTGCCGATAGCGGTGGGGCAGTTATGATAGGCGAGTTTGGAGGCGCGCTGAAGGCGCCACACGACGTGGTGCTCAGGTGGATGGATGACTTGTTGACTGTATTCAACGAATACGGCTTCCCGTGGGCACTGTGGAGTTTGAGGGGAGAAAACGGCATTTTGGACACCGAACGGCCAGACGCGGAGTACATCGATTTCCACGGCCACAAGCTCGATGTGAAGATGTACGAGGTGCTCAAGAGGCATTAGCGCTGGTCTAGAATACCGCAGTCGGCATTAGGTCCGCCGTGATCAATCAATGCTTTTGCTGTGGTTAAGTACGCGGTTGGCAGAAAGGGGGGAGTGACGAAGGCAGCCTAAGCACAAACTCAGAGATCATGACCCATTAGTCTATCAGTCCAATCAAACGTGCGAGTCAAGGAGGTACATCCAATGAAACGAAACTTGGGGATTTGTCTCGTACTAGTGGCTACGATGTTAATCCTAACTGGGTCAACACTTGCGTCAAAGATCGAGGTTTCCGGCAAGCCTTTTGATTTCGGGCAGGAGTTCGACCTTGGCGGGCAGACCGTTACGTTCATCGCGCACTGGGACTTGCTTGCATGGAACGATGCTGCAAACCCCATCTCAAAGCAAATAGCAGTGTCGCCTGAGCGAATCAAGGAAGCAGAAGAGAAGTTCAACTGCAAGATACGTTCGATGGTCGTCCCTGCAGGGGAGAGAGAGTCGGTGTTCATGGCGAGACTGCTCTCCGGCGAGTCTGCCTACGATGTCTGGGACGGCTTGGGAACAGGTATTTTCGAGGGCTTGGTTGGACAGAACGCGTTCTATCCTGTAGGCGACATCCTCCCACCCGAGTACTTCGAAGCCCTGCCACCCATGCACAGAGCAATGGCTAAGGCATACGAATTCCAGGGCAAGACATATGGGTTTGGCGCAGCCGGAAACGGAGTTGTGCAGATTACACTTACAGCATACAACAAGAGCCTATTTGAGAGAGAGGGTCTGCCTGATCCGTACGAGCTTTACAAGAAGGGCGAGTGGACCTGGGACACGTTCAAGGAATTAGCGGTGCAGGCTACTCGAGACCTCGACGGTGACGGCGTGATTGACCAGTGGGGGCTGGCTACTGTCCCGAACTACGACGCAGTTGGCAGATTTGCATACGCCAATGAGGCTGCCTTCGCCAAGTTTGACGAAAACGGCCGTGTAGTCTTCGCATTTGACGAGCCAAATGCCCTTGATGCTATTAGGCTGTACCAGGAGCTGGTTGACCTCAAGGTGATTGCTCCCTCAGGCGACCCGATTACGCAGTTCGTAAGCGGCCAGGCAGCGATGGACGTAGCCTTTTATCCATGGTACATGACTGGGCCTTACCAAGACAACATGGAAGATGAGTATGGATTGGTTCCGACTCCAATCGGTCCTGCCGCTACAAACTACAACTTCATACCGCGTGAGGGTCAGACAATGGTTCTCCCGGCCAACAGTGAGCAGCCCCTGGCTTTGATCGCTCTGGTGGACTTCCTGTGGCCGTCAGAGAGACTGACCAGTGATGTCTTCGAGTATGTGTTCTCGAACATGTCACCCAACCGCGAGACGTTTGAGATGCTGATGATAGGCCACAGCCAGCTTGATGGTAAGTACTACTTGGCATGGCCTCACGTCGCATTCAACGGCGTAGAAGATGCAATTAACCAAATTGTCAACGAAGGAAAGGCACCCGCTGCCGCTATGGAGGAAGTGAAGCCGCGTATCCAGGCTGTTCTCGACGAGCTATTCCGGCAGTAGTCTCGGTTTAGTCTCGCCTCTATGGCAACGCTCCGGAGCGCATCAACCCGCGCTCCGGAGTATTCCATAGTATACTGGTTTTGTAGGAGCTCGGTGCAGGTGGTTAACCTAAGCGCCTGTTCAGGAGATCGGAGGTCTATGTGATGAACATCCGCGATGTGGCTGAAGCCGCTGGCGTTTCTACTGCTACAATATCGAGGGTCTTGAACCGGAAGGCTGATGTCAAGCCGGAGACACGCGAGAAGGTCCTGCGGGTGATCGAGCAACTGAACTTCCGTCCTCGAACCGGTCGCGCTGAGCCGGATACAGTGGGACTGTTTGCACCAATGGATAACATACGGTATCAAGGCAGCCCCTATTTCCTTGACTTCTTGTCCGGAGTTAGCCACGGAGTTTTTGGGTTTGATCTCAACTTAGAGATCATGTCGCTGCGGAGGATACCAAAGACTAGGTCCGACTTTGTTGCGCTGTGTTATGAGAGGCGAATATGCTGCGGAGTGTTTGTGCAGACGACGGTGCTGGACACGTTTGTTGCTGACCTTATAGCAAATCTACCGTTCGTTGTTGTCGGCAATCACCTCGGTGACGGAGTTCCCAACGTCCGAAGCGACAACTACGGCGGCGCATACAAGATGGTCAGATACCTGATTGAGCAGGGACACACTCGTATCGGTATCGTCGTTGACGATTTGAGGTTTCCGGATCACGTGGAGAGGTTTGAGGGGTATTGTCAGGCGTTCGCCGACGCTGGCCTTGATCTCGACGAGAACAACCTGTTCAAGATAGCTCATGGTGTACACAGCCAGGCAGACGTCGAGCACGCGGTTAGGGCGATGCTAGGGCGAGATGGCAGCCCGACAGCCATTGTAGCCAGTAACACGTTTGTCGCAGCCGATGTGATCCGCATCATCCATTCGATGGGCCTGAGAATCCCCGAGGATGTATCAGTGGCCGGCTTTGATGATGACGTCTACTCGGTTCGCTTGAGCCCTCCGCTCACGACTGTACGGCAGCCTGTGTATGAGCTCGGAGAGGCTGCAGTCATGATGGCACTGGGTTTATACAGAGGTACAGTCGGTCCTGAAGATACCTCTGTAGTGCTCGATACCGACCTCGTGATCAGAGGCTCAGTGGGCCCGCCCAAAGCTTGACCGCTGTTTGCCGTGCGTCCCAAGACTCGGTGGGTGTGGCCGCAGCGCCTCTCGAGCTATATGGCCACCTAAGACACCTTGACCAGCTTCGGTAAAATCATATCGCATCACTTGTACAGGCTTCCTATAGCCTTCGCAGGCCCTTCATTGTCAGTGAGATTCTCTGCCTCTGGAGATCGACGTCCAACACCCTGACAGTCACGCGCTGGTGCAGGCGCACGACGTCCCACGGGCTCCTGACATAGCTATCTGACATCTCACTGATGTGCACCAGCCCATCTTGGTGAACTCCTATGTCAACGAAAGCACCAAAAGCAGTGATGTTTGTTACCACTCCCGGTATCACCATTCCGGGCTTGAGGTCCTCTATTGTGTTGATTCCTTCGGCGAACTGGACGATCTCGAACTTGTCTCTCGGGTCACGGCCCGGCTTGGCAAGTTCGGACATGATATCTGTGAGTGTCGGCATGCCTACTGTGTCTGTGACATACTTCTCCAGATCGATCTTGTCTCTGAGTTCTTGGCTCTCGATCAGGTCCTTTACGGAGCACTTGAGGTCATCTGCCATTTGGTTGACTATGTGATAGCTCTCAGGGTGCACTGCACTTGCATCTAGAGGATTGCTTGCACCGGGGATGCGCAGGAATCCGGCTGCCTGTTGGAATGTCTTTGGACCGAAACCTTTGATTTTCTTGAGCTCCTCACGTGACTTGAAAGGCCCGTTCGCGTTTCTGTATTCGACAATGCGGCTCGCAAGGGTTGGGCCAACACCGGACACATAGGTCAGCAGCTGCTTGCTGGCTGAGTTGACATCGACGCCTACCGCGTTTACGCAGCTTATCACAACATCATCCAGGCTCTGTTTGAGGGCTGCCTGGTCGACGTCGTGCTGGTATTGGCCGACACCGATCGCCTTTGGGTCTATTTTGACCAGCTCAGCAAGAGGGTCCATGAGGCGCCTGCCGATTGATACTGCTCCACGTACAGTTAGGTCATAGTCAGGGAACTCTTCTCTTGCTGCTTCAGATGCAGAGTACACTGATGCACCGCTTTCATTTACCATGACTATTGGAGGCTTATTGGGCAACTCCAGCTTTTGTAGAAACGCTTGGGTCTCACGGCCAGCAGTGCCGTTGCCGACTGCTATGACCTCTACGTCGTACATCCTGCACATGGAATACACGTCTTGGGCTGCTTCCTGAGCTGCGCGTTCGGAACTGTGGGGATAGATCGTAGTTGTATAGAGAAGTCTTCCCTGTCTATCGAGACACACCACCTTGCAGCCTGTACGGAAGCCGGGGTCGATTGCCATTACGTTTTTGTGGCCTAGAGGAGGCGCCAGCAAGAGCTGTCTCAGGTTGTCTGCGAACACCTTGATGGCTTCTGCATCAGCCCTTCTTTTTAGCTCCTGTCGCAACTCCGTCTCCATGGATGGGCCAAGCAGTCTGCGGTACCCGTCCTTTGCGGCTTCACTGACAATCTCAGAAGCAGGCCCATCTCCAGTGACGAATCGTTGATCTAGCAGCTCAAGTGCTTCGTCCTCAGGTGGTGAGAGTTTGAGGCTCAAGAAGCCTTCTTTCTCTCCTCTAAACATCGCCAAAATCCGGTGTGACGGGATCTTGTACACCGGTTCTTCCCATTCGAAGTAGTCTTGGTACTTCGCACCTTCTGTCTCCTTGCCTGACACTGCGCGTGAACGAAGAGTGGAGGCAGCCTGATACAGTTTGCGCATTGCTCCACGTGTCTCTTGGTCTTCGCTGATGCGCTCAGCTATTATGTCAGAAGCTCCTGCGATGGCGTCTGAAGCCGATTCTACGCCCTTTTCCGGATCAACAAATGCGAGGGCTTCGTGTTCGGGATCTGCGATTTCCTGCGCCAATATCAGATCCGCGAGAGGTTCCAAGCCCTTCTCTTTGGCAATCGTTGCTCTGGTCCTCCGCTTCGGCCTGTAAGGTAGGTAGACATCCTCGAGCTCTGCCATAGTCTTTGCTGCAAGGACTTGTTCGTGAAGCTCCGGGGTGAGCAGATCGCGTTCGATTAGGGACTTGAGTATGGCGTTTCTGCGGTCGCGAAGCTCAGCTAGCTGTGCCAGCCGGTCCCTGATGGCAGTGATAGCGACTTCGTCCAGGCTGCCTGTCGCTTCCTTTCTGTACCTGGCGATGAACGGCACAGTTGCACCTTCACCAAGGAGCTTCGCCGTAGCCTCTACCCGGTCGCGGGGGATATTGAGTTCGTCAGCGACCTGGGTTATGTGAGCCGCCTCACTGGTATTCGCATCGATGAGTATTTGATCCAAGTCCAAGGTTACTGCCTCCTCCTGCTCTTGTGAATGCCCGGTACGATCCTTCGATATATCGGATGAGTCGGATTACCGTCTCGTCTTTGATGTGACCATTACATTCAATTCTACCATTAGAGAACGGGATTATGGTATAGTTGCTCTGTAGGTCCAGAATAAGCTGCCGATCAGTGAGGATCGTGTAAGTCGGCAGTGCAGCATCACGAATTTGGCCATGGGAGAGATAACAGTGACGAGTAGAGAACGTATGGTGTTAGCCATGTTGAACAAGCAGCCGGACATGGTGCCAGTGGCTCCGGACATATCCAATATGGTCCCAGCTAGACTGACGGGTAAGCCCTTTTGGGACATATATCTTTATCAAGATCCACCCCTATGGAAGGCGTACATCCACGCCATGCGCAAGTACGGATTTGACGGCTGGTTGCCTCTATATGAGAGTTATGGAGCGGAAGAGGCGGTCGACGAGTATACGATGATCGTCGAGGAGTCTCCGGAGAGAGTCGTAACGAGGCGTTATGCTCCGGGTCCTGATGGAGAACTGCGATGGTCAGACCGAGTAGTCGTGTACCAAGCCGACCAAACGCCCGCTTCAAAGTCGGTTGATACCCCCGGACTCAACGTCGAGCGTGTGCCAAGCTGGTACCGGCCGATTGACAGAGATAGAATCCCGCAGGTAGAGCCTCTCGAGGAGCTATATTTCAAGGTCAAGAGCGAGATGGGCGAGGACGGAGTAGTCGGGTTGTCCGTGTGGATTCCCGGCCCTGGCTCACCTGAACAAATCTATGAGTACTACGACAACCCCGAAGAGGTGAGGCGAAGAGCGCGGGAGATGGAGGAGGCGGCAGTCGCGAGAGCCGAGGCTATGTGCAGCCTCAAGCCTGACTTCATCTTTATCCCCTATTCAGGGTGTTTTGTATGGAACACCGAAGAGAGCTTCAGAGATCTATGCCTGCCTACGCTACAGAAGGTGACCGCTATCGCCAAGAAGCATGGTATACCCTCTCAGATGCATTCCTGCGGACCTTCTCGGAGGTTGGTTGAAATCTGTGCCAACGAGACTGATCTCAGCAGTATCAACCCCTTGGAGATGCCTCCTATGGGTGACTGCGACCTCGCGGAGGTCAAAGCTAAGTTTGGGCATAGGATTTCGCTAATGGGCAATCTTCACACTATTGACACTATGCTGAAGGGAAGCCCGGACGATGTTGAAAAGGCAGCCAGAGAGGCCATAGATGCTGCTGCAGCCGGTGGTGGATTCATCCTGTCTACTGGAGACCAGTGCGGCAGAGACACCCCGGATGAGAACCTCTATAAGCTGGTGGAGGTCGCGAGAGAGTACGGTAAGTATTGATTGCATCAAGGTTCACAGGCTGTGCTCTCATCAGCAATCGCAGGTCGTGCGGTGCACGGTCGAGGTAGCCACTGGAACCTGCGCTCCTAGAGGAATCGCAGGCAGGCCGTAGAACAGCCAGGTAGATCCATGAATCTTACTGCTGGGAGGTTTTCCATATGCCGCTCAAGTCATTCAAGATCGCATTCATAGGCGCCGGCAGCCTCGGCTTCACCCGCATGCTCCTGAGGGACATCCTTTCTGTCGAGGAATTCAGGGGTATTGATGTTGCGTTTACTGACATCAACGAGAGAAATCTGGACATGGTCACACAGCTCTGCCAAAGGGATATTGATGCAAATGGCTTGGACATCAAGATACAGGCGACCCTTGACCGCAGAGAGGCACTGCGTGACGCGAAGTATGTCTTTAACGTAGTCCGAATCGGAGGGATCGAAGCCTATAGGCACGACATTGAGATCCCCCTGAAGTACGGGGTTGACCAAGCTATCGGAGACACCCTTTGCCCAGGAGGCATCATGTACGGCCAGAGGGGGATTCCGGCCATACTGGATTTCTGCAGGGATATCAGAGAAGTCGCTGCTCCCGACTGCTTGATGCTTAACTACGCCAATCCCAATGCCATGATGACGTGGGCAGCGAACAAGTATGGCGGAGTAAGGACCATAGGCCTCTGCCACGGCGTGCAACACGGGCATGAACAGATTGCAGAAGTCCTGGGGGTTGACCGCGATGAGCTAGACATCATCTGCGCAGGTATCAACCATCAGACCTGGTACATCCAAGTGAAATACCGTGGAGAGGATATGACAGGCAAGCTGCAGGAGGCATTTGAAAAACATCCTGTGTACAGCAAGATCGAGAAAGTGCGCATCGACATGCTCCGGCGGTTTGGATACTACAGCACAGAATCCAACGGGCACTTGAGCGAGTACTTGCCTTGGTATAGGAAGCGGCCTGAGGAAATCATGGATTGGATCGACCTGGATTCCTCTTGGATTAACGGTGAGACAGGCGGATACCTCAGAGTAAGTATTGAAGGTAGAAACTGGTTTGAGGCAGACTTCCCCAATTGGATAAAGCAGCCGCCACTGAAATTCGACAAGGCCGAAAGGAGCAATGAGCACGGATCCTACATCTTAGAAGGGCTTGAGACCGGCAGGATCTATCGGGGCCATTTCAATGTGGTTAACGAAGGGTGCATCACCAACCTGCCTGACGACGCAATCGTGGAGGTCCCAGGGTACGTTGATGCGAATGGGATCAACATACCCAAAGTCGGCGACCTGCCGTTGGGGTGCGCAGCTGTCTGCAATGCGAGCATATCTGTCCAGCGGCTTGCTGTTGAAGCTGCAGTGAGGGGAGATGACCTCCTGCTAAGGCAAGCAATGATGATGGACCCGCTTACGGGCGCTGTGTGCAATCCTCCGGAGATCTGGCAGATGGTTGATGAGCTATTGGTTGCTCAGGCTAAATGGTTGCCCCAATACAAGGAGGCTATTGAGCAAGCCAAAAAGAGGCTGGCCTCAGGAAACCTCATCCCTGTCAAAGAAGGCTATCGAGGAGCGGCTCGCAAGGAGATCAGGTCAGTTGAAGACATGGCAAGGGAGCGCGAAGCAGCAGCGAAAAACGCTGGAGCAGCCGATTAGGCGTGACCTCATGCGAGTGTCCTGCCCGCGTGCGAGTTGGAGATCGCGGCAGGAGTCGAGATTGCCCCGGAGAAGTGAACACTACCGGAGTTTGGCCGAGACCGTCCACAACAAGCGAACAAAGAGTTTCATAGAGGAGTGGGATTTATGGCATCTAAGAAGGTTCGCATTGGGGTATTGGGTGCAAAGAGAGGGATGTGCTTTGCAGGCCTTGCGGCAGACACAGGAGCGGAGGTAGTAGCTCTATGCGATACCAACGAGCAGATACTGGCAAATGCCGCAAGTCAGGTTGGGGCCAAGGCCTATACTGACTACGACGCGTTCCTCGAGCATGACATGGACGCAGTCGTTCTTGCGAACTACTTCCACCAACACGCACCTTTCGCAATCAAGGCCCTGGAAGCAGGTCTGCACGTAATGAGCGAGACTAGCGCTTGCAAGACCCTGGGTGAGGGTGTTGCGTTGGCAAGGGCTGTCGAAAAGAGCGGGAAGATCTATCTCTTTGCAGAGAACTATCCCTACTTCGTCTACAACCAGGAGATGAGGCGGCTTTATCAAAACGGCGTGGTCGGAGAGCTTCAGTATGGTGAGGGCGAATACATACATCCAGTGTCACTTGGTGACAAGCTCGGACTCGGCCCTGGCTTCAATCACTGGCGACACCACATGCCTGCCACTTACTACTGCACTCATGCAATGGGCCCCCTGATGTACATCACGGACCTGCGGCCTGTCAGTGTAAACGCACTGTGTATCCCTAGGCCCAAGGATGAGTATGACGGCCTGGGTGTTGCTCGTAACGATCTTGCCTCTGTCATCTTGTGTCGCATGAACAACGGAGCTGTTGTGCGGCTTGCCGGACTTGGCCTGCGCGGGCACGGTAACTGGTATCGCATTCATGGGACTCGCGGCCTGATGGAGAACCTGCGTGTTGGCAACCAAGACATGCTCCGAGTCCGTCATGAGCCCTGGGATCTACAGCCGGGAGAGTACTCCGAGCAGATCTATCTGCCGCGTTGGCCTGCTGAGTCCGAAGAGGCTGCTCGAAGGGCGTCCCATGGCGGCGGGGATTACTTCGTGATGAAGAGCTTCGTAGATGCGATTCTCACCGAGACCACTCCTTACTTCGACGTGTACAAAGGCCTGGATATGTCCATCGTAGGGATTCAGGCGTACAGATCGGCACTTGCCAATGGTGCACCCGTCGAGTTGCCTGATTTCCGCGATGAGTCGGTAAGGGTGAAGTACGAGAACGACGACTGGTCTCCATACCCGGAGGACAGGAAGCCCGGACAGCCGTGGCCGAGCATCCTTGGAGAGATCAAGCTCAGCCCTGAGGCTGTTGAACACGCGAGGAAGTTCTGGGGAATCGGTCCTAATGACCCGGGAGGACAGCCATAAAGGAGAGGTCGGTCTGACTGTCTGAGAGAGGCTGGATCCTTTTGGGGGTTTGAAAATGTCTCAGAGGCCGGAGATCTGCAGCAGAGGCGGGATCGCGATGAGCAACAGACGAATCGGAGAAGATTCGCAGCGACCGCAAGAGACCCTGAAGCCACAACTCGTAATGCGAGCGCCACTTGCCAATCTGCCTGACTGCGCGGTCGCGGCCTCGTATTCTATCAAGTGTTTTGAACCGGGCGATGACTATTACTGGGAAGAGATCATCAGGGATTCGTTTGGAGATCCGGGTGCTTCCTTTGATGAAATGATGAGAAGCGATGCTTCTTATCGGCCTGAGCGAGTCTTGTTTGTGTGCTTTGACCGGATGCCGGTGGCTACTGCCTCAGCATGGTATAGGCCAGAGTGGGGAGAGAACACAGGATATCTCCACATGGTTGGGACTCATTCGTCACACAGGGGCAAGGGCTTGGGCTTTCAGGCATCTCTTGCAGCACTTCACAGAATGGCTGCCGAAGGTAGGACGTGGGCTGTGCTGCAGACTGATGATTTCCGCATTCCGGCGGTAAAGACGTATCTCAAGCTGGGCTTTGAACCACTTATCGTCCACGAAAACCAGCCGAAGCGTTGGAAAGACGTGTTTAGTGCGATTGGACGGCCTGAGCTTATTGACAAGATTTTTTGAACTGGCAGCAGGAATTTGAGATAAGACTAGAGAATACGTACGCAAAGCCGTTGGGCTTGATTATTATTAGTCGGATTGTTGTAAACGTTTGCAGATTTCAGGCAAGGCGAGCTCGAATGCGGGAGGTTGGCAGTATGAAACGTCTCATCAGGGCCCGAACACAGCCAGTGCCGATTGTCCTTGGCGTCGGGAGCGTAGCCTTGCTGCTTTTGTTGAGTTTGCTTGCAGCTGCGTCTGATGGCCAGGTCGATATGGCATCGCGATCATACTTGGATCTTGGACAAGTGTATCGACAGTCAGACAGAGCTGGTTTGCGCAGTGTTTCGTTCTCAGATGGAGTCCTTAGGATGACAACCACTGATGAGGATGCCTACATCAGCTTTCGACCCCGCCTTGAGAGGAGTCTGCCGCTGCTTGAAATTGGGAGGCAGTTCCGCTGGTTCACCGTAGAGATGAGCGTCTCCAAAGGCTCCGAGGCCACCCTTCGGCTATATGTCAGTGATGACGATCCCATCTTTGTAGCCATCCCAGTTATAGGCGATGGTGAGATCCATCGCTATACCGTTGATCTTTCACAATCCTTTTTGGCGGCGTTGATGAGAGCACCGCTTCAGACAGCGAGCAACAAATTGGAGAGGATCAGTTTCAGTCCGACAGATGAGGACGGGGCGAGCGTTGAGATCTACGCTATGGGCTTTGGCACTACGCCTCTTGGACCAGCGCGTATCGAGGTAGCGAGCCTGCGAACCAAGCCGGGCCTGGTGAGAGCCAACCAAGAGATCGAACTCGTTCTCGAGCTTCGCAACAGCGGAGGAGAGGTATCAAATAGCACCTTTGTCATGATTGGTGACTCGCAGGTCGCAGTTCCCCCGATCAATCCCGGTGGAACAACGACTGTGACTACTAAGGCGAGTTTCCTAAAGCCGGGAAATCAGGAGATCAGGGTCTCGATAGAGGGAGGCTGTGACGAAGTCATGAGTGTTACTGTTTACAACGATCCTTCGGACATCAGGCAATGGCGAGTGGCTGAGTTTGCATTCATTTCTGAGGAAACTTACTCGGATCCATTCTCCGGCTCGGTGGTATCTGCGGTCTTTGTGGGTCCGGATGGTACAGAGTACACTGTGCCAGGTTTCTATGACGGAGGCAACACGTGGCGGATTCGCTTTACCCCTACTATGCCGGGCGAGTGGCGCTACAAAACCGTGTGCATCAATACAGAGGATGCGGGACTGCACGGCAAGGAGGGGAAGTTCACTGCCGCATCGGCAGAGGGCGACAATCCGTTGTATGTTCACGGCGGGATTTTGAGGGTCAGCTCAAACAAGCGCTACCTTACATACTCGGACGGGACGCCCTTTTTCTGGCTTGGTGACACTTGGTGGTTTTGCCCATCTGATCTTGTGCCGCTGAGAGGATCCACCTATCCCAAATACGACTCGATGTACAAGGCCCTCATCGACAGGCGCAAGAGTCAAGGCTTCTCTATTGCCCAAATGGCGTTTCTTGGCTCAAGCGGTGTCATAAACAACCTGGTGAACAGCTCCGTGTCCAGTGGCCTGCGTGATGAGAGCATAGAATACTGGCAAGAAATCGACGAGTATATCATGTATGCCAACGAGGCAGGTATCATCCCAGTGATCGGTCTCGCTTTCCACACCGGCATGGATCAACTCAGTCTGGAACAGTGGAAGAGCGTTTGGCAGTATGCAATCGCTCGATATTCGGCGTTTGCTGTCACCTGGCTCATCACGGGCGAGTACAACCTCGACAACGTGCCTGAGCGGGTTGAGAAAGTGATGGCACTTGGCCAGGCGATCAAGGACATGGACCCTTATGATCGTGCGATGACCGTTCATGCCTGGTACTACGGATTTGATCAGCGGCAGGCATGGGAGCAGCCCTGGTACGACTTTATCATGATCCAGGGCGGGCACGGTTCAGGAGACTCGAACCCTAGCTTGCCTCCTGAATCCGTCTACCTCAACGCATATAACCGAGAAGACACAAAACCAGTATTGGAGTCTGAGTGCAACTACGAGGGCATCCATGGCATGACTGACGCGTCTGTGAGATTGAGCGCTTATCGTGCTATTCAGCTGGGCTCGTTTGGATACACATATGGTGCTCAGGGGCTGTGGTATCCGACTCAGAACGAATCGGACGAGAGGTTCTCGGAATGGGGAGCGCCTATACCGTGGTGGGAAGCGCTCATGCAGCCCGGTGCAACACAAATGGGATACCTGCGAGCATTTTATGAATCGATAGAGTGGTGGAAGCTGGAGCCAAGACCAGATGCGGTGTCAACGAGCAAGAAGTTGACCGCCAGGAACCGTATACTGACCAAGGCTGACGGTGACAGGTTGTTTGTGGTCTATATGCCTAGTGGGTTCTACTCGCAGGCGGACGCTACGCTGAATGGGCTGGATTCGTCGAAGACATATGCGGCTCGTTGGTTTAACCCTCGCACAGGCGAGTTCCTGGCGCATCGGGGGAGGATCGACGCTTCGAGCGGTAGCTGGAAACTACCTGAGCGGCCAGACAGCGAGGACTGGTTACTACTGATTGAGGAGCTGTGATCGTTCTCCGATTCCGCCGAGCATCGTGGTGTGAGAGTGTAAGGGTATTGAGTGATGGATTGTTGGGGCGAGAGCGGCCTCGGTTGAGATAGGGACTGGTCAAGGGGTAGGGCGCTATGAATCCAACGATCAAGGATATAGCTGAAAAATGCGGGGTGTCGTACGCAACAGTATCTCGCGCACTAAGCGGCCACCCGTATGTCAAAGATGAGACACGCGAACGCATCATCAAGATAGCCAGGCAAATGGGGTACAGGCCGAATGCAGTTGCTCGAGGACTGGTCATGCGCAAGACCACTACCATAGGCTTTATGGTCCCCGACATCACCAACCCCGTTTTCCCTGAAGTGGCCCGGGGTCTCGAGGACGCAGCCTTGGCTGCAGGATACACAGTGTTTCTCTGCAACAGCAACTGGGACAAGGACCGTGAGCTTCGGATTATCGATATATTGCTGCAGCAGAGGGTCAGCGGTTTGGTTGTATTCCTGTGCTCTGAGAAGTCGGTTGACCTGATCCGACGGGCGAAGATGGATACCAAGACAGTTTGTATAAGCAACATGAGCCACAAGAGCGCCATGACATTGCTATATATAGACAACGAGCTAGGTGCTCGGCAGGCTGTTGAACATCTTATCGAACGAGGCCATAGGGCGATAGCGTGTATCGGCGGCCTTGAAGACACTGCCGCAAACCGGGAGCGGCTAAAGGGTTACCATCAAGCCCTTCAGAATCACGGCATCGCAGCCTGTTCGGACTTCGTCAGGTTTGGTGACTACCGACTCGAGAGTGGGCACGCCATTATGACTGAACTTCTACGTCTTCCAGCAAGACCGACTGCAGTGTTTGCCGCCAATGACCTTCTGGCGTTAGGTGCAATCAGCGCTATCAAAGAACACGGTCTAAGAGTGCCGGAAGATGTAGCTGTAGTGGGCTTCGACGATATTCAGTTGGCCTCGTTGCCCGAGATCCAGCTGAGCAGCATCTCTTGGCCTAAGTACGAGCTCGGCAAGATCGCCTTTGAGCTTGTCGCCCGTTGCCTGGAAGGCGAAGGGCCGCCAGAGGATAGAGTGTTGCTGCAACCCACTCTAGTCGTAAGATCTACGAGCTAAACCAGGTGTTGCTCAGTTGCGGGCAGGACTTGATCTAGAAGTAGATCCGGGAAGTCGAGTAGATTTCTGATTCTTGATCAGAGGTTTATGGAAACGTTTACAAAGCAACGATCAAAGACACAGCAGGGACGGTGCCATTTGAAGTACCGTGCGGGATGCGTGGTATTGGAATAGCGAGGTGCTTGTGTCCTAATAAGCTGACAACAAGGAGTGTACTTGATGAGTAACTACCAAGTAGCTGTGTATTATTTCCCCAACTACCATGCTGATCGTCGTAACGAAGAGTGGCATGGAAAGGGATGGACTGAATGGGAGTTAGTCAAGGCTGCAAAGCCTCGCTTTGATGGACATCAGCAGCCGAAGGTGCCCCTATGGGGCTATGAAGATGAGTCTAAGCCTGAAGCAATGCAGAGGAAGATTGACGCTGCCGCCGATCATGGCGTCTCTGCTTTCATATTTGACTGGTACTGGTACGAGGACGGCCCGTTTCTTCAAAATGCTTTGGAGAAGGGTTTCCTTGGTGCGCCCAACAACAGGCGGCTGAAGTTCGCACTCATGTGGGCAAACCATGACTGGGTCGACATCCACCCAGCTCAAAGATCTGGGAATCCCAACATCCTAGCACGTGGCGTGGTGTCGCCTGAGGCATTTGAGCGTGCGACAGACCATATGATACATACTTATTTCTGCCACCCATCCTACTGGCGTGTCAACGGCGGGTTGTATGTGTCGATCTACCATCTGCGGAGCCTTGTCGAGGGGTTTGGCACTCCGGAGGCAGTGGGAGAAGCCATTGCAGACTTCCGAGAGAGGGTTAGGTCTGCAGGATACGGCGAGCTTCACATGAACGCGGTGGTATGGGGGCACGAGATTCTTCCCGGTGAAGGCACTCTGGACAACGTCAACAGCCTGCTTGACACTATGGGATTTGACAGTGTGACGTCGTACACGTGGATTCATCATTTCCCACTGCAGAGTTTCCCCGCGACATCGTATCAAGAAGTGAGAGAGATGGCAGTCAAGGGCTTCGAGGAGTTCACGAGGTGTTACGAGCTCCCGTACTACCCGCACGTATCGATGGGTTGGGACCCCAGTCCGAGGACTATCCAGACGGATGTGTACGACAATCTGGGCTATCCGTTTACGCCTGTGCTGGTCGGCAACACACCGTCGGAGTTTGAGAAGGCACTCGTAGCGGCAAGAGATTTTCTTGATAGAGGTCTGACAAGACCCAATATACTGACAATTAACGCATGGAATGAGTGGACTGAGGGCAGTTATTTGGAGCCCGATACGATGTACGGAATGGCATACCTGGAGGCAATAAAGCGGGTGTTTGGCTCTGCCCAGGTGTCGACTTAGAAAGTCGATGCTCCAGAAGGGGTTGGCTGGTCGCGGCAAGGCTTCGCTACAGCCAGAGCGGTTCATGGATCTATCAGGAGCTTGCCGTACAAGATACATCACAACTGCTATGAAAACCAGTGAAGGCGTGTGTAATCCGGCAGTCTGGATCTGTTGGTTTGCGATAGATATCGGTAAACGTTTACGGCTTAGCATACCTGCTGTTTTGTTGAGCCAGATGTCAACAAACGTTGAGGTGAACGATGTGAAGACTGGACCGCTCCCCAGACCGACGTCGCGTACGCTGTTTGTTAAACACTGGATGCTGTCACTTGCCGTACTCGTGGTACTGCTGCTTGCAATGAGCCAAAGCTCCATGTGTGCCGTTCCCTATCGGGGCTATGTCTTTGACTTCTGGCAGAAACCCACGCCAGCCCCTGAGGCCTACCTTCCCTACAAGGTCATCGATGGACGCAGCATCGGTATCTCCGATTTTAGAGCGCCACAGGACATTTTCGTAGACGACCACCTGCGCGTTTATCTCCTTGACTCCGGGAACAACCGAATCATATGTATGAACCAAGATTGGGATGTCCTAAGGATCATCGACCAATTTGAGCACGATGGGAAGGTCGACCGATTCAACAGCCCCAAGGGCCTCTTTGTGACTAGCGACGGAAACATCTATGTTGCCGATACCGGCAATGGGAGAATTGTGATCCTAACCAACGACGGGAAGTACATACGGGAGATCGGTAAACCCACGACCGGCGCTGAAGGGATCATTACTGAGGACTTCAGTTTCAAACCTAGCAAGGTTGCAGTCGATCGCGCAATGAGAGTGTTTGTTAAGGCTGA
This sequence comes from uncultured Clostridia bacterium, assembly GCA_900016865.1. Taxonomy (GTDB): domain Bacteria; phylum Bacillota; class DTU014; order DTU014; family DTU014; genus DTU014. Next base: position 22,777 of record FIZI01000029.1, on the reverse strand, counting down.
CGAGGTCTTTGAGGGGTTCATGGAGTTTGACTCTGCCGGCAACTTCAAGGGTTTCGTCGGTGCACCGCGTGTTGCGCCGAGCCTCCTAGATGTGTTCTGGCAGAGACTTGCCACGAGAGAGCAGCGGGAGCGGCTGGCCTTGTTCCTGCCAACAGAGTTCAGCAATCTGGACATAGACTCCAGAGGCTTCATCATGGCTACTACTCGGCCGGGATCTGTGTATCAAGAGGACGTGGTGCGAAGGCTAAGCGCGAGTGGACAGGATGTCCTCAGGCGGCTGGGGTTCACGCCGCCTATTGGGGACGTAGTAGACCCGTCTGCGTGGGAAGGTGCTTCGATCAGCGGCCCTTCAGTGTTCGTAGATGTTGTGGCGAGCAAGGATGGAGTATACAGGGTGCTAGATCAAAGGCGGGGCCGTGTCTTTACATATGACTACAACGGCCGCCTGTTGTACGTATTTGGAGGGCCGGGCAGCCAGAGAGGGACTCTGTCAACCCCTGTAGCCATTGATGTACTGGGCGACGAAGTGGTAGTGCTAGACAGCAGCAACAACCGCATTACGGTCTACGCACCCACAGAGTATGCCAAACTGATCCATGCCGCCATCCGGCTTTACGCTGCCGGGCATTATGAGGTGGCTGCAGAAGTTTGGCGGAGAGTTCTTGCATACAACGCAAATTACGACCTCGCATACACGGGTATTGGTGAAGTGCTACTGAGGACGGGCGACTACAGAGAGGCGATGCATTACTTCAGGCTTGGGAACAACCGTGATCGCTATTCTGAGGCTCTGGGCTTCTATCGCGAGGAGATAATCAGAGAGAACTTCGCGACTATCATGACAGTTGCAGTGCTTGCTATAGCCTTGCTATACATCACCGTGCGCCTTAGGCTCGTGCTCAGATTGATCAAGCTTGTATGGCCAGCGAGAACTGAGGACGCAGGAGCTGTCGAAGACTCGCCGGGCCCTGACAAAGGGCAGACTGGGCAGTCAATCCTGCAGAGACTGCGGATGTCAGCACGAGAGACGGCCAGAGGACTTAGGTATGCGCTTCATGTCATCTTCAGCCCTTTCGACGGATTCTGGGATCTTAAGCACGAAAAGAGAGGCAACCTGCCTGCTGCAACGATTATAACCATCCTGGCGTGTTTTACCTACGTGTTTATGAGACAGTATGCAGGCTTCCCGTTCAACTACAGCAATCCTAGGACTCTAAACATTCTCCTCGAGATCGGCAGCGTACTAGTGCCGTTGGCTCTATGGTGTCTAGTGAATTGGGCGCTCACTACACTAATGGACGGCAAAGGGACACTGAGGGAGATATTCATAGCTACGGCGTATGCTTTGACACCCGTCATACTAATCAACATCCCCGCTACCATACTCAGCAACTTTATGACTGTCGAAGAAGGTGCGTTCTATGTCTTGTTAATCGCGATATCAATGGTTTGGGCGCTGGGTCTGTTGTTCATCGGAACGATGGTAACCCACGACTATACTGCTCTCAAGACTGCGATAACGTCTATCAGTGTGTTGGTCGGAATTGGTTTCACCCTGTTTATTGGACTGCTGTTCTTCTGCGTGGTCGACGTCATCGTTAGATTCGCCACGGACATATACACCGAGGTCGCGTTTAGGCTGTAGGGAGGTTTGGCGAGCTGATGAAAGCGAGTGATCCACTCGTGTCCCATAGAGTCGCAGGTAGCATCATCTTCTGGTCAAGGGTTGTGGCAGTTGCTAGCTTGGTGATTGTGCTCGGGGTTACGCACTGCATGGTAGCCGACCCTGTCTTGGTGGCTGCAGCTGGTGGAGACGATAGCGCAGGTCTGGAGCAAACGCCTCCAGGGATGAGGCTTGTGGCAGACAACGAGTATCTGTCCCTCTACATTAACGATGACACCACCGAGATAGCTGTAAGAGACAAACGGACAGGTTCGATATGGTATTCCAATCCGCCTGATAGAGATCAAAATGAGAAGATCGCCAGGGGGACTGCAAAAGCGCGCTTGGGCTCGCAGGTCTCCATAGTGTTCTACACTCCCGGAGATCTCGAGCAGAGAAAAGACAGTTTCAATGACAGCGTGAGCATTGGGCAGTACCAAGTATCGGAGATCCCTTACGGCGTGAGAGTGCACTACCGCTTTGGGCAGGAGTATCCTGATCTCGCTCTTTTGCCTCCGCTTATCAGCAAGCAGAGTGTGGAGAGGATTTCTGCATCAATCACTGATGAGAAGCTGAGAAAGGATTTCGAGGGGATCTTCAGAGACTACACGCTCATCTCTCTCGTTCCACTCGAAGAGGGCGAAGACCCCATGACTATGGCTTCCATCGACACGAAAAAGGTGTTTGGCAACTACAAACTTGTAGGTGTCGATACCAGATTGAGCTCAACGAAGACTAGAGACACACTGAGGAATCTTATCAATCGTGTAGTAGCCGGGCATATAGACATCGAGCGATGGGATCAGCTTACGTTTGAGCATTTTGATCCCTTCAGGAACAATGAGGTTTATCTGCTGAATGAGAAGGTACCCCAGTTCATCCTTGCCGACATAGAGACGACTCTCACCGAAGTTGGTTACACGATGGCCGACAAGGTCAGAGACTGTATTGAGCTCGGACTCGACCCGCCTGTGAGAAATCTGGAGGTCTTTGAAGTAGCAATTGAGTACACGTTGGACGCGGATACACTCGTAGTGAGGATACCTATTGAGGACGTCAGGTATCCCCTTGAGGTAGAAGATGTTGTCGGGAAGTATGGGCCAAGAGGCGGGACAGTCACACTGCCGCTTCACTCTATAGAGGTCCTGAGCTACTTCGGTGCTGCAGGTCAGGCCGAAGAGGGGTACATCCTGGTGCCTGACGGCTCCGGAGCGCTGATCTATCTCAACAACGGCAAGATCTCTGACAGGCCGTACGTAGGCAATGTGTACGGCCAGGACAACTCCGCTGCCATAGCTACTGAAAAACTCGAACATACCGAAAGAGTCCATCTGCCCGTCTACGGCATTAAGACATCAGAGAATGCCTTCCTTGCAGTGATTGAAGAGGGAGCGTCCCTCGCAAGGATTAGGGCTGACGTTGCAGGGAGAAACAACTCGTACAACACAGTGTCACCAGAGTTTATCGTGATGCAGAGAGGCCGGACACGCCTATCGATTGACTCGCCAACGATCAGCAAGAGCCCATACGGGTTTAGGAACGAGATCAACGTCTACCAGAGCCGACTATGCTCAACTGACCTGGTGATTAGGTACAGCTTCCTCCACGGTGGGGATGCAAGCTACGTTGGAATGGCTAGGCGGTACCAGGATTATCTGATACGCAGTGGTGTCTTGAGCAAGGGGGACCTAAGAGAAGATGTGCCGCTGTTCCTGGAGCTTGTTGGAGCGATTGACGTCAACAAGTCGGTGCTTGGGATCCCCAGAGAAGTTATAGAGCCGCTTACCACATATAGTCAAGTCGAAATGATTGTTCGCGACGTGATTGACAGGAACGTCGACAACCTCAAGTTGAGGTACACAGGCTGGATGGCGGGCGGAGTCAGGCATCACTACCCCTCAGGTGTCACGCTTGAGAAGGCCTTGGGCAGCAATCAGGACTTCAGCGACTTGACTGGGTTTTTGTCTGAGACTGGTGTTGAGTTCTATCCCGATGTCAGTTTCATGAATGTGCAAAGGAACACACTGCTTGACGGTTTTGTTGCCACCAGGGATGGAGCTAGGTTGCTAAATAGGCGGGTGGCAAAGGTTTATGATTATGATCTCGCGACCCTCCAAGCCAAGCGCAACACGGAGCGTTATGTTCTGAGCCCCAGCCGGTTAGGTGCCTTGGTTGATGAGTTTATCAGTGAGTACAAGGACTACGGAGTTGGCGGAATATCCGTTCGATATATGGGTACTCAGGTAAACTCGGATTTTCGCACAGGCCGTGACCTTGTCGACAGAAGCGAGGCCGCAGACGTTATACAAGAACAGGCTAGGAAGCTTAGCGTTGACGCAGGACTCAAGGTGATGGCTGAGGGCGCAAACGACCTTGTCCTTCCCTATGTTGACTGCATCGTCAATATGCCGACAGAGAGCAGTCAGTATTTCATCATTGACGAGAGCGTCCCTTTCTATCAGATAGCAGTGCACGGTTTCATAGAGTACGCAGGCGAGCCGCTCAACTTGTCTCCTGATCCGGTGAGAGCTGTTCTAAAGGCGGCGGAGACGGGTGGCGGGCTGTACTGCAAGCTTTTCTACAGCGGAGGCGAGGCAGTCAAAGAAACGGACTATGACTATCTCTACTCCGCCGAGTATTCGAGATGGATTGATAGGGTGTTGGCATTGTACCAAGACCTCAACTCCGCGTTGGGCAGTTTGAACGGAGTGAGGATAATAGGCCACGAACAGGTCGCAACAGGGGTATACAGGACCACATATGAAAACGGGATGGCAGTCCTCGTGAACTACAACGACAACGAAGCTGATGTGTGCGGTGTCACTGTCCTGCCGCGCAGCTTCACGTTGCTCGACGAGGGGGAAAAGCATGAATAAGAGGTTTAGGCTTACGGTGACTCAGAAGAGGGACATGGCCGGGTATGTATTTGCCCTTCCGTTTATACTGGGATTCACGCTCTTTTTCCTCTATCCGTTCATACAGTCGCTAGTGTTTAGTTTTAACGAACTAGAGGTGACAGAGCAAGGGTACAACTTGAACTTCGTCGGCTGGCTTAACTACAACAAAGCGCTGTTAGTACACCCAACCTTTTCGAGGACGGCCGTGAATACTATCCTGAACATGCTATTGGATGTACCCCTTATCCTGATGTTTAGTTATTTCGCTGCGTGTCTGCTAAACCAACAGTTCAAGGGCAGGTTGGTTGCGAGGCTCATATTCTTCCTTCCGGTCATCCTGGCGTCAGGTGTGATTGCGAGCATGGAACAGCAGGATTACATGATGCAGGCGCTCCAACCCGGTCAGCTGGATGGTTCAGGGTTTCTGAGCGGTGCTGCAGTGCGCATGTTTGTAAGCCAGTTGAGGTTGCCTGATCAGATGCTAACGTACATCACAAGCGCAGTTGACCGGATACCGATTATTATCAGAGCGTCAGGCATTCAGATACTCGTCTTTCTTGCCGGACTCCAGTCCATTCCGTCGTCGTTGTATGAGGCTTCGGCAATAGAGGGGGCTACTGCGTGGGAGGACTTCTGGAAGATCACATTCCCGCTGATGACGCCACATATGTTGACTAACATCGTTTACTCTGTAATCGATTCGTTTACGTCCCCCCACAACCAGCTTATTACGCTGATCAGGCAGACAGCGTTTGGAGGCCTGGGTTTTGGCGTCAGCTCAGCGATGTCGTGGATATATTTCGCAGCTATAGCCGTCATACTCACCATAGGCGTTGGAATCATCTCTCGTTGGGTGTTCTACCAGGAATAGTGAATCTAACAGGGGGTAAATGGCATGGGGACTGCCGATTATGCGACGCACAGCGCTGTCAGACGCCGACGTCTAACGGCAGCAAGGGTAGGCCAGGTTATATGGAGTGTCATTCGTTATATCCTGATCATAGGAATAGGGTTTATTATCCTGCATCCACTCCTCGTGAAGCTGGCCGCCTCATTTATGGATCCAAAGGATCTATGGGACAACACTGTCAAGTGGATCCCGAGGAACTTCACTCTTGACAACTACAGGATAGCGTTTACCTACATGTACTACCCTCAGGCGTTCGTGCGATCAGCGACGCTCGCAGTAGTCGTGAGTGTATTGCAGTTGTTCTCGTGCACATCGGTGGGGTATGCTCTGGGTCGGTTTCACTTCAGAGGCAGTAGTCTGTTGCGTGCGTTAGTGGTTTTTACGCTAATTGTTCCTCCTCATTTGATCTTGATTCCGATGTACCTCAATTTCCGCTTTTTCGACATTTTTGGTCTTCTTCCTGGCTCTGGAATAAACCTGATTGGTACCTATTGGCCACAGATCCTCATGGCTTGTGGCGCTGTAGGGCTTCGCAACGGCATTTTCATCTATATAATGCAGCAGTTCTTCAGGGGTATGCCACATCAGCTGGAAGAAGCCGCGTATGTGGACGGTGCGAGCCCATACCGTACCTTCGTTTCTGTGATGCTGCCTAGTGCCATTCCTGCGATGGTAACTGTGTTCTTGTTCTCATTCGTTTGGCAGTGGAATGATATGTTCTACGCCTCGATTTTCATGCAGGATTCGGATCTACTTCCCTTCACGCTAAGAAGTGTAGGAATGCAGTATGATATCGCCTACAGCCAGATGACGGGTGGTGGCCACATTACGAACCAGGAATGGGTGTTGATTGAGAATACAGGTATGCTGCTGTTTATCGCACCGCTCTTGATCTTGTATGCGGCCCTTCAACGGTACTTCATCGAGAGTATGGAGAGAACTGGGATCGTGGGGTAATGGGTATCTGAGATGCGCGGGTAGCTGCTGCACGCAAGTCTCGCAAGCTCTTGCAGAGCGAACCTGGTTGTCCCTCCCACATCTCAGGCAAAGGAGGAGGTGGTAGATACGCACGCCGGGGAGGCGGCACCAATCGATAGAGTTACATCTAATACTGACAGCTAGGAGGTAGTTGCAGTGAGACGAAGCCTGATAGTTGGTCTGGTCTGTTTAATGGTATTCGCGGTAACTGGATCAGGGCTTGCCTATGACTTTGGCGGCAGGACGATCATTTACACAGACTGGGATGATCGTACGCCTCCGGAAGGCAGTGCGGACTACGAGAGGCTCCTCGAGGCAGAGGAGAAGTACAACGTCAATTTCGAATACGGGGTCATCCCTGTTGAGACAATGGTCGAGCAAGTGCTTGCAGGTGTCCTCGGCGGTGAGGCTCCAATGCACCTGCTGGCAGTTCAGTCTTGGAACTACCATTATGTTCCCTTGGCAGTTCAGGGAGCGTTGCAGCCTCTAGATCAAGTTCTTCCTGAGGACTACTTCGATTCGCTTCCAGCTGCTATCCAGGGAAGAGATGGCCTAAGAAGCGCTCTGGACATACTTGGCCATACCTATGGAACCATCGGACTGTCCTACCCATACGAGACGGCTATAGTCATGGTATGGAACAAGGACCTGTTTGAAAGAGAAGGGTTCCCATCGCTTTATGATCTTATAGATGAGGGCGAGTGGACCTGGGAGAAGCTCGAAGAGATCGCCATCAAGGCCACTAGGGACACTGACGGAGACGGTCAGGTAGATCAGTGGGGCGTCGGTGGAGTTATTGGCGATCCCGGACAGTTCGCGATGCCTGCGCTTGCGACCAACAACGTCTACCCGACAGCAGTAGTCGATGGCAAGGTCAAGGTTACTCTTAACGACCCGAGGACATTCGAGATACTTGATGTTCTTTACAGACTATGGAGCGTCCATCAGGCGGTGGCTCCTGGGCCATGGCATGACCCATCGCCGTTCAACCAAGGCAAGGTGGCGATGTACTTCGTCCCCTTCTGGATGCAGCAGCTATTTGACAGGAACTCTGTGGACTGGGGTCTCGCCTATCTACCCAAGGGGTCAGCAGCAGATGACTATGTCTTCCCGCTCTATGGGCTTCCTGTACTCGTAGTGCCTAAGACGAGCGAGGATCCTGAAGCTCTGCTAGCTCTGTTCGCCGACATCTATCCGGAGGAGCGCCTCCAGGATATCATGGATGCCTGGGCAGCCAACCAGTATGCGGATCGAGAGAGCTATGCCATGTTCTACGAGATGGTTGAGAACTGGGTCAACCCGACCCCATGGCAGGCAGTCTTCCAGGGTGATGACTGGAAGTGGACTAACCTCATATGGCAGATCATGGGTGGAGTCAAGTCGTCGGCTACGGCTATTGCCGAGTATGAGCCTGTGATTCAGAGCGCTCTGGATGACCTCCTTGGTCAGTAGGGTGACAGCACATCCTGCGAACTGACTCGGTAGCTCAATGAACCACCTGATTTTCTGATGCTTGTCTGGTGGTGTGAGGGAGGCGGGTTGACCCCGCCCCCGTTTTATTACACAGGCACGGAGGTTTCAAACATGAGTAGAGAGATAGTCAACAGGGAATACGAGGTGGCGGTATACTATTTTCCGCAGTGGCATCCTGATCCCCAAAACGAGGAGCGCAGGGGGAAAGGGTGGTCTGAGTGGCTCACGTTGAGAGAGGCAAAACCCAGATTTGAGGGGCATGACCAGCCCAAAGTGCCGATGTGGGGCGAGCTAGATGAGTCAAAGCCAGAAGTTGCTGAGAAGCAGATAGCTGCGGCAGCAGACCACGGGATCACAACCTTTATCTATGACTGGTACTTCGATTTGAACGGCCCGGGCACTGGCCCATTCCTACACAGGGCGTTGGAGGAAGGTTTCCTTCGTGCCTCAAACAGACACTGCTTGAACTTTTCACTGATGTGGGCAAACCACAATGAGATATCTCGCGAGAGGTTCGATGCCCTGGCAGACTACGTGATAGAGAAGTATTTTGGTGAACCTAACTACTGGATCGTGAACGGCGGGCTGTATTTCTCCATTTACGAATTGCACACGTTTATTAAGGGCCTTGGCGGTGTGGATGCGGCTCGTGATGCACTCCAAAGCTTTAGGCGCAAGACGCTAAGCGCAGGCTTTCCGGGCTTGCATCTGAATGCTGTCGAGTGGGGTCTCAAGGGCTCCCGTCTTGCGCGAATAACTGAGGACACCGACGCTTTAGTGAGACAGCTTGGATTCGACAGCGTTACCTCGTACGTCTGGGCACACAACATCGAGCTTGAGGAGTTCCCGAGTGCCCCGTACGACAAGTGGGCAGCGGAGGCAGTCAAGCTATGGCCGATATTCCGAGACCAATATGACGTCCCCTACTACCCCAACGTGTCGATGGGTTGGGATCCGAGTCCTCGAACTGATCCAGACAAAGAGTATGTGCGGGGTGCCTATCCCTATGATACGATTATTGTAGGCAACACGCCCGAGAGGTTTAGGGAGGCGCTTGCTAGGGTCAAAGAGTTCCTGGATGAAGGCAAGACGCAACCCAAGATTTTTACTATCTATGCTTGGAATGAGTGGACCGAGGGCGGTTACCTGGAGCCGGATACAGTCAACGGTATGGGTTACTTAGAAGCCATTCGGGACGTGTTCGGATCAGACTAGTACGAATAATCACGCCGAACTCGTCGACAGGTACAGGTAGGTACCTGTGGCTTGCTAAGTATAGACGGAGTGGAGGGTTGGATATGAGCGTTTCTGGAGCAAATATCACAAAGGAGATCGGAGTTGGCATCATAGGCTTTGGGTTTATGGGCAAGACCCACACCTACGCTTACCGAACCATGCCGCTGTTTTACTCAAATCTGCCCTTTAGGGTCCGGCTGGTCGGCGTATGCAATAGGACTAGATCTGTTGCAGAGAGAGCCAAGGACGATTTTGGGTTTGAGTTTGCCACGGATAACATCGACGACATATTTGCCAGAGACGATATCCAGGTTGTCAACATCTGCACTCCAAACTCGCATCACAAGGAGGCAGTCCTCAAGGCGATAGATGCAGGCAAGCACTTCTACTGCGAGAAGCCGCTAGCCGCCAGTTATGCGGAGGCAAAAGAGATTGTCGAGCATCTCGGAGGAAAGGACATCATCAACCAGATGGTGTTCAACTACCGCTTCTACCCTGCGACATTGAGGGCAAAGCAGATTGTTGAAGAAGGCAGGCTAGGGCGTGTTTTGTCGTTTAGGGCCTGCTATCTCCACTCCGGCGGTGTAGACCCGCACGCACCAGTCAGCTGGAGGTTCGAGAAGGGCAGCAGTGGAGGCGGGGCGCTATACGATCTTGGCTCCCACGCACTTGACATCATCTATCATCTACTCGGGGAGTACTCATCCATCGTCGCCAAGACCCAGACAGTCTATGACACCAGGCCTGATAGGGACGGAAAGCCGATCAAGATGGAGCTAGACGACGCCGTATACATCGTGGCTCAAATGAAAAACGGAGCAGTCGGCACTATCGAGGCCACGAGAGTGGCTACGGGAACAAACGACGAGCTACGGTTTGAGATCCACGGCGACAAAGGGGCGATTAGGTTCAACCTAATGGATCCAAACTGGCTTGAGTACTTCGACAACACGATTCCTGACGTGCCGCTTGGAGGCGTTAGAGGGTTTACTAGGGTCGCCACTATCCAGAAATACGACAAACCGGGAGGGCACTTCCCTGCAAGGAATGCGACAATCGGCTGGTTGCGAGGACATGTACACTGCCTGTACAATTTCGTTTCACACGTGTACGAAGGAACTAAAGCAAACCCATCAGTTGAGGACGGTGCATATATCCAATACGTCATGGACAAGGCATATGAATCAAGCGCAAGTGGACGCTGGGTAGGTCTCTAACGCCCTCGTTTGTTGCGCTGACAAGGCCTTAGGTGGCTGGCCTGTAGATGTGTAGTAACATGGCGCTTGTGAGGATTGCTTTCTAATGATC
>FIZI01000029.1:0-12250 GCA_900016865.1 uncultured Clostridia bacterium | reverse complement strand
TGTGTCGATTCCTTCATGTCGAAAATCTGCCAACAAAAGAGGAGATGAGTACCATGAGGAATTGGATGAGGGTTTTTTCTATAGGGTTAGCGTTGATCTTGATCCTGAGCCCGACGACCTTGGCACAGCAACCGGTAGAACTACAGTTTTGGACTCCGTTTACAGGCCCTGATGGAGCTTATATGGAGAGGATGGTAAACCAGTTCAACGAGGAGCACAAGGGGGAAATCGAGGTTGAACTGTTTATCATTGCGGGTGGAGCTGACTACATAACAAAACTTGCCCTTGCGATCAGGACGGGTGCTCCTCCGGGTGTCGTGATCCTTTCACCTAATGACTACATCAGATTCCTCAACAACCTCACATCTTGGACCAGCGACGAATTGCTTGATACATATGGCTTGGACGTAGCGGACTTCAGCCAGAACGTAATTGAATCAGTAACTAGAGACGGCCGAGTCTATGCTATCCCCCTTGGCACGTACTGTTTGGGCTTGTACTACAATATTGACCATCTTGTCGAGGCCGGGCTGGAGCCGAGAGCGCCACAGACGAGAGAAGAGTTCCTAGAGTACGCCAGGAAGCTGACGGTCGATAGGGATGGAGACGGGACCATCGATCAGTGGGGATGGTACTCCTTTGGAGGATGGCCGTTCAGAGTTTTGTGGCAATGGTACACGCTGCTTTTCCAGAACGGCGGGTCGCTCTTGAGCAGTGACGGCAAGAGGGCTGCGTTCAACAGTCCAGAAGGTGTGTCTGCTCTGGAGTTCTTTGTGGACTTGATCCACAAGGAGAAGGTTGCTCCAAGAGACCCTGCAGATCCCGAAGAGGCCTTTAGAGTCGGAATGCTGTCGATGCATGTCAATGGCCCGTGGATGATCAACCTCTTTAAGGAGCAGCCCGACCTCAACTGGGCAGTCGCACCTGTCCCAGTGCTTGGAGAGTCGCGAGTCGTCTGGGGCGACGCCCACCTCATGTGCATCCCAAAACAGTCCGAAAAGACCACAGAAGCTGCCATGACTCTGGTCAAGTGGTTGAGCGACAACTCGATCGAGTGGGCTAAGGCCGGGCAGGTGCCTGTGAGGAACTCGATCGTTAACAGCGATGAGTTCGCAGCACTGACTGAGCAGTATGAGTTCTCAAAACAGTTGCCATATGTTCGATTCCTGCCGCAGACTGAGAGACTGGCTGAGATAGAGAGCGTCCTGCTGGAATACATGGATGCTGCTTATCTCGGCGATATGTCTCCTGCGGATGCCCTCGAGGAGGTTGCATACGAAGTAGACGATATTCTGTCCAGAAGATAGGCAAGTCGTAGTGCTCCCACCCGGGTGCTGCGCGCCATGGGTGGGAGCGCCCCCAAAGCATATAAGGGAAGTCGGCGGTCTTGCGGCCAGTTCGCTCTGGGAGTCTGTGCTTGACTTGATCGGGCGGGGCCGTTTGCGCGGACCGTTTGCGCCACGGTCAGTCTGCCCAAGAAAGGAAAGTGAGAGCATATGGGAGCGACGAAGAAGAAGCGACGCGATCTCACTGCCCTGTTTTTCCTGTTGCCGTACATGGTGTTTTTTGTGGTATTTATCCTGATCCCACTGATCCACGGTTTGATACTGAGCTTTCAAGAGTGGTCGTTACTGTCTGATCCAATATTCGTTGGTCTGGACAACTACATAGAGCTGCTAGGGGTGCGGAGGTTCAAGGCTGCAGTGCAGAATACCTTGATGTTTGCCCTACAAAGCGTGCCGCTGCTTCTGGTAGTGCCGCTTCTGTTGGCCTTGCTCCTCAACAAGACCTTCGTTGGCCAGAAGCTCGCTCAAAACGCCATCATTTCGCCCTTCTTGATCCCTTCGAGTAGCGTCCTCTTGCTCTGGATATGGATGCTCGATTCTCAGACAGGTATGATCAACCAGGCGTTTAAGGCGCTGGGGCTTCCGGGGCAGGCTTGGCTCAGCCGCCAAGGCTCCGCAATGGGAGTCATAGTGTTCGTGACTTTGTGGTGGACAGCCGGGTTCAACATCATCCTGTATTTGAGTAGCTTGCAAGACTTGCCTCAAGAGTTCTATGAAGCTGCGGCAGTCGATGGGGCAAACAGGTGGCAGCAGTTCTGGTACATCACTTTGCCCCTCTTGCGAAACAGGATGCTGTTTATTACCACACTGCAGGTCATCGGCTCCTTCAAGCTGTTTGACCAGGTATACATCCTAACAGGCGGAGGCCCCGCAGGGAGCACTCGAACATTGGCGTTCTACTTATACGAGACAGGCTTTAGAGATTTCATGTTCGGAAGGGCCGCTGCAGTCAGTTGGTACATGTTTCTCATGATTGCACTGTTCGGCATACTGCAGGCAAGGTTCTTAAACCGCTGGCTGGGAGAGGGGGTTTAGGCAGTGTTTCGCTTGAGCAGACACAGAAGAGAAAGACTGATCTTAAGCATCGTCGGACTGGTCTTGGGGTTCATCTGGTTCTTCCCAATACTGTGGATGTTCTTTTCCTCACTGCAACCAAACTCCGAGCTCCTAGTATATCCGCCGAAGATTATCCCAAGGAAGGTGACGTTGGAGAACTTCAAGACGATTCTGTTTAGCGGCAGGGGCGTGAACGTGGGGAGGTCGTTTTTGATAAGCGTGTTCCTCGCGTCCATAGTTACTATTGGTGTCTTGGTGACGGCGACGCCTGCAGCGTACGCGTTTGCCAGGTTGGAGTTCAAGGGCAGGGATATCCTCTTTTGGCTGATAGTCGCTACTCTGATACTGCCGGTCCAGATGTTTATAGTCCCGGTGTACCTGTTGCTTGACAGACTGCGCCTTCTCAACACCTTTTGGGCGATTATCTTGCCGCCCATCGGGCCTGCCTTTGGGGTGTTCTTATTGAGACAGTTCATGCTTACTATCCCGGATGAGCTGGAGGACGCTGCGAAGATTGACGGCTGCTCTCCGTTGCGTTTCCTGGTGCAGGTCGTTGTTCCTCTAATGAGGCCGGCGCTGGTGTCGCTCGCTATCCTGACCTTCCTAGGAGTGTGGAATGACCTGCTGTGGCCAATGCTGGTGATAACCGACAGCAAGCTCATGCCGTTGCAGCCGGCGCTGGCGAGGATAAGAGGCGAATACCACGGCACGTTTGAGGCAGGTACCATCATGGCCGGGGCGTTTATCGCAGCGATCCCAGTCTTGATCATATTTGCATTTGCCAGCCGCTACATTGTTAGGGCGATTTCGACTTCAGGAATTAGCCGTTGACGAGGTGGTTTGATGCTCAAAAAGGGATTTTTCGTTTTGCTGGTTGTGATGCTTGGTCTCACAAGTAGTATCGCTCTAGCACAAGAGACGCGACAAGCAGCCATGGTGCCGCCTCTGATGAGCGCATCTGTCCACGACCCGTCCATCATCAAAGCAGGCGACGCGTACTACGTCTTTGGCTCTCACTTGGCTGCAGCCAAGTCAAAAGATCTGAGAAACTGGACGTCCATTGAGACTCGTGTGCATGACAAGAACAGGCTGATCCCAAACGTCTATACCGAGCTCGAAGAGACGTTCACTTGGGCTCAAACAGATACCTTATGGGCACCCGATGTTGCACAGTTGCCTGATGGGCGCTTCTACATGTACTACTGCGCGTGTAGGGGCGACTCGCCGCTCTCAGCTCTTGGTGTGGCAGTATCGGATGATATTGAGGGGCCGTACAAGAATCTCGGCATTATCTTGCGCTCGGGCGGGCTGCGCGCACCGGATGGAAGTTTCTACGACGCGACTAGGCACCCTAACGTCGTAGACCCACACGTCTTCTTTGATGCCGAAGGCAAGCTGTGGATGGTGTACGGTTCATACTCCGGCGGGATTTTCATCTTGGAGATGGACCCTGAAACGGGATTTCCCCTCCCTGATCAGGGTTATGGAAAAAAGCTTGTTGGAGGCAATCACAGCCGCATCGAGGGCCCGTATATCCTTTACAACCCGTCTACGGAGTACTACTACCTCTTCCTCAGTTTTGGCGGACTTGACTCACGCGGAGGGTACAACATAAGAGTGGCCAGGTCAAAGAACCCTGATGGGCCCTACTACGACTCCCAAGGCAAGAATATGATCAATGCTCACGGCCCGAGAGGCAGTTTCTTTGATGACAAGTCAATTGAGCCGTACGGTGTCAAGCTGGTTGGGAACTTCCTGTTTCGCTCTGACTACGAGTTCTACGGGTACACTTCTCCGGGCCACAATTCGGCGTATCACGATCCTGAGACTGACCGGTACTTCGTCATCATGCACACGAGGTTTCCTCGCACAGGCGAACACCACGAAGTGAGAACTCATCAGATTTTTTTCAACGAAGACGGTTGGCCTGTGATGTCTGTGCTGCCATACGCATACGAGACTGCAGACAAGGTGTCAGCAGAGGAGGTGGTAGGGGATTACCTTTATGTAAACCACGGAAAGGACATCTCGTCACAGAGAAAGACAGCAGTTGAGATAGCACTTAATGCTGATAGGACCATAACAGGCGAAGTGTCTGGCACGTGGCAGTTGAAGGGCGACTACTTCGCAGAGCTGACTATCGATGGGTCGGTGTACAAAGGAGTGTTTGTGCGTCAATGGGATCCGGCTGCGCTGGCTCACGTGATGACGTTTACCGCGCTGTCGGATGAGGGTGTAGCAGTTTGGGGCAAGGAGCTGAAAAGAGAGCTGCTTGACGTTGAGTGAGGCCTGGAGGCTGGAAGGCCGTTGAGTGAGGACGCAACGTTTCAAGTATTGACACAAATCTTCAACTAAAGTTATGAGGTTTTCAAGTAAAGATACCATACTTCGTGTGTTTAGGCATTGATTCAAGTAACCAGTGATCAACCTTGAACGTAGAGGAGGGCTTAGCTTTGAGGAATCGATTGTATCTGTGCTTGGTTGTTTGCCTGTGCGTCGTAGGTATGGTTTTCGCTGTTAGCTGTGGGGTCCTCGCTGTGGAGAAGCAACCGTTGATCTATTACAGCTTTGATGAGGATGGCGGAGACATCGTTGTCGACGAGTCCGGAAACGGCAAGAACGCCATGCTTGAAGGCGGTGTCAAGTGGAGCGGTGAAGGCCGCAAAGGTGGAGCGCTGCACTTCGAAGGCACGGATGGGTTTGTCAGGCTGCCCGATAACATCGCCAAACAGTTGGACACCATGACCATCGCTCTTTGGGTCAAACTCGATGCAAACCCGATGTGGGCGAGGGTCTTTGACCTCTCCGGCTCCAAAGGGTTTATGTACTTGACGCTGAACTCAGGCGATCCTGCAGGGTACACACGGTTTTCGATCTATGTTGGGAATCCTGACACAGAGCCTGTCTTGTCGATCCCTGCAGACACCTTTGAGTTGAACACCTGGTATCACATTGCAGTGACGGCTTCCCAGGACGAGTACTCCCTTTATGTCAATGGTGAGGAGAAGGCCACGCTTCCAGTCACCCATTCGCCTAGCGAGATCGGCTCAGACGTGTTGATGTCCAACTACTTAGGAAAATCGCAGTTCGAAGACCCGTATTTCGCCGGGTTCATGGACGAGTTCTACCTATACACTGAAGCTCTGACTGAGGAGGAAGTAGCAGCGCTTAGCAAGCTCTAGACCTTGAAGCTGAGGATGTAGACGGTCGGATGGTGTAAAGAGCCTTCGGCTGGCGGCGAGGAGTTGTAGAGCCCGCAGTAGCTGAAGGCTCTTTCATATTGTGACGTGAACTGTGGAACAGATGTTGATTGACAGGGATTGGCCCGGCCACGCCGAAACCTAGCGGATGAGAGGTGAGATGTGTGCAAGATAAGGGCCGTCCAAATGTCGTCGTGTTTTTCACTGACCAACAACGCTGGGACACCGCGGGAGTGCATGGAAATCCGCTGGAGTTGACGCCCAACTTCGACCGCATGGTCACCCGCGGAACTCATATCTACAATGCGTTCACCTGTCAGCCGGTGTGTGCGCCTGCGCGTGCCTGTCTGCAGACAGGGCTGTATGCGACCAGCACAGGGGTTTATAGAAATGGGCTTGCTTTGGGAGCAGAGCACAAGACTCTGGCGCATTACTTCAACGAGGCAGGGTATCGAACTGGTTACATAGGAAAGTGGCACTTGGCAGACGACGACCCGGTCCGGCCTGACCAACAGGGTGGGTATCAATACTGGCTGGGCGCCAATCGGCTTGAGTGGACATCCAAGCCCTATGAGACAGTCCTGTATGACAACGACTGTCGTGAGGTTCGACTGCCGGGCTATCGGGTCGATGCGCTTACTGATGCTGCTATCAGGTTTATCAATGAAAGCAAGGACGTCCCGTTCTTCCTGTTTATATCTTACCTCGAGCCTCACCACCAGAATCACATCGATGATTTCGTGCCTCCAGACGGATACAGGGAGAGGTATACAGGAAGGTGGATGCCTCCAGATCTCATTGCCCTTGGAGGAAGTGCCGGACAGCATATTGGAGGCTATTTTGGCATAGTAAGAAGGCTCGACGAGGCGCTGGGGCGGCTGCTGGACGCGCTCAAGAGCCTCGGCCTCGACAGCAATACCATCGTGCTGTTTACATCGGATCACGGCTGCCACTTCAAGACTCGCAACAGAGAGTACAAACGCTCTTGTCATGAAAGCTCAATTCGAGTGCCCACCGGGTTCATAGGCCCTGGATTTGATGCGGGCGGCTGTGTGCAGGAGTTGGTCAGCTTGATTGATCTGCCTCCGACACTGTTGGACGCTGCGGGAATACCTATCCCCGGCCACATGCACGGCAGATCCATACTGCCTCTCATCAGAAAGGAGGAAGTGGACTGGCCTGAGGAGGTGTTCATTCAGATCAGCGAGTCTCAGGTAGGCCGCGCCATCCGCACTCGCAGATGGAAATACTCAGTCGTTGCTCCCGATCTGCACGGAGGCAAGCACAGTTGCTCTGATACATACACAGAGGAGTGCCTTTATGACCTCGAGTCTGATCCATATGAACTTCGAAACCTTATCGGATATGAATCTCATCAAAAAGTCGCTGAGGTCATGCGAGAGCGCCTGCTAAGAAGGATGCGAGAGGCAGGCGAGGATGAACCGAAGATCATTCCTGCCGAGCCCGTGCGGAGCGGGCAGCGAAGGGTGTCTGAGGAAGAGGCGTATCAGTGATGGTAAGAGGCACTTCGGCAGAGGAACGGATAGTTTCCGCCCTATGGCGACGCTCTGAGTTTCAGGATGATCTTTCAGGTATTCTCAACTCGATATGCCTTATCACATCTCAAACAGGGGCAAGATCATGACATCAGACTGCAGTGAGGCTCGAACAATGTGCTTTTGCAACATCGTTCGTCAAGCAAGATCATGACATCAGACTGCAGTGAGAACATGACAGACGAAACAATCAAGTCGGTACTATCCGAGTTCGGAATGCCGGATGTTGCCCGCATCACTCGAATATACGAGTCTGCGCGCTAGAGCAACCGCGGCCTACTCAAGCCACATACGAGTTAGGGTTGAGAGGTGACTGCAGTTGATGCGTTCAACTAAGCTCGTTTTTGTAGAAGGGATGCCAGGCTCTGGCAAGTCTACTACAGCCTGGAGGATCGCAGATATGCTGCAGGGGAGAGGATATGCCTCTAAGTTGTACCGGGAGAGGCAACCGGACCACCCCCTAAACGTAGGCGGCGATACGCATCCGAGTGGTAGCTGTACTGGTGAGGAGTTTTACCGGTCCTACTCGCCTGAGGCGTTCATCAAGGAAAGTCTGGCGAGATGGGAGAGCTTCGTCGCTGAGATGCTGTGCGAGAAGTCAATTGCTGTCCTCGATAGCTATCCATTTCAAAATAGCGCCCGAGTACTGCTGCAGCTCGATGCATCGTTCGAGCGGATCAGCAACTACGCCGCACAGGTGGA
Organism: uncultured Clostridia bacterium; assembly: GCA_900016865.1. Lineage (GTDB taxonomy): Bacteria > Bacillota > DTU014 > DTU014 > DTU014 > DTU014. Next base: position 4,390 of record FIZI01000029.1, on the reverse strand, counting down.
GGCATTGGTAGCGCCTTTGAACCCCGTGCTTATCTATCTTGAAAGCGGTGACCCGGCAAAGGCGTTTCGCGACACCTGTAAGAAGAGGGGGGCAGAGTGGACGGACTACGTAGTGCAGGTGGTTGGTGGCTGTCCGTATGCTGAGGCAAGAAAGCTCAACGGAGTCAGCGCTGTGGCGGAGCTCCTGACAGTTTACAAGAAACTGTCTGACATATTGCTGGAGCAGTCAAGCGTTCCGAGGCTCATCCTAGAAGGCTGCCACAATCACTGGGCAGACTGCTATCGACGAATAGATGAGTTCCTGCTGAGACACCTCTCATCGGGCTCAAGGTCTTGTGGAGGACTGACACAGCCGAAGTAGGCTGGGTAGGCGTAGCGGAGCATGCAGCTTGTCAAGGTCAGCACAAGGCTAGCGGTCCGTCCATGGCAGCGCAGCGGATAGACCGCAACAACGCCCACCGAGTAGTGCACCTATAGTGCCAACTCATCTCACGTGCTTTCCCAAACCACGCTACCGCCGGTAACGACGATCAGTGGATCGCTATTCAGAACTGCTAGGTGAAAAAAGCGATCTCATGTGGCTATGCAAGCATGCGAATGCCCATCCATGTGGCCCATGTAGCCTGAAACAAGGGCATTGCTGCACTCGCGCTCTTATGGCACATTTCTTTCCGGTCTTTCGTTCGAGTCAGTGGAAAATGGATGCTCTAGACAAACAAGAAAACGCCCTCCTGAGGCTGTTTAGTGTCTTGAGATGCTTTCTGGGTGGTTAGCTGATCGGCCTGAATCTGAGCACCTCCTTGTCAGGCCTGCTTCCCCACCAAACCTAGAGGGTAGCGATGGCAAGATGGGATCCGCACTTGATGAGCAGACGCATAGGTAGTCAGTAGTATGGCCCAGATTTTTTCAAATGCCTCGGAGAACGCGACGGCAAAAACGGAACCCGTTGGTTGAGAAGCTATGGAAAGGTGGACCGAGGACATACGGCCAGATCAACCGTCTATGCGAGGAGTTCGCGAAGGGATTCGGCTCAACAGACTGACCATTCATCGATCTAGCTCGAAGATGCAGTGGCACTTGCCTTTGCGTCTTTTCGCAAATTACTGAAAGATTCTAGAAGTATCTTACTTACCATGTTATAGTAGTACAGAGATGCGAGTGGGGGGTATACCTATGAGTGACGTCGTTTCCCGGGCTCGTGAGTTCATACTGACTCATGCAAGGCTTTTGGAGCGGCGACTGTTTGAGGTGCACTTCGAGGGTGCAGATCCCTACCAAGTGTGCCAGGTAGTGCGCGGCTATCAAAATCGAGACGGAGGACTGGGCCACGCATTGGAGCCGGATGTGCGCTGCTCGCAGAGCCAGCCATTGTTTGTTGCTATAGGGCTGGCTGCACTGGAGGAGGTTCAGTGTCGCGACCTCGGACTTGCCATATCGACCTGCAGTTATCTCGAGTCTGTTTCAGACAGCAGAGGGTTGGTCGCCTGTCTCACTGAGGAGGCCTATCGAGATCCCATAGCGCAGCACTGGATCGGCCTTGGTGATACTCCCGGACTCAATCCCACTGCAGATCTCTGTGGACTTCTCTACTTCCACGGTGTCGAACACGAGTGGTTGGCATTGGCCACAGAGACGTGCTGTGAAATGGTCATTGAGGATCCTCCTTTGGAAGCCCACACTCTCTTGTGCGTCAGCCGCCTGGCTCAGTACATCCCGGGTAGAAAGATGGGGGAGCGCCTTCTCGAGGTTATTGCAGATACTCTGCCAAGAGCGGACTATTTTATACCAAGTGCACCTGTAGAGAGATACGGACTGACTCCTCTGCACTTCGCTCCTAAGCCGGACTCTATGTGCCGGAAGCTCTTCAGTCAGGATCAGATTGACGGCCATCTCGAGGATCTCTTGGGCAGGCAGATGAGCGACGGAGGATGGCCGATTGACTGGAAGGCTCCGGGCCCTGCTGCAGAGTTGGAGTGGCGAGGGCGTCGGACTCTGGATGCGATATGCACATTGTCTGCATACGGGGTTGTATGACAGGCCAGAGAAGGGGGATGAGGAAATGAGTTGTGTGGCTGTTGTTACAACTACAGACAGCTACGACGAGGCAAGGTCAATCGCTCGGGCGTTGGTCGAGCGGGGTTTGGCAGCGTGTGTGCAGATCTCGGAGATCGAGAGCTTCTACGTCTGGGATGACGCGGTTCAGAATGAAAAGGAGTATCGCATTGTGCTCAAGACGACTGCTGAGCGCTACCACGCTGTGGAAAGCGCTATCAGAGATATGCACTCGTATACGCTTCCCGCGATCTACGCAGTTGATCTGAAACATGTATATGGCCCGTATGCCGAGTGGGTTAGGAGTAATTCGGCAGGCGAGGCTGACCCAAATCGCAATCCTCTGCGGTAGTCCTCCCACTTTTGTCTCTCTTGACTCTGGATTGGGGGAACTATAGACGCCAGTCTTGGAAAGCTTGGAGGGGTTTGGTCGTGTGCTGGTTGAGGCGTTGCCATGCACTGTGAGACCAAACGTCTGATGAGTGTCGCCTGATGATTTCCAGATCAGACTGGGTGATTTGAGCTTGCCTGAGCAGGGCAGATTGGACGTGGCTCTGGGCCACCGCTCATGCGCTCCGACCTGCCCGGGCAGCTCGAGTAGTTCTTTTTGAACGAGCTATTGCGCGAGCTCCGGCAAGCTTCTGCCAAGCTCGAGTAAGCTATTTCGCTAGCTCTAGCACTTGGCGCACTGTGTCCTCGGTCAGCTTTACGTAGTTGCCGACATCGGCGGATCTCCATGCGCACTTCTTAGCCATCTCGTCGAGGCGGTCGTGTGGAATGCCTGCCTCGGACAGAGTTACAGGCAGGCCGATCTCGCGGAAAAAGCTCTCCAGGCGTGCAATCCCCTCTAGAGCTACCTCTTCGTCGCTGCCTGCTGTGACTTCAAACACCCGCTCTGCGAACTGTTTGAACCTCGGGATGTCATGCTTGTAGACGTGCTTCATCCAAGCTGGAAAGACTATGGCTAGCCCTGCGCCGTGAGCAATATCATATATCGCGCTTAGCTCGTGCTCGATTCGGTGCGAGGACCAGTCTCCACTGCGGCCAACTCCGACTATGTCGTTGTGTGCAACAGTGCCTGCCCACATGATCTCAGCTCTTGCTTCGTAGCTGTTTGGATCAGCCATCACCCGCCGGCCGTTTTCGATGATAGCGATCATTAGGGCCTCGCACATGCGGTCTGTCACATCCACGTCGCGCTGAGGAGTGAAGTAGCGCTCCATGACGTGAGCCAGCATATCAGCGATGCCGCACGCAGTCTGATATGGAGGGACAGTGCACGTAAGCTGAGGGTTGCAAAGTGAGAATACAGGTCGTAGGCAGTCTGCACTCAGCCCGAACTTGTACCAGCCGTCTTCGTTGGTGATGACAGAGGAGTTGCTCGCTTCGCTTCCTGCTGCAGAAATGGTGAGCACTACACCCACAGGCAGCGCTTTTTGGGGGAAGGCCCCGCCTGAGTAGAAATCCCAGACATCTCCGTCATACATCACACCTGCTGCTATAGCCTTTGCCGAGTCGATTACGCTGCCGCCGCCCACGGCCAGAATAATATCCGCGGCGAACTCGCGGCACAAGGAGATCCCTTCTTTGACTAGTGACAATCTCGGGTTTGGCTGAACTCCCCCGAGCTCTCTCCACTCAAGTCCTGCTTCACGGAGAGAGGCAGTGACACGGTCGTACAGGCCGCTTTGCTTTATGCTCCCGCCGCCATAGTGCAAGAGCACCCTGGTCCCGTACTTGCGTGCCTCCTGGCCAGCCTGATTTTCAACATCCTTCCCAAAGATGATTCGTGTTGGGTGGAAGAACGTGAAGCTGTTCATAGGTCGACCACTCCTCCGTAAGATGAGTTGGCTCTGAGATCGCTGAATTGGCAATCGTGCATACGCCTTCATGTGTATGCAACTGGAAGCAAGGCTAAGATCAGTATAGCAAATCGAGTGAAAGCCTTCCACACGTCTATGTGTCTGTCAAGCTTCCTATTGCCAATCGACAGACCGCCTTTTGACACTGCAAAGCTGACAGTCTCTTCGCCTATACCCAGAGAAAATGCGGCACCGAGGAGATCCTGTTGCGGGACGGCATTGCCTCGGTCAAGACGGAGCCTCTTGTTGAACTTGCCTTTTAGCTCCTTTGCCAGCTTGAGCGCTGCCTTGCAACCCATCTCAAAAGCGGGGTCTGGAACGCCCCTGCCTTCTCCGCCAATCTCGTCAATGCACGCTCTGCGGATCACAGTCGATCCTATGCTCCAAGTCGCTTCACTGAAGTAGCCTGCGCCGACTACCTCGCCATCTTTGTCTACAACGTAGACCCCTGCTTTCTCTGCGGCATCTACAGATGC
>FIZI01000028.1 GCA_900016865.1 uncultured Clostridia bacterium | reverse complement strand
CAGAGACGAAATCAGCGTTCTCTTGTCCTATCGCCGCGGCGAAATTCCTAAAGAAGGCGTCCAGCTCATACCTCGGGAAAGTCCAGTAAAAGGTGACGGTTACAGTGCACCCAGCCGCAATCACGCCGATCATACCGAGCAGCAGCACAAATGCGACGATCCTAATGTTTACTGATCTTCGCACACACATCCACTCCCCACTGCGTACTCAGCGCAGGCTCTCGATCTCACCCTAATACTATGTAAGCGCCTAAAATATCCTTCCCTTAGAGTTTACACTACGCGACCTGAGATCTCAACACCAAATGTCAAACACACTGTCAAACACCAAGTTACAATCTATTTCTGTGGCAATGCTGCTCCATAACCAGACTTCATGAGCTCCACTCAAGGCAGTAAGGTCAACTCGCACAGACCTGGCCACAGTGTCTGGACCAAGACTCTGAGATGAGACGCGCCCCGCACGTATCACGTATAAACATCGTGTGCCTCAATATGGTGTTCTAGGAGTAATAGAGGATTCAGGCTGCATATTGACGAAGTTTTTAGATTACGCCAAACGCGCCCAATGCAGTGGCCCACGAGAATGTGGGGTTGCTCATTGGTGGCCGTTGTCGCTCGATTGAGTATGGAGGAGGAGGGATAGGCGTAGTGAGTAGCGAGAGAGCGAACAAGGCGCGGTCTACAAGAGATCTTGACTTCGCCACCTCGCGTCCAATCCGCTGGCCGATCAAGTGCACCATAGGAAAGGGGCTCCAGGATGCTGTTGTATGTGAGACAGAGATCGGTTACGTCAACGGAGCGCTTGGCAAGCTCAGCTATAGAGGATATGACATATTCGACCTGTGCGAACACTCTTCGTTCGAAGAGACATCCTATCTGATCGTCAACGGCAAGCTTCCGGCCAAGGACGAACTGGAACAGTACAGCAAGACACTGGCTGCCCTTAGGCAATTGCCCAAGACGCTTAGGGCACTAGGGGCATTTCCAATCGAGCAAATGGCACCTATGGCTGCATTGAGGGTTGGCGTGACAACTTTGAGGCAGATGGCAATTGATATTGACGGTCAATCACCTGATCAGTCGTTTTTGACCGACACGGATGCTGACATACAACCAGACGTTGCTTCAGCAGGCGACGAGGAACACGAACTTGACGAGGAGTTGCTGACAAGCGCCATCTTGGGCCGTCACGATGCCTACAGGCTAATAGCCGGGATCAGCACAATCGTAGCTGCGATCGCTCGACTAAGGCAAGGCAAACTGCCTATTGAGCCGGATCCGGATCTCAATCATGCCGAAAACCTGCTGTACATGATCACAGGCGAAATACCTGACGAGCAATCTGCAAGGATCATGGACATAGCTCTGATCCTGCATGCCGATCATGGCATGAACGCTTCGACGTTTGCATCGATGGTTGTCGCATCGACACTGTCGGACCTATATTCATCCGTAGAATCCGGAATAGCAGCTCTCAGCGGGCCGCTGCATGGAGGAGCCAACGAACAAGCTCTTTACATGCTGGAGTCTATCGGACACCCAGACCAGGTTGAGGAATGGTTCAAGGATGCTCGAGCCCGCGGGATCAAGATCATGGGGTTTGGCCATCGAGTTTACAAGTCCTATGATCCTAGGGCAAAGATACTGAAGCCCCTTGCGAAGGCGATTACCCAAAGAGACCCGGAGCTATCACAGCTTTACGAAACAGCGGAGGCTCTTGAGGAGGTAGTCGTCGCAGAGCTCGGAGCCGAAAAAAACGTCTTTCCAAACGTCGACTTGTACTCCGGTCTCATCTACAAGGCGCTCGGTATTGAGCCTGCGATGTTCACCCCGCTATTCGCCGCAAGCCGTGTTGTAGGCTGGGTGGCGCGTTGCCTCGAATACGTACAGGACAACAGAATATTCCGTCCAAGGGCTGTCTACATAGGCGATGTCGATCAGCCATATATCCCGATCGACAAGCGTTCTCAAAGAGAGGCTTGACTGCACGAAACCGTGCAGAGGCATGCGCACTGCCGTGAGTGCGCTGCCTCCGGATAAACGACACGCCCCGCGAAATCTCTCAATCAAACACGTCTACTAAGCTTCCGAATATCTTCTCATTCTGACGAATCTTCGACTCGTTGCCTAAGACACACAGGTACTGCTGCTTCATGACCTCATCGAGCATATCCGCCATTGATCGTATGGAGTCTAGATTTGCAGCAAGTACCTCATCTCTCTCCCGCTGTACTGCCTCCTGGCTCAATCCGCTGATAAAGCGGATAGCGGCTCTCTCTCCCTTCATCGATGGGGTCAAAGGCGTATCCAATTGGCTTATCGTTCCAATGATGTACTTCCTCATTTCGCGTTCATCTGCATTGAAGTTCCTCAGGTAGTCGCCTGTGCCGTCAAAGACCTCCAGTGTCTCCACAAGATTGGGGTCTCTGTATGAGGTCATTACCAGATTGCCGATTCTGGAGAAGCTCGCTGAACAGCCATATGCGCCACCCTGTACACGAACTCTGTTCCAGAGATAATCATATCCCGCTATGGTTGCCAGCACATGCATGGCTCCGCTAAAGGAATAGCCGAGCCTCCTGAAGTTATAGCCTTTGGCGACGAACTGCACATCTCCAGGAGTCAACAGTCCCTCGTTCAGCGGCTGTAGGTCAAAACTGTACTTCTGCCGCTCCAACTCACTATGCGGAAGGTCGCCAATGAACTCAATCAAGTGAGGCCTCACCCGCCCATAATCCTCCTCTGATGAGGTGACACTGACGAGTAGGTTGCTTCTGTCAAAGACCATGCCTGCAACTGCCCTGAGATTCTCCTTGATGTCTTCCTTCACAGAGGCAAAATCTCTCTCCAGGTCTGCGATGAACCTGTAGAACGTCAGTCCTGTGGTGAGCTCGAGGTACTTGCCCCACTGGGAGAAATACGATGTCACTCTGCGGGCTGCCACAGCACTGCCTCTGTTGATAATCCCAAACTCCAGGCGGGACTTGATCTCCTGGATCACTTCCCTCAACCGCTTTTCCTCATCAAACCTGGTATGAAGGAGCAACTCTTTGACAAGTGCAAAGAGCTTATCGACCTTGTCAATGAGCGCCTTTGCACGCACAACCATCTTGGGGAAATACTCGTCATCACTGTGTGCCTCGGAGAACGCCTGGCTGCTGGCAGTGAACGCGCCCAGGTGGATGTTAATCTCCTTAGCCAAATCCTCGTAGCTGTAGTGCTCAGTACTGACCTTTCCAAGTACCCCTGCGAGCAACGGAATATACGGCAACAGTCTCTCAGGCACTGCTGTGGAGTCGAAGTACAAATCTACGTATGCAATCTTGTTCGTGGGCACCGGGTGAGTCAGAACAGTTACGCCACCCTCTTCTCTCTGAACAAGCGGCAGCTCTTCAGCCTTCTTTTCTATGTCATCGAGAGAAAGCAGCGGAATTGTAGCCAATGCCTCAGGAGAATCCGGTTCCTGCTGCATTCTGCGCAGTCTCTCTGTGTCTACTATGATTTTGTTGATCTCGTCTTCTGACATCCTCGACTTGATCTCAGCCAGCTTCTGCCTGACTCTTGCTTCTCTCTCCTCAGCAAGTCCACGCTTCGGCTTTACCACTACTAGAGATCTGTGGCTGTTGTTTAGCAGGTACCGGTCAATCAGTCTCTCGAAGTAGTCAGTGGTTAGAGCAGTCTTGACCCGCTCGAGCAGAGGCTCGTATTCTAGGTGAAGTGCTGGATCCCCGTCGTAGAGCCAAGAGTTCATCAGCAGTATTCCGTACAGAAGACCCTTGGGGAACCTGCCAAAATCCGCTTCACGCAGGCCAAACTCTCGCCTGTTTATGGACGCTTCTATGAGCTCTTTGTCAATTCCCTCATCCACCAGTTTGCGAAGGGTGCTAAGAACCACGTCCTGAAACTGCTCTCGCTTGCTCTCCTCGGAGTTCTTGACCACTACAGAGAAGACCGGCTGGAGAATCGAGTCCTCAAATCGCCCAAAGACATCCTTGCCGATTCCCGCATCTAGCAGAGCCTTTTTTAGGGGAGCAGCGGGAGTCTCCAGAAGGAAATGCTCCATGATGCTAAGCGCGAGACACAGCTCAGGTTCAAGTGAACTCCCGACACAGAAGTTGAGGCTCAAGAATGTCTTGTCGGACTCTTTTTCATTTGCCGCAATGGGGTACTCGACCACAACCTCGCGAGGCTGAGCAAACGGTTTCTGCAGTGGGATCTCGGAAGCAATCTCGGCCCTTTCGTAATGCCGCAGGTACTCGTGGTCGATGAATTTCAGTCGATCGTCCAAGTCCATGTCGCCGTAGAGATATATGTAGCAGTTGGATGGATGGTAGTACTTGCGGTGGAAGGCCACAAACTGCTCCTGCGTGAGTGTTGGAATCACCTCCGGGTCTCCGCCTGATTCGACACCGTACGGCGTATCCGGGAACAACGACTCCTGGATCTTCCTCATGAGCACCTGTTCAGGAGACGAAAAGGCCCCCTTCATCTCGTTGTACACGACACCTCTGTAGGTGATAGGATCTTCGGGCTTGTTCAGTTCGTAGTGCCAGCCCTCCTGCATCAAGATCTCTGGCTTTTCGTATATTCTGGGGTAAAACACGGCATCGAGATAGACATCCATTAGGTTGTGGAAGTCCTTTTCGTTTCTGCTGCTCACAGGGTACATCGTCTTGTCTGGATATGTCATAGCGTTCAAAAACGTATTGAGCGATCCCTTTGCCAGCTCGACGAACGGCTCCTTGGTCGGGAACTTGCGTGAGCCGCAGAGAACTGAGTGTTCAAGTATATGCGGAAGCCCCGTGCTATCGGTTGGAGGCGTCCGAAAGCTTATAGAGAACACTTTGTTGTCATCATCGTTTTGTAGAGCGTAAAGGCGCGCTCCACTGCGCTCATGCTCAAACAACCTTGCGACAGAATTCAGTTCCTTAATGTGTTTCTCATCAATCAACCTGAACCCGTGATACACACACCCAACCTGAAATTCCATCCTGAACAAAGCCTCCCAACAAGCTGGATTCCAGCTGCTGCCATAGGTCAATCCAGACAGGCTCCGGTCCAGCCGCAAGTAAGATCACTTGGATATTAAGCAGTTTGACAGACGAGTCGACTCCAACGAACCCCTTCTAGTATGTCCTAACCGCATTCGCTGTCGTTTGGTCTGCAACCCGTATCCAACTACTGTCTATGTCACCATACAACAGCTTGACGAAGAATCCTCTTACTGCACGCCCATAAGTTCGGTATTCCGCCCATTTAACCCTCTCTCAGCCGAGTGCGGGACAGTCAGAGTGCAGCACGGGAGAATCAAGAGCACCCGGAGTGCGATGCGACAGAACCTCACGTAGCAGAGCAGTGCCAACGTACCATGGCACATATACGCTAATGAGGAGATCCGACAGGTATTCAGATCTCCTCACGTGCGCAAACCATTTGGCATGCCTGATTCGAGATGTATTTGTCTGCAGCCTTACTTCTTCATAGAACTGTCAAACGCTATGCTGGACGGAGCGAAGTCAATCCCCCTCACGAAGTCCAAAGCTTCCTGAGCCCCGTACTCTCTATCCATACCACTGTCTTCCCACTCAACTGAGAGCGGGCCGGTGTAATTCATGTCATTGAGTGCCCGGATAATCTCGCCAAAGTCGACGTCGCCATGCCCGAGTGAGCGAAAATCCCATCCTCTGCGAGGATCGCCAAACGCCAGGTGCGAGCTTAGTATTCCAGACCTGCCGTCCAATCTCACAGCGACGTCTTTCATATGTACGTGATAGACCCGGTCAGCGAACTCCCTCAGGAATATGTGCGGAGTGACGCCCTGCCACAAGAGATGGCTCGGGTCGAAGTTGATGCCCAAAGCCGGGCGGCGGTCAAACTCGTTTAGCAGTCTCTCTGTCGTGTAGAAGTCAAACGCTATCTCTGAGGGATGGACCTCAAGTGCGAACTTGATGCCCTGCTTGTCAAACTCGTCCAAGATGGGCGTCCACAGCTCTACGATCTGCTTGAAACCCTTGTCAATAGCATCGGCGCTTGTGGGTGGATAAGGATATATGTAGCGCCAAATCGGCGAGCCCATGAAGCCGGTTACCACATAACAGCCGAGGTTCTTGGCTGCCTTCGCAGCGTTCTTTACCTCCTTGATCGCCCACTCACGGATCTTGTCCGGATCGCCCTTTGCATGCGCAGGAGCAAACCCGTCCAGTCTCTCGTCCCAGATGTCACCGACGCACTGTCCAGCCATATGAGCACTGATAGCCCAGCACTTCAAACCGTATTTTTCGAGAATTGCTTTCCTGTCCTTGACGTATTCGGGGTCCTCGGCAGCCTTCTCTATGTCCAAGTGATCTCCCCAGCTGGCTATCTCCAGGCCATCGTATCCCCAGTCGGACGCCTTCTTGCAGATCTCTTCGAACGGAAGGTCAGTCCACTGACCGGTGAACAACGTAACAGGTCTTCCCACCGCAGATTCCTCCTCTTACTGCAATAGTATTGGCGATCCAACACCACTATCTCCGCGAGGTATTATATCACAAGCCACTGCCTAGAACACGACAGGTCAAGTCGTCATAGTGGACGCGATTAGACTATCTACTCGTCAACCAATCTACACGATGCCCACATGCTTGGATCCTCATGAACTCTAAACCCTTCGGACAGACTAAGATGCATCCTGCCCTTGGCCACACTGCAGATGTTGTAGCAGAAGCCGATGACAGGCGATTCTACAGGATCGTACCCGTACAGCACTTCGGCCGGGAAGAACGCCTCAAGTGCATATCCACGGTCCGTTGCTCCTCCTGCAATGCGGACTCTGAGCAGATCAGGCTCTTCCCCTTTAGGCGTCTGCCCCATGCGGACCCACCCCACTGTCGGAGACTGTACACGCTTTCCTTCGGGCAGCAGGTAGAAGTGATGGCAGTACCGAGTCGGCTTGTGCGCCCTGCGAGAGTCTCTCGTATCTATCCAGACCTCACATGCATCGCCTGTCCAAAAGCGTTCAGGTCTCGGAAGTGGCGGGATTCCCTGATCAACTCTAAACGCTACCCAGATGCCATCCTCGTGCCAACCTGCGTACACCTGTGCGAACGGCTCCACCCCATCCAGACTTGAGGTTGCAGGCAGGATGTACCTGTCAGGCCAAGTGACCGGCTCAGCGGTCAGTTCAGGGATCTCAGGCAACCGACGTATAGGAAAGGAAAAGGAGAAACACGCTTTTAGGGGTATATCACCGAGCCGTGACTCTGTCATCTGCCAACCTCCTCTTGATCACTTCTTTGGCAAGCCGATCTATGTCCTTCCTCAAGCCGCGCGAGCTCTGTCGCAGGCGCTCAGCCAAGATCCGCCCCGTGTACGAGCGTGTACACATAGCCACCTCTTCAGGCGTTCCGGCAGCGACAAGTGTTCCACCGGCGTCTCCGCCTTCCGGACCGAGATCTATTAGGTAGTCGGCAGACTTGAGTAGGTCCATTTTGTGCTCTATACAGATGACCGTGCTCCCTCTATCCACAAGCTTCTGAAGAAGTCTCAACAAAAGCACTACGTCTGACATATGCAAGCCGACAGTCGGTTCATCCAGGATGTACAGAGTCCGCTCTGTTGCGGGCCTTGCAAGCTCACGAGCAAGCTTGACTCGCTGAGCCTCCCCGGCAGACAGCGTCGAAGCAGGCTGTCCCAGCTTCAGATAACCAAGGCCGATGTCCGACATCACCTTCAGCAGCCTCTTGAGCTTGGGCACCTTTGCGAAGTGCTCAAGCGCCTCATCTGTGCTCATGTCAAGGCACTCTGCAATCGTCTTTCCTCTGTATCGGACCTCGAGTGTATCACTGCAATACCGAGTCCCGCCGCAGCTGTCACACACAACCCACACATCGGAGAGGAAATCCATATCGAGACGCTTGGCGCCGTTGCCTTCGCATGCTTCGCATCTGCCTCCGGGCACATTGAAGCTAAAGTGGCCTTGCTTGTAGCCTCGCATCAGCGACTCAGGCAGCTCTGCATAGAGCTTGCGGATGTAGTCAAACACCTTGGTGTAGGTCGCCGGGTTGGAGCGCGGGATCCTACCGATCGGTGACTGGTCGATAGCCACCACCTTGTCGAACCTCTCGATCCCGGTGATAGACCGGACCTTTCCAGGCTCCTCGTCTGAGCCGTAGAAATGCCTGGACAGGTATTTCTGGATGATGTCAATAACCAAGGAGCTCTTGCCAGATCCTGATACTCCAGTGACGCAGGTGAACGCGCCGGCCGGGATCTCAACAGATATGTCCTTGAGGTTGTTGTGGCAGGCTCCCTCTATCAGCAGGCCGGGCTTGAGAGGCCGTCTAGTAGGTACAGGTATCTCTTCCTTACCCGAGAGAAAGCGACCAGTTATCGACCTCTCTGACTTGCACAGGTCGTTCACACTGCCAACAGCGACAATCTCTCCTCCACTATGGCCGGGCCCAGGGCCGAAGTCTACAACATAATCTGCCGACCTGATAGTCTCCTCGTCATGCTCAACGACAATAATCGTGTTTCCCTGATCCCTCAAACGCCTCAAGGAATCTAGCAGCATCGCGTTGTCTCTCTGATGCAAACCTATGCTCGGCTCGTCCAGGATGTATAACACGCCTGATAAGGCTCTGCCCAACTGACTCGCAAGCCTTATGCGTTGAGCCTCTCCCCCGGAGAGTGTAGGGGCGGCTCGGTTTAGGTTGAGGTATCCTAGCCCAACCTCGGCGAGGAAACGGAGGCGCTCTCTGATCTCATTCAGGCCGTCGCCCGCGATTCGAATATCGCTATCAGAGAACTCATAGCCCTCAAGAAACCTAAGGAGTTCCTCAACAGGCATATCACAGAGATCGGCAATCGAATAGCCGCCTATCCGAACAGCCAAAGACTCAGGTTTCAGTCTATGCCCGCTGCAAGCAGTGCAGGTCCGCATCTCTGCAATCTCACGCAGCTCCCAAATGATCTCCTCTGACTCACTCTCCCGCTGTTTGTCGAGCAGGAGGTTCACGATCCCCTCAAACCTGCGTCTGGTCTTGTGAGTCTGCCCGCGACACCGCATCAAACAGCCGAGAGCGAGCATCTGCTGAGACAGTGACTCTGTCCAATATAATGTCTATGTCGTGCCTGCGCCTTGGGTCTAGGGCGAGATCCTCGTCGAGGCGGCGGATCTCCCCATCAACCCGAACTCTGACATAGCCCTGGCGTCTGAGATCATCGAGTACATCCTGAGATCGTCCGCGCAGCCCCCTGACTATAGGTGCAAGCACCAAAACCATCGAACCGTTGAACTGCTCGAGGATGTCGTCAACGATCCGGTCCCTTGATTGGGCTCCTATGGGGTTGCCACAGTCTACGCAATGCATGGTACCTATGCTCGCATACACCACGCGGAGGAAGTCATAGATCTCAGTCATGGTGCCAACTGTTGAGCGAGGATTGGTGCTCCCACTCTTCTGCCCTATAGATATGGTTGGCATCAACCCTTCGACCGAGTCCACGTCCGGCCGCTCCATCTGATCGAGAAACTGGCGGGCATAGGAGGATAGCGATGAAAGGTAGAGTCGCTGTCCCTCGGCGTACAGAGTGTCAAAAGCCATGGATGATTTCCCAGATCCACTAACCCCTGAGAAGACTACGAGCGATCCCTTTGGAATGATCAAATCGACATCCTTGAGATTGTGCTGTCGAGCTCCGATTACGACAACTTGGCCAATCATTGATTCCTCCGACATGCATGGGACCAGGCCCAGAATGCGTCACTAGTGCTCTGCTCAAATGAACGAGGTAGGAGAACATATGTTCGATAGCAAGATTCACTATACACTACAGCCCCGCATCTGTCAATCCAATTCGCGACAGATCTATCTACGCAGCATCACCAACCACATGGACGTCGATGCCCAGTAAGGTGAGGAATAGGGCCTTGATTTGTTTGACTCCATGCCGGGCGTACCAGAAAAGGAGACATCTCCTGTTGTGATGCCTCCCTTCCTGAAGCCCGGCCAACTCGCTAGACAGATATGGCAAGCATCACCGCACTAGTCAGGGATGAATATCTGCATTCCTGGAGTGATCCGGTTTGGATCCGGGATGTTGGGATTCGCTTGAATAAGCCTGTTTAGCGGCACTCCAAACCTCTGGGCGATCGAAAACATAGTGTCACCCGGCTGAACTGTGTACCACCTTCCCGGAGTAGGCAAAGGCACCGGCGTAGTCGGAACACAGATGATCTGTCCGACTCGCAGCGAATCAGGATCCACTCCCGGATTGAGTCGGATCATGGTCGATACTGAGACGTTAAATCGCTGAGCCAGTCCCCAGAAAGTGTCACCGGCCCGCACAGTATATGGCCTTGCTTCCGGAGGACATTGCCCTGGGCCTGGGCCTGCTCCCGGTATGCAAATGATCTGGCCCACCCGAAGGTAGTTCGGGTCGACTGAGGGGTTGGCGTTCAGAATAGCCTGTACGGACACACCGAACCTCCGCGATAACTGGAAAAGAGTATCTCCCGCCCTTATTTGGTACAAGCTGCCTCCGGGGCAACTCGGCATCTGTCTATATCCATAGGTATTCATGGCCTTCTCTCCCTTGTACGCATTCCTATATCATCCTATGTAGGCCTGACTAGGCAGTGTACCGGACTCACAGCCTAAACAGATGTAACTAGTATGCAGCCATGAGTACGCAGGGGTATGTAGCCAAACGCATGTCCTGGTGCCACGGCCTCTCCACAGATGGGATATAGGTGGCCGTGCTTCCAGCCGCTCCAAGACTTGAGCAGCCCTGTCAATAGACGTAAAGCCTGCTCAGCGAGGCTTGATCTACTTGGAGGTATGAGCGCTTCAGAGATGAAGCCCAAAGCTAGAGCCTATGCGGAGGGATACTCATGGAAGGCGTACTCGTGTATCACAACTCTCATGACGCGCTCTACCGTCAACCATTTGGCGCTGTTGAGACAGGTACTTCTGTGACCTTGAGGTTGAGAGTAGACGAATCCCTAAGAGCACAGTCTGTCCTAGTCCGCATCTGGCACAATGACATAGAACACCAAGTGCAGATGCGTAAGGTCAAAATCAGCGAACAGGAGTTGTACCAAGCCAGCTTCAAGTGTCCGGATCAACCAGGTCTTGTGTGGTATTCTTTCTTGATCGATTTGGGCAACGAGGTTTTTCACTATTGCAATAATTCTGAACGAACCGGCGGGCCTGGAAGGCTGGTAAAGGATCTTGCAGACTCCTACCAAATCACCGTATACGAGCGCGGTTTCGATACTCCCGAGTGGTTTAGAGACTCTATCGTGTACCAAATAATGGTAGACAGGTTCTACAAATCAGCTGATTCAAAGGTGCAGCCACCGAGAGAAAACATGGTAATGCACGAGAACTGGGACGACATCCCATGCTACAAAGATGGCAATGGATTCGCCCAGAGCTTGTGCAATGATTTTTTCGGGGGCAATCTTCGGGGGGTCAAGGAGAAGCTCCCGTATTTGAAATCACTAGGAGTCAAAACGATATACTTTACTCCTATCTTCGAAGCCTCCTCGAACCACAAGTACGACACAGGCGATTACATGAGCATAGACCCAATGTTTGGGGATAAACAAGACTTCATTGAGCTCTGTGAAGAAGCTAAGGAAGCAGGCATCTCAATCATTCTGGATGGAGTATTCAGTCACACAGGCAGCGACAGCATGTACTTCAACAAAGAAGGGCGCTATGATTCAGTAGGCGCTTACCAGTCAGTAGACTCGCCGTATCGCGCCTGGTATAGGTTTGGCAGCCACTCCGACGACTACGATTGTTGGTGGGGCATAAAGACTCTTCCAAACGTGAACGAACTCAACCCTTCGTATCTCGAGTTCATCCTGACAGGTGAAGACAGCGTGGTCAAGCACTGGTTGCGCCAGGGGGCCAGTGGTTGGCGTCTTGACGTTGCGGACGAGCTGCCTGACGAATTCTTGGAGCAGTTGCGCATTTCAGCAAAGTCGGCCAAACCGGACTGTGTGATAATAGGTGAGGTATGGGAAGACGCATCCAACAAGGTAAGCTACGGAGGCCACCGCGGTTTCCTGTGGGGACGTCAGCTAGACAGCGTCATGAACTACCCGTTCCGTGAAATGATCTTGTCGTTCCTCCTGGGGCGCAGCATCCACGATTCGTCAGAGTTTGATGCAGAGACGCTTCAGCGCAGACTCATGAGTCTATATGAAAACTACCCAAAGCCTGCTTTCTACGCCTTGCTAAACCTAATCGGCAGTCATGACGTAACGAGGGCAAAGACCATCCTGGGAGAAGCCCCTCCCGAATCTGCACTGTCCCTCGAGCAGCGTGCCGCCTACACGGCCAATCCGCCACCGAATGAGTTGGGCAAGCGCAGGCTCATGCTGGCTGCTTTGATGCAGATGACATTTCCCGGCGTGCCGTGTATCTACTACGGTGACGAAGCAGGAGTTGAGGGATACAGGGATCCGCTCAATCGCAGGACCTACCCGTGGGGCAGTGAGGACAAAGAACTCATTGAGTGGTACAGACTGCTAGCAGGCATACGCAACAAGCACGCATGTCTTCGGACAGGAGAGTGGTTTTCTCCTTACCACAAGGGGCCTATATATACCCTTGCCCGACGCATCAAGGGCGGGTCAGACGTATTCGGCCTCAAGAGAGATGACGGAGCTGCGCTTGTGTGTGTAAACAGGGATCCCGGCAGCAGCCATCACATCGAACTTGATGCAGGCTGGATGGAGTGCGGAGAAGTCATAAACGCACTCGACGGCAGCTCCATTCCTGTTGTAAACGGCCGTCTAAGCATAGACCTGGCACCCCTGCAAGGAGTCATCCTGCTGAAGGACGAGCGGCTCGCCTGACAGTGCGATCGAGCGGAACCGCTTTCAGATGTCTGTAGACTTCAGGATAGCTTGCCCGCGACTTGGTTTGGGGGACCACCGCGTACACCGGCTGGTCCTCCGATTTCGCTTTTGTCAAGGTAGGAATAAACTCAACGCTTTTCAACTGCACTCTCCCCACCTGATCTTTTTCAACCTTTATCTGCATGATCACTCCCTGTTCAGTGCGTTGGTTGTTCCACATCCGCCTAGACACGAAATTCCCTAACGAGAATATAGCTGCGCACTTATGCAGCTTACCGTCAGGCCTTCTTACCCGGGTGACAACCGCAGGCTGCACCACGTGTGGGTGTGACCCAAGAACAACATCTGCACCGGCCTTCAGCAGTTGCGTCACAAGGCCCACTTGTCTTTCTGTCGGATACCTGCGGAACTCACGCCCAAAATGAACCGCAACGACTACGAGGTCCGCCTCACGCCTCGCCCTCATTATGTCAGTCTTGATCGTCCCTGCTCTCATGAGGTTGACTGCCCAGCGTTTCGAAGCGGGCGGGCTTATGCCATTCGTCCCATAAGTGTAGGCCAATATGGCAACATTGACTCCCTTGACTGGCACGACGAGCAGCCGTTTGGCCTCTCCGAGCGACCTCGCAGTGCCCGTGTGCTTGAGGCCGAATCTGTCGAGAACATCGAGCGTGCGTTTGACCCCAGCAAACCCATGGTCCATACAGTGGTTGTTGGCTGTGGTCAAGACATGAAATCCAGCCTTCTTGAGTGCAGCGGCCAGCTCGTCAGGGCAACTGAACCGCGGGAACCCGTTCTTGGCATTGCGCAACTGGTGTGCGACATCCGGGCCAGCAAAGACCGTCTCCAGATTTCCAATTACCAAGTCAGACTTGCGAAATATCGGCTTCACACCACGAAACACTCTGTCAAAATCATACCCGCGGCTACTGGGCAGCTTAGCTGCAGCCACCTGCTCACGCCACATCATGACGTCCCCGACAGCAGAGAGTGTGATCGTCTCCGACATCATGCCCGCCTCCAGTCTTGAGATGAGTCGTGTCTTTCCATGGTATTCGCGACAAGCTGGAATGACACTGATATGCTGGTCAAATCCGTTGTTAATGCGCGTCGGTCACCATCGAAGCCACCGGCCCATACTCTAGTACCGGAATATGCACAGATGTAAACTTCCTGTCGGCGAACAACTAAGTTCGCCCACTGCACACTCGGGACGGTGATTGACCTTGCTTCAAACACTCGACACATTAGAGCCTGGACGCCGCGCAGTAGTCGTCTCCCTCAACGCAGAAGGAATAGAGCGCAGGCGGCTCCTGGACCTGGGATTTACCAGAGGCTCTACAGTTCAAGTGGTGAGAAGAAGCCCTTGTGGCGACCCGACTGCGTTTAGGATCAGAGAGACGACGTTCGCACTGAGGGCCGACCAAAGCCGGCGCATCAACGTAGAGCCAATCTAGTCCGACAGATTGGAGGATCGGAGGCAGACAACATGTTTCGTCACGATTTGGCTAATCAACGAGGAGTGCTGAGAGACGGTTTCCGTGCAAGCTCGGCAAATGCAGACTACATCGTAGCGCTCGCCGGAAACCCAAACACAGGCAAGAGCACAGTGTTCAATCACTTGACAGGCCTCAACCAGCATACAGGCAATTGGGCAGGCAAGACCGTTGCTCAAGCCACAGGGACGTATGCACACAACGGGAAGCGAGTGCTTCTAGTGGATCTCCCTGGTACCTACTCACTGCTGTCTCGCTCGCCCGAAGAGGAGATCGCTCGGGACTTCATATGCTTTGCTGATCCGGACGCTACAGTAGTTGTGACCGATGCCACCTGTCTCCAGCGGCACCTCAATCTCGTCCTACAGGTGATTGAGATGACGCCCAGAGTGGTAGTGTGCCTCAATCTCATAGATGAAGCAAAGAGAAAGGGCATTGAAGTCGACTGTGCGAGGCTCTCTGAGAGGTTGGGGATACCGGTGGTTCCAACTGCGGCTAGAAACGGATATGGACTTGAGCGGCTCAAAGATTGTGTTGAGGCGGTAGCGACTGGACAGCTGTCGCCTTCACCGCTGGAGGTCCGTTACCCGCCCACGATAGAGCGGCAGATAGAGGCAATCGAGCGAGAGATCGCTCCCGTCCTATCCGGCAAACTCAAGCCCCGTTGGGTTGCTCTGAGGCTGCTGGACGGCGATCCGTCCATAGTCAAAAGCATCGAGAGACACCTCGGGGTGAGGATGCTAGACGCCAGGAAGAAGGTGCCTGCCTGATGCCAAACAGCTCAGTCAAGCGTGAGGTTGCCGCTGGCATCGACCGCATCGATATTGACTGCACGGCTGTCGTTGCAGCCGATGCTGACTCGATGACGATTGAGGACACTGTCAAAGAGCACGCATCCACAGGCCGCATTGAGGATGAAATCGTCTCGGCAATATACGACCACGCTGACGCTATAGCTACTGATGTCGTATTGAGGCACACCCGCAACAGAGTAGACTGGGATGATCGCATAGACAGCATACTGACGTCCAAAGCATTTGGATATCCAGTGATGCTCCTTGTACTGGCGCTCGTCTTCTGGATCACCATTTCAGGAGCGAACTACCCTTCAGCACTGCTGTCGAAGCTCCTGTTTGGCTTCGAGGACAGACTCACGGAACTGCTCTTGCGGCTCCACTCACCGGAGTGGCTTCACGGGGTGTTGGTGCTAGGCATGTACAGGACACTCGCGTGGGTAGTGTCAGTCATGCTTCCACCCATGGCCATCTTCTTTCCGCTGTTCACGTTCCTTGAAGATCTCGGGTATCTTCCACGCGTTGCGTTCAACCTCGACCACTGGTTCAAACGTGCGGGAGCTCACGGCAAGCAAGCGCTCACTATGAGCATGGGCTTTGGTTGCAATGCCGCGGGGGTCATAGCAGCACGGGTGATCGAGTCTCCAAGAGAGCGCCTGATTGCGATCCTGACAAACAGCTTCGTGCCGTGCAACGGGAGATTCCCTGCGCTAATAGCGCTCGCAGCAACATTTGTCGGAGGAATGAGTGCGAGCCTAAGCAACCTCATAGCCTCTGCCACTGTAGTAGGGCTCGTGATCATCGGGATCCTGGTAACGCTCTTGATCTCGCTGGCGCTTTCCAAGACCATCTTAAAGGGCGTGCCTTCTGCGTTTACTCTCGAGCTGCCTCCATACAGGAAGCCGCAGCTTGGGAGGATTATCGTGCGGTCTCTGCTGGATCGAACACTGTTCGTCCTGAAAAGGGCAGTAATCGTGGCACTCCCGGCAGGAGCAGTCACATGGGTTGTTGCAAACACGTACATAGGCGGAACCAGCGTCCTGGACATAGCGTCCGGGTGGCTCGACCCGATAGGCCGCATGATTGGGCTCGACGGAGTGATTCTCTTGGCGTTCATACTCGGACTGCCTGCCAATGAGATCGTCATTCCCATCGCGCTCATGAGTTACCTATCGACAGGCATGATGATCGAGCTCGACAGCGCCTCGGCGATGCACGAGGTCTTTGTCTCCAAGGGATGGACACTAATCACAGCACTCAACTTCATGCTCTTTTCGGTTTTGCATTTCCCCTGCGGCACTACGCTCCTTACGATCAAGAGCGAAACCGGGAGTTTCAAGTGGGCTGCCGTAACAGCGGGGATCACGACTCTGACAGCGTTTGTTGTCTGCTGGTTGGTAGCTCAGACCGCGAACCTAATAGGAGGCTTGCTCTAAATGCTTACTGAGAGCATGGAGGACTACCTGGAGATCATCTACAGGCTGTCAGAATCCAAGGGCTACGTCAAGGCAGTTGACATAGCCGAGTACCTCAGCGTCCAGGCATCAAGTGTAACACGCATGATCCAAAAGCTCGATGAAGCTGGATTTGTGAAATATGAGAAGTACAGGAATATCTCGCTGACCCCTATCGGCAAGAGATACGGCTGCTTTCTCGTGTGGCGAGACAATGTGCTCAAGCAGTTCTTTCGCACACTCGATGCGGGAGCCGGAGTCGACGAGCAGGTCGAGGGCATAGAGCATTACATCACTCCGCACACCATGTCCCTGATCTCGGGCCTTCTGAACTACTTCAAAGCACACCCGGAGAGGCTAGAGGAGCTGCGCGCGACCAGGAACGACTCAGATTATCCCCTCTGCGAAGACCTCGGGAGGCTGAGAGCTTGGGAGTTTCGACACAACAGAGACGACGCGTAGTTGTTTGCGTGACCTCAAACCGGACTGCCTGACCCGCTTCCTTTCCTTGCTTAACAGGCAAGTCTGATCTGCAAGTAGATCGGCGGAGCACCTAGCTCCGCTCATTCCTCACTTGACTGTCGAGGATTGCTTGAGGGTCGTCCCAGTCGATCTCACCGTTATCCACGCGCAAGTTGTCTGTTATGTCGGTCACACCCCTTGCTCTTGCAGCTGCCTGTATTATCGCCTGCCGCTCGTCGTCGCTTTCGACTACTCCGGTCAAGATAACGCGGCCTCGCTCGACTTGTATGCCCGGGATGATTTTCGCCCTCTCATCTAGAGCAATCTCCTCGGCTACCTCCATTTCCACTCCCGCATCAGTGATTCTCCCGTCTGTGCTTATAGAGATGCTGTTTTCAACACGATTGATTCCTGGAATGGATGATACTAGCTCAGCTGCACGCAGCTTCTCGCTCAAGCTATCCACCACTCCCGTAATCCTGGCTGTACCATCCAGCGTAACATCTGCTGCAAGGTCATAGGAACGCAGGTTTATGTCTTCGTTTAGCACCTGCTGAACCTGGCCCGAAAGGCCTGTCTTGCCCGTCTTTGGTTCGCCTCTCGCTCCACCATCCGACCGCCCCACTGCCGACCTGGCTACAGGCCCCATTACGTCCTTCAACTCGCCATGCCTTTCTAGTGGCTCCATTTGCGCCCTTTGCGATCTAGCTTCTCTCTTGTGAGGATGCCCTTTTGGCCTATGCAAGTCCCACTGCGTCTCCGGCCTTGAGTCTCGATCCGCTGGGCTCATCTGTCACAACCACCCCTGGAGATTGTTCTCGGCAGTAGCTTTAGCCGCCTAGGTATCGGTTTACTCAAGGGTAGTATCCCCCAATAGCTGTAAATCAAGTAGAGATAGGCCGGGTGTTGCGACAAGAGGTCGATCTGGGCGTGCACACCCATGCAGTCAAAAAAGAAGAGCCCCATCCAACACTGAGTCTGGATGGGGCTCGGAATTTGTGAGTTGAAGTGAGACCCTAAAATCACTTGAGTGACTGGGTCCACCTGTACATCTATTTGAACTTCGGCAACCAATCGCCGTGTGCCTCGATCAGATCATCACACAGAGCCACTATCTGGTCAATCGTCAGCTCTGACGACGTGTGTGGATCGAGCAGAGCAGCATGGTATATGTGCTCCTTCTTGCGAGTCATGGCTGCTTCGATCGTCAGCAGTTGCACGTTGATATTGGTCATGTTGAGTGCAGCCAGCTGTGGAGGCAAGTCGCCTACATAGGTCGGCGTGATTCCGCTTGCATCTACGAGACATGGAACCTCAACAGCCGCCTCCTTGGGCAGGTTGGTGATGAGCCCTGTGTTGAGCACATTGCCGCCGATCTTGAACGGCTTGTCAGTCACAATGGCTTCCATGATGTATGAAGCATACTCGTTAGAGCGCTCGTGCGTGATGTTCTCATTGTTGACCAAGCGGTCGCGCATCGCGTTCCAGCCCTTTATCTGTGCAACGCACCGTCTCGGATACTCATCCAGAGGGATGTTGAACTTCTCGATCAGCTCTGGATACTGGCTCTTGATGAAGTACGGCATATACTCGGCGTTGTGCTCGCTTGATTCGGTCACATAATAGCCGAACCTGTGCATGATCTCGTATCTCACCATATCTCCATGAGGTGTGGGTCTCTCGAGCGCCCTCTTTTTGATCTCCGGATAGAGGTCGACTCCGTCCTTTGTGACCTCCAGTAGCCATGCCATGTGGTTGATTCCAGCGATCTTCCACTGGACTCCTGTCGGATCCATCCCCAGCGGTCCAAGAAGCCCGGGCACACATACTTGCACACTGTGGCACAGTCCAACAGTCTTCACATTGGTGTACCTCAGCATGACTCCTGTGAGTATAGCCATAGGATTGGTGTAGTTGAGAAACCATGCGTTTGGGCAGACTTCCTCCATGTCCCTCGCAAAATCCATCATGACCGGGATTGTTCGCAGCGCCCTGAAAATCCCGCCTATACCTAGAGTGTCTCCAATTGTCTGCCTCAGGCCGTACTTCTTCGGCACCTCGAAGTCGATCACGGTGCATGGTTCGTACCCGCCAACCTGAATGGCGTTTACAACGAAGTCAGCGCCCTCCAGAGCCTTTTTCCGATCTGTGTACGCAACTATGGTTGCATGCTTGCCGTAGTTGTTGTTGATGTTGTTTAGCATGCTCTCGGACTCTTTGAGCCGCTGAGGGTCGATGTCATACAGTGCCAGATGTGAGCCCCGCAACGCCGGAGTCAGCATGCAGTCACCCAAGACACTCTTTGCAAACACTGTACTCCCCGCGCCCATGAACGCGATCTTAACCATTTTGACTTCCCCCTCAACCAGTGCTTTTGCTATCGATGCTTCGATCTCTTGAGATTTACTGCCCTAGCTCGATTATATACCGGCAGTCTCAGGAGTAAATGGCATAGTGTCAAGTAGGCATGTTATAATGTGAGATGTGGCGAGCTCGACCGACGAGTGCGGAGGGTCAAAATGCTGGATATCCAGATCGATCTGAGAGACAGCATCGAACTCAATGTGTACCATTGCGGGATTCAGCAATGCGAACGCCGTCATTCGTTTGGCCCGGCAGTCCGCGATCACTTCTTGATCCACTATGTGCTCGATGGAACAGGAATGTTTCGCACAGAGAGCAACACATACTCTCTTGGCAAGGCGCAAGGGTTTCTGATCTGTCCTGGGCAAGTAACCTACTACGAAGCAGATGCAGATACGCCTTGGGCCTATGCATGGGTTGGCTTTCACGGCATGAGAGCGCAGCACTACCTCAAACTCGCCTGTCTCGACGAATCTAACCCAATCTTCACGACCTTGGACCACGATGCTACATCCGAGCTGCTTAAGCAAATGGTCAAATCCTGCACTCTCACCAGATCCAGAGAAATCCGCTTACGCGGTTACCTCTATCAATTTTTGGCTCACCTAGTAGAAGCCGCCCCCCGACCGGTCGAACAGAAGGGCCAAAGCCGAGCCGAGTTGTATGTTCAGGAAGCCGTGAAGTATATACAGCTCAACTACTCTGAACACATATCTGTCAATGAGGTTGCGCGCCATGTAGGTGTTGACCGCAGCTATCTGTGTGCGTTATTCCGTCAAGTTCTCGGCACATCGCCGCAGGAATTCATCATTAGGTTCCGAATCGAGAAGTCACGCGAGCTAATGGAGGACGCACGACTCGGCATCAGCGACATCGCTCGCTCGGTTGGATATGAAAACCCCTCTACGTTTTCCAAGGCATTTCGCCGCGTCCTTAACGTCTCGCCAAGTCATTACCGACAAGAGCACTGTTTGCGCAGGAGTGACAACTAAATCAATCACAAACACTGTCAGGAGGTATTGCTTCACATGACTGACTGGAAGACAGTTGACAAGCAGTGGAGGCCGGCACCCTTCTGGAGCTGGAACGACAAATTGCAAGAAGGCGAACTCCGACGGCAGATTAGAGAGATGTCCGCAAAAGGCTGGGGCGGATATTTCATGCATTCTCGTGTGGGACTGGTGACGGGCTATCTTTCGGACGATTGGATGGACTTGGTGAAGGCATGCGTGGAGGAGGCCAAGGCAACAAATACATGGGCTTGGCTGTACGATGAGGACAAGTGGCCCTCGGGCTTCGCTGGCGGCATCGTGCCTGAGGCAGACCCGAAATACCGTGTTAGGTGGCTGGTGCTCCGCAAGGCTGATGAGGTGCCCGAGGAAGACGAAGTGGTCATGGAGGTCACTGACCGCGACGTTACATACGCAATCTGCCGCAGAGTAAGTCCCTTGGACAGCCTGTGGTTCAACGGCGCTTCATATGTCGACTTGATGAACCCGGACGCAGTCAAGTTTTTCATAGAGTGCACTCACGAGAAGTATAAAGAAGTGGTTGGAGAGCACTTTGGCAAGGAGATCCCTGGCGTGTTTACTGATGAGCCGGCATACACCTACCCGACTTCCTTGCCTTTTGTTCCGTGGTCCGACCATCTGCCAAAGTACTTCCGCGAGCTCAAGGGATACGACATCTTGAGCAAGGTGGATGAGCTGTTCTTCGACCGAGGCGACTACCGCAAGACTCGGTTTGACTTTTACGATGCTGCGACCCGTCTATTCAGAGACAGCTTTACCAAGCAGTACTACAAGTGGTGTGATGATAACAACTTGATCATGACCGGACACTTCATGGCTGAAGACGATCTGCACTCCCAAACAACATGGATAGGCGCAGCCATGCCTCACTACAAGTACATGCACTGGCCGGGCATAGACAAGCTGGGCAGGCACGTAGAGCAGATTGTCACTGTCAAACAGGTCTCCTCGGCAGTGGAGCAGTACGGCAAGGAGCGCGCTTTCTGTGAGGTGTTTGGATGCATAGGGCAGCAATCATCCTTCTTTGAGCGCAAATGGATTGCCGACTGGGAAGCTGTCCTTGGCATAGGCTACGTCAACCACCACTTGTCTCTCTACTCAATGCGAGGAGAGCGCAAGCGCGACTATCCGGCGAACCTCTTCCATCAGCAGCCTTGGTGGCCTGATGAGCGCGGATTGTCAGACTACATCGGAAGGCTCTCAAGAGCAGCTACAGAAGGCAAGAGAGAAGTCGACATATTGATCATCCATCCGATAGCTAGCTTCTGGGCGGAGTACTCCCCGTTGCACTCCAAGTCGGGCGTCATGCCGGAGAAAGCCGCATACGATGCTCCGTTCCAGGCACTGTCAAGGCACCTGCTCGAAGAGAAGCTGGACTACCACTATGGAGATGAAATCCTGATCGAGGAAGACGCAACCCTCGATGGCGGACGGCTCCGTATAGGGCAGCATTCATACGGGACAGTAGTAGTGCCGCCTTCGCTGACACTGCGAACGAGCACTTGGAAACTGCTTGAGCAGTTTGCCGAGAACGGAGGCCGCCTCATTTTCATACGTCCGGTGCCGACCCTCAGAGACGCAACAGACAGCGTATCCGACCTGCCTGCACAAGCTACAGTGGTCGACTCTGTCGGATCTGCTGTTGCCGAGCTCAGTAGAGCATACCCGAGACGAGTGCGAGTGCTTGACCGCCTGACAGGCGGCGAGGCGCGGTCCGTCTACCTCTGCGTCCGGGATGTCGCAGAGACCAGGCGTATCCTCATGGCCAATACAGACAACGGCAGCGAGGTCAAAGCCACTGTGTCTATTCCACTCGTGTCGGCGGCAGGGCAGTCTCTGACATGTCCTGAGCTCATCGCCATAGACATGGCAGACGGGTCTGCTCATAGAGTCGAGTTTGAGTCTAGAGACGGCGTTGCTACATTTGACATGACAATGGCGCCTGCAGGTAGCCTGCTGCTGGTGCTGGCTGAGGGCGAGTGCCACGCATCGGAGAACTCAACCGGATCCAATGCCAGCTGCTGCAAACCTGAAGGCACCTGTGAGCCGACCGACTGCTGTGAATCCGCCACCTCGGGTGCGTCCACTCTAATCCTTGGCAGCGGTGTGATCCTTGGCGAAGAGCCCAGGCAGGCAATCATCGCAGACTCGCAGACATTTGACGTAGAGATACTCGACGAGAACGTCCTGCCCCTCGAAAGGGTCAGCCTGTGGCTTGACGGCAAACAGGTGCTGTCAAACGCGCCAATAGCTCAGGCTTGGCACAACCACTTCTACGCTGCCGACGAGGGCACTCCGTTTGCTGCTGAGTACTCTTTCGAGGTAAGGTCTATACCTGAGAAGGGATTCACAGCTGTCATTGAAGTGGCTGAGAATCTTGACCGGATCCTCTTTAACGGAGTCGAGGTCAAACCACTCAAGCAAAGAGGGCACGACGGAGCGTTCGACCCTGCCACGAGCTGGTTGGATGTGAACTTCACCAGAGTCCCGATTCCAGCAACAGCAATCAAGCAGGGCACGAACACCCTGACCATAGAGGGCAGGAAGTCCAATAACATCACTGGGGCAGGTTGCCACCGCAGAGTCGACGATTACAGAGAGCACATACCCACAGAAGTCGAAGTGGTTTACATCATCGGAGACTTCCTGGTCGGCAACTTCAACAACACGGACTTCCATATCTGTGGCTCCGATTCGCCTTGCGAGGCATGCAGCCAGCGGAAGGTGGATCCGTCTGACTTGACCGCCTCGGGATATCCGTTCTATGCAGGCAGGGTGCGGCTCACCACTACTGTCAATGTGTCCGATACGGGAGATCCTAACAGCAGAGTGCTGCTATCGGTCGGGTCTGTAAATGCAGCGTCAGTAGTTGCCAAGGTCAACGGCAAAGATGCAGGAACGCTGTACTGGGAGCCTCGAACGGTGGATGTAACAGATCTGGTCAAGCCGGGCAGCAACATCGTGGAGCTTACAGCAGCCACTACCCTGTTTAACTGCTTCGGCCCGGGCTGGATTTGGAACGTAGTCGAAGACAAATACATATCACCCTGGACGTTCATTGATATGAAAAGATACACCAATAAGAGGCGTCTGCTCCCATTTGGTGTCGGAGAAATCAGACTGTCCAAGGTGCAGTAGGTCAGGACCATGATCGATGCGGCTTCTCACATGCCTGCAGCCCTGCGGTTATCGCTGCAAGCTGTGTCTGTGCCAGTGAGGAGCCGCGTCGGCTCTCTTTTTGCGAGGTGAACGCCGTTGATAACGACCAGAAGAGCACGCCCGGAAGATGTGCAAGAGGTCGTCGAATTAGCTAATCTCGTGTTCAGGCCAGCCTCATCCGGACTGAACCCGTCAATGGGATTGCAGTACCCTCTCTTTTTGAGCAAACGAAATGCTCATGATCTGTTCATAGCCGAAGACGATGGCAAGATCATAGCTCTCAACGGCATTCTCAAGAACACAGCCGTAATCAATGGTCACAAGATCTCGATAGCAAGCATGGGAGCAGTGTGCACTCATCCGGACTACCGTGGACAGGGCATTGCGACCAGGCTCTTGCACGAGGTGCTAACCAGTTTGCACGACGAGGGGGTTGCTCTGCTCGTCATCTCCGGCGACAGAGGGCTTTACACGAGAAACGGCGCTGACTTCACGTCACTCAAGAAACGTTTTACCCTGACCAGGGGTGCCTGTGATACAGATAGGGTACAAGCTTACGGCGAACTCCCAGGTATGCTCTCAGTCACCTACTACGGGAAAGCTATTACCCTAGTAGCAGAAAAATTCGGAGAACTCTACCAAAGAGAACCTGTCAGATACCTGCGGCCCAAGTGGCAGGTCCCTATACTGATCAAGGCTGCGCCCGGTGTCAACGATGTGCCCTACCCACCGCGCCTTAGAGCGGCCGCGTCATGGGTTGGAGAGTGCCTCTCTGCCTACGTTCTTGGATCAGTCAAAGACAACAAGTTCCGAGTCATGGAGTATGCAGGTGACCCTGTGACTGTCGGTATACTCCTTCAAAAAATGCTTACAGACTCCGGCATAACGACTGTGACTGTAGATGTGCCCATCCACGATTTCCAGCTCACTGCCTATCTGGAGGCATGCGGGCACAAGGGAGAGGCGGAGCAATACCCGTTCACCTTCATAATAACAAACACGGCAGTCCTCTGGAGTCAAATCCAACCGATACTACAGGAACGCGCCAAAGCAATATGCCCAAATGCAAGGCTTGAGGTCGGTCTCAACGACAGCCCTCCTGGCGAATCCAAGTCTGACAGTCAAAGAAATCGCCGCTCTGGGATTGAGCATGAGTCTTGTCCCAAGTCTGATATGGATCAAACCCGGTGCGAAGCACCGATTGACCTCAATGACGGCAAGGCCCTGCTACACTTCGTGTTCGATGTTGAGAACAGAGAGCAATACGGAGAACCGTGGGACCCTATTCTGCCCTTGCCACTGCCGTGGCCTGGTGGCTTGAACTTCATATGACACAGATCCTGCTGCAGACCGAGGGGACAGCTTGAACTTCCTCTAGCACAGATCTTGCCACAGACTGAGGGGGCCGCGACATGATCATAAGCGCCAGCCGACGAACAGACATACCAGCGTGCTATCCCGAATGGTTTATGAACCGGATCAGGGAAGGCTACTTCTGCAGTGTCAACCCCTTTAACCCGAAGCAGGTGTCCAGAATCAGCCTGCGCCCTGAAGATGTTGATATCATCGTATTCTGGACAAAGAACCCTCTGCCTCTACTCGAGTACCTGCCCGAACTCGACTCATCGAGCTATCTCTACTACTTCCAGTTCACGCTCAACGATTATCCAAAATGGCTCGAGCCGGGCCTTCCACCTGTCTCCGAGCGGATTCAGGCGTTCATTGAGCTGAGCGAATCAATCGGCCCGGGGCGCGTCCTCTGGAGGTACGACCCTATCATCCTGAGCACGGAGACACCCGTTGACTATCACATCGAGCGCGTAGATCTGCTCGCGCGAAAGCTTGGGCCTTACACTAAACGCTTGACAATCAGCTTCTTGGATTTCTATCCGAAGATCATGGGCCGAGTCCAACAGATCGAAGAAGACCGCGGGATCAAGCTGTGGGACATCCGTGACAGTGATCATCAGGACGAATTGCGCCGATTGTGCCTCGCTATCGGCAACATCGGGCTGGCCAACAACCTGGACGTGGTAACGTGCGCGGAGAAGCTGTCCCTTGAGCAGTTTGGCATATTGCCCGGGAGCTGTATAGACGCCGGGCTCATTCGCCGATTGACAGGGAGAGATATCAGATCAGTCAAAGATCCCGGGCAGCGCGACCAGTGCCTATGCGCCCCGTCTGTAGACATGGGTGTCTACAACACCTGCAAGAACGGCTGTATCTACTGCTACGCAAACGCCGGTCAGAAGGCGATCCAACAAAACCTGGCCAGGCACTCAGTCAATGGGCCGTCTCTGATAATGGGTTGATCGCCGCAGCGAAAGGCGAAGGCGGATTCGCTCTGTTGAGGAGTATCGCGAACTGTACTACCCTCAAGCCGTGATAACAGTGAAAAAGGCTATCCAAACCTCTCTTCTCTAACGATCAACCACTGCCCGCTAAACCGCCTGAGAGTCCATCGACCCACTACGGTATTATCAAGCCACTTCTGATCTTTTCCCTTAGCATAGCCTCGGAGAATGACTTGACCCTCCACAACCGCCTCATCTAGCTTATCGTTGAACGTGATTGCTAATCCAGTGAAGCTATATCTCGTATAGTGAATGGCGTCGAATAGCCGATCCCATGCCTCCTTGAGCTCCTCTCTAGTCACCAGATCGACCGGTCCGTTCGAGTCAATGACCTCGAATTCAGCCGCATAGCAGGATGCAACCTGTTCGGAATTCCCAGTCACTGCGCCCTGCTCATACTTATCAAATACCGCCCTTACTTGAGCCTCCTCCAGTGTGCCGCCATTCATCTTGAAACAACCGCTTGCAACAATGCACAGTAATACGATGAGTCCGATTGA
>FIZI01000027.1 GCA_900016865.1 uncultured Clostridia bacterium | reverse complement strand
CCCTAGTTACGAGATGGAAAGGACGGGGATTTGATGAGCATTGAAGCCATACAAAGGTTCTTTGTTGTGGTCCCTATTGGTTCGGCAATAGCTTTGGCTTACGCTGCTTACCTCGCGTTTTCTATAATGAAGCGCGAAGAGGGTAGCAAAGAAATGGTAAGGATCGCATCGGCCATACGGCAGGGTGCTCGAGCTTACCTAAGGCGCCAGTACTACGGCGTAGGCCTGTTCTTTGCTGTCATGTTCGTAATACTCCTGCTCCTCGCCTGGAGAGGATATCTCTCAGTTTTCACGCCGTTTGCCTTTCTTACCGGAGGCTTCTTTTCCGGCCTTGCAGGCTTCATCGGGATGACGGTGGCCACGAATTCCAACGCTCGGACAGCTTACGCTGCGAAGCAGAGCCTCAACAGCGCGCTCACTGTCGCTTTTTCAAGCGGAACGGTTATGGGCCTCGTAGTCGTTGGCCTGGGCTTGCTGGATTTGAGCGTCTGGTACTTCTTGCTTGACTGGTACTACAGAGATCTGGAGTTGGCTCAGAGGATCACCAACATCACGAGCACGATGCTGACATTTGGCATGGGCGCCAGCTCTATGGCCCTGTTTGCGAGAGTAGGAGGGGGTATCTACACCAAGGCAGCGGACGTTGGCGCCGACCTTGTTGGAAAAGTCGAAGCATCCATTCCCGAAGACGATCCGCGCAACCCTGCGGTCATTGCGGACAATGTCGGTGACAATGTCGGCGACGTGGCGGGCATGGGTGCAGATCTATATGAGTCCTATGTCGGCTCGATAATCGCAACTGTAGCGCTTGCAGTCGCTGCCAGCCGCGGTTCAGTTCGCGAGATGGTCGGCAGGATGCTGCTGCCTATGGCTATGGCCGCACTCGGGGTTTTGGCATCGATCATAGGGACATTCATGGTCAAGTTGACAGACAATGAGAGCGACGATTCTCTGTTGGGCGCCCTTCGCAGGGGCACCTATATCAGCGCAGGACTCATAGCGGTTGTGGGTTTCTTCCTGATAGGCTTTGTCCTGGGATGGGATAACATCGGGGTTTACGGCGCAGTTCTTGCCGGCTTGCTCGCAGGTATCATAATCGGAGTAACCACCGAGTACTACACTTCTGCTCAGTACAGTCCAACTAAGAAGCTCGCGTCCGCCTCAGAGACTGGGCCCGCGACTGTCATAATCAATGGTCTCTCTTTGGGTATGGGCTCGACTGTGCTGCCTGTAGTTACGGTAGGAACAGCTGTCTTGGCTAGTTACTTTCTTGCCGGAGGCGGGTCAGATGTAAGCAAAGGCCTTTATGGAATAGCTATCTCGGCAGTAGGCATGCTCAGCACGCTCGGGATTACCCTTGCTACCGACGCATATGGCCCTGTTGCCGATAATGCCGGAGGGATCGCAGAGATGACCAATCAGCCTCCGCAAGTCAGGCAGAGGACTGACGCACTCGATGCTCTAGGAAATACGACAGCCGCTACAGGCAAAGGTTTTGCCATCGGGTCCGCAGCACTCACAGCCCTCGCTTTGATTGCAGCATACAAGGATCAGGTGGACCTGATCATTCAGAAAACCTCGAGTGCGATCAAGATAGATCTAAGTCTGCTCAATCCACCTGTGCTTGTAGGTGTATTCGTCGGCGCTGCACTGCCTTTCATGTTTTCGTCTATGACAATATCTGCGGTGGGAAGAGCTGCTCAATCCATAGTGTTTGAAGTCAGAAGGCAGTTTCGCGAGATTAAAGGCCTGATGGACGGCAAAGCCAGCCCTGATTATGCTGCGTGTGTTGACATCTGCGTCAGGTCGGCCCAACGAGAGATGATTGCTCCTACTCTTGCCGGCATCGTTGTTCCTATCGTAGTCGGGCTAGTCTTGGGAGTGAACGGTGTGGCGGGTCTGCTGGCGGGTGCCACAGTTACCGGGTTCATATTGGCAGTCTTGATGGCAAATGCCGGAGGTAGCTGGGATAACGCAAAGAAGTATGTCGAAAGCGGCGAGTTCGGCGGCACAGGGAGCGATTGCCACAAAGCAACTGTTGTAGGGGACACTGTCGGCGACCCTCTAAAGGATACTGCCGGGCCTTCGATCAATATCCTCATTAAGCTGCTCTCGATGGTTTCAATCGTATTCGCATCACTCGTCGTCCAAAACTCTCTGCTCTAGCTCTTGCCAACAACGCTGGGAATGCCCGTGCAGCGCCGTGTGGCTGTCAATGTGGCTGCATGGCGCTGTTTGCTTCTTGGTGGGTGACAGCATTCCGTTTCTGCGGCTTCTGCGGCACCTATGACAATCGTGCCGTGCAAAAAACAACCGCCTAGCCTTGCGTTGCAAAGGCACAGACGGTCTCGAAAGAGGGTGGTGCGAAAGGGGGGACTTGAACCCCCACGGGTATAACCCACTAGATCCTAAGTCTAGCGCGTCTGCCATTCCGCCACTTTCGCCTACTTGATTGAAAACCGAAAGAAATGGTCGGGGCGACTGGATTTGAACCAGCGACCTCATGGTCCCGAACCATGCGCTCTACCAAGCTGAGCCACGCCCCGGCACGTATTTGCTGAACACAGAGTATTATACTGAACTCCCCGGTCATTGTCAAACACAAGCGCACTAACCTCCATATCAAGATGCCCGTGCACTAATAACGTTCTCGACACGTATGCGGCATCGAGGATAAGATGTGATTTTTCCTCGTCATTTGCATGTGACCACATACGTACAGCAGACCTTATGTATATGGTGCCATCCGCACACGTTGCCCTCTTTTGCCTCACGGCTACGCTGCTTTGTCTTCACGGCTACGCAGTGTAATAGGTCATTATGAGCACTCTCGTACAATAGAGTATGAGTAGCGAGAGTCCGATGCGTTCTCTACCCGCACATGAGCGCAATCAAGGAGGTCGGGTTTGCATGCCCATTGCGCCGTTTACGAACAACACGAGGCCGTATGGCTTTGTGCGATCGATCGTAAGAGGCTGCATCACTGCAGCGATCTTTGTTGTAGTCGCCACGGTCCTTTTCGCGTTTCTCACGACTCTGTTTGACATCTCAGAAGCCGCGTGTATGAACGTCCAGGCAGCCGTGGGAATCATAGGGGTGTTTCTTGGCGGCTTGGCTGCGGGAAGGACCAGCGCCAGCAGAGGCTGGCTCGTTGGGTTAGTGGTTGGGCTTGTATTTGCCGCAGTTTACTTCGTCGCCTCGTCCGACCCATCCTCAGGTGGATCGCGTTTTTTCGCAGTAGGCCGTCAGATGCTTACAGTTACTGCTGCAGGGCTTTTAGGCGGAATCCTTGGTGTCAACCTGTGATGAAGTGTCTAGATAGTCGGTTGTGAAATGTGAATGAATACACCGCGGCGTCCGAAGGCATGCTACTAACAGAGCAAGACTTAACTTGCGGCCGCCAGTTGCTTCTGAGCGTAGAAGTTCTGGTGCAGCTTGGGAGGGGAGATCCGGTGTTTACTTCCCGAATTGGCAAGCGTGCCATCCAACTGCACGATCGGACCCATTTAGAGAAGCGACAGATTCAAAGACACGACATCATTAAGGGAGAAGCTAGGCTCCTGGGGACTTTGGTACGTAGCGGAAAGATCGTTGACTACTACAGGATTGACGACGGCGAGACAGTCTCTTATGTATTCAACGAGCGAGTAGACAAAGGAGCAGCAGAAGACTAGGGACACAGTCGAGGGATTGTGTCCTTCTTTGCATTACTGAAGAGCAAGCAGGGTTTAGCTGTGCACTGACGCGCCAATATAGGCATTGCCGAGGGGCCGGGAGGATTCAACGTCGGGTGCGTCGAATTAGGTAGCACGAAGTAATCAGCCATGAAGTATTCCTCAGTTTGACGACAAGGCCGAAGTGTCGAATCCGGACAGATACAAATGCTAAGGGGGAATGCCTCTTGATCTATCTCGGCCGTGAGGACCTGATAAGCAGCTTGAAGAGGTTCAAGAGCTATGCTAAACAAGAGCTGCTGGCTGCTGATTTGACGAGCCATCCCGAGACGACTAGGGCAATGGCTCAGGCTCGGAAGGACGAGTACGAGAGACTAATTCAGGTTGTGATGGACAAAGGCGTGAGTTCGGCTTATGATGAGGCTTCTACAGCCTACAAGGAGCTGAAGGCACGCCTTTCAATATACAAAGCGGACAATAGAAGAGACACCATCAAGAAGCTTTCTGCAAGCGACCTTTCGATCGCAGGCGAAGTTGGCCGTGAGCAGGCATTGGAGAACTTCTTGAGTATCTTGGGCAGCGAAGAAGTAGGGGATGCTGCTGGACAGGGGGTCTCGTGACTTCCTAGTCAAATATAGAACGGGGAGCTGTGGAAATGCCTTTTGGCCTTCTTAGGAGAATAGCCGACTGGATCTCAGGATCGGCTTCTCAGAAAGAACCAAAGGTGGGGGCTAATGAGGTACCTGTGTACCTTAGGTGCGGGATATGCGGAAAAGCTGTCATGCTCAGGCTGAGAAAGACGTCTGAGATACAGCGAAACTACGACAGGGAGAACCACCCTAACTGTGAGTATTATGTTCAGAAGGTAGTAGCCGATGGGAACTCGAGATGCCCCAATCGCATGAACGTGGTGATCGAGTTTGACGAAAGATACAGAATCGTGCGGCAAAAGATCATTGAAGGAAGGTTCTCGAAGGGAGAGTTCATTACGGCTGAGGAGTATGCCGAGTCTGTGAAGGCATCAGCAGCAGAGGATGCCGGGCAATAGTAGCGTCCGAGCTGTCTAATGAATCTTGCGAACTAGCCCTACTACCTTTCCGAGTATGCGGACGTCGACTGCTATTATCGGGGCCATGTGAGGGTTTTCCGGCTGGAGCCTCACGTGGTCCTTCTCTCTGTACAGCCTCTTGACAGTGGCCTCTTCGTCGTTGACTAGAGCCACGACAATGTCGCCGTCGACCGCTGCATCTTGCTTGCGGACGATGACGTGGTCGCCATCGAGGATACCGGCACCAACCATGCTGTCCCCGCGCACGCGAAGCATGAAGAACTCGCCCGACCCAATGAACTCAAGGGGAATGGGGAAGTAGTCCTCAACATTTTCCGTAGCCAAAACCGGCGACCCGGCAGTGACACGACCTACGAGAGGGACATTGATCATGTCCTTAGTTGGACGAACATCCAAGGCCTTGTCCACAATCTCTATAGCGCGAGAGCGGGTGGGGTCACGCCTGATATAGCCAAGTTTCTCAAGCTTATCCAAATGAGAATGAACCGTGGAGCTGGAACGAAGACCTACCGCAGCACCAATCTCTCGCACAGACGGCGGGTATCCGCGCGTGCGTATTGTATCGATAAGGAAGTCCAGTATCTTGACCTGTCGATCAGTAAGGCGGGAAGACATCTCACCATCCACCACCAGTCTGTGGTTAGTCATTTACAGGTCGATTATAGCATGTGAGCACTAAACATGCAAACATCAGTTCGACAGAGCCTTGACACGAACAAACGTTCGTGGTATGTTTCATCTAAGGAGAACTAATGTTCGACAGCAATGCCACATTGCCTGGAGGTGCGTCATGCAAGCTGTAGAGCTGGCTCTTGCCAAGTCAAGGCGTCGGATACTGGCCACAGTAGGGTACATTGGCATTCTCGCACTTGTCTCTGTTGCATCCATCGCATTTGCGTGGACCCGCGTAGGTATACCGGACACTGAGGGCGCTGCTGGATACGAAGTTGTCGTCGTGCAGCCTGGAGATACTCTGTGGAGCATCGCACGGTCGCTCAGCCGCGAGGGAGCAGACATCAGGCGAATGGTCTACGAGATCCGTGCGATAAACGGTTTGGGTGCAGCCACGATACATCCGGGGCAGCAGTTGCTGGTGCCCATTGATTAGGCGTGATGGGCTCACATCGGGTAGAGCTGATGGATGGGATGCAATGGCGTCCCGTTTTCCTAGAATACATAACGTCGTATAATATATATTATGTAAACTAAGCGCATGAAAGAGACGCCCTTGGACCACAGAGTGCGTAAAGACGCCGCATTGTGGTCAAGGGCCACGTCTCAAGAGCGTCGCGTCACCTCAGTGACAGGTCGAGCAACTTCCACCTGAACAGGAAGCGCAACCGCTTGATCCGGACGCGGTTCCGTGCGCTGCGAACGTGCTAAAGAGCTTACGCACGTCCTCGCTGTTGCACGACGGACACGCAATCTGCTCGTTTGAGGATCTAACTAACTTCTCAAACTTGTTGCCACATTGGTTGCACTTGTATTCAAAGATAGGCATCTGTCATCAAGCCCCTCCTGATGTCCTAGTCGGCGCCAGGCCTTACTGACAAGTTTGTTGCCCTCCAGCCAACCGGTTGCATGCCCTTTCATGTCTATGTGTCAAGCGAGACCTAAAAGCGACAGCATCTGCTTTGCATTTTGAGCGGCTTTGCCGTCAGTGCAGTTGTTAAACAACACATAGGTCTGTTTGCTGTTCTCAGCCAGCATCTGTATCTTGTCGGCCCACGGTCTCAGCTCTTCGATGCTGTACAGGTAGTCATACCTTTCAGATGAACGGTCGTGACGCCACCACTTCGCTGCGTTGCGTCCATGAAACCTTACGTATGACACATCACTGGAAGTTGATGTAATCACTGGAGGAAACAAACCCTCCAGCTGAGGTTCATCTACACAACAGAAGCCTATGTTGTTCTGCCTGAGCGCGTCGAACACGCTGTCGCTCGCCCACGTTGCGTTTCGAAACTCCACGACGAACCAGAACTCGTCGAATTCCTTGGCCAGGTCAATCACGTATCGCAGGTTATCGCGCGTGTTTTTGAATCCCCACGGGAACTGAGCAAGGACACATTTGAGTTTGCCCGCATCCACAAACGGCTCAATACCCTTCTTGAACTCAGCAATAGCTCTCTCGAGCGACCACGCAGCCGAACCGATCGCCTGGGAGCTCGCATGGCCAAAGAGATCAACCGGGCCGCCAACAGCCTGACCCGAGTCTGGAACATATGAGCCGATAATAGGGTTGCTGTGGGTCATCACTCGGTTCAGTTTGACTACGAACTCAAACTCCTTCGGTGTCTTGCGCTCCATACCCTGCGTGACCCGAGCTGAGGGCATCCGATAATAGGTGAAGTTGACCTCGACCATCGGAAACTGGGAGGCGTAGAAGCTCAGCATCTCGGAGGCGCGAACGTGTTCTGGATAGAATGTTCCCCTCCAGTCGTCAAAACTGTAGCCTGAAGTGCCTACCAGTATCCGTGGACTAGGCGCTGTCATCTCACTTCACCAGTTCAACTGTACTCCCTGTGGAAAGGAGAGCTGCGTTTGCCTCGTCAGTGTCAATGTGGAACTCCGTGACGAACTTCGGGCTTACTCTACAGAGGACTTGCTCAAAGACCAACGCCCGCTCGCCACTGACCCTGACGCTCACTAGTTGTTTGTCAACAAGTCCGAATGCAGCTGCGTCCTCTGGGCTCAAGTGAATATGCCTCTTGGCGAGTATAACACCCTGCTCCAGAGCAATACTGCCCTTTGGCCCTTCGATTGTGAGTCCGACAGATCGATCTACATCACCGCTATCTCTCACGGGCGGCCTTACTCCTAGCTTGTAAGCGTCTGTCAGGGATATCTCTACCTGCGTCTGATCTCTGACCGGGCCGAGCACTCTGACACCGTCGATTCTGCTCTTTGGCCCTACAAGATTGACTTTCTCATTAGCAGCAAACTGCCCAGGCTGGGACAGTGGTCTGTACTCAGTAAGCTCATAGCCTGGACCAAACAGAGTCTCAAGGTCCTTTGCTGACAAATGTACATGCCTGCCGGAGACGCCGACAGGGATTTTGTTATTTGTGGAAGCCACGAATATCACCTCGTTGCCATCGTTACCAGTCATATCTTAACGCCATTAGAGTAGGATTTCAAGTAATGCCCGTTTTGATTGACAACGCGTCTGTGCTCGGGTATAATTATGACTGCAACAAGAAGTCATCGTGGTTGTCTGAGTTGTAGTTCAGAGGGGAGTAGCTCAATTGGCAGAGCGGCGGTCTCCAAAACCGTAGGTTGCGGGTTCGAGTCCTGTCTCCCCTGCCATTCAAAAGGGAGCCATCTGGAATAGATGGCTCCCTTTCCTATTGCGCCTGTACGTTATTGTCTATCACTTCGTAGACAGTGATCCTGAGCTCGTCCGCTCGATCGCGAGTCAGGCCGAAGATCAGGCCTCGTCCCTTGAGGCTCTTGTTCAAGAACGTCACGACCCGATGTAGTCCGTCATTTGACCCAAAACTTTGAGATGCTATCTCAATGATAGCTCGCTCTTCACTTGTATCTGCTTTCACAGGTTCGCAATTCTTGTCAGCGCAGTTTACGCGCTCCAAGTTGTCCACCTATATCTCCCCTTGTCGTATTTAAGCCTTGCTGCGGCCGCGGCCAATCAGCCAACCGTTCCTCAGGGCTCAAGCCGCCATTTCTTGAGAAGTTCGATCATGTCTTTGGCAGTATATTCGAGTTTGATTGGTGTTACAGAAATATACCCGTTGCGGACTGCCCATGTATCGTAGGTCTCGTCCTGCTGCTCCAACTCCTCCTGGACATCCCCTGCCATCCAGAAATAGGTCCTGCCTCTGGGATCTACCCTGCGGTCGAAGACGTTTGTATAACGCCTCTCACCGAGTCGGGTGATCCTTACCCCTTTGATGTCGCTTTGCGGCAGTGCAGGCACGTTGACGTTTAGCAGAGTCTGTGTAAAGGCCTCGGCCTGTGAGTCCAGCAGTTTCATCACCAGCTTGGCAGTAAACCTCGCTGCGGTAGAGAAGTCCGACTCGCTGCTAAACGACGCCAGCGACACAGCTATTGATGGGATTTTCTCGATAATGCCTTCCATGGCAGCAGACACAGTTCCAGAGTACAGCACATCGGTGCCGAGATTAGGGCCTTTGTTGATACCGGAGACGACCACGTCCGGTGTTTGGCCCCTCAGCAAGACCTCAAGCCCGAGTTTGACACAGTCTGCGGGTGTTCCATCTATTGACCATGCAGACGAGGCTCCCTCGATCTCTATTTCCTGGACGATGATAGGCATCCGCATAGTCAACGCGTGCCCCGCAGCACTGCGTTCAGTGCTGGGTGCCGTCACATAGACGTTTCCAAGTTTCGAGAGTTCGAGGACGAGAGTCCTAAGACCCGGCGAGTACACGCCGTCATCATTTGCAACAAGGATCAACACTGAAACCTCATCCCTATTCACTGAAGTTGCCGAAGTGTTCAGCATCCACGTAGTAAACGCCGGGAATCGCACGGATCCGGTCTATAAACGCCGGAAACCCTTTGTACCCGACAGGCAAGCGAATGCCGAGAGAGACGTCTACGACCCCGTCCTTACCGGAAGAGCTGTCTGCAGCAAGCCGAGTAACTTTGATGCCCTCGTCTCGCAACGTAGAATTGAGCTGCGCCAGAATTCCTGGCCGATCCTCGAGGCTGAGGCTGAGACTCAGCCTCCTGCTTTCGAAAAACATCGCCTCGATTCGATCTAACAGTATCAGCGTTAGAGCAGCCAGGCCTGCGGCTACTAGGGCTGCTCCATAGAAGCCGAAGCCGACTGCAAGTCCGATTGCAGATACGACCCAGAGACTGGCTGCAGTGGTAAGGCCCCTGACAGTCATGCCGTCTCTTAATATGGTGCCTGCACCGAGAAATCCGATTCCTGTGATGATATTGGCAGCTATACGTGTAGGGTCATAGGACACCCCGTGCGTTGCAGCAACTGACGCTCCCGAGTAGAACGACACCAGGGTAATCAGGCAGGACCCGGTGGCCACCAATATGTGAGTGCGCAGACCCGCTGGCCTTTGGTGGCTTTCTCTCTCGAGACCGATTACGCCTCCGAGCACGAATGAAATCAGCAGTCTCGTGACGACAGAACGTGGGTCCATGGTTAGTGCCTAGACTCCCTCCCCTCGTACATCAGCATCGGTGCGCCACAATGAGGGCATCTTGCTTCGTCTAGGTCGGCCAAATCGTGGCATTTTAGGCATTCCTTTTTGACCTCTTTCTTGCAGTGAGGGCAGAATGCAAGTTCATCGATGTACTTGCCGCTGCAGTGCGGACACGCCTTGATCTCGCCTTTAGGCCTAAGGAGCAGATACGCGGGTATACCGACTACTAGGATTATGGCAACCTGAATCGGGTTTCTAAGAGACAACAAACCGAGCAGCGGAAACAGTAGCCCCCACACAAACGGGTTGTAGTCTCTGACCTTCGCGTCCCTATACACAAGGATCCCGGCGACAATCGAGGCGACTACTGATAGAGCCAGGATTATCAGATGAATGGCCGCAGCCCCATTCGTCACCACATCTTCCGACATGAATACCCCTCCTATGTAGTGGATTCTACCGTACTCGCTTGCCCAGCTTGTTTTCTCTCCCCTCTATCAACCTGACGATATTCGACCGATGCCGCCAGATCACCATCAGTCCAAGGATGAGGGCAAACACTGTGTGCAATACTGGCCTGTCGCTAAGCCAAGCTGCAATCGGCAAGGTGCACGCCAGGACCAGTGATCCCAGAGATACATACCTTGTAATCCCCACAACTACCGCAAATGCAAGAATTGCAATAGCTGCAACGAGTGGCATTGTCGCGATGACTACTCCGGCGGTGGTTGCAACTCCTTTTCCCCCGCCAAGTCTGAGAAAAACCGACCAATTATGTCCTACTACCGCTGCAAGGCCAGCTATAAGAGGGACCGTTTCGCCACCTACCAACCATTTGCCTATGAGAACGGCAACCATGCCTTTTGCCACGTCTGTCGCTAGTACAACAGCTGCAATCCGCGGTCCGAGGACTCTGAGAACATTGGTTGCGCCTATGTTGCCGCTTCCCAGCCTACGTACATCCACCCCGGCAGCCTGCTGTCCAATCAGGACACCAAACGGTATTGATCCGATGAAATACCCAATGGCTAAGGCAAGCACCACGCGGAAATGATCCACAATCTCACTCTCCTCTACAGTCCGGGTGAAGCACGCAGAAGGCCTCATAAAGAAGGTACTTCGACGGGCGCCTACGACCTTCCTCCAGTAAACAGCAGCTGAATCCATATGTCGTAACTACTTGCGTTCGGCGATGTGAAGTTTGATCGGAGTGCCTTCGAACCCCAGTGAGGTCCGGAGCTCATTCTCAATATACCTGAGATATGAGAAATGCATCCGGTCGGCTTTGTTGACAAACAAGCGAAAGCGCGGCGGTGAGGTCCCAATCTGGGTCATGTAGTAGACGGACAGCGGCTTTCCTCGTCGCGACGGAGGAGGATTCCGAAGCACCGCTTCCTCAAGAATCTCATTTAGGAGAGCAGTAGGGACTTCCCGTCTGTACTGCTCAACTACTCGGTGAATGGACCCAAAAACTCCGTCGATCCCAAGCCCTGTTTTCGCAGAGATAAACAGGATCGGAGCGTAGTGCGCAAAGGTCAAAGCTTGTCTGATCCTGAGCTCAAACTCACGCGCTGATGTACTGTCCTTGTCAACGCTATCCCATTTGTTTACAAGTATACACATCGCTCTGCCAGCGTCGTCCACATATCCGGCAATCCGGGCATCTTGATCGGTCACGCCTTCTGTGGCGTCCAGGAGGACGAGGCTAACATCGCAGTCATCTACCGCCCTCAGGGTGCGAAGAGCACTGTACCTCTCTATGCTCTCCAGGATCCTTCCCTTGCGCCTTAATCCCGCTGTATCGACTATGACGTAATGCTGTCCATCGCGGTGAAACTGAGTGTCGATCGCGTCTCTGGTGGTTCCAGGCACGCTGTCTACGATCGAACGCTCCTGACCCAGCATGGTATTGACCAACGAAGACTTACCTACATTGGGCCTGCCAACCACAGCAATCCTTATCGCGCTTTGATCATAGCGCACGACTTGCTCAGGCGGCCTGTGCGATATGATTATGTCCAGCAGATCCCCGATGTTCATGCCGTGAGCCGCGGAAATAGGCACAGGACGGCCAAGCCCGAGTTCGTAGAAGTCAAGATAGGAGTGGTCAGAAGTGAAGTCCTCTACCTTATTGGCCGTCAGCACAACGGGTTTTGTTGTCCTTCTGAGGATGTCGGCTATCTCTCGATCGTTGGCCGTAATCCCCTCGCGTGCGTCCACAACGAACAACACCACGTCTGCTTCGTCTATGGCGACCTGGGCTTGGAAACGCACTGCGGCAGACACCGACGTCTTGCTTCCGAAGTCCAGGCCCCCAGTGTCAATCACTGTCATGGGGACGCCAAGCCATTTAGCCTTGCCATATATCCTGTCACGGGTAACACCCGGAGTGTCTTCGACAATGGCTACACGCTTTCCGATGATCCTGTTGAACAACGTAGACTTGCCTACGTTTGGCCGTCCTACAATCGCAACAAAGAGACTGCTCATCCTCTCACCTCACTCTCTCGCTGTCGCAAGCGCGCAGTACAGGCCGTCTGCTGAAGTGTTGACAACTCTGAGGTCCACGCCAAGTTGGGCGGCTGTTTTTCTGACCTGTTCGAGGCTGAGATCGTCCACAAACAGCCCGTCAACGTTGACCATGACATCAGGTATCACAACCACCGGCCTCGTAGCCGGCAATGAGCCCAATGCTTGTCGCATTTCCTCAATGCCCCTCAAGACGTCGCGGCCGCAAAGAAGGCCTGTGACAGTGACAGGGCTGCCAAAGAACGAGTTCTCGACTGCGTGTATATGGACGTGCTTCAGCTGATCGGTCCGAAGCACCGAAAGGATGAACTTCAACGCCTTTGCCCCCAGCACTCCGGTAATCAGACTGACCGGACGGTCACCATTGGCAGTCGGGAAACCTCTGGTCTCCACGATCTCCTTGAACTCGTCGTACATCTTCCTCGTCAAGCCAACACCGTTCTCGATCTGCTGGTACTCCTCGTACTCCACTCCCTCAGGAAATGGCATATCCGCCAGGAAGTAAAACTCGTCAGAAGCAAAGACAAACCGAGTGCCGGATGACTTGAGACAGTGCTCCTGCAGTCGTTCGACTATAGCCAGTGTCTCCCGAGCCACTGCACGGTCCGGCCGTCTCAAGGGAGGCAGATGCTCGCGGTGACTGGTGAGGCCAACTGGCACCACTGCTACGGACGCGACGCCCGGATGCAATCTGTGCAGGTCATCCACAGTGCGAGTCAGCTCAGAACCGTCGTTAATGCCCGGGCACAAGACAATCTGACAATGAACAGTTGTTCCTGCAGCAACCAACGCTGAGAGCTGACTTATGATGTCAATGTCTCGCTTATATCCCATCAGCCGCTTCCTGACTGCCGGGTCCGTAGAATGCACAGATACGTACAGTGGCGAGAGACGCATCTTCAACAACATGTTGAAGTGATCGTTCGACAGATTGGTCAAGGATATGTAGTTGCCATGAAAAAACGAAAGCCTCGGATCGTCGTCCCTTACGCACAGGCTTGGCCTAACGCCTCGAGGGTTTTGGCGAATGAA
This sequence comes from uncultured Clostridia bacterium, assembly GCA_900016865.1. Lineage (GTDB taxonomy): Bacteria > Bacillota > DTU014 > DTU014 > DTU014 > DTU014. The sequence continues at coordinate 43,604 of FIZI01000027.1, read as the reverse complement.
ACAAAAAAGGCAGTTGTTGGAGCACTGCATCGTGCCGTTGAACAAAGCGTCGGCAAAAGAGATGCCAAGGTCTTCGTCCTCGTCCTTTTCGATATCGCACATTATGATCTCGTCGTCGCCACGAGCGACCTCAAGCCTAAGCTCTGACGTCTGCGTAAGGTATGAGTATTCCAACAGATCCCGGGCCTTGTGGCCGTTGATGCTGACCAATCGGTCTCCCGGCCGAAGTCCCAGTTCGTCGGCAATGCTGCCCGGAGCAACTTCTGTAATCATTGCTCCACGGCTGCCGCATCCGGCTACAGACGGATTGTCTCTGATCGCATCTTCTCTGTTGGATCTACTAGCCATGGACTTCAAGCCTCTCCCGCCGCGACTCGACAGATAATCGCATTCTAGAGAATATTACCGCAATTGCGCAAGTCCGGGTAGAGTCTAGCACACGCCCTCGTGGCTGTCAAACATTGATGCTGCGAGGGCGGTCATTAACGCGATCCGTTTTCATCGGAATCGTCTCCGGACTGACCTAGCATCTCCTTTGACGTAAACGACTTCACTCGCTTCTTGATTCCCTCAAACCCGCCTTCATTTACAAATAGATAGATCGCGCCCACCACCAACACGGCTACCACTACCCAGAATACGGTCCGAGCTGTAGTTCCCGTGCGTGGCTCCGGTGCTCGTTCTTGCCCATCAGGCGTCGCGCCGTAGACCGCAGTTGCAAGGACTTCTCCCATCAACTGCATTCCCTGCTTTGCCTGCTCAAGCGTATTGGTGTGAGCACCGGCCTCAAAGAGCACTGATCGTGGGCTCAGATCTTGGTTGTAGCTGCCCGATCCCCAAAATATGCCCTCGACTAGTCCAGGGTACATCTTGTCCGCAACAGCCTTCAGATACTTAGCGAATTCGAGGTTGGCTCCGCTGTTTGCGTTCTGTCTGCCTACCACAAGCTTGACAGCAGCGATGTTCTTGCCTGCGACACTGGCTTCGTAAACATGCGCTGGGACGGCGTCTCTATGGACGTCAATCAGAGCGAGAGGCTGCTCGCGCATTAGTTGCATTGCAGTCCGCCTGGAACGCTCGTACGCAGCCCCGTCATGGGGGTGGTGCTGCTCATAGGAGAGAACCGCCTTACCTCCCGACTTCTCAACGTTGGCCTTGAGAACCTCGGCAACTTGGTACACGTCACCGTGAGTGTCCTCCTTTGACGCTGTCCCGCTGGTAGGAACGTAGGATTCGTCACTGTGAGTGCAGTAAATGGCTATAGGCCTTGACCTGTCCTGGGCCAAGTACTCACCACCGCCCGAGGGGTCTTTGTCTGCCAGGCCTACTAGCCCCTTGAACCAGCCAACGACCCCGGCTGCAGGTTCAGAATCGATCTTAGGGAGCTCAACTACTGACAGGAACTTCGCCTGTGCTTTTTGCTCTGTGATAGACTCAATCCGATAGGAACGATTTGACGAGTCGATGAATATGTCATCAATAGACACTACCAATCCTGTGGCTGTGAGGATATTGCCTTCCTCGTCCAAGATCTCGAAGTAGCCTTCGTCAATCGACAACTCGCGTTCTGCTTGAGCAGTGCTCGCAACGGCTATCACACTCAACGCCAGGCAAGAGACTATTGTGAGGATCAAGGGGCGCGGTCTACTCACGCTTTCCACCACCATTCCCATTGCGCTGTTTGAACTCGACCAAGTTGTTGCCCTGATTTCGCTGCACAACAGGATCGCTCTCAGGTTGCTCTGTATCGACTGCAGAAGCTTGCTTGATCTCAGGATGCTCCTCAAGCTCGTGTTGTGCCCCGCCCAGACGCTCAGCCGCCTCACCAAAGGCTTCCGCCAGCAAGGCAGCGACGACGCCCGCAACTACTGTAGAGTCAAAGACCCCTGCTCCTCCAAAATTGACGGTGGTAGGCAGCCCGCGCACAACCGACTCTATCAGGTTTGCCAAGTCTAGCGCTATCACAGCCAAGACTCCGGTGACAAACGCAGTCCTTCTGGACCTGGTTCCGATGTATGACAAGACGCCCGCGACGAGGCCGAACAGGTAAATTGGAGCTATGATCTGTTGGCCTTCCTCGAAGTCAAACACCTTGGTGATTCCATACAAGACAGCGCCGGTCGCGAGAGCAGTTATGATGGACCGTGCCTTCTCTGCCGCGGTGGCTCTGACCAAGACATAAACTGCGAGGCCGACTGGAACCGCCAGCCCGCCTAGGTTGACAATGACTCGAGGGTTGGCTCTGCTGACCGTTATATTGATCAGGCTCAAGAGCGCCATCGCAGCAAGGATCAAAATCGCTTGGCCGTCTGTGAGGTGCATACGGTCAAGGATCCGTTGGGCAAAGCCGAGGAAGACTAACGCCGCTATGACAAGAAGAATAATGCCCCCAACAGGCAATCAGACCACCTCCGAGCACCGGCACAGGCAAGCGCCGTACCGCTGTGTCGTTAGCTTCTCCAGTAGCTCGGAGGGTTATTCGACACGCAAAAAGGGTGCGACCTATGCCGCACCCTCATATGCTCATCGCTTTACAGCCAATCATCGGCGCGTGTTTATCTCTCGGACTCATCCTCTTCGGAGTCAGACTCATCACTGGACTCCAGTGTGAAGTTGTGCTGCTTGAGGATATCTCCTACAAGCTCACCAATCGTGGCGCCACCGCTAGGTTCGTCCGAGTTGGACTTCGTCCGTGCAGTAGAACCGGTGCTGTATACAGAAAACTCGTCCTCGACTTCTCTTATGCTCAGTCCAATACGTCGCTGATCTTGCCTGAGGCTGATGACCTTGACCTGAACGGTCTGGCCCTCCTTGAGGACATCGCTTGGCTTCTCCACTCTCTCACGGGAAATCTGCGAAACGTGGACCAAGCCCTCTATACCCGGCTCCAGCTCGACAAACGCTCCGAAGTCAGTTAGTCGGGTGATCTTGCCATCAGTTACTGTTCCGACCGGGTACTTCGTCGGCACTTTAGTCCAGGGGTCGTCCTGGGTTTGCTTGAGGCCCAGTGAGATTCTCTCCTTCTCCGGGTCCATATTGAGGACCATGACCTTGATCTGGTCTCCTTCCTTGAGGACCTGTCCAGGATGGCCAATCCTGTTCCAGGAGATGTCAGATACGTGGAGTAGTCCTTCTACGCCATCGCCAATATCTACAAATGCACCGAAGTTAGTAAGCCTGGTGACAGTGCCTAGGACAAGGTCGCCCTCCTTGACAGTCTCAAAGATCCGCTTCTTGGCCTCAGCAAGCCGCTCCTCCAGGTACGCACGCTGAGAAAGCACGACGTTGTTGCGCTCCTTCTCAACTTCCAGGACCTTCATAGTAAGGGTTTGACCAAGCACAGACCTCAAGTCCGCGACTGGACGCAGTGCAATCTGGGAAGCCGGTACAAAGCCGCGCAGCCCGATGTCCACTGTCACGCCGCCCTTTACAACATCGACGACCTTTCCTTCAACAGTCGTGCCCTCGTTAAACGCGGTCTCTACACGTTCCCATGCTTGAATCAAGTCCGCGCGTTTCTTGGAAACGACGATGCTTCGCTCTTCGTCGATATCCACTGAGAGGACAACACAGTGAATCTCGTCGCCGACTTGCACAGCTTCAGATGGGTGATCGACCGGCCGTACAGACAGCTCTTTCACAGGTATTACTGCCTCTGACTTGTAACCTATGTCGACCAAGACTTCGTTATCGCCGATCTGTACAACCTTGCCCTTGATGATCTCTCCTTCTTGGGGAACGTATTCAGACTTCAGGGCCTCAGTCATAGTGGTAACGTCCTCAGAAGGAGCTTCCTGGGGAACCTCAACCTGGTCGGCTTCAGGAGTGGACTCAACATCCTCAACAGCCTGTCCTGACTCGAGTTCTCCATCAACAGTTGATGCCGAGAGCTGCCCTGACTCGTCAGTATCAGAGGCCCCGCCAATGCCGTCCTGCTCCTGTGCAGGCACGGCGTCGGTGTCCTGAGGCGCTGCAGATTCGGTCTGTTCGGGCTGGCCGACAACTTGTGTCGCCTGTTCTGCCTCGTTTGCATTTGCCTGGTCCAACCCTGCGCCTTCTGACGTCATCGCCCCCTCAAGTTCGCCATTGAGTCCTTTTGTCTTCTCTTCCATCTTGTTCACAACCTCCTTGATTGCCCAACCCGGTGTTGATGCCCCAGCGGCAATACCTATTCTGCTGCCGCTTGCGACAACCACCTCATCCAGTTCATCAGCCGACTCGATATGACACGTGTCTACTCCCAGTGATCGACTAATCTCGTACAACCGACGAGTATTGGCGCTATTGCGGCCTCCGACCACTATCATCATATCAACCTGTGAAGCCAGCTCAATTACTCCTTGCTGGCGGTCACTGGTGGCCGTGCAAATGGTGTTCTTAACTACGATGTCAGTAAAGCGTGATTTGAGAGCTCTGACTATCAATTCAAAAGCAACTTGATCTTGAGTGGTCTGGGAGATCACAGCCACTGGAGAATCTAGAGGCAACCTGCTGAAAAGCTCCACCGACTCTTCAACACTGCTGATGATCTCTACTCCGGTGGCACTGTGACCCGCGAGTCCGACCACCTCCCTATGTCCCCTATCTCCTACTATAATCACTCTACGCCCTGAGCGAGACAACTCCTCTACAAATTGTTGCGCTCTCGCGACAAAAGGGCAAGTTGCATCTATGACATCTATACCCCTGTCGATCAGACTCTTGCGAACAGAAGGCGTCACTCCATGGGACGGGAGCACGACTCGGCCGGACTGCACAGACTCATGCGAGTCTACGTGTACAAATCCAAGCTGTGTCAGTTTGGCAGTGACCAGCGGATTGTGAACCAGCGCACCCAATATGTAAGTCCGAGGCCCATCTGCCACCGGTTTCGCACTCTTTGCCATCCTAATGGCACGCTCGACTCCGAAACAAAAACCAGCATTCCTGGCAACTCGGATCTGCAAAGCCACTGAACCTCGATTCGCTACGCCTGGCCAGTAGATTTTTTCCAATCAGCTAAGAAACGCTGAATCCCGATGTCTGTCAACGGGTGCTTTGTCATTGCCACAAGAGTCGCAAATGGCACTGTCGCTATGTGCGCACCGGCCTTAGCGGCTTCTACCACGTGCATAGGATGGCGAATACTCGCTGCGATTATCTCTGTCTCAATACCGTGAACAGCGAAAATCTCAGCTATGTCAGCCACCAGTCCGATCCCGTCTGACGCGATATCATCCAGTCTGCCGACGAACGGGCTCACATACCTAGCTCCGGCTCTTGCAGCGAGAAGTGCTTGAGTCGGACTGAATACCAGCGTTACGTTTGTATCAATGCCGTCCCGGCTCAACACAGACACTGCCTTGAGCCCTTCGGGCGTCATCGGTATCTTGATGACTACATTGTCAGCCCACCCCGCCATAGTCCGGGCCTCTCTGATCATGCCGTCAGCATCAAGACTAATCACCTCTGCACTGACAGGCCCGTCGACGGTTGATGCGATTTCTTTGACCACCTCTTCAAAGATACGCCCTTCTCTGGCTACAAGTGACGGATTGGTGGTGACTCCAGATATTACACCCCACGAATACGCTTCACGGATCTCATCTATGTTGGCTGTGTCCAAGAAGAACCTCAAACTTGCTCCCCCCTCCATCAACTGAGTATTTAGGCAATCAAGTCAGCGATTGCCTTCATTATATCATCAGTAAATATTGCCAGTGAAGCCCTGTCGAGTTTGTCGCTCGTCTGGGGAGGGGGAATCAATGGCTCTCCGATGACTAAGCGTATCTGCCGCCTCAGCCCCTGGCCTGCGGAGTTGCGGCCTAAGCCTAGTATTCCCACGGGGACAACAGGTACTCCTGTCTTGATGGCGACAAGGGCAGCGCCGGCGTGGCCTTGCTGAAGCCTGCCATCTTTGCTGCGGCCGCCCTCCGGAAAAATCCCCAGAAGGCTGCCGGAAGACACCGTATCAATGGCTTCCCTTATCGCTGCTCTGTCAACACTGCCGCGGTCCACGGGGAATGCCCCCAGGGTGCGAATAAGCCAAGCAAATGGCTTGAAGCGAAACAGCTCTTTCTTAGCCATGAACCTAATCGGACGCCGCAGCATAGCTCCTATTAGCGGTGGGTCAAGATAGCTTAGGTGATTTGCCACTATTACGGCTCCGCCCTTTTCTGGGACATTTTCGAGGCCGACCACAGACACTCGGAATATCAAGCAGAAAAAGGCACGCACCACTACCCAACAGAACTTGTAGAACATCACGATTCCCCCCGATCGGCATGCACAGACCGCGTGACATGGCTGAGCAGTTCATCCAGCACTTCCTCAATTGACTTCCCGGTGGTGTCAATCTCTATTGCATCCTCAGCTTTGATTAGCGGTGCGACCGACCGAGTCGAGTCTATCCTGTCGCGCTTCTCTATGATTGACCGAACCTGTTCAAGCGACACTTCCTGGCCGTTGGCTTGCAACTCCAGAGCACGCCTTCGCGCTCGTTCTTCGACCGATGCTGTCAGGAAGAACTTGAACTCGGCGTCGGGAAGAACAAAAGACCCGATATCTCTGCCATCCATCACAACCCCGCCTGAACTCGCGCACCTACGCTGAAGGTCCAGCAGGCACGCTCTGACCTTGGGGATTCTGGCCACCTCGGATACCCATTGCGTGACGCTTGCATCAGACAGTCGGTCTGTGACATCCTCGCCGTCCAGACAAATTCTGGGTTCTCCGGAGTCGTAGCCTACAGAGATAGTCATGGTCTGCAATACTGATTCCTGATCTGAGGAATTCTCAAACTCAGTAATGTCAACCTGTCTCTTGAGCAGTCCGAGGGTTATCGCTCTGTACAGAGCGCCGGTGCTTATGTATGTAAAACCTAACCGCCGGGCAGCAAGTCTGGCAATAGTTGTCTTGCCTGCGCCGGCGGGTCCGTCTATAGCTATATTCGGCTTGCGTTCCCTAATAGCACTGCATGAAGAGTACCGAGGCTGAGGGAACTCAGGATCTGACTTCATGCGAATATGTGACTCAGAAGACATAGAAATAGCTGCCACTCCAAGCAAACCAATAAATCAATCTCACGTTCTAGACTGGCGTAGCACAGCAATAACGTATTCTACGTCAACTTGCCTGTTCCTTCCGTAGTCTGCCCGAAAGATCAATTCAGAGAGTGACTTTTCCCGCGTTGTCACTAGATAATTCCGCTAAGAACCGATCAAATCCAGGAAAAGAGATATCAACACAGTCGGCACCTCTGACCTCAACGACTCCGTCGACAAACGCGCCTGCCATTGCCGCTGTCATAGCTATGCGATGGTCTCCGCGACTGTCTATTGTACATGGCTTCAGTTTCGCCGGCCCGCTGATTCTTATGTCCTGTCCCTCTACAGAGACGCTAGCGCCCAGCCTCTCCAGCATGTCCTTGATAGCTTGCAGGCGATCCGATTCCTTCACTCTGAGCTCGCCTGCACCGAGAATACTTGTAGTGCCGTAGCATTGGGTAGCGATTAGTGAGAGGATCGGGATTTCATCGATGATGTCAGGTATCTCTTCAGGCAGAATAGTCACCCCTCGCAACTGACGGCCTACAACTGCTACATCTGCGACAGGCTCGTTGTTGACGACTCGTCTCGACCTGATCTCGATGTCAGCACCCATTCGTTCAAGAACTCTGAGTAGGCCGATTCTGGTCGGGTTTACACCGACCCGCTTTACGGTCAAGCTGCTGTTTGGACTCGCAGCAGCACTGCAAATGGCAAAGGCGGCAGAGGAGATGTCACCGGGGACCTCGATATCGCGAGCCTCCAGCGGCGAGCGCCCTTCGACCGCAACTCCGCCGGGCACCCGACGCACTCTTGCCCCGAGGTACTCCAACATCCTCTCTGTGTGATCCCTTGTTGGTCGAGATTCATGCACCTCCGTAACGCCTCTTGCAAACAGCCCTGCAAGAAGAACGCAGGACTTCACCTGCGCACTTGCAACTGGCAGCGTGTACGCGATCGGCGCAAGATCGCCACCTCTAATCGCTACTGGTGCTCGGGTGTTTTCCGCCCTGGCAAGAATAGTAGCTCCCATAGACCTAAGGGGATCGATTACGCGATCGATTGGCCTAAGTCGAAGGGAATCGTCTCCTGTGAGAAAAACGGTGAGATTCTGTCCTGCGAGAATCCCGAGTATCAATCTCATCAGAGTCCCGGAGTTGCCGCAATCGATGATATCCTCGGGTTCGGTCAAGCCAAAGAGGCCGACTCCCTTTATCGTCACTTGCGCCGGGTTGGAGAGATCAACCTCAACTCCAAGCGACCGCATAGCGTTGATCGTGGCGATACAGTCTGCCGAATGCAAAAAGCCGTTTATCTTGGCGGTCCCGTTGGACAACGCAAGCAGAAGAACTGCTCTGTGCGAAATCGACTTGTCACCGGGAACCTCGACGTCACCCTGAATGCGAAACGGGCCTTTCACCTTGAGAGTCTTTTCACTCATTTAACGTTCCCTCGCTCTGTAGCCGTTAGAACACAATAAGGACAGGGCTGCCCTACAGTCTGCCTGATCCGCGAATCCGAGGCGGAGGGTGCCCCCTTCGCCTTCTCGTATTTTGAGTATCTCTATGTCTTTGATATTGATCCCCGCTGCTGCAATCAGCGATGTAACACCTGAGATCTTCCCAGGCTCATCATTGATTGCAACAACCAGCTCGTACAGCGGTGCGGCGAGCCCCTTCAGGTTTTGTGGAAGAGATCTTTTTAGATCTGCTGCGTGTTGTAGATTGTCTGTGACAGTATCTCTATCATCCGAGGCGATCAAGGCGCTCAGTTCGGCCAGCTCTCTTGAGAAGCTCTCAATAGCCTTGGCCACGTTGGACGCATTGGATGTCAAGATGTCCGTCCAGAGCAGCGGGCTGCCCATTGCCACTCTGGTGGCATCGCGAAAGCCTCCTGCCACCATAGACGAAATCTGTGGATAATCTCGGCTGTATGACTCGAGCGTCTTGACAAGTGCTACTGCAATGACGTGTGGCAGGTGGCTTACTATGGCAGCCATCAAGTCGTGCTCCTGTGGAGAGAGAAAGGCAAGCCGAGCCCCTGTATACTCCAGCAGGCCAGACAGTTTGGAGATAGCCTGAGAAAGCCTCTCGTCGTTCTTCCAGTCCGACTTGGGAGGGGTCAGTATGTACAGGGCATTCTCAAAGAGATAGGGATCTGCCGCCCCTATCCCGGCTCGTTCTGACCCGGCCATCGGATGCCCTCCGATGAACACAGGCAAAGAACCATTGCAGCCTATGGTGGAGCACAAATCCACTATACCTTGCTTGGTGCTGCAGACATCTGTAACTATGCTACCTCTTGGCGCAGTCTTGAGAATGACGGGCAAGAGCTCCATCGACACTGATATTGGAGTTGCAACGAAGATGACGTCCGATTGAGTACAAAGTTCAGACAAGTCAGCCGCTCTGTCTGTCACTGCGCCGATCTTGAGTGCAGTATCGAGGGAGGCGCTGCACGCATCCCACCCTATGACTCGGCACCCCGCTCTATTTGCCAAACACATACCCAGCGATCCGCCAATCAGGCCGACACCTACAACGCCAACAACAGGCTTGTCAGCAACCACCGCTAATCACCTAGAGCAGCCTGCCCACAGCTGCCGCGATTGGCCTCAGCTCTGTCATCAAGCTCTTGAACTCTGCAGGAGTGAGAGACTGGGGCCCATCGGACAGTGCTTCGCTCGGGCACGGGTGAACTTCAATCAACAACCCGTCAGCACCGGCTGCAACCGCTGCCAGTGCGACGGCAGGAACTAGCTTGGATTTTCCTGTAGCATGGCTTGGGTCCGCGATGATCGGAAGGTGACTGAGAGATTTCACAGCGGGTATCGCTGAGACATCCAGGGTGTTCCGTGTAAATGTCTCGAAGGTCCTAATACCTCTCTCACACAAGATCACGTTCCAGTTGCCTGCGGATATGATGTACTCAGCTGCATTCAGCCATTCCTCAATCGTCGCTGAGAGACCCCTCTTGAGAATGACTGGCTTGCCTGACGCTCCCACCTCTCTGAGAAGGGTGAAGTTTTGCATGTTGCGCGCTCCTATCTGAAGCATATCGGCGTACGAAGCTACCAGTTCGATGTCGCGTGGATTCACCACTTCTGTGACAAAAGGGAGGCCAGTGACTTCTCGTGCTTCGGCAAGGAGCTTAAGCCCTTCCTCTTCTAGGCCGTGAAATGAGTAAGGAGACGTCCTAGGCTTAAACGCGCCTCCTCTAAGCATATCAGCCCCTGCCTGCTTCGCAGCTTCGGCCACGGCAATGAGTTGCTCCCTCGATTCGACAGCGCATGGCCCTGCTATGCAAACCACCTTTTCGCCACCGAATTCGATCCCACTCACATTTATGACAGATCGCTCGGGCTTGAACTGCAGGCCTGCAAGTTTGAACTGGTGCAGTATAGGCACAACTTTTTCGACTCCGGGCATCGCTTCTATGGCCTGAGCAGCCTCAGCCCGCCGCTCGCCCACTGCGCCGATTATTGTTTTCTCAACACCGCGAGACAAATGCACCTCAAACCCCAGGGATTTGAGTCTCTCTACCACTTGGTTTATCCGCTGTTCGGCAGCTCTTGGCTCCATTACAACGATCACTGTCAGTCACCTCTTATACAGGCAGAGAATTCAGTAAGGAAGCGCTCGTTTTGCTCTCTAGTTCCGACAGTGACTCTCAACCAGGTATCTAGCCCAAAGACGTCCGCACTCCTTACAACAACTCCTCTGCGAAGCAATTTCTCAAAGACCTCTTTAGCAGGCCTTTTGACATCCAACAATATGAAGTTTGCATGGCTTTCGAGGTAGTCTACCCCGAGTGCAGTCAGCCTCGAATAGAGGAACTGTTTCTCACTCTCGTTAAGGCTGCGCGACCTTTCAACGTGCTCGGTGTCCTCGAGTGCAGCTATGGCTGCTGCCTGAGCAAGAGAACCTACGTTGAACGGGGGCCGAACCCTTTCTATTGCCTGAGCCAATTCCGGTTTGGCTACGAGGTAACCGACTCTGAGTCCGGCAAGCCCGTATATCTTCGAGAAGGTCCGCATGGCGATGACATTGCGTCCCTTCTTGACATAGTCAGGAATCGAATCCGGGTATTCGCTAGATGTCACATACTCGTAGTAGGCTTCATCAAGCACCACTGTGACGTGATCAGGGAGCGAGTCAATAAAAGCATCAAGCTCCGACTTGGGCACCATCAGTCCAGTCGGGTTGTTTGGATTAGCTATATACACCAGTTTGGTGCGCGGAGTCACGCGTTCCCTCATGGCCTTGAGGTCGAGCTGCATGTTTTTCATTGGCACAGTCACACAAGTACCGCCTGCTACATGCGTCACGAATTCATACTGACTGAATGTTATCTCACCAAACAGGACCTCATCGCCTGGCCCGACAAAGGTTTCAGCGACTAGACGGATGGATTCATCGGATCCGCACCCAAAGACTATGCTCTCTCCAGAGACATCTAGCTTCTTAGCAAGCGCTCGGCGAAGCTCGTGGCAGCTGCCATCAGGGTAAAGGTGAACCGCAGAAGCGGCTTCACGCACAGCCTCAATTGCCTTTGGCGAAGCACCGAGTGGGTTTTCATTTGAAGCCAGCTTGATGACATCTGTCAAACCGAGTTCTCTGCGCACCTCTTCAATAGGTTTGCCCGGTACGTAAGGTTTGATCTTAAGGACTGAGCTGCGAACTCTCTCCTCGGATTTCGAAGTCAGACTCACTCTGATCGCCTCTCTTCATATGTAAAGTGAAGTGTAGTAGCACAAAACAGGGTGTGAACGTCCCGAACCGAGGTCAGTCAGGACGCGAAAGGTCAGGACGCAGTGCCTTCGCCTCTCCCAGATAGACGTGCACGATGTCTCTTTTTGACAAGCTCGTATACACTGTCATCAGTACTCTGATGCATCTCTTGAGGCCGTTGACAACATCCATTTCTACTGCTGTAATCAGCGGCGTGTCGACCCACCCTATCTTCCGAGCGGCTGCAGCCGGAAACGCAGAGGTGAGGTCCTGAGTCGTAGTAAACATAATCTGTATTATGTCATCCTGGGCGATGTTATTCCGAGATACCATCTCAAGAAGCAACTCAGTAGCCTTTTCTATGATCTGCTTGGGGCTGTCCTCTTCGACAACGACTGCACCGCGTATTGCTCTGACTCTCTGTGTCACTGCCATATGCCCTCACTCACTCGCCGGTCTGTGGACGACTCTATGACCGAGTCCGATTGCAACCTCGTTGAGGTGAACCATGCCAACCACGAAAAACACGGCAACACAGATGTGATCGTCCTTGCGAGACATCCCGATCTTGCCTCCGACATTGAACCCGACTGCCTTTGGGAGTATCTGTGTAAGGGCTTCGTGAGTCGCACCAGCTAGAGCTCCCTCTTCGGCGTGCTCCGGTTTGATCAACCCTTCGCGCTTTGCGGCAACTATCGCTCGCTCAACAATCCTGTTAGTAGAAAAAACAAACTCCCCGCCGTAGTCAACGGCAGCCGCTTTTATCATCTCATTGGCAAATGATGCCTTGATCTCGTTTTCGTGCTCTCGATCGATGGAGGTCGCCATAAGAATGGCTGCTCTGGCCGCGTCTTTACTCCCAAGACTGTTCATAGGATCCACTCCATAATTCGGGATTTCAGAACGGGCGTATAACGAAAAACACTCCCAACGGCAGGAGTGTACATGGTCAAAGAGAGACCGAAATCTCAATCCATTGACACCGTACTACCGTTCTACCTGATCAACGAGCCACCAACGGGCATGCTACCGTACCACTTTAGATCATACAATACCACAATCACCGCCGTAGCACAAGTGGAAAGCAGCAGTTGTTGGCATCAGTCAATCAGCTGCTGACCGGCCTGCGAGAAACCCTGTTGCAAAGGCAATATGTAAGTTGAACCCTCCAGTATACCCGTCGACATCGAGAAGTTCGCCACATACGTATAGGCCTTTGACGAGTTTGCTCTCCATGGTCGAAGGGTTTACATCTCGAAGGTTGACCCCGCCTTGAGTCACGATAGCCTCTGCGGGCGAAGCATACCCTGTTATCCTGACAGGCAGTGCCTTGAGGGACTCGGCCAAACGATGCCGTTCTTCCCTCTTGATCTCGGAACAGCGCTTGTTCGGATCAACTCCCGCCCGGTTTATGATCACAGGGATCAGGCGCCGAGGCAAGACGCATTCGAGAGCGTTCTTGAGCGACTTGCAAGGCATGTCACTGAAGTCACGCGTCAATCTCACATCAAGAGTGCGCCGGTCCAAAGCAGGCTTCAGGTCAATCCGGACTGCAACTTCTCGGCCCTCATCCAGCAATGTGACTGCTCTTCTGCTCAGAGTCAGTATTATAGGGCCAGAGAGTCCAGAATCGGTAAAGAGCATCTCTCCAAACTGTCTCTGAACAGTATTTCCGTCAGCTAGAAGCTCTGCAGCGACATTCCTGAGACTCAAGCCCTTGAGCCCGTGAACCCAGCTCTCCTCCGAACGCAGAGGCACGAGGCTTGGCCTCGGGGTCACTATACGGTGCCCGAGAGTTTCAAGCAAATCGTACCCGTCACCCGTTGATCCTGTCTGCGGATACGTGATGCCCCCGGTTGCAATCACGACCTTGCTGCACTTAATTGCCGGACGATTCTTTGCCTTTACACGGAAAAAACCCTCGCGGTCTGTCTCGACAGAGACTACCTTCCATCCTGTCCGCACATCGACTTGTAGCCTGTTGAGTTCCGCAAGCAAGGCGTCGCGAACCTCCTGCGCCGAATCACTGGCCGGGAAGACTCGCCCGCCCCTCTCGACCTTGGCGTAGACACCCAGGTCCTCGAAAAACTGAATGAGTGACTCTGGGTTCATTGCGTTGAGAGCCGAGTACAAAAAGCGGCCATTCTGAGGGATCTGATCTATGAAGGCCTCGATGCCCGCAGCGTTAGTGAAGTTGCATCTGCCTTTGCCTGTGATCGCTAGCTTGATGCCCAGGCGCCGCTTCTTCTCCAGCAAAATCACTTTGGCACCCATTCGCGCAGCGGTGATTGCAGCCATCATTCCAGACGGGCCTCCGCCCGCGACACATATCGAGCCCTTATCTGTCACTAGTCAAGCCTACCTCTCTCTGCAACTGTCGCACTTCTTCTCGGCTGAGATGCCTGTATGACCCGGGTGCAAGGCCTCCGAGGGGCACAGAGCCAAACCTGGTCCGGACGAGCCTCTTGACAGGGTGCCCAAGTGCATCGAACATCCGGCGCACCTGTCGCTTGCGCCCTTCGTGAATAGTGACAAGCCAGTGGGAATACCCGGGGTCGCTTGCGTCAACCAGCTTGGATCTGCGGGGGGAGTACCGTCTGACTTCAGCAGGACTGGTAATCCCGTCCTCGAGTGCTATCCCTGTCCTCAGCTGATCCAAAGCCTCTGGACTTGGTTCTCCGACGGCTGTTACCAGGTAGGTCTTTGGCACCATGTATTTCGGGTGAGTCAATCTGTAAGCGAGCTCGCCGTCGTTGGTAAGCAGCAGAAGGCCCTCGGAATCCATATCCAAGCGGCCAACAGGAAACACCCTGTAAGGTACGTCTGTGACCAAATCAGTCACTACAGGCCTCCCATACGGGTCAGAAGCTGACGTCAAAACGCCCTTGGGCTTATGCAACGCGATGTAGACGCATTGATCTTGCAGTACTACAGGCTTGCCGTCTACCGCGACGACATCCCGCATCGGGTCGATTTTGATGCCGAGCTGGACTACCAACTTGCCGTTGACCGAGACCCTCCCGTCGGATATCAGCTTCTCGCAAGCCCTGCGAGAACCTACTCCGCAGCGGGCCAGGTATCTCTGGAGCCTCTCTAAACCGTCCATTCGCTACACCTGTGATATCGGCGCTATATGAGCATGCGTCGCTAGCCTATACATGAGCACAAGATAAAGCCGCTCATAGTGGGCGGGCCGATCGTTCAACTACGAGTCTAATACCGGCTTGGGTGGGTGTCAATGGACGCGCAGAGAGATACATGCAAGCTCCGGGCATAGCGGCTTTGCAGTGCATTGCGAGATGGGCTTTCCTGGGCTTTGGGGTCTCTATGGGAGAGGCTGACCGGTTACAGGCTGTACTATCTGCGTAGAACGGTCTTTGCTCAACATGCTCTGAATCCTGTCAAGAATCGCCGGAGCAACGTCAATGATCCTGTTGGCGATTGCACCATGAACTACAGGCAACAGCCGAACATCGCCCCTTGTGACAACCAAGAACGCGGTGGGCTGCAGTGACACGGCAGCACCACTTCCTCCCCCAAATGGAAACTGAGTGGACTGAGTGCCGTCCCCACCTCGCTGGTCCTTGCCACTACTGCCTGGGACGAACTCGCTGCCGCCTGCTGCGAATCCAAACGTCACTCTGGACACAGGCACAATCACGCTTCCGTCAGGGGTTTCCACCGCGTCACCGAGGATCGTATTGACATCTACCATTTCGCGGATGCTCTCCATCGAGGTCTTGATGAGAGTCTCGATCGGATGTTCGGGCATTTTCAGGCCACCTTTCGTGGAGTAGATCGCGTTCGCACCAGCCCGGCCACCTCACGAGCGATAATATAACCCAAGGATATCCTGAATATGCAGTCGAATGAGCCCGTTACTTCCCTGGATTGAAAAGACGGCCTAAGTTCGACCACTGGGATCACAGAAGGAGCAAATCGCAGCGACTTGTTCAGCAGCTGTTGTGATGACCCAAATGCGGCGTACGCTAACCCCACCGCCAATGCGGTCCAGAATGGATCCTGCGTGCCTAGCTCAGCGTGTATCTCAAACCTCGTGCACTGGCATCCAGGTTCGCCAATAACGCGGTGAGTCATGTTCAGCACAGACAGCATCAGGCTTCTCTTGCTCAGACGGCGCGGAAATGCTGACTCCCTCATATGCCGGGCAACTTTGACCTGATGGAGAGCGAGGCCAAGACCATGGAGCACTAGATCGACAAAGCTAGCCCGGCCGCGGTCATCGCTGCCTATCTCGCCGGCGTCCGAGGCATATCGAAAGATCCGAAATCGAAGCCTACCCGAGTAAAGGCCTACGTGCACTTCAAAGAGCAAACCCGAGCGACTCAGGCGGACAGTGATGATTAGCAGCATCGGAAAGACGACTACAGACAGGAGCAACAAGATTATAGCACCAACTAGGACAATGACTAGCTTAGACACAGCAGGCAGCTCCGACAGATCCCACAGAGAATACTAGAGGCGCGGTTGGGAGATTCTATCATCTACAATGCCCGACGACTGTCTGAGCTATTCGGGTTCACCTGTGTCTGGATCATATGCAGCAGCCACGTCAAGAAGGCTTTCTGGTGAATCACCCAGAGTGAGTGGCGGGAGGTCGTCGAGACTATCAAGGCCAAACGCGCGAAGAAAGAGGTCGGTAGTACCATACATTATCGGACGTCCGACAGTCTCTTTCCTACCCCTTTCTTCGATGAGTCCCCGGGCTACCAGGTTTGCCAGTATACCCGAGCACTGCACTCCCCTGATCGCTTCGACCTCCGCTCGCGTCACCGGTTGCCTGTACGCAACTACCGCCAGGGTCTCCAGGGCTGCCGCGGAAAGCTTACTCCTCTCCCCAATCTGGCTGAGCCGTGAAACGAAGTAAGCATTCTCGGGGACAGTGGCCATCTGGTACCCGCCTGCTACCCTAATCACTTGAACGCCATGGCCATGCTCGCGGAGCCTTTCGGCGACAAGGTCGACTAAGCGGAGGACAGTCGTCTCATCCAAACCCAATACCTCAGCGATCTCTGCGGCTTTGAGGGGTGTGGACGAGGCGAAGAGCAACGATTCTATTTGAGACATTCTCTGCTCAATGCTCATCAGATCGGCCTCTTTCACTAGATACAAGAGTCAGTTCAATATCGCAAAAAGGCCCGGACTGTCTTGCGGTGATCTCCCCCAGCTTGATCAGCTCTAGTACAGCAAGAAACGCAGTTATGACCAATTCTCGAGTGGCATTATCATCGAACAAGGAGAAAAACGAAACCCTGTGTTCCAGCCTGAGGCGCAACCGGATCCTGCGCAACACGGTTGCGACAGGCAGACGGTCCCTGCTGATCACAGCAGGTTCGTCTTCTGCTGCGTCTTGGGCGCGAGACAGCGCTACAAGGAACGCCTTGGCCAGATCAGACGCGGTCACTCCGCCCAGGTCCGGGACATGCTCGTCAGAGCTTTGGATCACTACGTCAATCTCTCTCGTGAAGATATGACTCCAGTACTCCGATCGGTCGCGCAGTATGTCCGCAACATGCCTCATGCGCTTGTACTCAAGCAAACGCTCTACCAGTTCGGATCTGGGGTCCTCAGGTTCCTCAGACTCCGCATCCACAGGCGGCCTCGGCAGAAGCATCCTGGCCTTGATCTGCATCAGCGTAGCGGCCATGACCAAGAAGTCCCCTGCAAGCTCGACGTCGACCAGCTCCGCATTTTCGAGATATTCAACAAACTCGTCGGCAATCTGGGCGATTGGGATGTCATATATGTCGATCTTGTGTTTTTGTATGAGATGCAACAGAAGGTCAAACGGGCCGGTAAACACATCTAGCTTGACGTGGTATTGACTCATAGCAACGCCCCGTACGTGATCCATACCCATTGGAACGGAACTCCGGTCCATCGCATAATCAACGGCCCAAGAAAGCTGACTATTGGAAAGACCAGGCGCCACAACCATCCCAATAGGACCAGCATCAGAAGGATAAACATGCCATATTTCTCGAGCTGAGCATAGTAAAAGGCAAGTCTTCCACGGAGCAGGCCAAGGACAACTCTGGAGCCGTCCAAAGGAGGTATGGGCAGCAGGTTAAACGCGGCTAGTGACAAGTTCACTACTATTGCGCCTGCTAAGACTCCTGCTAGGTACGGACTGCCGCCGCCCTGGGCATACGCGAGCAAAGCATAGCGAAAAGGCACGCTGAAAAGCAACGCCAACAAGATATTGGCCAAGGGCCCGGCTATCCCAACCGCAATGGCACCGAGGCGAATATTGCGGAAGTTTCGGAAATCAACTGGAACAGGTTTGGCCCATCCGATCCCATACCCGGTGACCAGGGTCCAGACCATCATGAGAGTGCCAAGTGGATCCAAGTGAGCCAGAGGATCCAGCGTCAACCGCCCAAATCTCTTGGCAGTCGGATCACCCATCAAGTAAGCAGCATACCCATGAGCTACCTCGTGGATAACTAGGGAAAACAACAAGATGGGTAGCATCACCACGATGCGGAGCAATACATTGCTCAAGTGCTGCATCCTCCGATCCGGACCACAATGGTAGACATGCACAGCTATGATAGCACAAGGCTCTGGGGCAGTCAAACGCTCTGCTCACCTGGCTCCGTTCACTCTGTGAGAGGCAGCTCCACGCCTTCGTGACTTCGAGCTGCCTCTGCAATTGCTTCGAGAACAGAGATCTAAACGGAAACCAGACGCGACCGTGCAGCCTTCTTACGTCTTAACATATCTACGAAGGCCTCCAGCCTTGTGACCAGGCCCGCCTCCCCAGTCTGTTCATCCACTACAACAGTCATAGCTGCAATGCCCTGTTCACGGCTGACCCGGTGCAAGACACTCTCTGCCACGATCTCAGGCATACACGTAAACGGCGCTACCTGAATGATTCCATCGTAGCCAGCCCTTGCGTATGACACCGCGTGAGCTATAGTCTCGCGGCCGTGGCCTCCGACGCCGTGCAAGAGGTAAGGCCTTGCCAGCTTGCCTGGATTGACGCCACCGGCCATATTGATCAGATCAAGCACCACATTGAGCTTGAGCCAGTGACTGACGTTCAGTGGGCGGTCAACGACAGCTCCGAGTTCGCCGAGCGTGCGCTCGATCGAGTGGTTTGCAAACGGCTCGAGCACAACGTATATCTCGCCCACCACCGCAATTCGGACAACGTCCGGCCGTCCGTCGGCATAGACAGAGCGCTCAATACGCTTGACACCGGCATCATACGCTGCAAGCACTTCCTCCTGACTCTCAGCGAGGTCAATGTCAGAGAGGGTTCGATCGAGGGCTGTCGACACAGCGCCAGGTCGGGTCTCAAACGCCCGACACCTGTTTGCCAATACCTCAAGCCTGTCAATACAGGTCAGCTTGACCCATGCCAAGCGGCACGCTCGGACGACTTGACGGACAGTGACCGGGGGAAGGAAGCTTCTTATTACTTTAACAATGTGCCGAATTCTCCCCTGAGGAGGATCGACTATCACCATGCGAAAATCGTATCCCATGTCTTTGAGAATCTCGCGGTGGAGCTCTCCGTAAAACCCAAACCTGCACGGCCCCACCCCGCCCGCCATGAGGATGGTGTCCGCACCGAGCTCAAGAGCCTGGGCAAGGTTGCCAAGAGTTATTTTCAGCGGTAGACACGCGAACTCAGGAGAATGCTTCACCCCGATCTCAAGCGTTGCTTTGCTGGTCCTGGGCGGCACCACGACATCGCAACCCAACTGTTCAAAGAGTGACCTCAACGGAATAGCCAAGGTGCCCATGTGTGGAAACGTAAGTTTCAACTACAACCCCTCGCTGTCCTAAGGAGCATGTCTACGAAAGCCTCGAGCCGCGTAACGATCCCGGCTTCTCCAGTATGCTCATCGATACTCAGAGTCAGAGCAGGTACAGAGTATTCTCGACGAAACTTGCGGATTAGCAGATCGAATATCATCGAGCCGGGCCCGCACCCAAATGCCTGCACAACGATAATTCCGTCTACAGCGCCTGTAGACGCCATAGTCATCCCCGCAGCATAAATGCGGTCCTCGTGAGTCCAAAAGATGCGTCTGCCCGGCTGCAGGGTTCCGGGTAGATCCGCATCGAACTTAGGGTGATCGTCTAGGATGGCTTGAACTCCCATCTCGTTCAGTTTTTCGAGAATGCCAAAGCTTAAAGCTGCGTCTTTGATGATATACGGATGAGCAAGCACACCGACATGTACCTTGGATTCCGGTTCGGGCTGCGAAGACGCGCTCGAGCTAGATTCTTGACGGCGGCAGGCTTGCCAAGCAGCTATAGTGCGCACAGGGTTCTTGGTTATCGGAGACGCCGCAGTCAGGACTGCGCGGTAGATGGCCCTGTCCGATTTGGAGAGGTCGACGGTTGGCGTTATCATGCGTACGCGTTCTCCCAACACTGCTTTGACCATGTCAGGAAGGCCAAGAAACTTGGGACACAGATACTTGCCCCTTTCGATGCTGACAAGCCGAGGCACAAAGAGGAAGTCAACTAGAGGAGCCAATGCAACAGCATGGCCGAAGTAGATTTTTACAGGCAGGCAGGCATCGTCTACGCATAGCGACACGCCCGCGTCTATGGTGGTCTTGGTAGTGGCCGGTGACACCACCACGTTGGCCCCGAGAATTCGATAGAAGTTGTTCCAAGTTGGAGCACAGTCGTAGTACAGGAGTGCTCGAGGCATTCCGATTGTGACCATGATAGCCCCTCTCGTCGCTCAGCGCTCAATCGAGTCCTTGAGAGCTGCCAAAATGCGCTTTTCGATTCGTGAAATCTGCACCTGCGACACGCCTATTACCTTGGCCACCTCAGCCTGAGTCTTCTCCTCGAGATACCGCATCAAGAGTATTCTACGCTCCCTCTCAGAGAGCTGCGACAGAGCGTTCTTCAGTGATACACTGTCAACGACCGCGCTCTCCGGATCGCTGCCTGCAGCGATCATGTCCTCAACTTCCAGCCCGCCGTCAGGCGAGCCTATCCTCTCATGCAGCGAAGATACTGGCAAAGACGCTTCAAGGGCTTCTACCGCCTCCTCCGGCGACACGCCAACAGCAGCCGCCAGTTCATGAACTGTAGGCTCTCTCGACAGCTCAGCAGAAAGCCTCTCGCGGGTGGACATTAGCAGCTGACCAAGCCTCTTGGTCGAACGGCTGACTTTGATCAACCCGTCTTCGCGAATCAGCCGCTTGATCTCTCCGGCAATCACCGGGACGGCATACGTCGAGAAGCGCACGTTGTAGCTCAGGTCAAAATCATCGATCGCCTTCATAAGGCCGAGGCAACCAACTTGGAACAAGTCCTCTAGTTCGATGCCCGGGCGCTTAAGGCGCAGAGCGATGCTGTAGACCAAGCGCAGGTTGTGCTGGACCAGTTTATCTTTGGCAGCTATATCGCCTGCCTGTGCCTTGTAAATCAAGTCTTTGGTAGTACTGTCATCGAGGAGGCCAAGCTTCGGCAGGTTTATTGTGGCCTCAATGGCAGACATAAATACTCTCTCCTGCGAGTTTGACGCATATAGCGACGCAGAGAACGCTACAAGTGTGTTGGTATGGCTGTGTCAGGCTAGTCCTCCGCAGCGTCTTGTTGACTGTCAGAATGGTCAAAGGCTTTGAAGAGCACGACTCTTGTGCCCTGTCCGAGTTTGGACGTGATCTCAAACTGCGTCATCAGCGCTTCCATCAAAGTCATTCCCATTCCCATTCGCTCAGGATTTGTCGTAAACGCAGGTTCACGAGCCTTTGCAACGTCCTCGATCCCCGTTCCTTGATCCTCCACGACCACCTCGATCCCCTCATCATACAGCGTGCACTCAACTGTAACGTATTTGCTCGGATCGTTGCCGTACCCGTGGATAATCGCGTTGGAAACTGCCTCGGATACAACGAGCTTGATGTCCTCAAGTACGTCTAGCGTAAGGTCATCGCGCTGGGATGCTATGCAGGCAACCGCGACTCTTGCGAATCCTACGTTTTCGGGCTGAGCTTGGAAGACGATTTTGACGTTATTGAGACTGCGCACCTGCACTCCCTCCTCGCAGACTAGAGATGGCATCGTCCACTGAGGCGTACACCGGGATGATGCGCATGAGTCCAGTCAACTCAAACAGCTTCCGCAGTTGTGGAGTCAGACCGCAAACCACTAGCTTCCCTCCCATTTGGCTGACTGTTCGATAGCGTCCAAGTATAGCTCCCATTCCTGAGGAATCCATGAAGCTCACATCTGAGAGATCCAACACCACCACGGGTCGCTCGGGTGCCCGCTCGAGGACCGGATCGACTTCTGATTTGAGCTCACCCGCTGTCCTCAAGTCCAGTTCACCGCTAACCCTGACAACCAGACACTCGCGATCCTGCTTCGACTCCACAGACATTCGCTCAACTCCCTTCAGAGCCGCTTTGATCACCAAGGACAAGCCGTGCAGTTACTAATACTTCACCATGCAAAGATTTCCTTCAACCTAATCGCACAGATGATTCCGCAGAAATGCGCAAGAAACGAAAAGCCGGCGCATGGCCGGCTTCTGCAGAGGTGCTACTGTGACGGGATGAGTTTAGCGAAATACCATCCCGAACAGGTTTTTTACAGAACGGAAAAACAGCTTAATGGGATTTCCCTTTCTCACTTCCTGCAAAGCTATGAGATCCACAGAACCTATCTCGCGCCCGTCCTTCGTAACCCTTAGCTTGCCAACCAACTGGCCCTCAGCTATCGGAGCAACTACTCGCTCGGGGAAAACAAGCTCAGTCTCGACTTCCGGTGACTCGCTCTTGCCAATGACTGCAGTCAGGTCTGCTTTCGGAGCAACCGACACAGTCTCGTATTCGCCTCGCGAGATTTCTAAGTCACCGACGACCTGGCCAGCCTTTGCTACCGGTATCGCCTGGTAATTAGCGAAGCCGTAGTCGAGTAGCTTCCTCGTATCGTCATACCGCTCATTTGAAGTGGACGCACCCATCACTACCGATATCAGCCTCAGGTTGTCTCTCATCGCGGTCGCGCTCAGGCAGTGTTTCGATGCGTCAATATAGCCGGTCTTTATTCCGTCACAACCGTCGTAGTAGCGGACGAGGCGGTTGGTGTTGTTGAGGACCGGATTCCCTCCTCTGACCTGATCAATCCAAGTCGACGTGTATTCGAGTACCATCGGGTACTTCAGGAGCTCCATCGACATCAACGCTATATCCCGTGCAGAAGCCATATTCTCAGGCCCGCCGTCGCCCTTGGGCAGCCCCGTCGGGTTTACAAAGTGAGTGTTCGTGGCTCCAAGCTCGGCTGCACGCTTGTTCATTCGATCGACGAAAACCTCCGCAGCACCGGAAACATGCTCCGCTAGTGCCACAGCAGCGTCGTTTGCAGACGCGATCGCCACTGACTTCAGCAAGTCCCGAACACTCATTTCCTCACCTGCTGCCAGCCAGATCTGCGTCCCTCCCATTCGAGCGGCATATTCTGAAGTCACCACCACGTCGTCAAGTGAGATCTGCCCGCGTTCGAGGGCCTCCATGACTAGCAGCATAGTCATGATCTTTGTCATGCTTGCCGGAGGCCGAGGTGTGTCTATGTCTTTTTCAAAAAGGATCTGCCCAGTATGCGCTTCGACAAGGATAGCTGAGGGTGCTGAGATATTCAGCGCTGCTGCCGAACAAGTAAGCCCGCACGCAACTACCAAACATAATACGATCAGAGACAACGCCATCCATCTAACGGGAATGGTGCACCTAAAACATGAAACTGGATTGATCATTCGCCATCCCCTCCCAGTCAGCGGGCACGCCCGCCTCATGTAATTAGTTATTCTCAAACGCCGTAGATTATTCAGAGGGGATCGAGTATGACATCAGGAACAGGTGCCGCAACATCACTCACACTGAACGCTTCACTTAGCATATTCCTTGCTTCATCAAGCGCATCTCTTCTGTTAGTGAGCATCGTGGCAATTGGTTCGCCTTCCTCTACTTGCTCTCCAAGTTTCTTGTGCAACAGCACACCTGCGGAGTGGTCTATACGGTCTTCGGCCTTCCGTCTGCCCGCGCCAAGAACCATGCTTGCGTTGCCTATGCTCAAAGCATCGCACCGAACCACTGTACCTGTGCTCGACGAGACTATGACTTCCTGATATCTCGCATTTGGAAGCAAGTCATAACTCTCACAAACTTCAGGGTTGCCTCCCTGGTTTTCGACGAACTGCCTAAACTTCGCAAGAGCCTGCCCGGACAACAGCGTGCGCCTGGCCAAACTGCGACATTCCTCTAAGGAGTCTGCCAAGCCGCCAACCAGGAGCATGCGCGACGCTACTTCGAGGCACAAACGTGTGAAGTCTTCGGGCCCCGTTCCTCTTAGTGTATCAATCGCCTCTTTGACCTCTACGGAATTACCTACTGCCCTGCCTAAAGGCTGATCCATGGCAGTTATGACCGCCATAGTCCTCCTACCTAATGATTCTCCAATGTTCACCATAGCCTCAGCGAGCAGGCGCGCGTCACTCAAGTTTTTCATAAACGCGCCGCTCCCGCACTTGACGTCCAGCACAATCCCGTCTGCACCTGCTGCGATCTTCTTGCTCATAATGCTGCTGGCGATCAGAGGGATGCTCTCAACAGTCCCGGTTACGTCTCGCAGAGAGTAGAGCACTCTGTCAGCAGGAGCGAGGTCTTTGGTCTGTCCGACCACTGCGATGCCGATCCTGTTGACGCTGTCGACAAACTCCGATATCTCCATGAAGGGGTTGAACCCTGGAATGGACTCAAGCTTGTCTATTGTTCCGCCTGTGTATCCGAGTGATCGCCCTGACATCTTGGCTACTGGAACTCCCAGGCTTGCAACCAGAGGGGCTACTACGAGGGTCGTCTTGTCGCCAACACCGCCTGTCGAGTGTTTATCCACCTTAAACCCCTTAATTGCGCTCAAATCAACAGTCTCTCCGGAGTGCGCCATCTCCAGCGTGAGCGCAGCTGTTTCTGCATCTGTCAACCCGCGCAGGTAAATCGCCATGCACATGGCAGAAGCCTGGTAGTCTGACACCTCTCCGCTCAACAGGCCGCGCACAAAAAACCTGATCTGCTCCGGAGTCAATTCACGCCCGTCTCTCTTGGCTATGATGAGGTCAACAGCTCTCATTAGCACCCTCTCCCATGACAGGACCAAGGAAGCTCTTGCCATGACTGGTCAGCACTGAGCCAAGAAGGGCTTCACTGACTGTGGCAGCAACGTCGTAGAACCCGATGCGTATTCCAAGGCATACAGCAGCTTCTGAGCTCGGGCTGTACGCCAACAGAGGAACGTACTCTCGAGAGTGATCCGTGCTCGGAGTGGTAGGGTCGTTCCCATGGTCCGCGGTAACTATGAGGAGGTCACTTGCTGCCAGCTTGTCCAAGACAGCCTTCAACCCCGCATCAAATTCTGTCAAAGCCCGTGCATACCCTTGCGGGTTGTTTCTATGCCCCCAGAGCATGTCAAAGTCAATGCAGTTGGTGAATACCAGTCCAGATGCAACCGAGTCGAGACAATCGACTGTAGCCTTGAGACTGTCTTCTGTGTTGGTCGTGCTAATGGACAATGAAATTCCCCGTCCCGTGAAGATGTCGCTGATCTTGCCTATGCCGACAGTCTGTATCCCCCGTTTTGTCAAAATGTCGAACACCGTCTCGTCCGGGGGAGCCACAGAGAAATCTCTCCGGCGCTCTGTGCGTCTAAACGATCCTGGTGAGCCTACGAATGGCCTTGCGATCACTCGGGCAACTCTGTGCTCGCCCTGCAGAAGCTCTCTCGCGTGCATGCACATGGCATATAGGTCGTTTACAGGAATAACATCCTCGTGAGCGGCTATCTGAAATACGCTGTCAGCGGATGTATAGACTATGGGTTTGCCTGTGCGGATGTGCTCAGCCCCCAGTTCTTCGATGATCGCTGTGCCTGATGCAACCTTGTTTCCAAGCACTCCCCTGCCGATTCGCTCGGAGAAGCCCTCTATGACCTCCGGGGGAAACCCATTGGGGTAAGTTGGGAAAGGCTCATCCAGCCTAATACCGGATAGCTCGAAATGCCCAGTCGTGGTGTCCTTGCCTGCAGACACTTCCTGCATGATGCCGTACGAGCCGATGACATGCTCAGAGGGACTGACCCCTTGGATCGCAAAGCCGGTGAGGTCAGCTGCTCTGCCTAGCCCCAACGAGGCCAGTACAGGAAGGTGGAGCCCTCCGACGCTTTTGGCCACGTGCTGAAGAGTGGCACTGTCAGAATCTCCATAGGCGTCTGCGTCTGGGGCCGCCCCAATCCCAACACCATCCATTACTATGATTATCACTCGCTCTATAGGCGACACAGAAATCCACCTTTCCTACTTCAAGCTTGAGGGCTCTGCAGGCCACTTCTTAGCTCGACTGCCGTTCTGCTCTAGCTCGCGGATGTGCAGACAGATACACCTGCTTAAGGCGAGACTTGTCCAAGTGGGTGTATATCTGCGTAGTAGATATGTCTGCGTGGCCGAGCATCTCCTGCACAGATCGAAGATCTGCTCCGTGCGAGAGAAGGTGAGTCGCGAAGGAATGGCGCAACATGTGGGGAGTCACTCTGCGGGCGATGCCTGCAGCCCTCACCCGTGCCTTGATCAGTTTCCAGAGACCCTGCCTGCTTAGACTGCCACCCCGAGAGTTGAGAAAAAGAGCTCGTGACCCCGTTTTCGCTACTAACAGGTTCCTTGGCCCGGAGATGTAACGCTCAAGGGCTTCAATAGCTTTCGATCCGATGGGTACTATTCTCTCCTTTGACCCTTTGCCGATACACCTGACGTACCCGAGGTCAAGATTTACATCGCTGACTTTGAGAGAGACGACCTCAGATGCACGAAGCCCGGTTGCGTACATGAGCTCAAGGATCGCGTGATCCCGCATGGCTAGCGGATCGGCGTTGTTGGGGAACGAAAGCAGCCTGTCGATTTCCTCTTCTGTCAACACACTTGGAAGCCTGCGTTCAGGCTTTGGAGATTCGATGTTTATCGTAGGATCAGCCTGTATCCTCTTGGTCATCAAGAGGTACTTGTAGAAACCTCTGACAGCAGAGATGATCCGGCTTATACTTCTTGGAGAAACACCGCTTCTTCGGATGGATGATACAAAAGAGACAACGGTGTTCTGATCGGCGCCGATCAGATGTACGCCTTCTTCATCCTCGGCATACGACCGCAGCTTGGAAAGATCGCGTCGATACGCCTCGATGGTGTTGGCGGCCAGGCCTCTTTCTACAGCCAAATACTCAAGATACTCTGTCACGAGCATATCGGTATCCACTCGAGCTGCCTCCTTGCCTTATAGTGCGTATTCTCCCTGCAGGATGGCGTTACCTGCATTAGAATACAAGCGGTGCAACCTTGCGCAACAGCAGCGGCGAGAGATAGGCTTCGACCAGTCCGCCGACGACCAGTACGGCCGCACAGATGAGGCAGATCAGCGAAAACACAAACAGCCTTGCTCGCAGAGGTGTGACTTCCCTGACAAAGAGCGACTTGGCGCATGTCCAGGCGTGAGTCAGGCCTGCAGCTGAGGATACGCCAAGCCCTCCTACAAGAAAAGCATTGTGGGGAACGACTGAGGCAAGCGCCAGTAGGAGTCCTTTGATGGACCACTCCGACACAAGAATCGCAACTGTGAACCCGGTAGCAAACCCCTGAAGAAACATCATTGCCAGGATGAAAGGGGCTCCTATCACTGTCACTGCCAACACCCATACTGCGCCCAGCTTCTGAAGATTCGCAATAATTGCGGCCTCAGGCGACGCTTTGGCAGAGG
Source organism: uncultured Clostridia bacterium (assembly GCA_900016865.1). GTDB lineage: Bacteria > Bacillota > DTU014 > DTU014 > DTU014 > DTU014. Next base: position 16,049 of record FIZI01000027.1, on the reverse strand, counting down.
GCATGCCATTGAGGAGCGACTGGCTGAACCGCCCGAGAAACTGCACCAGCCGGTTCTTCTCCATCGGGTCTAAGGTTTGAGCAGCGATGCTTCCGAAGATAATTCCCATCACCAACATGATCACTACCATTACAGACGGAATGGCCAAGTCCCTAAGCGCAGGCCCTTTGACGTGAGTGCGTCGTCTTCGTGCAGACACTCGTCATTCCTCCAGCGTGTGGTGATTGATCTCTCGATGGGAGGTGCCCTTGTGTGCATTCACGTTGCTTGTCTATATACAGTATGCCTGCACAGCCTTTGGTATGACTTGACTGCGCTCGCAGCTCCTAGCCGCTGTCGCCTAGGTGCTCCGGTGAAGCCCAGCATGCGCCGAGCAGTGCAGATCTGTCAAGGCCGAGTCGAGCCACCCGGCCTGCAAACCAGCCGCCTGCAGCAGCTTGTGCAAAAAAGGCCGGTTCCTGAGAGACTGAACGGCCCATAGTAGACAGCTCTATGCCGCGGCGAGATGCGAGGTCTAGGCCCGGACCTGAAGCCGCTTTGACTAAGCGGTGTTGCTGCGAGGCCTGAAGCGAAGCGAGGCAGTCTTCAAGCTCGGCGTAGACGTGCGGAGTCTCGGAAGCGACTGGAATGATTGTTGGGCAGTAGACGCAGTAGCGCAGGACGGAGACGAAATGATGGCTGATCCCCGAGTGGCGCTCTCTGTCATCTGCTTCTGATAGGCGCGGGATAAGGATTGGTACACCGTTGAGTCGAAAGGCGGCGTTTGCAGCTTCACCCTGTTCCATTCCAGTATGGCCCAGGGGAGTGCCGGTTCCTACGATACCCGGTCCCTTTGCTACTACAATGACGTCGGCGTTTGCGATATGCCTAGCGCTGATGAGCCCTGAAAACACGTTGACGGCCTCGAGGTCGCCGCCAAACGCGTGCCCCACTGTGACCGTCGACTGCAACAGGCTCATTGATTTCAACTTCCGCACTGTCTTGCTAAACGCCAGTGGCAGTGCGCCTCCATCAGTCATTACATAGCATATAGACAGTGAAGGATCATAAGCTTTGACTCCTGCGACTATGGCAGGCAATGCGCTGTGCAGCTCCGCGCAGACCACAGGCTTGCCCTCGAGGGACAGCCTCTCGTCTCTGAGCTTGCTGTGATAGGGACTGAGTTCCTCCTCAACTGAGAGGACACAGGTCTGAAGGGGTGTGTAGCGTAGCTTCACGATATGTCCACTATGGACATCCTGCGACAAATCAGGAAGGCGTTTGGATAGGTTTATCAAGACAAAGCCGTATCCGCCGGTTCCAAGTCCGAGTTCCACCCCGAGAGTGTTGACTACAACCAGATCGCCGGGAGTCGGTGTCGGTGTAATGCCCTTGTACACACACGCTTTCAGCGAATCGATTCGCGTTTCACCCGACTCCACAGGCACTGCAAGGCTGACTGTAACTACAGTGAGGTCGTCCAGGGTTTCGTCGACAGATACGACCCGCCCCTGTCTTAGGCAGATACTGGCCACTTCATCACCTCAAGCACTACCTATCCACAGCATTTCCATGCCTGTGCAAATCAAACCAAACAACTCTCGAGGCTCTCTAGCGCTCTGCTGATGTCGGCATGAGGTTCATCGTGGACCACGCAGCCTGCAGTGTGCCTGCGAAGCTGTTCGCACGCCCAGTCAAGGGCCAGGTGGAGCGACGCGGCCGCTACAAGCCTGTCATGTGAGGGTTTAGACAGTCCGGATGAGTTCAGGTAGCTTGATATCAGGAGGCCTACGGCTCTCTTTTTCGTTTCAGGATCGGGGTTGCCAGCAGATACCAATCGAGCCACTGCCTGAGCTAAGTCGACGAGAGAGTCCTCCCACTGAGCGCACTCGAAATCTATCAGATACGCTCGTACGGGTGTGATGATCACATTGGACGCGGACACATCACCGTGTATTGGGATGATTGCCTGAGGCTCCGCAAGCGAGTCCATCCACAACATGCTCTTATCCAGCAGGCTGTCAATAAGCGCGGCAAGCGTGTTATCAGCAACGAATGAGCGAAATACTCTGAGCAGAGCTATCGGATCAACAGAGTGATACCAGTCGTTTTTGTTGACAGGCACCTCCAGTGTTCCATCCTGTATCAGGTAATGCACTGCGTTGTGATATCTGCCCAGGAGCTCACCCACTGCGCTGGGCGAGGCTGCTATCGTTTCGAGGGGCTCTCCATCGATGTACGTGTGCATCTCCCAAACCAGGCCGTGTTCGAATACCCACGTGCAACCTGATACAGATGCAATCAGAGAGTACGTCGTGAAGTTCCTCTGCTCCAAGAACCGTACGAGCCTGTGAGTGAACTCGATGCGTTCGGCAGCCACAGACGGCACAGGCACGCATTTCAGCACATACCTGGTGTCCTTTGAGGTTACCAAGAAGACGTGCCTGCGCCCGGGCAGAGGCCGCAATTGCAGGTCAGTCTGCAAGGCGTAGTGCTTTTGCACTACATCGGCCGCAACGTCTAGAATGCTCAAGCCTCTCACCTTCAGCTTTGGATCCGACTCAGAGACAGTGTCACAGTACCCGTAAACGTCTCGCCTTTCTCCAGCAACTTGAGCCCTGTTTCGCTGATTGGCATATCGAGGTTAGGGGCGTTTGTAACGCAGCTGTACGGCTCAAAGCATATGAAGGGTGCACTGGGCGAAGCACCTGTCCAGACCACCCAGAACGGATATGACTCACTCGCAGTCACCGTCAAACGCAAACCGGAGCCTCTATCCTCCAAAACAGCACTGCGGTCAAGAACGCGGCCGTACAGGTCGTCGAGTGCCAGCGAAGACACAGGCTTGAATTCGCGCAAGTCAAAATCTCCGGACGGTTCATGCCTTTGGCCTGTAGGGAAGCATCTCTCGAGCTCCCAATGCTCTTGTGCAGCCAGCCTGGCAAAACAAAGATCCTTGCTGCTTTGTTCGGTCATCGGTGTGTTGAAGTACGGATGAAATCCAACCCCAAACGGCAGCGCGGTGTCACTGAAGTTCTCACAGCGCGTCTCGACTGTCACCGTCCCATCCTTGAGCACGAACTTCATGGACAACTTGAAGTGCTGTGGATAGGTCCTCTGCACACTCGGATGCTCAGCTGAATCCATCTCGGTGACGAGGACTGCTCCTTCGTCCTCAGACGCAGTGTGGGTTACGACTTTCCACTCAATGTTGTGTACAAGTCCGTGGATATGATAATCCTCACGATTTACCGGGAACTCGTAGACCACCCCATCTAGTTCAAATCTCGCTTTCCATATCCGGTTTGGAGGCATCAAGACCGGATAACCGAAGGCAGTAGACGCGTTCATAAGTTCTTCTAGCGAACCCGGCTCGTGAAGGACTTTCGCGCCGAGCTTGTCATGCCGCAGTGCTATCATATTGCTCCCGACCGATGGGACAATCACTGCCCGAATGCCTGCTTCAGTGTCGATCAGCTCACATGTAGCCGCCGTGTCAAAATTGCCCCTTGTTGCCAGATACCTGGCCATATACCATCACTCCTCGTAATGATAATTGGTCTCTCTGGTAACCTCGGCGCGGTAGGCTCTCAAGAGACGTCGGGATATCGGCCCAGGCGTTCCGTCAGCGATGCGTACAGAGTCGACTCTACATACCGGCAGGACCTCTGCTGTTGTGCTCGTAATAAACACCTCGTCAGCACTGTAAATCTCCGCCGTCTGAGGAACCGCTAGCTTGATGGGAATGGACAGACCCCGGGCAAGCTGCAACACCAAAGCTCTCGATGTTCCAGAGAGAATCAGGTTGCCCTCAGGTGCTGTGGTTATGCAACCGTCTTTTACTACAAACAGATTCCCGCTCCCTGATTCGACTACTCCTACTCCAGCCCTCTCGAGCAACACATCATCTGCGCCTTTTGCAGCTGCGCTCATCTTTTGGAACACACTCGCGACCAAACTGGTGCTCTTGATATCGCATCGCAGCCACCGGATATCCTCGAGCACCGCAACTGATATACCTTCGGCATAGACTCTCTCAGCAGTGACAGGTTTATCTTCGCAGTAGAGCACGAAAGTAGGAACGAGACCCGAAGGAGGCGAGTACGAGCGGTCAGCTACACCTCGAGTGATCTGGATATACAGCACTGATGGAGACCGTCCTTGTTCTCTTGCTGCCTTGACACAGAGGTCACGGATTTCGCTCATAGGCTGTGGAAGATCGATGCTTAGCTCTCGAAGACTGCGTTCAAGACGGCTGAGGTGCTCATCAAGCAGGAACGGAACTCCGTTGTAGCAGCGTATCACCTCATACACTGAATCGCCAAACTGAAACCCTCTGTCAAATATGGAAATACGAGCAGCGTCTTCAGCTACTCTTTGCCCGTTTAGGTAGATAGTTTTGCTGTGCATGTTATTCACCGTCGGTTCTTAATCATATAGGGAGAGATCCCTCATGAATGAGATGATTCCTTTTTTATTCTCGCAAACAGCCTCAGATCCTCCTCCCGAGCAAAGCGGGCAGGACATCACTGACCTGCGGCGAATTCGAGAGCGACAACCGAACCAGCAGGAAGGAGCATCTATAGTGGCATTGCTTTGGCAGATCTACACTAGTTTTTTCAGAGTAGGGCTTTTCACAATAGGTGGCGGCTACGCCATGCTTCCGATGTTCGAGCGCGAGATTATCAAAAAGCGAGGATGGATTGACCAGGACCGTCTACTCGATATATACGCTGCAGCTCAATCACTGCCCGGAGCGATCGCCCTCAATTCGGCGACGTTCATCGGCAACATCGTAGCCGGTGTGCCCGGCGCCATATCTGCACTACTCGGGGTAGCTACTCCCTCGATAGCTATTATCATCGTTGTTGCGGAGTTTCTATCCCGCATCATCGAAGTCCCGATAGCCATGTATGCACTTAAGGGCATGTCAGCTGCTGTAGTGGCACTGATCGCCGACGCAGCGATCCGTCTTGGCATGAGGAGCATCCGGACACCGATAACTCTCGTCCTCGCTCTCGCATCGCTAGTCTTAGTTGTGTTTGTGCGGATCAGTTCCGTGCGAGTCATCCTGGGTGCCGTTGTGCTTGGAACAGCATATTCATGGCTGAGCACTCGATTTGAGCAACACGTGTGAGAGGACGATGCAAGATGTTGATCAAAGCAGTATTGGTGTTTGCCAAGGTCGGTCTGCTGACCATCGGCGGTGGCCTGGCCATGATACCCTTGCTTCAAGATGAGATAGTCTCCAGAGGCTGGATAAGCCTCAACGAGTTCACACACATGATCTCTATAGCTGAAATGACTCCCGGACCGATCATAGTCAACCTCGCAACGTTTACGGGGTATAAACTCGCAGGAGTGACCGGAGCTATAGCATGCACTCTTGGTGTCATGTTTCCGTCGTTTGTCATTGTTACACTCTTCTCATCGATCCTGATCGCACACAAGGACAACCCTCACATACCTCGTGTGTTCGCTGTTATAAGGCCGGTAGTTGTGGGCCTTATTGCGGGTGCAGGGATCGGGCTGGGCATCCAAACCTTGAGTGCGGCAGCTGATGCAGGTGGATTCTCCGCACCCTTGCAGATCTTGGGTATAGACCTGGTGGCCGCTGTTATATTCGCTGTTTCTGCTTTGCTGCTCTGGAGGACGGACGGCCACCCAGTCAAAGTGCTAATCGTCGGAGCTGTACTTGGAATCATCCTGTTTAGCATCACGGGCGGATGAGCCGGATCTCCCTATCTCTGCCCGTAGTAGGCGTTCTCGCCGTGCTTGCGGAAAAAGTGGCGGTCGAGAAGGTTCTGGGGGATCGGGACTGCGTCCGGGTTGATCGCGATCGTCCCGAATGCTATCTTGGCAACCTCTTCTAGGACGATGCTGTTTTCGACGGCTGATAGGGGTGAATGTCCCCAAGTGAAAGGCCCGTGACCTCTCACCAAGACCGCAGGAACTTGATCCGCATCCAACCCGGATAGAGCCTCCACGATCACCAGACCGGTGTTGTATTCGTACGAGCTTCCTGTCTCGTCGCTGGTTAGGAAACGTGTGCAAGGTATCTCAGAGTAGAAGTGGTCTGCATGCGTGGTCCCAAAGCACGGAATGGGTCTGCCCGCCTGTGCCCACATCGTTGCATAGGTGGAGTGGGTATGAACCACTCCTCCGATGTTCGGAAAGGCTCGGTACAGTACGAGATGCGTAGGTGTGTCAGATGAAGGCCGATATCTCCCCTCAACCACTTTTCCGTGGATGTCGACAACAACCATGTCATCGGCGGTCATGGTGGAGTAGTCGACTCCGCTAGGTTTGATCACCACTAGCCCGCTTTCGCGGTCTATCCCGCTGACATTGCCCCATGTCAGTATGACTAGACCACTCTTGTACAGCTGCAAGTTTGCTTGATAGACTGATTCTTTCAGCGACTCGAGCATACGGATGCACCCCACAGTTCAGGCCATGCTGCGCTCCCTGGGGATTCGGCAGCTTCGGACCGGCCGATGTAGCTTTGTCATACTTCTCCAAGTCTCGCACTTGTCCTGCCACTGCGGATAACGTGCCATACGTAGTCGAGGAGATATCTGCTAGCCTTGGCTTGGATGCGCTTTTCATCAAAGACGAAAGGCTTTGAGTTCATCTCTATCAACCATATGCGGCCAGCTGTATCCACACCTATGTCGAACGAAGCCTCGGCGAGATGCAAGTCTAACGACTTCTCAACCTGCCGTGCAGTGGCGCAGCACAGGCGCCGTATCTGCCTGGTCAACACACGGGCGCTCTTTTGGTTGTCGCCAACGGCGCACTCTATTCCCTTCCTGAACGAAAGCTTCGTCCCTCCACGAGGAACATGAGTTGTGATCTGGTTGGGGCCGGCTACTCTTGTTCCGATGCCAGTGACTCGCCACTTCCCATCTCCTCTCTTCTGCACCATGACTCGGAAGTCCAGCGGCCTGCCGTTGTACGTGACAAGATCCAACCCTTGCTGAACAAGATATCGTTTGCGCTTGACATAACCGGCGATTACTTGAGTAACCTGACTCTTGGTGAGTTTGCTTTCGAGGACCTTGCGTCCCACATTTTTCCGGATGACATACTTCTTGCCTACCTTTGAAACAGCGCTGATTCCATTGCCCAGCGTGCCGTCGCTTCTCTTCACGTACACCGCATTGTACTTGGCCAACATCGTATAGAGATCCTGTGCCTCGCGCAGTCGCCGAGTGTCCGGTACGTGGCTCGCCAGCTCCGGCGACTTCTTCGCCGCTCTGTACACTTCCAGTTTATTGAGATACCTCGTGTTAAACAGCGGTATCCCAAGCCGACTGACAGCGTCTAGCACCGAAGCGATTCGTTCGTTAGCTTCTCTTTTCCGACTTGGGATGCGGTTGTACACGACGTCCGGAAACCTATACGCTTTCGAGATCCATTTCCGCTTTCTTGCTGAGTAGGTCATCCCGTTGATCTGATCCGACGCCGGATGGATGTCCTCTGCATAGAAGACGGCTACATCAAGCCCAAGCTTTCGAGCATCTTCGCAGAGCCGTCTAAACCTCGCCGTCTGGCCTGCGAAGGGCCTTCGCTTGGTTATTTTGAACCCGCACCGACAGGTGACGATTCCTAGCAACGGCCTTGCGGAAACTACGGATTTCCTCCTCCTAACAGCCATTCCTAATGCCTCCTGGTGGATGGAAGCGGCGGGGCCCGCCCTTCTACAAAGCGTTCTTGTGTAGGTAAATCGCAAATTCCATAGGCCGTCTGACTGAGGCTTCCCGCGCTCTCTCAGAAGTAGATGGCTTTACCACGTCGACGTGAGGTTTGCTGTTAACCTCGATTAACCACAGGTTGAGGGCACGATCGATCCCGATATCTATACCTAGCTCACCTACAGGTGTCTCAGACATACTCTCTACAGCCTGAGCAACCGTCACTCCGGCCCGCCTCACTGCCTGCAGGACGTGTTGTGCCTTCTTGGGAGCAATCCGCACCAGCAGCTGATCAAGCGGCACTCCGGACCCTCCGCGACTGATGTTCGAAGTGTATTCTCCTCGCCTCGCAACTCGAGCGAACATCTTCGTTCTATACCACTTGCCCCTCGAGTTCCGTTGCATCAAAAGCCTAACGTCAAACGGCATTCCGTCTACGGTCAGCAGATTTAGGTCTGGCTGAATCAAGTACCGTCTCCTAGTTACCATCGGTTTGATCCGTGCGTACACAGCCTCTACGTTTCTCAAGAGCTCACTGACTGGACGTTTGCGTTCGTTTCTATAGCGGCAAGCCACACCTCTGGAGCTCAACCTGACAACAACAATTCCTTCGCCAAGACTCCCGTTTGTCGGTTTGAGATAAACTGACCTGTATCGCTGAAGCCAGCTCTTTAGCATCGATAGGCCACGAAAGACAGCAGTGGCAGGCACCATGTCCTTGACATCCGGGTGTTGAGAGAGCTGTTTGTATACAGTCCATTTGTCCATGAAGCCGCCGTTAAACAGACGCATGTAATTGTGTTTCTTGGCGTATTCAATGAGTCGTCTGGCGCGCTCGGACCGCTCCTGTCCCCTTGTCGGTATGCGATTGAAGATGACGTCTGGCAGTGGGAACTCCCTAGAGTGCCAGCGCCCGTATCTCTGGGGTTCCGGCACTCTGCCTAGCACGCGGCCCTTGGACATATCTACGGCATCGTAGGAGAACACATACGCGACAAGACCCATGTGCATTCCAGCAGCGCAAACATCGCGGAAGTATTCTGTATCTTTTCCATAGCAGCGCCTCGGGGAGGTCGACCGCCCGATTGGCGCTGTCAGAATCCCAACGTACGGGCCAATCCTTATTTGGTTTCTCTTGATTAGGATCCTCACTACGTCGCCAGACTGCAGTCCAAGGCTGGCAGCGCAACCTGGGTTCAACACGAGAGCGTTAGGCCCTACGTCCGCACCATACGAAGCGATCCTCATGGTGCTCGATGAAAGGCCTGCAAAAACGTAAACCCTGTCGGAACTGCCCTTCATTGCAGAGGCAATAGACTTTCCAAGCAACAGATGCCTCGATGCAATAGACGGGCGTACGTCAACAACTGCTTTGCGTACTGAGTAGGGCAACGGTCCTACCTCCTGCCTCTGGCTGCTCGTACTGCTGACACTAGGTATTGTGCATACTCCAGCGGGCGTTCGTCTCCCAATCTAGCTGCATCATCCATGCCCGAGTTTCGAAGGACATTCCTTCCTGGCCGAGGGTTTACCTCTATGAGCCATACTCTTCCATCTTTGCCTATTATGAAATCAAGTCCGAGTTCCCCAAGGAGCGAGTAGCGTTGCGAAAGCGCCTCCGAGACTGCTATCGACGCCCTGTTGATCTCGTTCTCGATACTCCTGAAGTCAATCCCGGCGGCTTCGCCAATACCCTGAACAAGCTCGGAAAGAGGCAAAGCGCGTCCCCCGCGGTGGAGATTGGTTACGCTGCTGCTGCCTTCGGCAACTCGGGCCGCTGCTCCCGTAACACGCCAGGCACCTGTCCGGTCCTTCTGAACAAGTGACCGGACGTCCGTCCTGGATCCGCCCAGCTTGAGAGTCTCAACAGCCCTTTGCACCATGTGTGTCCTGGAACCGATTATGGATCTGAGCAGCCTATTCAGGCCGTTCTTGTCAAGATCGGTATATTCTATGTAGTCCAGTTTGTTAGTGAAACCGGACGTTTCGAACCTCTCTCCCCGCCTGACGATCCGTAGCACTCCCCGGCCTTGAGTCCCGACACTCGGCTTTACAAACACGTCTCCCCATTTCTTGAGAAACTGATGGACTGTCTCAACGTCTATCACTCTGGCGGTGTCCGGAAGCAAGTGACTCACTCCCGGCACTGATTCCAGCTGTCTATGAATGACCAATTTGCTTCCGATGACTGGGTTGAACACCAGGACTCCGCGTGCTTGCAGCTGTCTTAACAAGGACCTGGCCGCGAGTTTGTCGGACCGTCTGGTAAAAATGGCCCGGTCATACACCACGTGGGGTAGCCGTGCCTGCGAAATCGACCAGGACCTTTCAGGGTAACGCACCTGAAGTCTTCCTTGGTCGACGCTTTTCTGAGGGATGGAAAACGCAAACAAATCTATGCCCATGCTTCTTGCTCTTGCAGCCAGACGTGTCACATAGGTATTCTGCTCTCCGTACGGCGGCTTATCTCTGTGCTCGTCAATGAACACCCCCAAACGCAACGTACTCAGCTTCTCGGGCGACCTCTTGCACCGCATGCGACCACCTCAGTGGCATCGTATGCTACATCGGCGCGCAACACCACCCGATTGGCAATCGGGTGGAGGTGCCTCTCCACAGATGGCGTAGCCGGACAAAGCCATACTTCCTGAGGCAGAGCTATCCACCGCAGCCCGGCTTGGACAACATAGCCATTAGCTGGAGCTCGTTCTGCCGACCTGTTCATCGGCTACCTCGATTTCATCGTCTTCGTAATCCTCTTCGCTGCTGTCATCTACCAAGTCTTCCTTGTCGCACTGGTCATCCACCCTACACTGACCCGGATAGACCTTGACACACAGAGCAGCCTCCCCGATGATTTCTGCGTGCCACGTCCTTGAACACGTAATCACTACGTCTGCACCACGGATCTCCGTATCAATGACCTTTGGCCCATAGGTATTCCAGACCCTCACTTCGCACACGCTGTCCGGTGTCGCCTCATTACGCCTTAGCGGAACCTCGTCTTCATACTCCACAGGGACTGCCAAGAGCGCCGTATCTCTGCCTTCGTTGTACGCGTACCAGATGTTCATTTCGTAAGTTCCCTTGACAACGACATTGTTGTCTACATATTCCGCCTTGAACTCATTGCCCGTGATCTCCGTCCCAAGGATTTTGGTCGGTCTATGATTCGGGTGGAACGACCTGCTTTCAGTAACGTTCTCGTCGCCTTCGCCGCAGACCGTCTTGACGAAGATCTCTCTGAATTCGTAGCACTGGGCCACTGCGCGCCACACCCCTTCGCTTCCGAGTTACGCGATCTCCTAGGATCAATGCTACTTCACTATATGGGATATCGGACCAATGTGTGAAAGAGGAATTGCATCGAGCTATTGGAGTCTAAACCGGTCAGTAGCAGGCAAAGCAACTCGTTCCCCGGACACCTAGAATTACGCAGAGGATGGCCGGACTGCTCAGCGAAGTCGATCTCGTGAACACACGGCCTCTACATCTCCGCAGGTCAACGGTGCTTTGACACTGTGTGGAAGGCCGTTCAAATCATCAATACCAAGCACACAGCCATATCGAAAGGAGCAGTCGCAGTATGAATCGCACCAGAATTCAAAGACGGCTGGGAGCGCTTGCCGTACTGTTTGCCCTGGTGCTGATCCTCACAGCAGTCAGCCAGGGACAGGCACCCACAGACCGCACGGGTGTCACCACCAATTTCCAATATGACGAGAACGGATGGGAGGTAACAGTCAACTTCTTCGGCAAAGTCTACGAGGTCAGTTCGGACGACTTGGAGCCAATTTCAGAGCCTAGTGATCCTGGCGAAGATCCGGGCGAGGACCCTCAGGATCCCGGTGAAGACCCAGGCGAAGACCCTGAGGACCCCGGTGAGGAGCCAGGCGAAGACCCTGAAGACCCCGGTGAGGACCCAGGCGAAGACCCTGAAGACCCCGGTGAGGACCCAGGCGAAGACCCCGAGGACCCCGGTGAGGAGCCAGGCGAAGACCCTGAGGACCCCGGCCAGGAGCCAGGCGAAGACCCCGAGGACCCCGGTCAGGAGCCTCCGGAAACCTATGTGACAATCAGGACCGGGCAATTGATGGAGGGTACCAAGTACGAAACCACTTACTATGTCATCAAGAGCAACAAGCCCGGACCGACTGTGTTTGTCACCGGTGGAGTCCATGGAAATGAGACAGCCGGATACCTTGCTGCAGAGCAAGTAGCCAGCTACAAGGTTAGCAGCGGAACTCTTATCGTCCTGCCACGGGCGAACGTCCCTGCGATTCAGCAAGGCAGAAGGTACGCCGTAGGAGACCCCGACCTCAACAGGTCGTTCCCTCAGACTAAAGGTGAGACGGCTGACAGCGCCCTTGCTGCAGCTATCTGGGACCTAGTGTTGACCTACTCTCCAGACTGGGTCATAGACATGCACGAGGGTGTAGACTACTACAAGGCCGGCACCGGGTCAGTTGGCCAGACGGTCATCTACCACCCGACCACAGAGGGTGCAGCAGTTGCCAGCAAGGTCGTGAACACTTTGAATTCGGAGATTACTGAAAGCATCAGAAAGTTCACTCTGCTTCGTTACCCTGTCAAAGGTGGATTGACGAGATCAGCAGCCGATCTTCTAGGTGCACATGCAATGGAGCTGGAGACTTCGCAGAAACAGACCTTGAACACCCGTGTCCAGCTTCAACTAAGGATGATGGGCATTATCCTGGATGAGCTCGGTATGACTCCGTCTGACTCCATCCCGGTATGGAACGAGGACCAATACAGAGGGCCGTGGCCGCGCGTATTGGCCGAAGGCACCCCCTACGAGACGACGATGTACCGCATAAAGGGCAGCGAGCCTGGGCCGGCAGTGTTGGTCGTGGGCGGGCTCCGCGGCGGCGAGCCATCGGGTGTCGAGGTAGCCAAGGAGCTGCTTGATTGGGAAATCGAAAAGGGCACGCTCTACGTGCTGCCTGAAGCAAACAAGCAAGCCGTTGAGGCCGGGAAGAAATATGTTGAGTCGGGCGATCTCAACAGGCAATTCCCAACCGTGGTTGGCGAGGCAGCTAAGAGCGAGCTCGCACAGGCAATATACGATGCCATAGACGACCTCAACATCGAGTATGTTGTTGACCTCCACGAGGAGGCCGGCTTCAGGGCAGCAGGCAGGCCGGCTGAAGGAAACAGCATTATCTCCCATCCAGCAGGAGCCGATCGCATATCAGCGCTGCTGTGTGAACTGCTAAACAACCACGTTGACAGCGAGGCGGAGAAGTTCATTCCTCTGGTATCTCCGGTCAAGACAGGCCTTGTCAGGTCAACTGCGGATACGCTGGGGACAAAGAGCTTCTATGTTTCGACGTCCACTGAAGACTCTTTGGAAACTAGGAAGCAGTACGCCAGGCTCTGTGTGGAGTACCTCCTCGCACACCTCGGCATGCGGGGTACCCTAACTCAGGAGGTCATACTTGCTGAAGGCACGGAGTTCGCAACGCCGATGACAGTCATTCGCAGCGCGAACCCGGGACCCACTGTGATGGTGGTAGGAGGTGTCAGAGGCAACGACGCCTCCGGACCAAAGGCTGCGGATATGGTCAAGGAGTTCTCGATTGACGCCGGGACTTTGTTGGTCCTGCCTCGAGCCAACGCACAGGCTGTCGAACAAGGTGTCGCGTACCTGAGCGACTCAGGCGATCTGAACAGGCAGTTCCCGACCAGCAGCACGGACACTCCAAAGAACGAGCTAGCCGCTGCGATTTGGGACGCGCTGCAGGAGTACGAAGTGGACTGGCTTCTCGACCTGCAGGAGGCTGCAGGCTACAGAGCAACGACGTCTGGAGCGCTTGGCAATACGCTGATTACTGTCCACAACGAGACGACCCAAGGCATGGTCGACTCGCTGGTGGCCAAGCTGAACTCAGAGGTTCCGTCAGCCAAAAGGTTCGTGCCTCTCTACGGACCTGTTACCGGCGGCCTGGTACGCTCCAGTGCGGACTTCTTGGGAGTTAACTCAATATTCTTCTCGACATCAACGAACGATTCACTCGAAGACAGAGTTGCTCTGAACCTCAGTGCGGTTTCTCATGTGCTAACTACGCTTGGAATGCAGGCTAAATAGCTGTTAGGGGTTTTGCCCTGGGGTTCAGCACGGCAGGCAGCTTTGGCGGCCGGTGTACATCGCACCGGCCGCCTGCTCTTGACCCATGCATGAGACCGTCTTATCGCCACTCTGTGGGTGCCTACATAGGCTAGTGTAGAGCGTAACTGTCGATAGCTTAAGAAGGTGCACCAGGAGTATGGCAATCCTATTGCTCCACAACGACCAACCCAGTGTTGAGCATCTCAAGAAAGCTGCACACGAATCAGTTGTATTCTCAACCACATACATAACACGCCAGTGGGACTGTATCATCAGGTGGGGCAATAGCGAAGGCCCCGAGGGTTCTGGGTTCGAGCTGAATACAGCTTCAGCACTCAAGCGCTTGTACTCGCGTACAGAAGCGGCCAAGTGCCTGAGTGTGAACAAGATCCCGTTTCGATCTCGTTCCGCCTCTGCAGACTCTGCCCCTCCCACTGTGAGCTACAGAATACACATTGTTGACATGGAACCGATTGCGGTGACCTCGCAGGAAGGGGGCAAGTTCAAGACTGTATCGAACCTCACATCACCCAAAGTAGATAGAGCAATAAGGTTAGCAAGGAGGGTGCTGTATAGCCTTGGGCTCCACTTCGGAAGAGTAGATCTGTACCAAGAGCGTAAGAAAACACTGAAAGTCCTGACGGTCTCTGCCGCGCCTCGGATAACCAAGAAACTTGCGGTCCTATACATGGATGCCTTTGTTAAGGCTTTGGAACGTAGACGCCAGAGCCACTCGGTGGATCCAGACGACGTCGTTCTAGGAGCTGATCCGGAGTTCATGATGATCTCGCCTGCGACCAAGCGGGTCATCTTCGCGTCCGACTTCTTCCCCAAGGAAGGGCTAATCGGGTATGATAGCCAGAGCTATTTTCGAGATCGGCGGAACTACCCGATAGCAGAAATAAGGCCAAGGCCGAACACCTCTCCTGCTCAGCTGGTGCGGGAGATAAAGGAAGCCCTTGCTGCAGCGGCTCAGAAGACGCACAATGTCAACAGCATCTGGCTTGCGGGGAGTTCGCCCTACAAGGGATACACTACCGGCGGGCACATTCACTTCACGGGCGTACCCTTGACTACTGATCTCATACGCACTCTGGACAACTACCTCGCAATTCCGTGCATGCTAATCGAACACCCAGTGAGGGCGTCAACCCGTCGTCCCAAATACGGGTTTATTGGAGATGTCAGGACGAAACCGCACGGAGGCTTCGAATACAGAGTTCCGGCCAGCTGGCTCGTCTCAAGGCGCGTTGCTGAGGGGGTCCTTCACCTGGCAAAACTTGTCGTTATTGAACACAAGAATCTGACAATGAACTTGCTGGGAACGACAGACGCAGTATCAGACTTCTACAAAGCGCGGAAGGACCGTTTCAGGCCTCACATCGACAAGCTGTGGGCCGACATCGAACGCACGCCCTACTACCAAACACACCGCAAACAGATCCGGGTGATCAAAAGGTTGATAGACAGCAAAAAGATCTGGCGTGATCGGTCTGATATTAGAAAGAACTGGGGCGTATGACTGCAAGGCTAAATCGAGCGCACAGGCGATCTAATAACTGAAATCAACCTAGCGAGAAGGGCAAACGGACCGGGTCACCCTCGACGTCGATGTGTACAAACACACTTCCGATGTCGTCAAGCTCAAGAAGCCTCTCCTGCACTGCCATTCCTATGTCATGTGCGGTCTTGACGTCCATGTCGCCTGGAACTTCGATGTGCACCTCCACCTGCACTAAATCGCCTAAGAAGTGTGCACGCACATCGTTTACTCCCCTTACACCCGGCACAGATCTTGATACGCTTCTAACCCGTTCCAAGAACTCCTTTGAGGGCGACGCACCCAGCAGGTACCCGGAGTTTTCGAGTCCCATTTGGACGCCGGACACGAGTATCCAAATCCCGACCAATAGACCTGCAACAGCATCCCATCTGCCGCCTACTCCGTACCCAACCAGGACTACCGATGATGCAAGGATATCATTGCGTGAATCAATGGCTGCAGCCTGGAGTGCTACACTCCTTGTCCTAAGCCCGACGTGCCTATAGAGAAACCACATTATCGTCTTTGCAAGTGCGCCCAAGAGCACGATCACAAGCGCACTAGGGTCGTACACAGTGGTGGTGCCGCCTAACACTCCCGGGAGCGAATCCCTTATGACTGTAAACCCAAGGACAGCGGCAAGAACTGCTATTATCATCCCCGCAAGCGGCTCGGCCCTTCTATGGCCGAATGGATGACC